>CAWHIO010000058.1:0-26364 GCA_963829315.1 uncultured Alphaproteobacteria bacterium | reverse complement strand
CTGTCGGTCACCTTGTGCGCGAGATCATCTACTCGGCGATCGGTGCCATCCTGCTGCTGGTGATCGTGCGGCTGGTTCGAGGCGGCGGCCGATTTGACGTCGCGGTGATCATTCGGTTCGGCGCGATATTTTTCGAGCCTCCGGTGATGAAAGCAAAGGGGGCCATCCTCACGGACGGCCCCCCTCAATCCGACCGACGCTGTGGTCGCTTTACTCGATGACTTCGACAATCCGACGGGTGCGCGGATCAACCAGGACCGTGCGGCCGTTCACGACCGTGTAGCGGTAATCCCGAACGCCATATTCCGGCGGCACATCGTAATAGGAAACGCCTTCTTCCGGCAGCACTGCGCCGATCCGGACATCCTCACGATATTGATAGGAAGGCCGGCGCTGTTCGACCACGTAACTGCGAAAGCGCGGACGCTCGTCGACGCCGAGAACCCCGCCTACACCGCCGACCACACCGCCAATGACCCCGCCGACCACGGCACCGATTGGGCCGGCTGCCCGCTCACCGTCTCGCGAGCCGCGCTCGACTCCGCCGGGGACCCCCTGGGCGTGGGTCACGACGGGCAGGGCCATCGCCGTGGCAAGAACAGCAATTCCGAGAAAGCGGCGGATCATGATATCTCCTGAGCTATTGGGGAAGGTGGCAGTACAAGTATTGGTGACCGCTTAAGTTCCGTCTGCCGATGGCCGGGGGCATACGGCCCCGGCCAAAGGCCGCTCGTGACCGAGCCACCGCGGTCTGCCGCGTTGCTTGATGGGTTCCGGCGGGGCAACCGCGAGGGCGTTCGCCCGGAATGTCCCCCGGAAGCGATGTGGCGGGGGCCCCGTCGGCGTTTAGGTTAATGACTTCAATGGACGCTGGCGGCAGGAATCGGTAATAATGTTGTGGCACACCGGTTTTTTGAATCGGGGCTGCGACCCCTCGTGAAGAGATCAGGATAGATGGCAACCGCGCCCGGTGTCCGGCGTTCCGAACTCGGTGAAGCGCTGCGCGCCTGCCGCAACGCGTTCATCGGCGTCGGCGTCATGAGTTGCATGATCAACCTGCTCTATCTGACCGGGTCGTTGTTCATGCTGGAGGTCTACGACGGGGTGCTTCCGAGCCGGAGCGTCCCGACCCTTGTCGGTTTGATCATTCTCGCCTGCGGATTGTACGTCGCTCAGGGCGTTCTCGACCTGATCCGGGGACGAATCCTCGGCCGGATCGGAACCTCGCTGGATGAGGCCCTTAACGCCCGGGTATTCGATACCGTGGTGCGGCTGCCGCTGATCGTGGGCGGACGCAATGAGGGTCTTCAGCCGCTGCGCGATCTGGACAATGTTCGTTCATTCCTCGGCAGCATGGGGCCGGGCGCTTTCCTTCGATCTGCCCTGGCTGCCGTTTTATCTGGCGATCTGTTTTGCCTTCCATGTCCTGATCGGCGTGACGGCGCTGGTGGGCGCGGTGATCCTGGTGACCCTCACCGTCCTGACCGAGTTCCTGTCGCGCACGCCGGCGCGTGAGGCCATGGGTCTGGCGGCGCGTCGCAACGATCTGGCCGCCACCAGCCGGCGAAACGCCGAAGTGCTGGTCGCGATGGGAATGGCCGGACGCCTCAACAAGCGCTGGAGCCAGGCCAACCAGCATTATCTCGAGGGCAACCAGCGCGCCAGCGACGTCGCCGGGGGTCTCGGCGCCGCCGCCAAGGTGATGCGCATGATGCTGCAATCGGCGGTGCTCGCCGTCGGCGCCTATCTGGTGATCCACCAGGAAGCGACCGCCGGCATCATCATCGCGGGATCGATCCTGAGCGCGCGGGCGCTGGCGCCGGTCGATCTGGCGATCGCGCACTGGAAGGGTTTTGTTGCCGCGCGCCAGAGCTGGCACCGCCTTAACCGCCTGCTCGAATCCTTGCCCGCCCGCGCCGTGCCGACCTTGCTGCAAAACCCGTCGAGCCGCCTCGCGGTCGAGGCGGTCAGCATCGTCCCGCCCGGTGATCAGAGGGTCATCGTCCAGGACGTCACGTTCACGCTTTCCGCCGGAAGCGGCCTCGGCGTCATCGGGCCGAGCGGATCCGGCAAGTCCTCGCTGGTGCGCGCGCTGGTCGGGGTCTGGCTGCCGGCGCGCGGAAAAGTGCGGCTCGATGGCGCAGCACTCGATCAGTGGTCGTCGGATGTGCTCGGCCGCCACATCGGCTATCTGCCGCAGGACGTCGAATTGTTCGCGGGCTCGGTCGCGCAGAATATCTGCCGTTTTGATTCCGAAGCCACTTCACAGAGCATTATCGCGGCCGCCAAGGAAGCCGGCGTCCATGAAATGATCATCAAGATGCGCGACGGCTACGACACCCAGATCGGCGAGCAGGGTACCTCGCTTTCCGCGGGGCAGGCGCAGCGCGTGGCCCTGGCGAGGGCGCTCTATGGCGAACCCTTCCTGATCGTTCTTGACGAGCCGAATTCCAATCTCGATACCGAAGGCGACGAGGCGTTGACGCGGGCCGTCCGCGCCGCGCGCGAGCGCGGCGCCATCGTGGTGGTGGTGGCGCACCGGCCGATCGGGATCGAGGCGGTCGATCAGCTTCTGGTCCTGAAGGACGGCCGCATGCAGGCCTTCGGGCCGAAGGAAACCGTGCTGGGGCAGGTGTTGCAACAGCGGGTCGCGCCGCCTTCTCCAATCAAGATCGTCTCCGAAGGCGGAGTTGCCAAATCATGACGGGCAGCGAGATGCAGGGCGCGCGCCAGTCGATCCGGCTGCATTTGATCATCGGGCTGGCCGTGGTCGTCGTTCTTGCCGGCGGGCTCGGCGGCTGGGCGTCGACGGCGCAAATCTCCGGCGCGTTGATCGCGCCGGGATCGGTCGTGGTCGAATCCAATGTCAAGAAGGTGCAGCACCCGACCGGCGGCGTCGTCGGCGAAGTGCTGGCGCGGGACGGTGATCTCGTCAAGGCCGGCGATGTGGTGGTGCGGCTCGACGACACCGTCACCAAGGCGAGTCTCGCGATCGTCACCAAGAACCTCGATGGGCTGTGGGCGCGGGCCGCAAGACTGGAGGCCGAACAGCGCGGCCTCGACAAGATTCAGTTTCCCAGGATGCTGCTCGACCGCGCCGACGACCCAGACGTCAAGAACGTCATGGCGAGCGAGACCAAGCTGTTCGACGTGCGCGTCAATGGCAGGATCGGGCAAAAGGCGCAATTGCGCGAACGCGTCACCCAGCTCAACGAGGAGATCGCCGGCCTCACCGCGCAGGAGAAGGCGAAAGACCAGGAAATCGCGCTGGTGGAGAAGGAACTGGTCGGGGTTCGCGATCTTTACGACAAGCATCTGGTGCAAATGACGCGGCTCACCACGCTGGAACGCGATGCCGCCCGGCTCGCCGGCGAGCGGGCGCAATACATCGCGTCGAAGGCGCAGGCCAAGGGCAAGATTACCGAAACCGAACTGCAGATCATCCAGGTCGACAAGGATCTGGTCAGCGACGTTTCCAAGGACCTGCGCGAGACCAACGACAAGATCGGCGAATTCGTCGAACGCAAGGTCACGGCGGAAGACCAGTTGCGGCGGACCGACATCCGCGCCCCGCAGAACGGCATGGTGCTGCAATCCACGGTGCATACCGTGGGCGGGGTGATCACGGCCGGCGACGCCATCATGATGATCGTTCCGCAAAGTGACGATCTTCAGGTCGAAGCCAAGGTCAATCCGCAGGATATCGACAAGCTGCAGATCGGCCAGAAGACCCTGCTGCGTTTGTCGGCGTTCAACCAGCGCACCACGCCGGAATTGAACGGCGTCGTCACCCGCGTTTCGCCCGACGTCACCACCGATCAGCGCACCGGGCAATCCTATTACACGATCCGTGTCTCGATGCCGCCGGAAGAGGTCGCCCGTCTCGGCGAGGTCAAATTGATCCCGGGCATGCCGGTGGAGGCCTTTGTGCAGACCGGCGAACGCACCCTGCTGTCCTACCTGATCAAGCCGCTGAGCGATCAGCTGATGCGCTCGTTCAGGGAGAAGTGACGGGCTCTCTCCTTTGTCGTCCCTGCGAAAGCAGGGACCCATAACCACAGACCTGAGTGGCTGCGCTTAAGCGGTCCGACACCGTCTCTCAAAAACAAACGACACGGCGTATGGGTCCCCGCTTTCGCAGGGACGACAAACCATGCATTGCTACCGCGATAAATTCTGCAGCAGCAGATCAAGCGCCGCCGCCGCGAACACATGCATGTTGCCGAGCCGGTCAGTGCTGCCGGTCTCGAGCGTCATCGCAGATGCCACTTCACCCGCCACCGCCATGCAGCTGTGGCCGGCGGCGTCGCCGTAACGGTTGCCGGTCGGCCCCGTGGCGCCGGTCTCCGACAGGCCCCAATCGGTCGAGAAGCGGCGGCGGATCTGGCTCGCGAGCAATTTGGCGTAGGGCTCCGAGGCCGACCGGATTCCTTGCATCGCCTCATCGGGAATGTCCGCGAGGATCCGGCGCGCGTCGCGGGTATAGACCACCGCCGAGCCCAGGAAATAGGCGGACGCGCCGGGCACCGCGAGCAGGCTTGCGGAGATGAGGCCGCCGGTCGAGGATTCGGCCACCGCGATGGTCTGTTTCCGCGCGACCAATTTGACGGCGACCTTCTCGGCGATCGCCACGAGGTCCTTCATGGCACTCAACTCCTGCGCAGGATTCGTTTCAACAGCGGCTTCTGGTCCTGACTGTCGGCAAGCGAGTGGTAGACCACGCGGATAAAGTTCTTGCTGGCGAGTTCGGTCGGCGCCCACTTCGCGTCGAGATCGGCGAAGGGCTTCGCCGCCACCACGTCATCCTCGCTCTTGCCGTCCTTGACCAGTTTCGCCATGCGGTCGCGCGCGGTGACCAGCATCGCGCGGTATTCCGTCAGTACGGCCTTGTCGGTGAGCGGGCCATGACCCGGAACGATTCGGGTCCCGGCATTGGTCAGCTTGAGATAAGCGTCGGCCGCCGCGATCATCCCCTTGATGTTGCCGCCATTGGCGAAATCGATATTGGGATAGCGGCCGTTGGTGAAGGTATCGCCGGTCGACAGCACGTTGGCGGTCTTGAACCAGACATAGGTGTCGCCGTCGGTATGCGCATGCTCGATATGCTTGAGGTCGGCGACGCGGCCCCGGAGCCTGATATGAAAAGCTCCGCTATAGGTCTTCGACGGCAGCGCGGCCAGCGGCGCAGGGGGCGTCTTGACCCCCGTGAGGCCGTTGGTCGTCCCGGCCTCGAGCCGGTTCTTGACGTTGATCTCGGAGATGGTCGTGGCGCCGTCCTTGCCGAAGGGCTCGTTGCCACCGACATGATCGCCGTGAAAATGCGTGTTGATGAGATATCTGATCGGCTGGTTCGAGACCGTGGCAATGGCGGCCTTGATCTTGTCATGCAGGGCTGCGTACTGGCCGTCAACCATGATGATCCCGTCCTTTGCGACCGCCACCGTGATGTTTCCGCCTTGGCCCTCCAGCATATACATGTTGTCGCCGAGGTCGGTGGTCTTGATCTCGACCTTGGAGAAATCGGGAGGAGCTGGCGGCGTCGCCGTCGGCTGCTGTGCGAGCGCCGTGCCGGCCAAAATCAAGGTGGTTGCGGCAACAGCTATTCCGGTCCGAAGCATGAAACTCTCCCTGGCGCGGAGTTCGTGGCCTTTTTAGCATACGATTGATACGTTTGCCGCATCTGGGAATGACGGCGTTGGCTTAAATCAGGTATGCCCCATCATCCGCCGCTCTCTCGCGTAACGGACCAGCGCGACATAGCGGTAGAGGCCGTGTACGAACTTGCCATAAGGCATCGTGATGAACAGCGCGAACACCACGCCGAGATGCAGCGCCAGCAAGGGCCCCATCGCCGCGGTGTCGCGCCACACAAGCAGCGCGATGCCGGTCAGACTGGTCAGAAACAACATGACGATGAAGGCGAAATCCATGCCGGTGCGCTTTTCGTCGACCAGCGCCGGATCGCGCTTGAATTTCTCCGCCAGCAGTCCCGCGGGCCCGATCAGGAGCCCGATGCCGCCGAGCGTGCCGAGGATCACCGGCAGGTCCCACCACGGGTAAGGCGCTTCGCGCCCAAGAAAATAATGATACAGCGTCGCCACCGAAGTGGCCGCGAAGCACAGCAGGAAGCCGTAGAACGTCAGGTGGTGATAGATCTTGCGGTGATCGGTCGGGCGCTCATCCTCGTTGAAGCAACCGACGCCGCCGCCATCGAGATAGCGCAATTGCCCGGCGTCCTTGATCGCCTGCCAGAGCGAGCCTGGGTCGGCGCTCATGCCGATCGGCTCGCCGATATCGCGCCAGAAGGCGCGCACGCCCATCGTCAGCGCGACGATCGCATAAAGGAAAGCCACGCCGAACAATGCCGCCATCGTGTTGTGCGGCATCAGCGCGTAAAATGCGCCCGGCCCGGTGTGGACGCCGACCAGCACCTGGCGGTCGGTCAAGGCTGCAAAGCCGAAAATGAAAGCGGCGACGCTCAAAGCGGTGATGATGCTGATGGCAACGCCATTGCGCGCGAACAGGCCGGAAAAGGCGCGCGGCCAGGCATAGGCGGCCCAGGATTCGGCGCGCGCAACGGCCAACGTCTTCGGCACATTGACGTTGAATTCGTGCGGCGGCGAGAACTGACAGTCGGTGTAACAGGCCCCGCAGGCGTGGCACAGATTGGCGAGATAATTGAGGTCGCCGTCGGAAAATGAGCGGCGCATCTCCATCGCCGGAAAGACCGCGCACAGCCCCTCGCAGTAGCGGCAGGAATTGCAGACCGTCATCAGGCGGTCGGCTTCCTCCAAGATTCTGGTTCCGTGCATGCTGCGCTGTTTTCTCTTTGCTTGATGCGTTTCCTGACGCGACCCGGGATCCACTTCGCCCGAAAACGCCGGCTATTTCGTCAGGCCTTTGCCTTCCAGCCATTTCTGGATCAGGCCGGCGACCTCGGCGTTGTTCTTGTCCATCATGATCATGTGTGAATTTCCCTTGATACCGGCCTGCGGCAGGTCGACGACATCGACGCTGCCGCCGGCGGCCTTGATGCCCTCCGCAAATGCGATGCCGGTGGCGCGCATCTTGGGCCAGCGCGAATCGCGTTCGATGTAATCGCCATAGATGATCAGCGTCGGAATGTTCTTCAGCGTATCCACGCGAGCGGGATCGCCGACGCCGGCCGGTTCCACCGCGATCAGCGCCTTGACCTTGTCGGGCCGCGCCTGCGCGACCTTGAAGCCGAAACTGCCGGCCTGGCTGTGGACCATGATGATGCAGGGGCCGACGCGATCGATCTCGGCAAGATAGGCCGCGATCGTTGCGTCGTCATTGGTGGTCCAGCGCGGCACGTTCTGCTTGACGAAATTTTCGTAGCCTTCGTTCGGAAACTGGCTGCCCGGCATCAACTTTCGTTTCGCGGGATCGGGATCGTAGGAGTTCGGGCCGTCGCCGATGCGAAAGCGCAGAAACGGATCGGCGGTGGTCAGGAACACCGGCTCGCCCTTGAAGATGTCGGGATATTGCGCCCAGCCGGCGCGGCCGCGCTCGACCGCGTCGGAATTGTAGACGCTCCAGCCCTTGCGCAGGAAATAGTTCAGCCAGCCTTCGCGGCCGTCCGGCGTGGTTTCCCAGGTGACGCCGGTCAGCCCGCCGCCATGCCACATCAGCAGCGGATAGGCGCCGTGTTCGCTGGCCGGCAGGAAGTACTGCACATACATCTGCTCGACCTGGTAGGTGCCGTTGGGATCGACCTTCGCCGGCACGCCGCCCGGGGTGAACACGACTTCCCTGACCGGCTTGCCGCTGATTTCGACGAGGCGACCGCCGACATGGAACGAGCCCATGTCGCGCAGCGCGATCGGTTCGGCGGCCTGCGCCGATACCGCGGCCATCAGAGCGGCCGCAGCCGCGGCAGTTGTAAAGCGTGACATGGCTCCTCCCTGTCGTTGCAGGCGCGGATTAGTTCCGCGCATTCTTCGCCGCTTCCCGGCCTGCGATCCGCCCGAACACGCTGCCGATGGTCATTCCGATGCCGGCGGCATAGCCCTTGCCGAGCACATTGCCGGCCATGATCTCGCCGGCCGCGAACATGTTGGCGGCGGGCTTGCCGTTCTTCATCAGCATGCGGGTCTGCTTGTTCACGCGGGTGCCGAGATAGGTGAAGGTGATGCCGGGCCGCACCGGATAAGCCAGATAAGGGGCCGTCTCGATCTTGCGCGCCCAATGGGTTTTCGGCGGCGTCAAGCCCTCGGTGCGGCAATCGTCGAGGATGGTGTGATCGAAGGTGCCCGGCCGCACCGCGGCATTGAAATCGGCGACGGTCTTTTCCAGTGCCGCCGGATCGAGTTCGAGCTTGCCTGCGAGCTCGGCGATCGAGGGGGCGCCGATCGGCGGGAACAGTGTCGGCATGAAGCTCGTTACCACCGTCGAGTTGAAGATGATGTAGGCGATCTGGTCGGGTTGGGCCGCCACCAGCCGTCCCCAGATGGCGTAGCGTTTCGGCCAGATATCCTCGCCCTCGTCGTAGAAGCGCTCGGCGTGCTTGTTGACGACAATGCCGAACACCACGGAATCATGTCTTGTGATGATGCCGCCGTCGAATTTCGGAGCGCGCGCATCGATCGCGACCGCGTGGCATTGCGTCGGATCGCCGACGTCCTGCACACCCTTTTCGAGCAGCATCTTCAGGATCGTGCCGCGGTTATACGGCGTGCCGCGGATCAGGAAATTGTCGGCGGCCTCGCCCCAATATTGCTTGAGCCACTCGATGTTGGCCTCGAAGCCGCCGGCGGCGGCGACCAGGGTGGAAGCGCGGACGGTCGCGCGGCCGTCACCCTGCTTCAGCGCGGCAGAAAGGAACATGCCGTCGGCGATCTCGAGATCGAGCACCTCGGCGTCGTAGCGAACCTCGACGCCAAGCTGCTCGGCGGTCAGATAGAGCGCGTTCAGCATCGCCCTTCCGCCGCCCAGAAAGAATGAGTTGGTGCGCCCGAGGCTGAGCGTGCCGCCCAGCGACGGCTGCCAGCGCACGCCCTGTTCGACGATCCAGCCCAGGATGTCCTTGGACTCGGCGATCATGTGGCGCGCCAGTTCCTCGTCGGTCTGGCCGCCGGTGACGCGCTTGAGGTCTTCCCAGAATTCCTCCTCGGTATAGGGTCCGGTGAGGATATCGGTCGCCGCATCATGGGCGCAGCGCATGTTGCGGGTGTGGCGGGTGTTGCCGCCGCGATAGAACTTCGGTGCGCCCTCCAGCACCAGCACCGAGGCGCCGGCGCGCCGTGCCGCGATCGCCGCGCACAGCGCGGCGTTGCCGCCGCCGATCACCAGCACGTCGTATTTGAGGGCCAAATCGACCATGCCGTGTTGTTATCTTGTTTGCATGGAAATCAAAACCGGCATCCGGGCAACGCGATCCGCTGCCCGGACATGTCTTAGCCCCGGGCAGCGAGAGGCTGCCGGCTGGTGGCTGCCGTGCCGTCCCGGTAGATCGCGACCGTGGCGGCGATGCCGAGGACGGCGGCGCACATCAGCCAGAATCCCGGCGAGGCCTTGTCGCCGGTGTGGTCGATCAGCCAGGTCGATGCAAACGGCGTGAAGGTCCCGAACAGGCCCGCGGCCAGCGCGAACGCCATCGAGAAACAGGTGGTTCGGACATGCGCGGGCACCACTTCGACCAGCGCACCGAGCATGGTCCCGCTGTAAACGCCGAAATAGAACGAGAACATCATTTCAACCGTCAACATCTTGCCGAAGGTGGGTTCTGCGACCAGCCAGTGCAGGGCGGGGTAGGCGGTCAGCAGCGACAGGCCCGCGATCGTCAGCAGCACCGGCTTGCGGCCGAGACGGTAGCGCGAACACCACGCCGAGATGCAGCGCCAGCAAGGGCCCCATCGCCACGGTGTCGCGCCACAGCAGCAGCGCGATGCCGGTCAGACTGGTCAGAAACAGCATGACGATGAAGGCGACATCCATGCCGGTGCGCTTTTCGTCGACCAGCGCCGGATCGCGCCTGAATTTCTCCGCCAGCAGTCCGGCGGGCCCGATCAGGAGCCCGATGCCGCCGAGCGTGCCGAGTACCACCGGCAGGTCCCACCAAGGGTACGGCGCTTCGCGCGCAAGAAAATAATGATACAGCGTCGCCACCGAAGTGGCCGCGAAGCACAGCAGGAAGCCGTAGAACGTCAGGTGATGATAGATCTTGCGGCGGTCGGTCGGGCGCTCATCCTCGTTGAAGCAGCCGACGCCGCCGCCGTCGAGATAGCGCAATTGCCCGGCGTCCTTCATCGCCTGCCAGAGCGAGCCCGGCTCGATCCGCATGCCGATCGGCTCGCCGATATCGCGCCAGAAGGCGCGCACGCCCATCGCCAGCGCGATGATCGCATAGAGGAAGGCCACGCCGAACAACGCAGCCATCGTATTGTGCGGCATCAGCGCGTAGAACGCGCCGGGGCCGGTGTGGACGCCGACCAGCACCTTGTGGTCGGTCAAGGCGGCAAAGCCGAAAATGAAGGCGGCGACGCTCAGGGCGGCGATGATGCTGATGGCAAGGCCGTTGCGCGCGAACAGGCCGGAAAAGGCGCGCGGCCAGGCATAGGCGGCCCAGGATTCGGCGCGCGCAACGGCCAGCGTCTTCGGCACATTGACGTTGAATTCATGCGGCGGCGAGAACTGACAGTCGGTGTAACAGGCGCCGCAGGCGTGGCACAGATTGGCGAGATAATTGAGGTCGCCGTCGGAAAACGAGCGGCGCATCTCCATCGCCGGAAATACCGCGCACAGCCCCTCGCAGTAGCGGCAGGAATTGCAGACCGTCATCAGGCGGTCGGCTTCCTCCAAAATTCTGGTTCCGTGCATGCTGCGCTGTTTTCTCTTTGGTTTGACGCGGTTCCTGACGCGAACCGGGATCCGCTTCGCCTGAAAACGCCGGCTATTTCGTCAGGCCTTTGCCTTCCAGCCATTTCTGGATCAGGCCGGCGACCTCGGCGTTGTTCTTGTCCATCATGATCATGTGTGAATTGCCCTTGATGCCGGCCTGCGGCAGGTCGACGACGTCGACGCTGCCGCCGGCGGCCTTGATGCCTTCCGCAAATGCGACGCCGGTGGCGCGCATCTTGGGCCAGCGCGAATCGCGCTCGATGTAATCGCCGTAGATGATCAGCGTCGGAATGTTCTTCAACGCATCGACCGGGCGGGATCGCCGACGCCGGCGGGCTCGACCGCGATCAGCGCCTTGACCTTGTCGGGCCGCGCCTGCGCGACCTTGAAGCCGAAACTGCCGGCCTGGCTGTGGAACAGGATGATGCAGGGGCCGACGCGATCGATCTCGGCAAGATAGGCCGCGATCGTTGCGTCGTCATTGGTGGTCCAGCGCGGCACGTTCTGCTTGACGAAATTCTCGTAGCCTTCGTTCGGAAACTGGCTGCCCGGCATCAACTTTCGTTTCGCGGGATCGGGATCGTAGGAGTTCGGGCCGTCGCCGATGCGAAAGCGCTAGAAACGGATTGGCGGTGGTCAGGAACACCGGCTCGCTCTTGAAGATGTCGGGATATTGCGCCCAGCCGGCGCGGCCGCGCTCGACGGCGTCGGAGTTGTAGACGCTCCAGCCCTTGCGCAGGAAATAGTTGAGCCAGCCTTCGCGGCCGTCCGGCGTGGTTTCCCAGGTGACGCCGGTCAGCCCGCCGCCATGCCACATCAGCAGCGGATAGGCGCCGTGTTCGCTGGCCGGCAGGAAGTACTGCACATACATCTGCTCGACCTGGTAGGTGCCGTTGGGATCGACCTTCGCCGGCACGCCGCCCGGGGTGAACACGACTTCCCTGACCGGCTTGCCGCTGATTTCGACGAGGCGGCCGCCGACATGGAATGAGCCCATGTCGCGCAGCGCGATTGGCTCGGCGGCTTGCGCCGATGTCGCGGCCATCAGAGCGGCCGCAGCCGCGGCTATTGTAAGGCGTGACATGGCTCCTCCCTGTCGTCGCAGGCGCGGATTAATTCCGCGCATTCTTCGCCGCTTCCCGGCCCGCGATCCGCCCGAACACGCTGCCGATGGTCATTCCGATGCCGGCGGCATAGCCCTTGCCGAGCACATTGCCGGCCATGATCTCGCCGGCCGCGAACATGTTGGCGGCGGGCTTGCCGTTCTTCATCAGCATGCGCGTCTGCTTGTTCACGCGGGTGCCGAGATAGGTGAAGGTGATGCCGGGCCGCACCGGATAAGCCAGATAAGGCGCTGTCTCGATCTTCCGCGCCCAATGGGTTTTCGGCGGCGTCAGTCCCTCGGTGCGGCAATCGTCGAGGATGGTGTGATCGAAGGTGCCCGGCCGCACCGCGGCGTTGAAGTCGGCGACGGTCTTTTCCAGTGCCGCCGGATCGAGTTCGAGCTTGCCTGCGAGTTCGGCGATCGAGGGGGCGCCGATCGGCGGGAACAGCGTCGGCATGAAGCTCGTGACCACCGTCGAGTTGAAGATGATGTAGGCGATCTGGTCGGGTTGGGCCGCCACCAGCCGTCCCCAGATGGCGTAGCGTTTCGGCCAGATATCCTCGCCCTCGTCGTAGAAGCGCTCGGCGTGCTTGTTGACGACAATGCCGAACACCACGGAATCATGTCTCGTGATGATGCCGCCGTCGAATTTCGGCGCGCGCGCATCGATCGCGACCGCGTGGCATTGCGTCGGATCGCCGACGTCCTGCACGCCCTTTTCGAGCAGCATCTTCAGGATCGTGCCGCGGTTATACGGCGTGCCGCGGATCAGGAAATTGTCGGCGGCCTCGCCCCAATATTGCTTGAGCCATTCGATGTTGGCCTCGAAGCCGCCGGCGGCGGCGACCAGGGTGGAAGCGCGGACGGTCGCGCGGCCGTCACCCTGCTTCAGCGCGGCAGAAAGGAACATGCCGTCGGCGATCTCGAGATCGAGCACCTCGGCGTCGTAGCGAACCTCGACGCCAAGCTGCTCGGCGGTCAAATAGAGCGCGTTCAGCATCGCCCTTCCGCCGCCCAGAAAGAATGAGTTGGTGCGCCCGAGGCTGAGCGTGCCGCCCAGCGACGGCTGCCAGCGCACGCCCTGTTCGACGATCCAGCCCAGGATGTCCTTGGACTCGGCGATCATGTGGCGCGCCAGTTCCTCGTCGGTCTGGCCGCCGGTGACGCGCTTGAGGTCTTCCCAGAATTCCTCCTCGGTATAGGGTCCGGTGAGGATCTCGGTCGCCGCATCATGGGCGCAGCGCATGTTGCGGGTGTGGCGGGTGTTGCCGCCGCGATAGAACTTCGGCGCGCCCTCCAGCACCAGCACCGAGGCGCCGGCGCGCCGTGCTGCGATCGCAGCGCACAGCGCCGCATTGCCGCCGCCGATCACCAGCACGTCGTATTTGAGGGCCAAATCGACCATGCCGTGTTGTTATCTTGTTTGCATGGAAATCAAAACCGGCATCCGGGCAACGCGATCCGCTGCCCGGACATGTCTTAGCCCCGGGCCGCGAGGGGTTGTCGGCTGGTGGCTGCCTTGCCGTCCCGGTAGATCGCGAGCGTGGCGACGATGCCGAGGATGGCGGCGCACATCAGCCAGAATCCCGGAGAGGCCTTGTCGCCGGTGTGATCGATCAGCCAGGTCGATGCAAACGGCGTGAACGTCCCGAACAGGCCCGCGGCCAGCGCGAACGCCATCGAGAAACAGGTGGTTCGGACATGCGCGGGCACCACTTCGACCAGCGCGCCGAGCATGGTCCCGCTGTAAACGCCGAAATAGAACGAGAACATCATTTCAACCGTCAGCATCTTGCCGAAGGTGGGTTCTGCGACCAGCCAGTGCAGGGCGGGATAGGCGGTCACCAGCGACAGGCCCGCGATCGTCAGCAGCACCGGCTTGCGGCCGAGACGGTCGGACACCGCGCCTCCGACCGGATTCCACAGGAAGTTGGTCACCGCCACCAGCAGGGTGACGAGCAGAGCGTCCTGCGATGAAAGCTTCAGCACGTTCCTGCCGAAGGTCGGCGTGTAGACGGTGACGAAGTAGAAGGTCGTGGTGGTCAGCACCGCCACCATCATGCCAAGCACGATGATCTTCCAGTTCGCCGCGGCGGATCTGAAGACCTCGGACGTGGAAGGGTGTTTCTTCATCGCCAGGAATTCCGGCGTTTCTTCCAGCGTTCGGCGCAGAAAGAAAATGAATGGAATGATGAGGCAGCCGACGAAGAACGGGATTCGCCATTTGGCGAATTCGATCCCCCCAAGGAAGCCAATCGTATCGCCGGTCACGAGTTCGTTCAGTGCAAATCCGATGGTCGCGGCGACGAAGATCGCGACTTGCTGGCTGGAGGACTGGAACGAGGTATAGAAGCCCCTGTTGCCGGGCGTTGCGATCTCGGCCAGATAGACCGAGACGCCGCCAAGCTCGACGCCGGCGGAAAAGCCCTGCAGCAACCGGCCGACCAGAACGATGATCGGCGCCGCGACGCCGATGCTGGCATAGGTCGGACAGACCGCAATCGTCACCGTGCCGATCGCCATGATCGCCAGCGTGACGATCAGCCCCTTGCGGCGGCCGATCCGGTCGATATAGGCGCCGAGCACGATCGCGCCGACCGGGCGCATCAGCGCGCCCAGCCAGAAAACGCCGAAGGTGTTGAGCAGTGCGGCGGTCTCGTCTTGAGACGGAAAGAACGCCTTGGCGATATAGGGTGCGTAAAAGCCGAACAGGAAGAAATCGAACTGTTCGAGGAAATTGCCGCTGGTGGAGCGGAGAATGGCGCCAATTCGCGATTTGAGTTGAGGCGGCGGCGAACTGGACGATTGCGACATTATGAAATTCTCCCCGTTGTCCTTGCGCTCGGTGCGGCTTTTCCGCACCGGCGAGGACAGTTGCTCGTTTCTTCCGGCAATCTGCCACGTCAGGGCGGCCTGACCAACCGGAAAACGCAACGACTAATTCGCCTGCGGTGAGATCGCCGCGGCGCGGCATCTATATCAGCCGCGCTGCGCTCAATTGATTCCCGGGCTGCCCTGGACCGAGGCAATCAGCCATTGCCGAAACGCCGATAGTTTGGCCGATTTCGGCTTTGGTCTCGGGCGAGACCAGATAGAACCCGGCGTCGGCCGGCAGGGCAATCTTGAACGGAACGACCAGCCGGCCCTTGGCGATGTCGGCCTCGACATAGGAGGTCCGGCCCATCGCAACGCCGATTTCGTCGATCGCGGCCTGAACCGTCATCAGAATCAGATCGAAGCTCAATCCCGGTTGTTTCGAGATATTCGACGGCAGTCCGGCAGCGGTGAGCCATAGCCGCCAGTCGTCGTCATAGCCCCCGCTGGAGTGCAGCAGCGTGTGATTGGCCAGGTCCTCCGGGCACCGCAGCGGCTTGTTGCCTGCAAGCAACGCCGGGCTGCACACCGGAAACAATTCATCGGCCATCAGCCAGTCGGCGCGCAGGCCGGGCCAGTGGCCGCGGCCATAGCGGATCGCAGCGTCGACGTCGTCGCGCCGGAAATCGACCAGGCTGGTCGACGTCGTGATCCGGACGTCGACGCCGGGGTGGGCCTGCTGGAAGGTGGAAAGTCTTGGCAACAGCCACTTTGCGGCCAGCGACGCCAGCGTGGAGACCGTCAGCACACGATCGTTTTCCTTGCGCATCAGCCGGTCGGTGGCGAGCCGCAGATCGTTGAACGCCGCGCGAATGCCGGGAAGGTAGTCCCTGGCTTCCGGCGTCAGCGCCAAACTGCGGTTCTGGCGGACGAACAGGCGAATCCCGAGTTCCTCCTCGAGCCTTCGGATCTGATGGCTGATCGCGGTCTGGGTGACGTTCAGCTCGGCGGCGGCAACGGTGAAACTGAGATGCCGGGCGGCGGCCTCGAACGCCCGCAACCCATTGAGCGACGGCAGTCGGGCAGTCATCTTCCAGGCGCCATTTGCATGAGTTTATCTCATCTAAACCGGTACAAAGTGTCGTTTGCCGAATTCCCGGTTCACATCGATATTGCGCCTCACCAAGTTATCTTTGGGAGACCGCGATGTCTACCTGTTCACCCAGAACGATGATAAATCATCATGAATCCGGACTTTTCGCCCAAATCAGCGAAAAGCTGCATGTGTGGGCCGAGCGCCGGCGGCAGCGGCGTGAGCTGTCGCGTTGGACCGACCGCGACCTGCACGACGTCGGACTTTCGTGGAGCGATATCATCGAAGAGGCCGAAAAGCCGTTTTGGCGGGCTTAGACGCCGCCAGGCTGGCGCCGCCTCTTGAAGGGGGGCGCCAGCCAACCTCTTTCGCGACCATTGGGAGCCTGCGATGACCTCGTTTCGCCTCGATGACCTCCGGCAGCACCGCGATATCCTGAGGCTGCGCAGCGGCGAGGCGGTGGCGGTGCGTTTTGTCGAGCCCGATGACGCCGAAGCGTTGCAGGGTTACTTCCGCTCGCTCTCGGTCCGCTCCCGCTACAATCGCTTCCTTGGCGCCATCAGCGAACTGCCGCAGACCGAACTGGAGCATTTCATCCATGTCGGCGAGCGCGACCGTTTCAGCGTACTCGCGATCATGGTGATCGACGGCGTCGAAACCATCGTCGGCGAAGCCCGCTACGGGTTCGAGGCCGACACGGCAAGTTTCGAGTTCGGCGTATCGGTCGATGACCGCTGGCAAGGCCTGGGCATCGGATCGGCCTTGCTGCGGAATCTGGAATGCCGCGCGGCTGCGTTTGGCGCTGCCCGCGTGTTCGGCGATACGCTGCGCTCCAATGACGTCATGATTGGCCTTGCGCGCAAGTCCGGATTTAACTTCATACGTCACCCCGACGACTGGAAGCTGGTGCGTTTCGAGAAACCTATCGACGCAGCGCCCCACCGGATTCCCTGTGCGAGCTGGCGGTTGGCGGCGCAGCAGGCCGCGCATCAGGCGAGGGTGTAAACATTCCGTCCTTCCGGGATGGTGCGCGCAGCAACGCGACCCAGAATCCGGCTTTATTCGCGTGGCCTCGATTGCTTCGCTATCGCCCGCAATGACGATGTCCTCAAAACTTCTCCACCCAGGGCCGCAATTCCAATTCCCAGCTCCAGGCGCTGCGCGGCTGCTGCAGCACATTCCAATAGCTCAAAGCAATGGCGTCGGGATCGAGCATCGAGTCCGGCCTGTCGGCGGGCTCAACGCGGCCTGTGCTGCGGATGCCGCCGTCGATCACGAAATGCGCGACATGAATTCCCTGCGGCGATAATTCACGTGCCATGCTTTGCGCCAGTCCGCGCAGCGCGAATTTGCCCATCGCGAACGGGGCGGATTGCGGATAGCCCTTGACGCTCGCCGACGCGCCGGTGAACAGGATGGCGCCGTGTTTGTTCGGCAGCATCCGCTTTGCCGCCTGCTGGGCCACCAGGAAGCCGCCGAACGCGCTCACCGCGATCGCCTGCGCGACGTCGGCGGGCACCAGCTCGACGAAAGTACCGCGCGCCCGCGCGCTGGCATTATAGACGACCACGTCGGGCGCCCCGATCTCGCGCTCGACCAGCCCGAACAGGCGCTCGACCTCGTCATGGTCGGTGGCATTGCAGGCAAAGGCGCGCGCGCCGGTCTCGGTGCAGAGCGCGCCGAGCTTTTCGATTTGGCGTGCCGCCAGCGCGACCTTGATGCCTTCGCGGGCAAACAGCCGCGCCAGCGACGCGCTCAGTCCTTCGCCGGCGCCGACGATGAGGGCTTTGTTGTATTTTGGGGTTTCCATGGCAGGTTTCCTTGATCTGTCGGAGTTGGTGTCAGCCTTGGGGATGTGCGATAATTCCACCCAACAGATGAGGAAGCGAACCGGGGAATTCAATGCAGCCGCGCCAGCATGACCGCATTGCCGATTCCGCCGACCGGCCGGGACTGCTGGCCCCCGACACCTCGGGCATGAATTTTTACCGCGCCGATCCGGCGCTGACGGACCTGCTTCGCATCCATCTTCCCGATGCGTTGTTCCGCCATATCGAGCCGCATCTCGACCGGCTGGGCGCGCTCGCCGGCGGTCATCTCGACGAGTGCGCCCGCCTGGCCGACCGGCATGTACCGGTGCTGCATCAGCGCGACCGCTTCGGCCGCGACATGCAGTGGATCGAATACCATCCGGCCTATCGCGAGCTCGAGCGCGCCGCGTTCGGCGAGTTCGGCATTCATGCGATGTCGCTTCGCAAGGGCATTCTGGGCTGGCCGGAGAAGTACCCGGTCGTTGCCAAGCACGCTTTTACGTTTCTGTTCAACCAGGCCGAGTTCGGACTGGGTTGCCCGATCAATGTCACCGATGGCTGCGCCAAGCTTCTTGCGAATTTCGGCAGCGAGGCGCTGAAGGCCAGATATCTGGACGGCCTCACCCAGACCGACATGGACAAGCTGACCCAGGGCGGCCAGTTCATGACCGAAAAGGAGGGCGGTTCCGACGTCGGCACGCTCACCACGTCAGCCGTGCAGGAAGGCGATCATTGGCGGCTCTCGGGCGAGAAATGGTTCTGCTCCAATGCGGACGCCGAAGTGGTGATGCTGCTGGCCCGGCCGCAAGGCGCCGTTGGCGGCACGCGCGGCGTCGGCCTGTTTCTGATGCCGCGCAAGCTCGACGACGGCTCGCCCAACCACTACCGGATCGTCCGGCTGAAGGACAAGCTCGGCACCCGCTCGATGGCCTCGGGCGAGATCAAGCTTGAAGGCGCGATCGCCTACGCCGTCGGACGGCTCGATCGCGGTTTCGTGCAGATGGCCGAGATGGTCAATTCTTCGCGGCTTTCCAACGGCGTCAAATCCACCGCGCTGATGCGCCGCGCCCATCACGACGCGATGACGGTCGCAAAGAACCGCGTGGTGTTCGGAAGCCGCATCGTCGATTTGCCGCTGGCGCGGCGGCAATTGATGAAGATCATGCTGGCCACCGAGCAGGCGCTGTCGATGAGTTTTCTGACCGCCGACGCGCTCGACCGCGCAGAGGCCGGCAGCCAGGACGCGGCGGTGTTGTTGCGCATTCTCACCCCGACGCTGAAATTCCGCGCCACGCGCGATGCCCGCAAGGTCTGCGGCGATGCGCTCGAGATGCGCGGCGGCATCGGCTATATCGAGGAGTTTGCAACCAGCAGGCTGTTGCGCGACGCGCATCTCGGCTCGATCTGGGAGGGTACCGGCAATATCGTCGCCATCGACGCGCTCACGCGGGCGGTCGGCCGCCATGGCGCCGATGCCGCATTGGCCGCCGACCTGCATGCCCGGCTCGACGACAGCGCCAACGTGCCGGGCGCCTGGCGCGATCGCCTGCGTGCGTTCACCGACCGCGCCGTCGGTTTTGCCCGTGAGGTAGCCGGGCGCACCGACCGCGAAGCCGAGGCGCGGCGCGCCACCAGCCTGCTCTATCATGTCGCAAGCGCGGTTCAGCTTTCGTGGGAAGCCGGGCGCATTCATGAGTTGCGCGGCGATGCCCGCAGGCTGCTGTTGTCCCGCATGGTGATCGATCATCGGGTATCCGCAAGCGATCCCTTCCAGCTTGCGGACAATGCGACGCAGCGCGCCATGTCAGACCTTCTGCTCGGCGAGCGCGCCGCCGGCATGGCCGAGGTCAGTGAATTGCTTGCCGCCGCGTAGCCGCTAGTCATCAAACGCCGGCGGTGGCACGAAGCCGCCGAAATCGCGCTCGATCAGTTCGGCCAGTTTCAGGGGCGTGCGATCTTCCAGCCATGGGCCGACGATCTGGACGCCGACCGGCAGGCCTTCCGGCGAAAGTCCGATCGGTATTGCGGTGGCCGGCAGGCCGGGCAGGGTTGCGATGCCGGGCCATGCCAACTGATCGGGGTAGGAATAATCCTTGCCGTCGATGTTGATGCGGCGCGTTTCCTGCTCCGGCGAATGATCGTGCGGATAGGCCGGCGTCGGCATCACCGGGCAGATCACCGCATCGAAGCTCTTGAACAGCGCCCGCCATTGCGCCCGCAAATGCCCGCGTGCGCGGTCCGCCATCACCCAGTCGCGATGGCTGAGCGCAATGCCGCGCAGCCGCTCCGCCGCAAGGCTGATGTCATCCGCCGGCAGGTTCGCCGCCGCGGCGCTGGCGCCGGCATAGACTTCCGGCAGGAAACCAACCGCGATAAACGAGAGCAGCATCCGCATAAAGAGGCGGGAGGAGGCCGCGAAGTCCGGCAACAGCGGGCTTTGGCGCTCGATCCTGACGCCGGCTTTGCCGAGGCCGGCGGCAAGCCGGTCGATCGCCGCCCGCACCACGGCGTTGGTCGGCATCACCGGATCGGTATCGATCAGGAGCACGCGGAAATCCTTCAGTTCACTGTGACGCGGCGGCGGCAGGACAAGCCTGTAGGCCGTACCGGCTTCCAGCGGGTCCGGTCCTGCGATGACGTCGAGCAAGAGCGAGAGGTCCAACGCGCAGCGCGCCATCGGCCCGATCACCGCCATATCGCGATCCAGGGGCAATGCGGGAAATGGCGGCGGTGTGTTGCCGCGCGCCGGCGCCAACGCGAATGTCGGTTTGTGCGCGTAGACGCCGCAGTGAAACGCCGGCACGCGCAGCGAGCCGCCGATATCCGAACCGAGCGAGAGCGGTCCATAACCCGCCGCGAGCGCCGCCGACGATCCACCGGAAGAGCCGCCGGGCGTGCGGCTGAGGTCGTAGGGATTATTGGTGGTGCCGTAAATATCGTTGTAGCTCTGCCAGTCGCCGAGCCCGAGCGGCACGTTGGTCTTGCCGAGGATGACGCCGCCAGCATCCTTGACGCGGGATATCGCCAGTGCATCCTCCGGCGGCCGAAAATCCTTCTGCGCCGGAATGCCCCATGTCGTGGGCAGGCCTGCGACGTTGAAGGATTCCTTCACCGTGAGGGGAATGCCGAGCAGCGGCCGTGTCTCGCCGCGCGCGAGCGCCGCGTCGGCGGCGCGCGCGGCGTCCAGCGCGCGTCCGAAATCGCGGACGCAAATCGCATTGATCCCTGCGTCGTGACGCTCGATGCGTCCGATCGCGTCCTGTGCCAGCTCAACGGCAGATACCTGCCTTGCCGCAAGGGCTGCCGATATTTCAGTCGCTGTCCTGAAGCTCCAGTGAGATTTCGCCACGTCGTCCTCCCGGTCCGTTTTCGGCCCCCGGAATATTGCTTCGATTAGACGACGGCCGCTAGACCGCTATTGCCGCCTCGATGACAGCTATCCCGGCAGCATCCGCTGCATGATGCGGTCGCGGTAAATGAAGACATGGGCCATCGCCGCCACCACATGAATGCCGACCAGCACCAGCAGCGTCCATTCCATCGCCTGATGCCAGCCGTCCAATGCCTTCACGCTCGCCACATCCTTCGATGCCAGCATCGGCAGTGGCACGAGATAAAACAATGAAATCGACCAGCCGCGAAACGACGCGAACAGCCAGCCGGTAAAGGTGGTCGCCAATACCAGCGCATAGAGCGCCCAATGCACCGCTTCGGAACTTAGCCGCTGCCAAGGCGGAAGCGAATTCTCCGGTGCGACGGGGTGGCTAAGCCGCCAGGCGAACCGCAGAACGATCAGCGTCAGGATGACGATCCCGAACGAGACATGGAATGTCATGGGCGCGCCGGGTGGGCCCGCATGAACATCCGGCATCAGCCAGCCAATCAGGTATTGCACCAGCAAAAGCGCCACCACGAGCCAGTGGAACACCTTCGCCGTGGTACCGTATTGCAAACGATCAGTCATGCGAATCCCTTCATTTCATCGAGTTGTGACGCGAGTATGGCACGTCCATGACGCCGGTTCATCAAGGTTGCGGATATCGCGTGGAAGTGTGCGACATCGGATTGACGGGTCCGGCAGCGCTGCGCTCGCCTGCGCTCGAATTGCTTCCAGGAACCGGAAACGCGTAGCCGATGATGGTCTTGATAACCCAGCGATCGGACGAGGACGTCAATCCGTAACCGACGCCGAAGTCCACATCGAGGACGCCGAGCTTGAAATCGGTAACCAGAAACAGGCTGTGTTGCTGATCGGCAAGCTTCGGCATGTTCCCGATCTCGCCAAAATCCGCGTAATATTCCACACCCAGGAACGTATCCGGGCCGAGCTTTCGCGCCAGACGCGCGGCGGGCGCAAAGTCCAATTACCCAACTTTCCGAAGCCGGCATCTATGATCGGGTTGACGATGAATTCGTAGTCGGCGTTACGAACACCGATGATCGGCCGCACCTCCAGCGTAAACCGGGTCTGCGCGAATGGCGGCGTGGTGTTGCTGAATTCCAGATTGACACCATAGAAAAAATCGCGCTGCTCGGCATGCGGCGAAACGAACAGGGTTCGCAGTTTGAAGGCGTCGGACATGAATTTCTGGTCCTGGACGGCGAACGGCAGATAGAGGCCGACCTCCCACCAATCGGTGAGGCCGTAGGCAAATTCCGGCGTGCCGTTGAGGCTGTGGTTGGAAACGAGACCGCCGGGAAACGGCGGGTCCTTTTGTCCGAGCGCGACGTAATTGAGGTGCTGCTGGATGGTAAGTTGACCGACCGCTGCGATGCCGGCGTTGTAGACCTGGATCTCGTCGGTGGCGCTTGCGGGTTGTCCCAGCGCAATCGGCAAAATCATCCCCGCCAGCACGCCGAGCTGGCGTGAACCGCGTTTGAAACATCGTCTGGGCATCACCGCAAAGCTTTCTAGGCCGCGCCAATGAGAATGCCGACGGCGAGCACGATGACGCCGCCAAGCACGATCTGGAACACCGCCTGCAGGAACGGCGTATCCATATAACGCGCCCGAATATAGGCGATCGCCCACAGTTCGAAGAACACGACAACTCCCGCAATCGCGGTCGCGATCCAGAACGCATTGGCCCAGGAGTCCGGCACCAGATACGGCATCGAGTGCCCGAGGCCGCCGAGTGCGGTCATCACACCACTGGCCGCGCCGCGCAGCCAGGGCGAACCGCGCCCGGTCAGCGAGCCGTCATCCGACAACGCTTCCGCAAAGCCCATGCTGATGCCGGCGCCGATCGAGGCGGCGAGGCCGACAAGAAACGTCTGCCAGTTCTGATGCGTCGCAAAGGCTGCGGCGAACAGCGGGGCGAGGGTCGACACCGAGCCGTCCATCAATCCGGCAAGACCCGGCTGCACATATTGCAGAACGAACACGCGCCGGCGGGTCTTGTCCTCCTCCGCGCGCACGTCCGGGCTGAGGATTTGATCGGTCAGCCTGGCCGCGACCTTCTCATGGCCTTTTTCTGCTTCCGCGAGATCGCCGAGCAGCCGGCGGACACCGACGTCCTGGGTCTGTTCGGCGGCCTTGATATAGAACCGCTCGGCTTCGAACTCCATCGTCCCGACTTCCTTGCGGATGGCGTCGAGCGACTGATTTTTGGTCAGCCAGATCGGGCGCCGGCGCAAGAATCCCTTGACGTTGTCTCGGCGAATAGGCGGGAGATTTGGGCCGAAGCGCTTTTCGTACATCTCCAGCAGCATGTGGCGATGGCCTTTTTCCTCCTCGGCCATTTCCTCGAACAGCTTGGCCGATTCCGGATAGCGCTCCGCCAGATCCTCTGCGAAGGTCATGTAGATGCGGCTGTCTTCCTCTTCCGCGGAGATCGCAACCGCCAGCACTTCCCGCTCGGTCAAATCGGCGAAATTCTTCACGGCAAGCCTTCTTGATTAGTTTAGAATGGTTCTAAATTTTATAGCGATAGCCTGCTGCAAGGTCAAATCATTCGGCGGCGCACGGCCGATCGGTTTCCGCCCTCGCAGTCTGGAACTGTTGCGGTTCGCGCCCGTTCGGGTTCCTATCTTCCGATCCATCGTAGCGGAGCAGTTATGGACAAGGTCAAATATCGCTTGAACGACCCGCGGCTGGCGCCGCGCCGAACCAAGCTCGAGATCCCCGGGTGGGCCGGCAAGCGCGAGCCCCGTGCCGACGGTTCGCGCGAACAGGTCTGGCATTGCGTTCCCTTTTCGGAAGGCGCGCAATACGGGATTGAGTTGTTTTACCCGTACGACAATGAACTGCACGTCAGCACCAAGGACGGCCGTTTGATCCTGGAAGGAGATTGGGGCCCGCCCCCGGACGGTGGCGTGCAGTGGCCGCCATTCCGGAATTTCGGCGACACTTTTTATACCTACCAGATCCTTCTGGACCTCAAGGTTGAAAAGGGCATGGCGATCCGGACCGAACCGCATCCGCGGTTCTACACCGATCCGACCGATACCGTGCCGATCGCGGTGCCGGCGCTGATCCGAAACTGGTGGCCGATGCTGTTCTTTTGCGTGTTCAAGGCGCCGGCCGAGGGCCGTACCCACATCTTCAGGCCGAACGAGCCGTTCGTGCAGCTCATCGTCATCCCCGAGGAGGCTTCCTTCGAACTCGAGCCGATGGGCCAGGAGGAATCCTCCGAGCGCGAACTTCAGGCCCGCCGTATCTACAACAGCCGGCCGACGCTGTCGGCCGGGACCGAATGGACCTCGTCGTCGGACACCGTGTTCGACGGGACCTATCGGCATCTTCACCGCGCGGCCAAGGAGAAAGCCCGCCAAGAGTAGCGTTTTCGAGCGAAGTGGGCTCCGGTTCGCGTGAAGAAAATGCCCCCAGCGTTTGCAGCTCAAAAAAACAGGACCCTGAGGTCCTGTCTGATTGTCATCGCATCGCACACGACCTCAAATGGCTCGCGACCTCAATAGCCGCGAGGATAGAAGCTGTGGTGGTGGTGGTGGTGATGATGGTGGTAGCGGCGATATCGGGGCACGACCACCACTGGCCCATAACGGCGCCAGGCTGAATGATGGTGGTGGTGGTGATGGTGGTGGTAATATTGCGCAAGCTGGATATTATCATTCGGCGAGGAAACCGGCCCTGATTTATCGACCGCCTGCAGCAGCGCCGCGGCATTGGGAATCGGCTCCAGCAGTTCCGCAAAGGAATTCGCCCTCAACACGTCGCTCGGGGCCGGAGTTGGTGCGGCTTGCGCGGCGTTGAATGCCCCGAGCGTCGCCATCGCACCCAGAAGTCCAGCGATCTTCTTTTCCATAATCTCTCCTTCAATATCTGATGCCGGGCGCATTACCCGACAGCCGCCAACGCGGGTGTCCGAAAAAGGTTCCGCGGCAACCTTGAGTCGGTTTCAGGCCGGAAATGGTTCATTGGCGGCGGTCTGCTTCAGGAATTGCAGTAACCCACGGCTGACTTCATTCGGCTGCTCTTGCTGGACCCGATGTCCGGCGCCCTCGACCAGATGGCAGCCGACATGCGGGTGCAGGCGCTTGCCTGCATCGCCTCAAAGACGCCGGGACGCTGATAGATGCCCCAGTCCTGCCGGCCCGAGATGAAGCAGGAGGGCACGTCGATGCTGCGGCCCGACCAGGTTTCGAGCTCGGCGGTGAACACGCCCGAGGTGCCGCAGCGATACCATTGCAGCCCGCCCTGGAAACCGGTGCGTGCATATTCGGCGCTGTAGAAGGCGAGATCGCGGTCGGACAGCCACGGGTTGGCGGCGATCGTTCCGTCGGCGGCATCTCCTCGGCGACCGTCTCCGCCATGTTTTTTTGCATGATCATGGCGTAATAGGTCGGGAATTTGGCCAGCTCGTCCGAGGACCATGATTTCAGCGGGGTGGGCTTGTTGTCCTCCCAGTCGCGCTCTTGTGGTGATAGTAGGGCACAGGAAATCATGGACGCCCTGGGGCGCGTGCCACATGTCGGCGTTGGCTCCGCGGGTCGAATAGTACCACTGGTAATGTTTGCGCGGACGCGGAGGGCGGCCAGCCGCGATGGACCGGATCTTCGGCTTTGGGGCGGGGCGGTTTGTCGGCGGTATCGAAGGCGAGCGGCGGCGGCCGCGAACGGCGCGCTCATCAGCACCACCGAGCGGAACACATCGGGACGGATCAGCGCGCACCAGGCCGCGACCGCGGCGCCGAAATCATGCCCGACCACGGCGGCGACCTCGCGGTAGCCGAACGCCGATACCGGGCCGAGCGCGTCGCGCACCATATTGGTGAGCCGGAACGGAGTGAGGTCGCCGTCATAGCGGTGCCCCAGCCGGTGGTCCGGCCATAGCCGCGCTGATCGGGCGCGATCACATGATAGCCGGCCTCCGCGAGATCGGCATCACCTTGCGCCAAGAGTAGGCGAGTTCGGGAAAACCATCAGGACAGGACGCATGGCCGGCCTTGCTCTCGAACCCCGCCTCCAGCACGTCATGGCGAGGCCGTTGACATGGTCGACGTAGCGCGAGCGGATGGAGGACGGGAGCGGGATCTCAGGGAGGGTGGTAGTTGTCACGGGCCGCGCGCTCCTCTCGTCGTCCCGGCCAAGCGAAGCGCGAGCCGGGACCCATAACCGCGAATGTCAATGTTCTACGAAGCTGCGGCCGCAATCCTTATCACAACTAGCACCAGTGGTTATGGGTCCCGGCGTTCTCCGGGACAACGAAAATGAGATTACGC
>CAWHIO010000057.1:0-19968 GCA_963829315.1 uncultured Alphaproteobacteria bacterium | reverse complement strand
AGATCCCCCTGCTCCGCGATGAGGCAGAAGCCTTGCGGCCGGGAAGGACGGAAGTCGTCGGTACCCCCTGTGGTTAATGCGCGCTGACCGCGGTCATTCAAATTCGCCCGATGCGGCGGTCCCCATCTTCAGAATTTGGGGCTAATTGACGTCCCTGTTGCGAAAGGCGGGGGAAACGATGACCACTCAAAAATCCAGATATCCGAATTCCGCACGGGCCGAGAGGATGCAGGATCTTCTTCTGGTGTCGTCGTTCGGATTATGGGCGGCGCTGCTCGGCCTGTCGCCGGTGCTGGCCTTCCGCCTGCTGATGGGAAGCTGAGACGGCATAGCCCGATCGGGCCCGAAGCGATCGGGCTTTGTTCTGTCTGACGCGTTTTCTTGACGCGAGCCGGCACCCACTTCGCTCGAAAACGCCGCTCTATCTGACGCGTTTTCTTGACCCGAACCGGTACCCACTTCGCTCGAAAACGCTGCTCTATCTGACGCGTTTTCTTGACCCGAACCGCTACCCACTTCGCTCGAAAACGCTAGCGTAGTGGTTAATGCTCGGTAGCACCTGTGTTCAAAATGCGAGCGATGTTGCCGCCGGCTTTTTAAAATTCCGCGTGTATCCATGCCGCCATAGGAGCAAGAAGCGCGGGGCATCATGAGCAATCAGAACGATTACTTTCCCGAAGACCGGGGCTTTAGCATGCAGGACATTCTTTGGGCGGTCGGCATCTGGTCGGTCATCCTGAGCCTGTCGCCGGTGATCGTGTTCTACATGCTGATGGTGGCCTGAGCTCCCACGCCGGCGCTTGGTGCGATCGATGCGCGGTCGCGGGCGGACCACAACAGAAAAACGCGCGGAGCCCGCGCGTTCTTTGTAGAGTTGGCCGTGCGGCGAAACTACGCCGCCTGCTTGTGCATCGTGCCGCTCGCCGACGCCGTGCCGCGGATCGCCTTCACCGAGCGTTCGATCGCAGCCCATAACCGGCTGATCTCTGCCGCGGCGCGGCCTTCGGCATAATATTCGCGGGCACCTTCACCCTTGCCGAGTGCCATCAAGAGATCGGCGCGGTTGGTGATCTGGCCGCCCCACACCGGTGCACGGAACTTGGCAAGCGCTTCCCGCGCAAGCGTAACGATGCGGCTCTCCGCCTCGTCCCTGCGTGCCGGGGCGCCGTTGATGACGACCGCGTAGGGCTTGCGCGCGGCGCGGCAGGTCTGAATTGTTTCCTGCACGGCGTTGACGTCGAAGACCCCCGGGCGCGCCGGAATGATCACCATGGTGGCGTTCCGGATGGCATCTTCCACGACCGCTGACGTGTTCGGCGGCGTGTCGATGAACACCCACTCGAAGCCGTCACGCTTGGCGGCGGCGATGATTCCGCTGACGGAATTGACCGCCGTCTTGATCGGCGGTTCGTTGGTTCCCCGCAACTTGTGCCAGAGCGTGAGCGATCCCTGCGGGTCGGCATCGACCATCAGGCATGGCTTGGCTGCTTTATGGATATGCGCGGCCAGATGAGCAGCCAGGGTACTCTTCCCCGCGCCCCCTTTACGCGATGCAAAAACAATGACGTTCATACCTTCGCCTCCAGATTGACCCCAGATGCCGAAAATGAATCAGCGCGCTGATTCGTGAAAGAAAAATCTACAATCAACCACAACAAAGCCGCGATTTATCGCAGAGGCTGCTTTTTGAGTCACACCATGCGCTGCGGCATGGCGGAAAATTGAATCACTAGGGCGTTTTTGAATCGCGATGCGCGGTTTTCCTGCCGGCTTCGGCAAATCCGGCGCGGTTCAACCTATCCGGGTATCGGCGCCATCCCATTGATATGGCCAGCGGCGAGCGGCGGAGCCTTTTCCGTTTCGATTGAATTGAAACGGGGCTCAAAGATTCCTGGTTTGGCGCGTTTTCTTGACGCGAACCGGTCTCCACTTCGCTTGAAAACGCTTTGGGGACGCGAACAAACCGAGTCCGGATGACGCCAGGCCGCCTTCGCCGCGGGCATTCGCGGATTCCCCGCGCGCCCGACAATCCGGCCGCATCCATCATCAGATGTTTGCGGACGCCGCCGTTCGGCGGCCAACGCTATATGGGCTTCCTGGGTTTGCGCGGTTTTCGCAGGTGGCCCGGCCTGATGCTGAGCGGTTTTCCCGCAGCCACCGGCACGACCTCGGGTTCGGACCGGAAATATACCCGGCAACCCGGACTGAGCTGGGATTGCTTCCTGACCATGCAGGCCGTGACGCGGTCGACGTCCGGAATCTCCGGACCGCACAGCGCGAACGCATCACCGCTGCAGGCTTGCTCCTCCTCGGGGGTATACGCCCGGCTCGCCGGAGGCCACATCAGCAATGCCAGCGCCATTGCCAGCATCAGACTGGGCTGGAAATTTCCGAAGCGGATGGCAAAGCCGAACATGAATCCCCCAAGGGTTGATTCGCGAAGTGTGGGTGAACGAAGGAGAAGTGACAAGCGAAAGCGGACCCCTGCGTCAGCCTGTAGCGGCCAGCCGCGCGCTCGGAGCACAGGCTCTCCCGACGAGATGCGATCTTGCGCGCCGTGTTTTACGACGTGCATGCCACCAAGAGCGGGACAAGCCGCAGGTGATCAGCCGGACGTCGTCACGGCGTTGCGTTTCGGGATTAAGGCTAGGTGGTACAGTTGGGTGGGCTCGAACCACCGACCTCCTGTTCCACAGACAGGCGCTCTAACCAACTGAGCTACAACTGCATCCCTTGCGCGGCCCCGAAAAAGGGGTCGCGAACCGGGCGGAAACTAGGTGCAACGCCGCACTTTGGCAAGGCCGGGCGACCCTACTTATGTCGTCCCTGCGTTCGCAGGGACGACACCATTCTTAACCTCAACCTCGCGCCGCGAGCCTCGGCCGCGCAGCGCCCGAAACAAAAAGCCCGGGCTTATCGCCCGGGCCTCTTTTTGCAACGGGAAGGCTGGCGCGATCACGCCGCCGGCTTGAACAGCTTCGACGCGCTGGTCTTGATCGGCTCGACGGTTTCGGCCGCGACCTTCTGCGACAGTTCGGCGAGCTCCTTGCTGTAGGCGGTGAAGGCCTCGTACTGCTTCTTGGCGTGGGCGGTCCACAACTCCATCGCTTCCGAGGGCGATTTGACGCCGATCAGTTGCTGGGCGAAGTCGAGTGTCGCGGTGCTGTTGGACTTCATCATTTCCATCAGCTTGGCGGAGTAGGCGCTGGCGCCCTTGTTGGCGCTGGCAAACACCGCCTCGATCGTGCCGTTATGGGTTTCGGCGACGTCCTTGAACTTGGCATAGCTGTCTCGCGCCTGCGAAACGCCCTTTTCGGCGAACGCGCGCATCTGCTCGGGAACCTCGAACGGAATGATGGAGGCAGAGAAGGGATCGGTGGAACTGGCCATGGCATGCATCCTTCGCAACGGGGTGAAAAGGTGTGACCCCTTGCGCGCCCGGTACATCCGGGAACGTCGACTTGGATCACCTGGTGGGAGTGCCCTTTGTGTCGGGCTTCCGACAGATAATACCCTTATCATGTCAATTTTGTGCAATGCAACGCAATTTAAGGTGCAAGGCGGTAATAGCAGACACGTGCCGGGTGCACCCTTGAGGCCCGGGCTTCGCGCCATGAGCCTCCCCGGCCTGCGGGGAAAGCCGGCCGGGCTGGGGCCCTTCGGTCTCTCAAACCCTCAGGTCTTCGGTAATCCTCAGGTTTTGGGCTTGGCGGCCTCCAGCGCCGCGTGGCTGACAATCTGGGCCATTTCGCTCGCCTGCTCGGCCAGCGAGCGCATCTGCGATTGCACGTATTCGCCGTGCAGCCGCATCACTCCGGTGAGACCCTGCGCAGTCGAGCGCGGCCTGCACGTTCTTTTCGGCAGAGGACATCGCCTTGGCGCCGATCTCCTTGGCGCCCGCCTTGGAGATTTGATACTTGCGGCACCGAACGCCCCAGCCTAAGGGCAAGGTCCAACAAGTTAAGGTTATCGGTCCTTTGCAGACCGCTGCGGCGGCGAGGCCGTGGACCTGCGGTCGCGCGCGGGCGATACTCATGGCCCGTTAAGGCTGTCATCGTCCGGCCGCCGCTATCTGACGCCATGATCGGGCAACAGCCAAACCAGTCGGTCAAATCACCACGATGAACAATGCGGAATTCCAGTTGCAAGGCGTCGGCGATCCGCGACTGGCGGTGCATGCAACGAGCCCCCTCCCCGCATGGCTGTGGTCGACCGACGGCACGCGGGTGCTGTGGGCCAACCCGGTCGGCGCCCGGCTGTTCGGCGCAACCAATGGCGCCAGCCTCGCCAGAAAAACCTTCGGCCCGGCGGATTCGCATCGGCGGCAGGTGGCGCAACTCGCCCACCGGCTGCCGCCAACAGGAGCGATCCGGCTGCAGCGTCTGCGCGGCTTCGGCACGGCGCTCGGCGCGCTCGTCACCTGCGGCTGCGCGCGGCTTGAATTTGCCGACGGCAGCCACGGCGTTCTGATCGCGGCCGCCGAGCCGGTCGGCCGGCCGATGCCGCTGGTCGAGCGGCTGCAACGCCTGGTCGAGGACATCGACAGCCCGATCGCCGCCTTCGCGCGCGACGGCATGTTCGTCGGCGCCAGCGACGCCGCACGATCGCTGCTCGGTTTTCGCAATCTGTCCGAAGCCGGCCTCGACGACGCGCGCGAAGGCGCGCTGACGCAGGGCCGCTCCGAAATACCCGTAGGCATCGGCCACATGGTGCTGCAGCGGGTCGGCAGCGGCGCCGATGTCGGCCTGGTTGCGCTGATCGCAACCGGCGCCACGCAGGCCGCGCATCTCAGGCATCCCGCGCCGGCTATAGCGGAAGATGCCGCGGCGACGCCGGCACAGCAACCGATCGCTGCGCCCGCCGATCTGCCGATCCCCGACTATGAACGACCGGCGATATCAGGCGAAGCGCCGGCCGAGTTCGCCTTGATCGACGAATTCGCCGACGAGCCCGATGAGCCCGGCGTCGAGCCGATCGTCTGCGAACACCCGTCCGAGCCGGACCAGCCATCGGCGTTACAGCCCGACCTCCACCCCGCCGAGACGTCTCACGGCGAAGCTGCGGCGGACGAGGTTAGTTCAGCGATGGAGGTCGATCGCGACCAGCCTGCGCCTGAAGGCAGAGCCGCAGCCGACGAGCCCGCGCCTTCACCTGCCGCTGCGCCATCGACCGCTGGCGAGAGCGCCGGAGCGCCATCCATCACAGCGGAGCCGGTCAAAGGGTTGCCGTGGGCCAACGAGCCCTCGCCGCAGCCGCGCCGGTATCCGCTTCGCTTCATGTGGCAGATGGATGCCGATGGCCGTTTCTCCATCAGCCGCGACGAGTTCACCCACCTGATCGGTGTGCACACCGTTGCCGGCTTCGGACGGCCATGGGGCGAAATCGCCGAGATCTTCGGGCTCGATCCGGACGGCCGCGTCGTCAAGGCGATCGCGACGCGCAGCACCTGGAGCGGCATCACCTTGCAGTGGCCCGTCGATGGCGGCGGCCGCCTGCCCGTGGAACTGTCCGGATTGCCGATCTATGACCACGCGGGAAATTTCGCCGGCTATCGGGGTTTTGGCGTCTGCCGCGATCTTGAAGCCCTGGAGCGGCTTGACGCGTTGCGCCGCCAGGAAACCCTGGATCAAGAATTCTCAACTCAGGAACGTCTCAACGAGGCGACGACGGCGTCGGATGCCATGTCGCCCCTTGCCGTTGCCGCCGAGCTGCCGGCAGCGAGCGATATCCCTGCCGCCGCTACGCTGGAATCTCCGACCCGTCCCGAGACTTCACAACAAACCGATGTGGAAACACCCGTGGAAACACCTGTGGAAGCGCCCAAGGAAGTGCTGAAGAACGTCGTGCCGTTCCGGCCGATCAGCGAACCGAGAGCGCCGGTGCTGTCGCCGGTTGAAAACAGCGCCTTCGACGAGCTCGCCCGGCAATTGTCGGCGCGGCTCGAGAATGAGAACGGCGCGCCGGCCGCGGCGGACACCTCCGCCGCGCCGGAGGCGGCTGTCGAGCCGCAGGCCGCAGCCGAAACTCAAGGGCAGATCGCCGAACAGCCGAGCTGGCTGGCGCGCCCTGAGCCGCCGGCGCGCGGCGAGACCCGGCGCGACCGCATGCTGCTCGATCTCTTGCCGGTGGGCGTTCTGATCTATCGGCTTGACCGGCTACTCTATGCCAATGCGGTGTTCCTCGAGCGCGTCGGCTATCCGAACCTTTATACCCTGGAGCAGGCCGGCGGTCTCGACGCGCTCTATGTCGAGCCCGGTGTCTCCAGCGCCAGCAGCACGTCGGACACCGGCACGCCGGTGACGATCTCCGCGCAAGCCGAGAGCGGACACACCTCGGCGATCGACGCGCGCCTCTACACCATCAGCTGGGACGACGAGACCGCGCTGGCCTTGATTTTCTCCGGCGCGGGCGCGCAAGGCGCAGCTCCGGAAAGCGGAAAGGTCGCCGCCGCGATCGGCCATGCCGTACCCGTGTCCGCGCCGCAGCCCTCCGCCGTCGGCCACGCCGATGCCGAGGAACTCGGCGCCATCCTCGATACCACGGCCGAAGGCATCGTGATGTTCGATGCCGAGGGCCACATCAACTCCTGCAATCGCAGCGCCGAAGCGCTGTTCGGCCATGACGGCGCCCAACTGGTGCGGCGCAATCTCGCCGAGCTGTTCGCGCCGGAGAGCCAGTCCGCGGTCAAGGACTATCTCGAGGGCATCAAAGGCAGCGGCGTCGCCAGCCTGCTCGACCACGGCCGCGAAGTCCTCGGCCGCGTCCGCGGCGGCGGCCTGATCCCGCTGTCGATGACCATGGGACGGACGAAGGCCCAGGGTCCGAATTTCTTCGCCGTGTTCCGCGATCTGTCGCAGACCAAGACCAGCGAAACCGAACTGCGCGAGGCGCGGCGGCTGGCCGATCGCTCGGCGAACGCGAGGGCGGACCTGCTGGCGCGGATCAGCCACGAAGTCCGCACGCCGCTCAACGCCATCATCGGCTTTGCCGAGGTGATGATCGGCGAGCGTTTCGGCGCGCTCGGCAACGAGCGTTATGTCGAATACATGAAGGACATTCGCGCCTCCGGCGAACGCGTGATCGCCATCATCGACGACCTTACCGATCTCAGCCGGATCGAGACCGGCAAGCTCGATCTTTCCTTCGCCAGCCAGAACCTCAATGACCTCGTCGAAAGTTGCGTCGCGGTGATGCAGCCGCAGGCCAATCGCGAACGCATCATCATCCGTACCTCGCTGGCGCATATGTTGCCGCCGGTCGTCGCCGACGCGCGCGCGCTGCGGCAGATCGCGCTGAACCTGATCGGCAATTCGATCCATCTCGCCAATGCCGGCGGCCAGGTCATCGTCTCCACCGCGCTGACGGATTTCGGCGAGGTGGTGCTGCGGGTGCGCGATAGCGGCCACGGGCTCAACGACAACGAGGTCGCCGCCGCGCTGGAGCCGTTCCGGACTCAAGCCCCCTCGGACCAGGCGCCGGACGGCTCCGGCCTCAGCCTTTCGCTGACCAAGGCGCTGGTCGAGGCCAACCGCGCGCAATTTCATATCCGTACCGGGGCGCGTTCCGGCACGCTGATCGAAGTGGTGTTCTCGCGGGCGATGGCGAGGGCGTAAGCCGCGCCTCGACAACACTCGATCAAATCGTGGCGCAGTTCAGTTCCGGCGAAATATGCTGAACTGAAATTTCTGCACCGAGCCCCATGGCGTGGCGTGGTCGTGCCGCCGCGCGTCGATCAGTTTGAAATCGGTCCCGAGAATTTCCGACAGGGAGGCTGCGTCGTAGCGGACGACCGGCAATCCGCTGCACTTCTCCGGGCCGTCCAGGGCGAAGGTGCCGATCACGACATAGCCGCCGCGCTTGACGGCCTTTTTCAGCCGCTCGACGTAGGCGGACCGATCGGCCGGATCGGTCAGGAAATGAAACGCGGCACGGTCGTGCCACAGATCATAAGTCTGGGTCGGCTCCCAAGCGGTGATATCGGCGGTCACCCATTGGACGTCAGCGGCCCTGCCGCCAAGACGCTTTCTGGCCGCTTCGAGCGCGGCGGCAGAAACATCCAGGACCGTGACCGGCCCGAGATTCCGCTCGACCAGGAAATCGACGAGTCGTGACGCGCCGCCTCCGATATCGATGATAGACGCGCCTTCGGAAAGACCCGCCAGAGCGATCAGTTCAAGCGACGGCGCGGGATCTTCCTGAAACCAGCTGACTTCGGTTTCGCCCTTGGTGGTGTAGACGTTCTCCCAGTGAGATTTCCTGCTGACGCCATTCATGATCGGCTCGTTCGTCCGTTGTCATATCCGAAGGATGGTCACGCCTTCCATACCAGACAACGGGGAATAATTCGTCGTCGTCAACCTTGCGCCGCTGCCTTCGGCGCTGATTTCCTGCGCCGGTCGACGCCGGCGAGCAGCGGCCCGTACGCGGCCGCGAATCCGAAGAACGCGGCCGCCCAGGCCAGCGCGGCAAGGTGCAGCAAGGGTTCGCTGTGAGCGGGCTCGATCACCGCGCAAACACGCGACACCGCCGCGACGACGATTGCGGCGTAGATCGCCTCGGTGACGGGCGAAGCCGTGAGCGGCTGGCCGGTGTGCCCAAGGGTCGCGCGGCTCATCACCGCGAGCGTCATGATGCCCGCGGCTCCCACCATCCAGGCGTGAATGCCGGCGCCGACCGGAACGACGTCAAAAGCGGACGCGGCATTGAGCAGGAATCCAGCGGGTATGAAGGCATAGCCGACGTGCAGGATCAACAGCAGCCGCTCGCGCCAGGTCCGGTCCCCGGCCCAGCGTCCGAGCCGCACCAGGTGCAGCACTCCGGCCAACGCGAGTGCGCTGCCGGTAAGATCGCCCACCGGGCGCACGACCCAGCACAATGACGCCAGCGCGCCGACGGCGACGACGATGATGTCGAAACGGCCGAACGGCACCGGCAGGCGGCCGGGATTTTCGCGCACCAGCCAGTTGCGGGTGAAGCTCGGAACGATGCGCCCGCCGATCAGCGCGATCAGCAACACCACCACCGCGATGCCGAAACGGATGGCGATGTCGGCCGCGCCGTCAAAATGCGCCTCGAGGTGGAAAGCGACATTGCCGGCGAGCAGCAGCAGCAGCACCATCACCACGTTGAGATTCCGCCAGTTGCGGCCGGCGAGGATTTCGCGGGCCGCCGCCGCCGCGACCAGCAGGAGAAAGCCGCTATCCACCAGCATCGCGGCCAGCCAGCCGGTGTGCGCCGAGAACGTCACGCCGGCACGGCCCGCCAGCCAGACCGCGACCAGAGCCATCAGCGGCTTGCCCTGGATCGGCAATCGTCCGGTCCAGTTCGGGATCGCCGTGAACAGGAAACCGGTAATCACGGCCGGCAGATAGCCAAACAGCATCTCGTGCACGTGCCAGTCGCGCGGCGCAAAACCCGAGGTCAGCGTGATCTCGCCATGGAATACCGGCAACCAGACCAGAATGACGAGCCCCGCATAGATCGATCCGAGCAGGAAGAACGGCCGGAAGCCATAAGAAAACAAGGCCGGTCCATCGTAGGTTCGCCGGTGCGCAGTTTCGGTCATATCTGTTCCTGCCCGATCGGGCTTCTGTATGCGCCATTCTGGGTGCAATTGCGCGTGCCATTGTTGCGCCAGCGCAAACTTCCGCTTGATCGGGAACCGCAATCGCAGTCTAAATTCTTGATTGGAGGCGTTCTCTTGACGCGAACCGGTCTCCACTTCGCTTGAAAACGCTCTAGATTCGATTGAAATGAAGAATGCAGCGGGGAAACATGGCCACGGTCGATCATTCGCTGGTTGCCAAGCTGCCGCTGTTTGCGGGTTTCGGCACCGAAGAGCTCGATGAGATCCTGCGCGAAGCCCGCTCGCTGCGGATAGCAAAGAACCGCAATGTCTTCGAGCAGGGCGAAGACGCCCATTCATTCTTCGTGCTGCTGCATGGCCATGTCCGCGCCAGCAAGACCACGCCGATGGGGGAACAGATCGTGGTGCGCTATGTCGCGCCCGGCGAGACTTTCGGCGTCGCGATGGCGATCGGGCTGCAGCGCTATCCGGCCACCGCCACGGCGGTCGACGACAGCGTCGCGCTGGCCTGGCCGTCGGCGGCCTGGCCGCGCCTGGTGGCGCGATTTCCGGCGCTCGCCACCAACACATTGCAGACCATCGGCAGCCGGTTGCAGGAAACCCAAACCCGCGTGGTCGAGATGTCGACGCAACAGGTCGAACAACGCGTCGCCAACGCGCTGCTTCGGCTCGCCAAGCAATCCGGGCACAAGGTCGAGCACGGCGTCGAGATCGATTTTCCGATCAGCCGCCAGGACATCGCGCAAATGACCGGCACCACGCTGCATACGGTCAGCCGAATCCTCAGCAGCTGGGAAAGCCGCGGGCTGATCGAAGGCGGACGGCAACGCATCGTGCTGCGCGAGCCGCACAAGCTGTTCATGCTGGCCGAGCCATCCCCTGACGGCAGCGAGCCGCCGGCCCGGCCGTGACGGCAACAACGCCAGCAACCGAGCGCGTCGGCAATTTCCCCATTCCACGGCTGCCGGCGCGATGCCTCCAAACCTCATATGCACGGTAACGGGGATAGGTGACTGCCTTTTTTCCTGTAGCGGAATTGGCGTCGCCTCGAAGCGCGCCCGTAGTTCCACGGTACCGACATTCATCTTCGCTTAAGCCGTGCGTGCAAAGATGCACATCACACGTTTGGCGCTTGCGGATCAGCGCGATCGAGATTTGAAGCCGGCGAATTCCCCAGTTTGGTGCGTACATCCCGACCGAAGCGCCGGCCCCGGCGCGTTGGGCAAACCGGAGTCCCTTGCATGAGCCGCTTCTCGTTTCGACTGACCCACAAAATCACCGCGATTGCCGTCATCGGCGTGATCGGGGTCGTCTCGATCGGCGGCATCCACATGTACGGCGAATCCGCGATGGCGGTGTATCGGGACGCTGCCGAAAGCGCGCGGGCGATCTTTGAATTGAACAACAGGATCGAGGTCGAGCTGCTCGAGGGCCGGCGCGCGGAAAAGGATTTCCTGCTGCGCAACGATCCGAAGAAGGCTGAAAGCCAGCTCGGGATCAGCAAGTCCGTCGCCGCCGACATCGACGCGCTTCGCGGGAAAGTCACGGCTGCTGGAAAGACCGATCTGGTGCGCCAGATCGAGGCCATGGGCGCCTCGCTGAAGCAATACCAGGCGCATTTCGCCGCCGTCGTCGAACAGAAGCTCAGTCTCGGGCTGGACGAGAAGTCCGGCCTCGAAGGCCGCCTGCGCACATCCGTTCACGATATCGAGGCGCGGGTCGATCAACTGCATGAGCCGGCCCTGCTGATCGCCATGTTGATGATGCGCCGCAACGAAAAGGACTTCATGCTGCGGCGTGACGGCAAATACGGCGATCAAATGAAGCGGCATGCTTCGGAATTTGCCGACGGGATCGGCAACGCGGATCTTCCGGAAGCCGCAAAGACCGAACTCCGGCAGAAGCTCGCCGATTACCAGCACGACTTCCGTGCCTGGATGGAGACGGCCCTGACCCTTGCCGGCGAGTTGAAGGCGGTGTCGGAATCCTTCTCGACGGTCGAGCCTGTCATAGCGGCGGTGTCGAAGGCGGTCGACGACCTCAGATCCGATGCCGAACGGTCGAACATTGCGCTGCGCGATACCATCCAGCGGCGAATTGAGCTGGCCATTCTGCTGATCGCGTTCGTCGTTATGGGGGCGGGTATTTTCCTCGGCAGGTCGGTTTCGAAGCCGTTGTCGGCGATGCGGGCCGCCATGATCGAGCTTGCAAACGGCAACTTCGCGATCGTCCTGCCCGGCCTTGGCCGCGCCGACGAAATCGGCGAGATCGCGCAGGCCGTGGAAACCTTCAAGGTCAAGGCCGAGCAAAAGGCGCGCGACGAAGCCGAAGCCAAGATCAGGCAGGACAGGATCGTTGCCGAGCTTCGCAAGGCGGACATGCACAAGCTCGCAGACGCATTCGAGGAGGCGGTCGGCGAAATCGTCGAGACGGTATCGTCGGCTGCGACCGAGCTGGAAGCCTCGGCGAATTCGCTGACCTTGACGGCTGAACGTTCGCAGCAACTCGCGACGGTGGTCGCCGCCGCGTCGGAGGAGGCCTCCACCAATGTGCAGTCGGTGGCCTCCGCCAGCGAGCAGTTGACCTCGTCGGTCAACGAGATCAGCCGCCAGGTTCAGCAGTCGTCCCGGGTTGCCAACGAAGCGGTTGGCCAGGCGCAGAAGACCAATAATCGCGTCGGTGAGTTGTCGGTGGCCGCCGGACGCATCGGCGACGTGGTGGAGCTGATCAACACCATTGCCGGACAGACCAATTTGCTCGCCCTGAACGCCACGATCGAAGCGGCGCGGGCCGGCGAAGCCGGCCGCGGCTTTGCCGTGGTGGCGTCCGAAGTCAAAGCGCTGGCCGAGCAGACCGCGAAGGCGACCGGCGAGATCGGTCAGCAAATCACCGGGATCCAGGCGGCGACGCAGGACTCGGTGAGTGCGATCAGGGAGATCAGCGAAACCATCGGCCTGATGTCGGAGATTTCCTCGACCATCGCCGCGGCGGTGGAAGAACAGGGTGCGGCGACGCAGGAGATTTCCCGCAACATCCAGCATGCCGCCCTGGGCACGTCGCAAGTCAGTTCCAGCATCACCGACGTGCAGCGCGGCGCCAGCGAAACCGGCTCGGCCTCGTCGCAGGTTCTATCCGCGGCCCAATCGCTGTCCCGTGATGGCAACCGGCTCAAGCTGGAGGTCGGCAAGTTCCTCCACTCGGTGCGGGCCGCCTGACGGACGAAGTCCGGGGATTGCCGGCGCCTCATACGCGGGCGCGCAGCGCCTCCAGAAAGGCGTCGCGGTCGACGCCGTGCTCGCGGCAGGCATCGTCCACGGTATGGAAGCAGGCGATCGGGCAGCCGACACAGCGCATCCTGAACTGGAGAAACACCCTGATGGTCTGCGGCGATCGGCTCATGACATCGTCGACCAGATCGTCAGATCGAATGGGCATGCGCGCCTCCGTTCCGGGATCAACGCTAACGCGGCGGTCGACACCGCTCTTTGTCCCGGCGCAAGCTTTGCAGCGGTTCATGGAGCGAGACGAGACGAGATCGAGAGCCTGAATTACGTCTGCGGCGACACCGTCGAACGGCCATGGCCCATGGCGGAGCGCTGATGTCTCAATCTACTTTCGGCTTTGGGCGGCACAGCGGACATCGTCAGCCCCCTGCCGTCTCGATCCGGTCGCGAATGACCCGAAGCAGACTTGCGGCTCTTGTTCCGAAATTTGCAGATAACCTTTTTGGTGGTCTGCCGCGCGAAGAGGGGTTAGCTTGCCGTTAGCTTGTTTGGGACCATGCCGGGCGCCGGGAGGCGCATAGATATATGCGCCAGTCTGCGGTTTTAGTCGGTATTTTCGTCACTCTCTTGGGGCTTTCGCTTCCAGCGGTGAGCGCGAAGTCCGAAAGCTGGCGCATTTACACCAACCCCAGGTTCGGATCGGCGGTTGAGTATCCTGAAAGATTCCATCCATTGCCGCCGCCCGAGAACGGCGACGGACAGGCTTTCGAGGCGTCTGATGGCGGGCAGCTTTCGATTTCCGGATCGCACAATATCAACGATGACACGTCCGAAAGCTTCGAGCGGTTTCTCCGTGAGAGCGCCGACAATGCCTATGCCGATGTCAAGTATCGAGCGATCGGACCCAATTGGCTGGTGCTGTCGGGTCTGAGAAACGGCAAGCTCTACTATGATCGAGTTCTGTTCGATCACCGCAGCAATACGATTCATCACCTCGCAATCAGCTACCCGCCCGACCAACGTCAGTCATATGACCCGGTCGTTACGAGAATGGCGCGATCGCTCCGGGTGATCCATTGATCTTGCGCGCGGGACACACGATCATCGCGGTTTGATCTCAATCAACGAAGCCAAGAAGTGATTGTCGTTATAGTTCGATTTCCATCTGGAGGTCGGAACATGACCCGCGATCGTCGATATTTTGCAACCTCACTCACCGTTCTTGCTCTCATCGCCGGTACTTCGATCGCCGGCGCCCAGCAGTTTTCAAACAACTGGAACACCAGCGCGTGTGGCTTTACCGATACGGCCGCGCTTGAAATCGGTCAGGCCCTTCATTTGAGTTGAATCGAGCTTTGGTACAACTGGCAGCCAAACGAGACTTCCGTCGGCTATACGGTTATGTTCAACGGTCAGGCCGTCGGGACGGGCAATCTTTCGCGTGCCAGCTGCGATCCCTATCAACAGGCTTGGTGCGTTGCCCAGGATAATCCCGACACCGATCTGCTCCCTGGCACATACACTTTCCGCACCGAACGTCCGTTCGTCTGCCAGAACGGCGAAAGCGGGGGCCGCGGCTTCATCCGTGCCTACGCAAACTGACGACGCTGCGGAGCCAGACCTCATTCGTCGAACAGCGCCTGCGGTGCCTTGAATCTCTCCGACCAATCGGACCACGCCACGTCGCTGGGGCAGAGGGCGTATTCGACCAATCGCCAAGCAGACCCGTACTGACGCACAAGGGCGCCTGCCAGATGACTGGTATCGCCGGCACAGACAGTTCCTGCCCAACGGATCGCCCCGCCGCCCTTCTTTTGCGGCCTGGCAATGACGAAGGCCCAATCACTGCAAATTTGTGCGCGTTCGACAGCAAACTCGACGGAGGTCTTGAGATCGGAGGAGACCGGGCTGCGCAACGCGTCCAGAATTGCGATGCGGTCTTCACCGGATGCCGAACGACATGTGCTTGCATCGGCTGAACTGCTCGCCGCCGGCGGCGTCGAAGCGCCCTGCGCACCAAGGTTAGGCGCAGGCGCCGGTTCGCTCAGCTTGGCAAGCCTGCCATCGTCGCATTGCTCGGTGCGCGGGTCGAAACACCCACCGTCGCCGTTCGCGCCCGGCGAACAGACTGAAGCCCCGATCAGGCAGATCATTCCATTGAGGCATTGGGCTCCTTCCGCGAGATAACAACCACCAGGTCCGTTCGGGCCGCCAGCGCAGGCTTGCGCGGGTGGCGTGCAGACCTGGGCAAACCCGAAAGCGGATGACGAAATAAGCAGGACGATCGCCACCAGGAATTGGCTATGACGCATGAAACTAATCCCCAAAATCCGCGCCGCACGTCTTGCTCGCGACACCACAGCGGGCATGAGCGAAAGACTATTCAAACTAATATTAATCGTACCAACGAAGAACTCGATTGACCGTGATCAAGCGCAATCAATCGTTATGGTTGCTGCCGCGATTCCGAATTTGGGCATTCTGCGGGAAATAAACAGCGACAGCTTTGTTTTAGATCAAGGCGTTCTCGCGAGAATAGATCAACGATTTCTATCGGATGAATTCAGCGTGCAACTGAACTACAATTTATAATTGCAGATGACCCGCTACGGCATCCGGGCGGCTCCTGCTGGAAGGTGATTCATGAGCATGGCGCGCGCTGGCGTTATCCGGCCGTTCAATTTCGCGCATGTCGTCCTGTTCGGACTTGCGCTGGTCTTTGGCGGCATCGTTTCTCAGATTGCCTACGCTCAAAAAGGCAGCGGTCCGTCGGGAAAGATTACCGGCGACGGCATGGAGTTGGAGTGGCATGTCAGCGGCGCAGACGTCGGCGAGCACTTCTTTGCCGACCGCACCTGGCAGGCCCCGGGTACGATCACATCCAAGACGGTTCGATTCTGGGGCGTGATGCGCGCATCGGTGCCCAAGGATTTCTATACCAACTCGGGAATGGCCGCCTACCTATCGCTGCCGATGGGCGCCAACAAGAAAGAGGTGAAGTGGAATGGTGAACTCAGCCAGAAGAACGGGCTGTCCCACGAACTGCCGTTCGACTTTACCTTAGATGTACCACAAGGCAGGCAGGTTCTGATGTCTGCCTCGGTCAACAAGGTCGGCGGAGCCGCCGACCTGCTCGGCGTGTTCTTTCAATTTGCCGGGATGAGCACCTCGCCGGTCACGACAAATTCGTCCCCACCGCCGCCGCCCCCGGCGGCCTGCACGGCGGGAGTGAATTGCTGCTACGTCGCAAAGAGCAACGACACGCCCCCTCGCTATTCAATGGCGATCGACAGTCCGACAGCCTCCGGCATTGCCATTTTGGCGACCTCCGGTTTTCCGAACAAGGTCTTTGGTCCGGCCGTCGAGCCAGCCTGCTCGAACCAGCGCAACCAGTTGCAAGCGGGCAATCCGCCGCCGCCCCCGGCGGCCTGCACCGCGGGAGTCAATTGCTGCTACGTCGCAAAGAGCAACGGCACGCCCCCCCGCTATTCAATGGCGATCGACAGTCCGACAGCCTCCGGCATTACCATTTTGGCGACCTCCGGCTTTCCGAACAAAGTCTTTGGTCCGGCCGTCGAGCCAGCCTGCTCGAACCAGCGCAACCAGTTGCAGGCGGGCAATCCGCCGCCGCCCCCGGCGGCTTGTACGGCGGGAGTCAATTGCTGTTACGTCGCAAAGAGCAACGGCACGCCCCCTCGCTATTCAGTGGCGATCGACAGTCCGACAGCCTCCGGCATTACCATTTTGGCGACCTCGGGTTTTCCGAATACGGTCTTTGGTCCGGCCGTCGAGCCAGCCTGCTCGAACAGGCGCAACCAATTGCAAGCGGGCAATCCGCCGCCGCCCCCGCCGGCTTGTACCGCGGGAGTGAATTGCTGTTACGTCGCAAAGAGCAACGGCACGCCCCCTCGCTATTCGATGGCGATCGACAGTCCGACAGCCTCCGGCATTACCATTTTGGCGACCTCCGGTTTTCCGAATAAGGTCTTTGGTCCGGCCGTCGAGCCAGCCTGCTCGAATAGGCGCAACCAATTGCAGGCGGGAAATCAACCACCCACCCCTCCCACAAGAGGCGACGTCCTGGGGCCCCGCCTTGAGGTCAGCGAACTCGATGGCGTATGGACCGGCGTATGGACCCGTCGGCCTGGAACGAACGTGTTCGATGCTGTTTGGCATAGCGCTCAATACCCGGAGGTCCGCGACATCGTTCGTCTGGAAAAAATGGACGGCAACGAGATCGTTTTCACGCGCGACGGCAACAATGGACGCTATTTCGGCACCCTTGGCGCCGACGGCAGAACAATTACAGGCACGGCTTCCTGGTATTCCGACGGCATGAGGTGGTCTGGCCAGATCAGTCAAGCCGATGGTCCAATATCCGGCAAGGCGGGCGAGATTCCGTGGCAGAACGACCAAATGCCGGAGGTCACTCAGAAGGAGCCGACGTCTCCGGTGGTGCCGCCGAATCCGGTAGTGCCCTGGAACCACAAGCCCGAGTTGCCGATCCGAATGGAGAGCATGATCCTCGACAATTGGAACACCGGAGCTTGTGGACTGACCGACACCGCGCACTTCACCCTCAGCTCGGCGACGGAAATCACCAAGATTGAGCTCTGGTACAATTGGCAGCAGGGCGAGACGGCGATTCCTTACGAGATTTTCGCCGACGGTCGATCAATCCAGAGCGGTCAGCTTACCAGGGGATCGTGCGACCCCAATCAGGCGGCCTGGTGTTCAGCGATGGGATCTATCAGGACGCAGACAAACGCCGGTAGCCATACGGTTCGTGTTGCGCGACGTCGCCTGTGTCAAAACGCCGGAAGTGGCGGCAACGGCTTTATCCGCGTGAACGCAATACAGTAGTGAAGTCTGGTCCTCGATCGGCCACTTGGGTCCGATTCTATCGCCAGGCCCGGTGAGAGCGATGAAAGAAGCAACTCCGGAACAGTCCGCTCAAGTCCTGGCGTGGGAGTGCAATGTCTCGCTGATCGGCCATCCTGTCATCGTGGGCGGGCTCGCCAAGGTTTTGTCGATCGCGGGTCTCCTGTTGTTTGCTCTGGTGGGCGGCGTCATCGGAGCGCAAGACGGGATCGACGCCGTTGTTTCCTTGGCCACAATGCTGCTGCTTGTTTTGGGCGGGCTGTTCGTCTTCCTTCTGCTGATCATGGTGCTGTTTTTCGGCAACCGGATACGAATGGCATTTGTGCTGGACGACCGTGGTATCCTGGTGGAAGTCATCGATGGCCGGGCGAAGTCGGCCAACCGCCTTGCGGCGCTGGTCGGCGCGGCGGCCGGCAATCCAGGTGTTGCCGGTGCTGGCCTGATTGCCATGAAGGACGAAAGGCGCAGCGCGGTATGGAGCAGCATTGCCGCGGCAAGCTACCATCCGGGGCGGCGCACGATCACGCTGCGAAACCGCTGGAGGACCGTGCTACACGTGTTTTGTACGGCCGAAAACTACGAAGCGGTCGCGGCTCGCATCGCCACGGCCATAGGCAGCGCCGAACGGCGAGTGCCATCGGGCCACAATCCGCTGTGGGGTGGGCTAGGCCTCACCGCGATCGTGGTGCTGGCCATTCTGCCATTGTTCAACATGCCGCGCGGCTTACAGGTCGATCTGCTCGCGGTGATCATCACGCTGAGCTTTGCGCTCGCGACAATCTGGCTGGTGCCGCTGATGGCCTGGCCGGTCCTTGGCGGCGTCGGATGGATCGCCGTGTCCATCGCCGGGACGGACCATCTCGTTTTCGACCGTCTTGACCGTACCGAGATTGTCGGGCTGGCGATGGCCGCGATCGGTATGGTCGTGTTGGCGATCATTGCGGTCGCTGCATTGCGCGGGAAAATATCATCCATTCTCCAGCGCGATACGGCAGAGATGGCTGGCGGCCAATAGCGTTGGGCGAGCGGCCCCCGCCGGATAGTCACGCACTTGGCGTGGAGAGGCGATTGATGCGCGGATGTCCTCCGATTGGCTTCCATTCCGTTGCATTGTCGTCGCTGGCCGTCTTTTTGCTGGCGATCAGTTCGAACGCGCTTGCCAACGATTCGTCGGCGAGCCTCGACCTCGGCGGGCTCCACCTGACTTATAATCCGGACATCGAGTTGTGGGACGAGCAACTCTTTCTAAGCGCCCGCGAAGTGCGGGTCGCTTACAAGTTTTTCAACAAGTCAAAGAACGATGTTCAGACGCTGGTGGCTTTTCCCCTGCCTCCAATCGAAAATGGCGAAGGCGGCAACTATACGCTTCATTCCGCAGATCCGGTCAACGTCATCGGCTTCGAAGTCGTTGCCGATGGCGTGCCGGTCAAGCCCTTAACCGAAATGCGGGCGACCAGTCTCGGGGTTGATGTCACCAAGTTGTTGGAAAAGTACGGCCTGCCACTCACGACGATTACCGCGGACCGTGATGCGAAGGACCGCCTCAATGAGCGAATGCGCAATCTTCCGGTCGAGGCCCGACGGGAGCTTGAGGCGTTCGGCGTTATCGACTGGCATTCAACGTTTGACCGTGAGGGAAAACCTGATGCCAACCCGCGGTGGACGACCAGCCTTACCTATTACTGGATGCAGACCTTTGCCGCGGGGCGCGTCACCGAGATTCGTCATCGCTACCGGCCGGTGCCACGCAGCTTTTTCACCTCGATCGACGAGATCAAGGGCGAGCGGATGCGACAAGCCTATTGCGTGAGTAGCAATTTCGTTCACGCAGCGCAGACGAAGGAGAAAGCAATTGGAACCCTGATGGGAATAGAGCTGCGCTACATTTTGAGCACGGCTGGAAACTGGTCGGGACCCATCAAGCAATTTAGCCTTACGATCGATAAAGGTTCGCCGGAGACGCTGGCCTCATTGTGCCTCAAAGGTATCAGAGCCGATAGTCCAACGACACTGACCATCACGAAGGACAACTTCCAGGCTACCGAAGAACTCGGAGTTCTATTGCTTGATAAACCGTCTGACCAGTGAGCGGCGCAGGAAGTCTGAGCTAAAGGCAGTTGCATATCGCCCCGCTCGATGCCCGCTCCTGGCACATCGCGTTATTTCGCTGCCGGGCTGATTTGGCCGCTATCGGCGCAAAGCCGGACATCGACCAGGCCGCGCCAATCAAGCCCGATTACTATCGCGCCTGGAAACGCGCTACACCGCGCGGCTGTG
>CAWHIO010000056.1:0-45710 GCA_963829315.1 uncultured Alphaproteobacteria bacterium | reverse complement strand
GCTCGGCCAGGAAGCCATCGACGCCATGCGGGCGATCAAGCAGGCGCTCGATCCCAAGAATATCTTCAATCCCGGAAAGATCTTGCCGGCAGTCTAGGGCCCCTGCGCGGCAACTTCCGGACGACAGCCCGCCAATTGTTTCGATCTGTGGCCGGATGGCTACAGAATTGGGCGTTGGCTGTCCTAGAATGAGCGCTCGCTGATTTGCGGAGGCGCAATGAAGAAGGTCCTGGTCGCAGCCATTTTGCTTGGCGTGGCGTTGGGAAGCTCTTCGGCTTTGGCCGCCGACTTGCCCATCAAGGCACCTCCTGTAACCCCGCCCGCGAGCTGGACGGGATTTTACGTGGGCGGTGACATCGGCCTGCGTTCGACACAGACCGACATCGGCACGGATATGTTTGCATTCGGCGCGTTCGTGCTGCCTCTTGCCAACACCGCCACTTCCCAACCTGTCAACGGCACGGCGTTCCGGCTCGGCGGCTATTCGGGGTACAATTGGCAATTCGCGCCGACCTGGGTGGCGGGCCTGGAAGGCGATATTGGTTGGGCCGGCAACTAGACCACGCTGAACGGTGTGTTTCTGCCCGGCCATGCGTTCTTGATGCCCGGGGACGTGAGCGCCTCGCTGACCAGCAGAGCCACCTGGGACGGAAGCATTCGCGGCCGGCTGGGTTACCTCGTCACTCCCTCGACAATGCTGTACGCGACCGGCGGCGTTGCCTGGCAGCATTTTGATACCACCGCGATCTGCAGCACATTGATTTGCGGCTGCCGGTGGTGACGCTCAGCAATTCATCGACCAGGGCGGGATGGACCGTCGGTGGCGGCCTGGAGACCAGGCTCCAGAGCAACTGGCTTTTGCGAGCCGAATATCGCTATGCCGATTTTGGCAGCGTGACCTATCAAGACAACGTGCTGGGCGACTCGGCGACCTATGAGGAGAGGGTGAGGACGCACACCGCGTTGGTCGGTCTGACCTATCAATTCGGTCCGGGATGGAACCCCGAAGTCACGGCTGCTGCTCCGCTGCCGGTCAAGGCGCAGGTGGCACCCGTTTCCAATAGCTGGTCGGGCGCCTATGCGGGTCTCGACATTGGGCTGCGCTCCACGGCGACGAACGCGACCGAGAACGGCGTCACCATCAACGGCGCGGCGGCGCCTTGCGTGTTTGCGGCGTTTGTCCCGCCGCAAGGATGTGTCTCCTCCGAACCCATGAACGGCACGGCGTTCCGTTTCGGCGGCTTCCTCGGTTACGACTGGCAGTTTGCACCGCAGTGGCTGGCTGGCGTCGAAGGCCAGACTGGGATCGGCCGATCGAACCGCGACGTTCAGCGGAAGCGCGCTTCCCGGCAACATCAATGGATTCCTGTTTCCGATCGGCAGCTTCTCCGGATTGGCCGGCGACTCCTTCAGCGTGAGGACTACCTGGGATGCCAGCCTGCGCGGCCGTCTTGGATTTATCGCGACGCCCTCGCTGATGGTGTACGTGACGGGCGGCCCTACCTGGCTGCGTGTTGAATCCACGTCGACATGCGGTCTCAGCCCGATCGGCATTTGCTTCCCGACCATGGCCCCGCTTTCGATCACAAACGCCACGACCAAGCTTGGCTGGACGATTGGAGGCGGCATGGAGGCCCGGCTGTGGGATCACTGGTATGCGCGGGGGGAATATAGTTACGCCGACTATGGCACCACGTCCTATGTCAACACGGTGCTGAACACACCCGGTGGCGGGATCGGCCCCTTCCTCTACAAGGACGCCTATTCGCTCAGCATCAGGACCCATACTGCAACCGCCGGCATTCTCTACAAATTCTTAGGGCCAGGCGCGCTCCAGTGCGTTGCGTGGGGCGGCGGCTGGCGCAGAAGCAGGATTCGATCCGCAGAATATTGCGCATCGCGGCAAGGTCATTGCCGCTCTTCTGGCGCCTGCGCCGACTAAAACGAACCGGTCCGCCCGCTGCCGCCGATATGTGCTATTTGATGTTCCAGGGCATCGGCGATGTGGCGGTTCAAGAAGGGCGAGCGCAGGGAGATCTGGGACGACAAAATCCCGGGGCCGATCGGCGACATCGAGGCGGCGCACAGGATACGCGACATCTGCCGTTCCGCCGCCGACAGTGCCGAGAAGATGGCCGGTCTTGCGGGGCGCCCGGACAAAAAGAACAACGACGGCAAGCAGCAGAAATACGAGGCCGAACGTTACGAGCGCGCCGCCAGGGCGGCGATGGAAATCGCCATGAAGATTTCCGATGATCTGATGCGCGATTTATCGTTGCGCCAGATCGTCGGCTTGTGCGCGACCGCCAACGACCTGAAGACGGCGCGGATATTGTTGCGCGCCATCCAGGCTCAATCGATCCGCGACGACGTCCTGAGCGAGTACCCGGTTTTGCGGCCGTAAGATCGCCGCCGCGCCGCGTTTTCAACTATGATGCTCGGTGGGGCGAATCTCCAGGGATCTCTGACATGCACGAGGACATTCTGGTCAAACTGGAGCAGCGCCTCGGTCCCCTGCATGCGCGGCAGCGCCTGGGGATTGAGCGGGATCACGAAGCCCAGAAGTTCGGCCAGGGCCTCACCTTCTTCCACCTGGAAAACTGGTATTCGGCGCAGACGGTCATTCGAGCCGTCCTGAAGCTGACCGGACTTTACTGGCGCGCGCTGCGCAACGCCGAACGCATCGCCGTCAGGCACAACGACATCCGCATCAGGCAATTGCCGCCGCGTTTCGATGGCTACACCATCCTGCACCTCAGCGATCTGCACACCGACATGAACGAGGTCGCGATGCGGCGGCTCGGCGAGCTGGTCGGCGACATGCGTTACGATCTCTGCGTGCTGACCGGCGACTACCGCGGCAAGACCTTTGGCCCCTTCGAGGCCGCGCTCGACGGCGTCGAACGCGTGCGCAGCCGGCTGAGGGGCCCGGTCTACGGCGTGCTCGGCAACCACGACACCATCCAGATGGTCCCGGCGCTGGAAGCCATGGGGATAAAGGATCCTGCTCAACGAGTGCGAGGCGATCGAGCGCGGCGATCAGCGCATCTTTCTCGCCGGCGTCGACGACGCGCACTTCTATCGGATGGACAACATCGAGAAAGCCGTCATGCCGATACCGGCGGGCAGCTTCTCGATCCTGCTGTCGCACACGCCCGAAATCTACCGGCAGGCCGCGCATGCGAATTTCGACCTGATGCTGAGCGGGCATACCCATGGCGGCCAGATCTGCCTGCCCGGCTCGATCCCGATCACGCTGGAATCGGCCTTGCCGCGGCGGATGGGGGCGGGACCCTGGCAGTATCACGACATGATCGGCTACACCTCCGTCGGCGCCGGATCGAGCGTCGTTCCGGTGCGGCTCAACTGCCCGCCGGAAATCACGCTGCACCGCCTGCTGTGCGGCTAATACTGCCTCTAATAGGGTTCGTCGCGCAGGTGGGCGCGGAACAGAAGGCGCGACAGCACGATTTCGCCGACAAAAAACACCGCGACGCCAAGCGCGATATCGACCGCTGTCAATCCGAGCGCGCTCGCGGCAGGCCAGCATCGGCAGCAGCGATTCCGGGATCTGGTCCAGCCCGAGCGCCTGGCTGCTGGGACGATAGTTCAGTCGGCGCTTGACGAAGCTTGAGAACAGGTCGCCCGCCATCGCCGCGCCTGCCACGATCGCGCCGATCGCCGGGCCCAGGCCGATGAGCAGTGCCGCCGCTGTGGTGGCGAGGACGGAAATCACGATGCCGCGAATGGTTTTCGACGATCCGAACAGCGGCTGCCGGTCGAAGAACGCGACGCCGAAGTCCAGCGCAAGGTTGAGATGCCGGCCGAGAATTTTCTTGGCGACGACGGGCGCGCCATTGGCGACCGTCAACAACGCCAGGATTTGCAGAACGGCCGAGAGGTGCATCGGCGCAGCCTATCGCGGACCGCATCGGCAGTCATTGGATTCGATGACCGATCTTGGCGCCGCCGGGCTTGATCCGAAAAATCCGCGGCTGGTGATTCTTGAAGTATACCGCCGGAGCGTGACGCGGTATTTTGGCCTCACGATGGCGATCGGGATCGGAACGACGCGAAATGAACCCTAGCGGCCCGCAGAAACTGAAGCTGCATGTCGACGGCGCGGACACCGTCTCTGCGCTGCTGCTCGTGCCGCCGGCGGCGCGGGCATGCTTCGTGTTCGCCCATGGCGCGGGCGCGGGCATGAGCCATGAATTCATGGAGCAGGTCTCGGCTGGCCTCGCCGACCGCGGCATCGCGACGCTGCGCTACCAGTTTCCGTATATGGAAAGCGGGCAGCCGGCGGCCGGATGTCCCGGCCATCGCCCATGCCACGGTGAGGGCCGCCGTGGACGAGGCGGCGCGGTGCTGCATGGGGCTTGCGCTTTTCGCCGGCGGCAAATCGTTCGGCGGCCGCATGACGTCGCAGGCGCAGGCGCTGGCGCCGCTCCCCGGCATCCGCGGATTGGCCTTCCTCGGCTTTCCCCTGCATCCGGCGGGCAAGCCATCCGACACGCGGGCCCGGCACCTCGGGGATGTCCATATCCCCATGCTCTTCATCCAGGGCACCCGCGACAAGCTGGCGGAGCGGGAGCTGCTTGAACCCGCGGTAAAGCGGCTCGGCCGCCTGGCGTCATTGCATCCGGTCGCGGAGGCCGATCATTCCTTCCACGTGCTGGCGCGCTCGGGACGCAACGACCGCGAGGTCATGGACGAAGTGGTCGGTACGCTGGCGGCCTGGATCGGGGCGTCGGGAGGCTGACGGCGGCATGGCGATGGCGGCCGCCGCCGTCCTCCCTTTTGCCTACAAAGCGAACGCCCGCGCTGGCTACCCCGGAGCTTCAACCTCTGCTAACGTCAGGGACGCACCCGGGCCCGCTCGGAGAGTTTGGCCAACAACAAGACATGATCGCCGACTAGGCGGCGCCGGGCAGATGCCATCGGGCCGGTGATCGCAAGACGGAAATCCAAAGGGGGAAACGCCATGAAACGTCGTGATTTTCTGAAAACCGCGGGCGTGGGCCTTGCCGCGTCAACCACGGTCGCGGCACCGGCGATCGCACAATCCATGCCGGAGCTGAAGTGGCGCTGCACCACCAGCTGGCCGAAGTCGCTCGACGTTCCCTTCAGTGCGTCGGAGACGATTTCGAAATACGTCGCGGAAGCGACCGACAACAAATTCCAGATCCAGGCTTTCGCCGGCGGCGAGATCGTTCCTGCCCTTTCAGCGCTCGACGCGGTGACCAACGCCACTGTCGAGATGTGTCACACCGCGGCCTATTATTTCATTGGCAAGGACCCGACATTCGCGCTTTTTGCTCCGTTCCGTTCGGGCTGAATTCGCGCCAGCAGAACGCCTGGTTCCAGGATCACGGCGGCCAGGACATGCTCAATGAGTTCGCCAAGAAGTCCAAATTGTACGCCATTGCCGGCGGCAACACCGGCACCCAGATGGGCGGCTGGTTCCGCAAGGAGATCAACAACGCCGAGGACCTCAAGGGCTGAAGATGCGGATCGGCGGATGGGCCGGCAAGACGCTTGGCCAAGCTCGGCACCATTCCGCAACAGATCGCTGGCGGCGATATCTATCCGGCCCTGGAAAAGGGCATCATCGACGCCACCGAATGGGTCGGCCCCTACGACGACGAGAAGCTCGGCTTCTACAAGATCGCGAAGTACTACTACTATCCGGGCTGGTGGGAGGGCGGCACCGCGCTGCATTTCTTCATCAACTCGGACAAGTGGGATGCGCTGCCGAAGGCCTATAAATCGCTGCTCACGGTGGCTTGCGGCTATGCCAACCTCGACGTTCAGGCGCGCTACGACGCGCGCAATCCGCCGGCGATCAAGCGCCTGGTGGCGAACGGGACCATCCTGCGCCCGTTCAGCCAGGCGATCATGGAAGCCTGTCTGAAGGCGTCGAACGAGGTCAACGCCGAGACTTCCGCCGCCAATCCGGATTTCAAGAAGATCTACGATTCGCAGATGGCTTTCCGGGACGACGAAAATCTCTGGTGGCAGGTCGCCGAATACTCCTACGAAACCTTCATGATCCGCACCCGCGGCAAGGGTTGAACGGGAGCCATCCGAAGCCGGGATCATTGCCTCGGACGTCCGCTGTTCCGTCGCGACGGAACCGCGGATATGCCCGATGTCGTGCGCCTTGCCGGCAAAGAAGACAAGTTGCGGGCGCACTCCGCCGTATCCGCGCAATAGCGTCCCCGTCGGGATTCAGCCCGGCGGGATCGTCGTCCCGCCGTCGAGAGAGAGCAGGAACGTGGACGCAGCAGAAGCGGTAACCGCCGATCGGCGGTTCAATGAGGTGATCGCAACCCGATCGGAATTGAGGAGAATCGTCGGACCGGCCAACCGATGGTTCACCAGCAAGATACTGCACAGGCTTAATCGCCGTTGTCAGGATTTCATCGCCGCTTCGCCGTTTGTGGTCGTCGGCTCGACCGATCCGCTGGGGATGGTCGATCTGTCGCCGAAGGGCGACCGCGCGGGATTTGTCAGGATCCTCGACGATGCGACGCTCGCGATTCCGGATCGCCGCGGCAACCGGCGCGTCGACACCTTCCACAACGTGCTGCAGAATTCCGGCGTCGGCCTGATCTTCTTCATTCCCGGCCAGCGCGAAACGCTGCGCGTCGCCGGCCGGGCGATCATCGTTCGCGATCAGGATATCCGGAGCGCCATGACGGAGGATGGCCGCGATGCCCGAGCTCGCGATGATCGTCATCGTCGAGCGGGCTTTCTTCCATTGCGGCAAGTGCATCACGCGCTCGCGGCTCTGGGACCATCGGGCTGATCCGCGGCAGGCGGAACAATGGTCCGACGACGCGCCGGCGCTATGAATTCATCATGCTGCGAGGCGCCGGCCTGATGGCGCCCGCGAGACGACCGCTCGCTTGATGACCTCTGGCCGATGATCATCGGCAGCCCGTTCGCCGGCCGCAACGTCACCCGCAGCATCGGCCACACTGCATGCCCTGGCCTCAGCTGAAAATGGAAGTGCTTGACCAAGGAGGCAAGCACCAGCGTCGCCTCCTGCAGCGCGAAGGTCGACCCGATGCATTTGCGCGGGCCCGCGCCGAACGGCAGATAGGCGAAGCGATCGATCGTCGCCTGCGCGTGCCCCAGAAATCGCCGCGGATCGAACGCGTCGGGGCGGTCCCACAGCAGGCGATGCCGGTGCAGCACGTAAGGGGAAATCACGATCAGCGATCCCGGCCGGACCGGCTCGCCATTCAGCTCGTCGGGGCCGAGCGCGACGCGGCTGATCGCTGCGATCGGCGGATAAAGGCGCACGGTTTCCTCGATCACCGCGCGCGTCTCGACCAGGCGGTCCGCGATGCCGGCGATCGGTCCCGTCAGTTCGCGGTCCGCCTCGGCCGCCACCCGCTCGCGCCATTCGCGCGATTGGGAGAGCAGGAACAGCGCCCAGCTCAGGGTGTTCGCCGTGGTTTCGTGGCCGGCCGCGATGAAGGTCAGGATGTTCGACCGGACCTCGGCTTCGCTGATGGTGTTGCCGCTGGTTGCATCGCGCGCCTCGAGCAGATGCGTCAGGAGATCGTTGGGCGCGCAATCGGGCTGCTCGGCCAGGATGCGGCGGCGTGTGGAGATGACCCTGTCGACTTCCGCCTCGAAGAATTTCAGCGTCGAGTGGACCCGGAGCCGGCTCAGCCGCGGAACGAAGTCGGGCACGCCGAGAATATCCAGCGGGCTGATTTTTCCGATCGTGTTGAAATAGGTCGCCATGGCCTTGCGGATGTCCTCGGCGTCATGTCCGAAACCCGTCGGAAAAGATGGTGCGCTCGACGACGTCGAGTGTGATCTTCGCCATCTCGGCGGCGACGTCGATGGTTGCGCCGTCGCCAATATCTTGACCATCGATCGATCAGGGCCTCGGCGGCTGCCATCATCGCCGGCGCAAAATCCATCACGGTCCTGCGCGCAAACATCGGGGCGATCACGCGCCGTTGCTGCGCGCCATTGCTCGCCCTCGGCGCTCAGCAGGCCGTCGTTCAGTCCGGCCGACAGCACCCGGCGTTGCAGGCGGTCCTTGCGATAGTTGGCGGCGTTGTCGAGCAGGACGCGACGGATGGCGCCGGGTTCGTGGACCAGAAGCACGTGCCCGATCGGCAATCCGCCGGCCACGACCGGTTGTTCGAAGTGCGGCGCCGCCCAGCATTCGAGCGGATTGCGCTTCAGGGTGCGGACAAGGCCGATCGGTCCCAGCGGGCGCGGCTGAGGCCGCGGCGCGGGCGGACGGTATGCGCATTCCGCAGGTGAGGGGTCGCCGGGTTCAGGGACCTGGAGCATGAAGACGATCCGCCTGTAGCCCAATATTCATTGATCAAGTTCGTACAATAACAATGACATATGCCTGTTCCATCGCCGCGGTTCCACCGAAAATTCTGGCCGGGCCCGGCATGCCGATGCGCCCACCGCGGGCGCCTGGCCAACTGGCGGGTAAACCAATGCTTAAGAAACATTAACTAACCTGCAGAAAGATCGAGACGATAATTCCAGGAGGAATTCTCGATGGCGAAGTTTGCGGTTGGCGAAAAAGTCGACAGTCCGGCCGACGACCACGACGCCGGCACGGTCATCGCGGTGTTTCCGACGGTCGAAGGCAACTTCATGTACGCCGTTGACGTTGAAGGCTACGGCGCGCTGCAGTTTTTCGTCGAGGAAAAGCTGGTCGTTCACGCCGAGCTGACCCGCTGCGCCAAGATGACCTTGACGCGGTCATTCCGGGATGGTCCGAAGGACCAGACCCGGAATCTCGAGAGATTTCCGGGTTCGCACTTCGTGCGCCCCGGAATGACATATGAAAAAGCTTCCCTTCTTTTACGGCTGGATCATCGTCGCGGTGACGTTCGTCACCATGGCGATCGGCGTCAACGCCCGCACCGCCTTTTCGCTGTTCTTTCCGCCGATCCTCGACGAGTTCGGCTGGGAGCGCGGCGATCACCGCGGGCGCCTTCTCGTTCGGCTTTCGTGGTGTCCGGCGCGGTCAGCCCGCTGATCGGCCGACTGATGGATCGCGCCGGCCCCCGCGCGGTGATGGAGCTCGGTGTCGCGCTGATGGGCGGAGGCCTGTTGCTGGCGCCGCTGACGACGCAGCCATGGCATCTCTATCTCACCATCGGCGTCATGGTCGGCGCCGGGAAGCGTCTGCCTCGGCTATTCCGGTCAATCGCTGTTCCTGCCGAACTGGTTCATCCGCCGCCGCGGCCTTGCGATGGGGCTCGCCTTCGCCGGCGTCGGCATCGGCTCGATGACGCTGCTGCCATGGGTGCAGCACATGATCGAGCAGACCGGCTGGCGCACCGCCTGCACGGCGATGGGGATCGTGGTCCTGGTCGTGCTGGCGCCGATCAACCTGTTGCTGCGCAAGCGCCCCGAGGACATCGGGCTTCAGCCGGACGGCGACGCCGCGCCGTCGGCGTCCTCGGCCAGGCCGGTCTCCTATGTCGTCGATGCCGACTGGGCCGGCGATCGACTGGACGCTGCCGCCGCGCGCTTCGCACCGCGCGATTCTGGTGGATATCGCTGGGCTATTTCGGCGGACTGTACATCTGGTACGCGGTGCAGGTTCACCAGACCAAATATCTTCTCGACATCGGCTTCAGCCCGAGTGTCGCGGTCTGGGCATTGGGCGCGGTCAGCCTGCTCGGCATTCCCGGCCAGATCCTGCTTGGCCATGTCTCCGACCGGATCGGGCGCGAGTGGGTATGGGCGACAAGCTGCGCCGGCTTTGCGATCTGCTTTGCGGCACTGATTGCGCTGGAATACGTCCCGTGCCTGCCGCTGGTGTATCGTCATGGTGTTGGCGCAGGGCGCGCTTGGCTATGGCCTGACTTCGATCATGGGGGCGGTGGTGCTGGAGATATTTCAGGGCAGGCATTATGGCAGCATTTTCGGCACCATCATGCTTGCCGCGCTCGCCGGCGGCGCGGCCGGCCCCTGGGTCACCGGCCTGCTGCACGATCTGACGGGCAGTTACACCGCAGCCTTTGCGATCGGGATCGGCGTGAGCGCCCTGTCCGCCTTCGCGATCTGGATGGCGTCGCCCGGCAAAATCCGCGCCGTCGCCGGGCAATTGCACCGGCTGCAGGGATGACCCGCGCGGTTCAGGCCGACCGCACCCCCAAGGCCCTCTGCAAGTCACCGATGGCGCGCAGAAAACTGTCGGCCGGCGTGGTTTCCGGATCGATCAGGCGATGCAGGCGAAAGCCGTCATCGAGCGCGAGCAGGATGGCGGCGGTCCAATTCGGGTTCATGGGTTCCGGTCCTGCCGCTGTTCCGCAACGTGGTTTCGACGATATCCGCGATCATCTTGCGCCGGGCCCGCAGGCGCTTGGCGAGCTCGGGCCTGCGCTTTTCCGCGCGCGCCACGAACAGGATCATCTCCATGTGCAAAAGCGGCGATCGCCCGAGCGGATCCTGCCGGCTGCGGTCCATGGTCTTCAACGCATCGATGAAGTCCGCGGGATCCTTGTGGCGGGCCAGGAGATCGAGATTGCGCCGGATGGATTGCTCGACATGATCCTCGAGCATGGCGATGATCAACTCGTCCTTGCTCTTGAAATTCGAATAGAACGCCCCGCGCGTGAAGCCCGCCGCGGCCGCGATGGCCTCGATGCTGGCGCCGCCGATGCCCTGTTCCTCGAAGACGCGCGCCGCCGCCTCGAACAGCTTTTCGCAGGTATCGTCCCGGGTCGGGCGGGTCCGCAGTCTTGACATCCGGCAATTTTACGTCAGAATGCAACTCGATACAACAGTGTATCGAGTTTCGGACGCTCCGGAACGGGAACGACACCCGCTCCGGGCCTCGAAGGCGTCGGCGGTCGAATGCTGGATTCACCGCGGCAACCAATTGAGGTCACCATGAACGAGCATGTTCAGACCGCGACCAGCGCGCCGCTGTTCAATCCGCTGTCGCCGGAATTCATCAGGGATCCCTATCCGCATTACGAGCGGTTGCGCACCACCGATCCGATGCACCTGACGCCGCTCGGCACGTTCGTCGCGAGCCGGCACGCCGAAGCGAGCCTCGTGCTGCGCGACAAGCGCTTCGGCAAGGATTACGTCGAGCGCACCAAGCGCCGCTACGGCCCGAACATCATGGACGAGCCGATCTTCCGCAGCATGAGCCACTGGATGCTGCAGCAGGATCCGCCCGACCATACCCGCCTGCGCGGCCTGGTGGTGAAAGCCTTCACCGCGCGCCGGGTCGAGGACATGCGTCCGCGCATCCAGGAGATCGTCGATCAGACGCTGGATCGCATCGCGCCGCAGGGACACATGGACCTGATCGAGGATTTTGCGTTCCGCCTGCCGGTCACGATCATCTGCGACATGCTCGGGATTCCCGAGGAGCATCGCGAGGTGTTTTATGCGAGCTCGCGCGACGGCGGGCGCATTCTCGATCCGGTGCCGCTGACGCCGGAAGAAATCGAGCAGGGCAATGCCAGCAACGCGATGGCGAAGATGTATTTCCAGCAGCTGTTCGAGCTGCGGCGGAAGAATCCCGGCGACGATCTGACCACGCAACTGGTGCAGGCCGAGGAAGACGGCAGCAAGCTCTCCAACGAGGAACTGACCGCCAATATCATCCTGCTGTTCGGCGCCGGCCACGAGACCACCGTCAATCTGATCGGCAACGGGCTGCTGGCGCTGCACCGCAATCCCGATCAGCTCGCGCTGCTCAAGGCCAATCCCTCCCTCATCACCAACGCCGTCGAGGAATTCCTGCGTTACGATTCCTCGGTGCAGCTGACCGGCCGGGTGGCGCTGGAGGACATCGAGGACCTCGGCGGCAAGAAAATCCCGAAAGGCGAAAGCGTGCTGTGCCTGCTGGGCTCGGCCAACCGCGATCCGGCGGTCTATCCCGACCGGCCGGATCGGCTCGATATCACCCGCCCCAATGTCCGGCCGCTGTCCTTTGGCGGCGGCATCCACCATTGCCTCGGCGCCCAGCTGGCGCGGATCGAGGCCGAGGTCGCGATCGCGACCCTGCTGCGCCGCCTGCCGGAGCTGCGGCTCGACGACGCCGAGAATCCGGAATGGCGGCCGACCTTCGTGCTGCGCGGCCTGAAGCGGCTGCCCGCCAGCTGGTGAGGGCGTCGCGCGTAAAATCGTCACGGACTTGCTGTGACTTCGCCACAGTTGTCTCTATATATGGCGCTGCTCCGGGGTTGATTTCGGCGGCGGCGGCTGGCGTCCGCGTCACGCATCGCGGACGGCGTGCCGCCCGGCGGTTGGACCGCGTCATGCCGGGCGAGGCCGCGCCGGGGCGTGCTCAAAGGGAGACACCGTGCAGACGACGCTGCTCGGACTGGCGATTGCCTTTATCATTGCGCTGCTGGCCGCGCTGATCGGGCCGTACTTCATCGACTGGAACCAGTTCCGGCCGCAATTCGAGGCCGAGGCCACGCAGGTGATCGGCGCGCCGGTGCGGGTCGGGGGCAAGCTCGATGCGCGGCTGCTGCCGACGCCGTCGCTGCGGCTGCGCTCGGTGACGGTCGGCGGCGCCAACGATCTCGGCAAGGTTCGCGCCGACAAGCTCGACGTCGAGTTCAGCCTGGGCTCGCTGATGCGCGGCGAATGGCGCGCCGACGAACTGACGATCAACGGCATGTCGCTCGATCTCGGGCTCGATCGCGAGGGGCGGATCGACTGGCCGGCCTCGACCGGAAAATTCAATCTGGGGTCGCTGGCGATCGACCGGCTGAACCTGACCGGCCGCATCGCGCTGCATGATGCCGCCAGCCGCAGCACGCTCGAACTGAACGACATCGCATTTCACCGGCGACGTGCGCTCGCTGGCCGGCTCGGTGCGCGGCGACGGCAACTTCATGCTGTCGGGGCTGCGCTATCCGTTCCGGGTCTCGTCCGGCCAGAGCGTCGACGGCAACGGCACCCGCGTCCATCTCAACATCGATCCCGGCGCGCGCGCGCTGTCCGCCGATCTCGATGGCGTGCTGACCTTCGAGGCGCGCGCGCCGCACTTCGACGGCGCGCTGGCGCTGGCCGTGCCCGCCGGCCTCAAGGCCAAGGGCGACGTCCCGATCACGCCCTGGAAAATATCGGCCAAGGTCAAGGCCGATCCGGCCGCCGCGCAGCTCGATCAGCTCGAGGCCAGCTACGGCCCCGAGGAGCGCGCGCTGAAATTCGCCGGGCTGGGCGACGTCAGCTTCGGCGCCTCGCCGCTGCTTCATGCCGCGCTGTCGGCGCGGCAGCTCGATGCCGACAGGTTCTTCGCCAGGGACAACGCCGCCGAGCCGTTGCGCTTGTTGCCGGCGTTGCGCGCGCTGATCGCCGATCTCCCGCAGGCCGCCGATACCGGCGCAAATCGAATTCAGCTCCGAGCAGATCATGCTGGGCGGGCGTCCGGTGCAGAATCTGGCCGCCGATTTGCACGGCGACGCCAAATCCTGGAGCATCGACCGGCTGGATTTTCGCGCGCCCGGCGCGACGCTGGTGTCGCTGACCGGCACCAGCGCGCCAGCCGGTGAGCCCGGCCAGTTTCAAGGGCGCGCTCAGCGTCGAATCGTCGGACCCGGATGCGCTGGTGGCGTGGCTGCAGGGCCGCAGCGAGATCAGCCTATCGCAGCCAGAAGCCGCTGCGCCTGCGCGGCGATGTCAGCGTGGCCGAAGCGGCCTCGCCATCGAAGCCCTGAAGGCCGAGATCGACGGCGGCGCCGTCGAAGGACGGGTTTCGCTCTCCAATGCGGCGGCGGGCGGCGGTACGCGCCTCGATGCGGAGCTGAAGGGCGAACGGCTCGATCTCGATGCCGCGACGGCCTTCGCGCGTTCGCTGGCCGGCCCGCAGGGCGAATGGCCGGACGAGGCGAAGCTGTCGCTGGATATCGGCCGCGCCATCTCGGCCGGCCAGGAGCTGCGGCCGTTCATGGCGAAGCTGGGCTACGATCCGAAGACGGTCTCGCTCGATCAACTGAAGATCGGCGAGGCCGGCGGGCGTGACGCTGGAAGGCGCCGGCGCTTTCGACCGCGTCAACGCCACCGGAAAGCTGGCGCTGAATTCGAGCGCCGCGTCGCTCGACCAGATCACCGCGCTGATCGCGCCGCTCGCGCCGGCGCTTGCGTCACGGCTCGAACAGGCCGGGACAGGCGCCGGGCCCGCGCGCCTGCAAGCTGACGCTCGATCTCGCGAAGGATGCAAAGCCGGCCAATCGCGCCAACGCGCGCGCCGTTCTCGACCTCGACGCGCCGCAGCTCAAGGGCATCAGCCACGATCACGGCAACGCCCGAGATCGCGGCGCTGCGCGGCATCGATCTCGATGCGCTCCGGCGCAGCGAATTCGGCATCGAATCGAAATTGTCGTCGGATCAGGGCCGCACGCTGCTGGCGCTGCTCGGGCTCGACCGCGCGGTCGCGGCCGGCGACGGCCCGGCGCAGTTCGAGGGATCGGTGACGGGCGTGTGGCACGCGCCGTTGCGGCTGAAGGCAAGGATCTCGGGAGCCGGGCTCGATGCCGAGGCGCAGGGCACCGCCGATCCCTGGGCGCAGGACGCCAAGGCGAGCGTCAGCCTGAACGTTCGCAGCGTCAGCCTCGCGCCGCTGTTCGATCTCAAGCCGAGCGACACGCTGGCGCAAAACATCAGCTTTTCCTCGCGCCTGTCGCTGGCCGGCAACCGGCTGACCTTCGACGATCTCGACAGCACGATCGCGGGCTCGCGGCTGCGCGGGCATCTGGCGGTGACGCTTGACGGCGAAAGAAACGTCGAGGGCGAAGTGGGACTCGACGCGCTCGATCTCGCGCCGGCCTTTGCGCTGGCGATCGGCGCGGCGGGGCGCGATGCGGCCGAGCCGCTCGGTTCCGGGACTGCTGAAGGGCTGGCGCGGCCAGGTCGCGTTCCAGGCGCTGCGCGGCGCGCTGCCGGGCGGCGTCGAATTGCGCCCGGTCAGCGGCACCGTCAAGAGCGACGGCCAGTCGCTGACCTTCGACGCCATCAAGGGCGGGATCGGCGGCGGCGAGGCGACCGCCACGGTCGACGCCAGGCCGAGCCCGAATGGAATTGCGCTCAACGCGCGCGCCGAGCTCACAGGCGTCGATGGCGCGGCGTTGCACTATCGCTCGCTCGCGATGCCCGCTGGCCGCGTCTCGATGCAGATGACGCTGGCGAGCCAGGGCCGCAGCGCCGCGGCGCTGACCGGCGCATTGTCCGGCAGCGGCACGGTGACGCTGGAGTCCGCGCGGATTGCAGGCCTCGACCCCCGCGCCTTCGACGCCGCGATCCGCGCCAGCGACAGCGGGCAGGCGACGGACGACAGCGAAATTGCGGCAGATCGTCGAGCCGGTGCTGTCGGCCGGCGCGCTGTCGGTCAAGTCGGCGCAAATTCCATTCAGTATCGGCGATGGCCGGCTTCGCGTCGGCGCCACCACGCTCGAAGCCGATGGCGCGCGCGCCATCATCTCCGGCGGATACGATATTCCCGCCGACCAGGCCGACATCCGCGCCAGCCTCGCCTCGACCGCGGCCGGAACGGCGACCGGCGGTCCGGAAATCCAGTTGTTCGCGGCCGGCTCGCCCGATGCGCTCGATCGCAACGTCGACGTTGCCTCGCTGTCGTCGTGGCTGGCGGTGCGGGCGATCGATCGCGAAACGCGACGGCTGGATTCGATCGAGCGCGGCGAGCCGCCGCCGGCATTGCCGGCTTCAATTCCGCCGCCGTCCGTCACGACACCGGATGCGGTGCCCTCGGATCAACCGCTTTCCAGCGTGCCGATCCCCGGCCGCGATCCGCGGCGGGCGCCGCTGCCGCCCAGAGTGGGCGCGCCGCGGCCGCCGGCTGCGGCGGCGCCGGCACGTCCGAATGCCCCTGTCGTCAGCCAGCAGGCCGCGCCCCTGCCGCCGCCGATCGAGGTCCGCCCGGCGCCCGGCCCCGGGTTGCGCGGCCGCCGAAGCCGAAGCCGCCGCTGGCGCTGACACCGCCGGCCGCGAGCCCGCCGCCGCGATAATCTCTCGGCCGCGACGTTCCCTTGCAACACCCGATCAGGCCTGTCGCCGCGGGCCAGGGGATGCCGCGCCAAATTTCATGTTAATGCGGTTGACGCTAAAATTATTTGGTGTTAGGGTCGATAACATGAAAAAGATCAGGCGACCTTATGTGATGACGGCGCGCGCGGCCAAGGCCGGCGCGACCCGGTCGCGGATTCTGGCCAGCGCAATGCGGCTCTACACCGAACGCGCGATCGACGATTTCACGCTCGACGACGTCGCGCGCGCCTGACACGACGGTCCAAACGGTGCTGCGCGCCTTCGGCAGCAAGGACGAGCTCGTCTACGAGGCCTCTGCATGCTTGGGAGCCGCCGGGGTGCCGCTGCGGGTGACGCCGGCGGGCGACGTTGCCGCCGCGGTCAGCGCGATCTTCGAAGTCTACGAAACCATCGGCGACCTCGTGATCCGCTGTCTCGCCGACGACCATCGCCGTCCGCAGCTGCTGCCGCTGCTCGACAGGGCGCGCGACAATCACCGCGCTCTGGGTGGAGCGTACTTCGCGCCGCAGCTCGAGCGCCGGCGCGGCGGCGCGCGCACGCAGCTTTTCAACGTCCTGGTCGTGGCGACCGACGTCGCCGTCTGGAATGTCCTGCGGCGCGATTCCGCGCTCGTCGCGCAGCCGCGGAGGCAACCGTCGTGCGGCGGCTGATCGACGGTGTCATTACACATGAGAGGAAGCGACGATGGCCCGCTATTCTGTGGCTGAATTGGTCGGGCGGCGGTAACCTGCCGCCGAGCCTCGGTATCGCACGCGTCCTGACCGAGCGCGGTCACACCGTCGCGTTCGCCGGGCGCCCCGAAATGGTGCCGCGGGTCGATGCGGCCGGCTTTCGCGCGATCGAGCTGACGCGCGCGTACGAACAGGTCGAACGCTATCCGCAAGGCACGTTCTTGACGCGGATGTCGTGCTACCTCACCTCGCCGGCGATCCGCCGAGCAGGTGCGCGATCGTCGTCGCCGCCGAGGCCGCCCGATCTGTTCTGATCGACTGCATGTTTCCGGCCGCACTTGCCGAAGCGCGCAGCTTCGGACTTCCGACCGCGGTTGTTTGCCACACGTTCGTCTTCCGCCAGCTCGAGATGTGGCGCGGGATGATCGCGCGGCTCGACGGGATGCGCCCGCAAGCCGGCTTCGAGCCGCTGCCGTCGCTCGACGAGCTATGGCCGGTCGCACGACCGCATCATCACGACCTCTCTTGGCCGCAGTTCGATCACTGCCGCACCGCTCCCGGTTGGGAGCTCGCGCGTCACGTCGGTCCCGTCCTCGAGGACGAGAAGGTCGCGGTGCCGACCGACTTGCCCTGGTCCGACGACGATCCAGACGCCGCTCGTCCTGATGAGCTTCAGCACCGGATTCGAACAACGCTCGGTCGAGAAGCTCGAACGCGGCTCGACCGCGCTCGGCGGACTGCCGGTGCACGTCGTCGCGACCACCGGCGGGATCGTCGAGCCGTCGGAGCTCGCCGTCCCGCCGAACGCCTTCGTGGTGAACTATGCGGCGCACGATCCGATCATGCGGCGGGCGGCGTTGATCGTGACGCACGGCGGCCACGGGACCGCGATGCGAGCGTTGCGCCACGGCGTGCCGATGGTCGTCATCCCCGGTCTTGCCGGCGATCAGCCCTTCGTCGCGGCGGCGGTCGACGAGTGGGGCGCGGGCCGCGCCCTTCCCGGTGACGCCGGGGTCGAAGCGATTCGTGCGGCCGCGCGGAGGTGCTCGGCGATGCCGTCGTTCCGGCGGAATGCCGAGGCGCGCCAGCGGGCGCTGGCCGGGGTCGACGGCGCGGCTGACGCCGCCGCCGAGATCGAAGCGCTCCTCATCCCGCGCCGGCGCGCCGCCACGCGCTGACGCGACAGGCGATCAGAGCCGGATCTCCCGCGCCACGCCGATCGCCCGCAAAAATGCCTGATCGTGGCTCACCGCGATCAGGGCGCCGTCAAACCGGGCCAGCGCGGTTTCCAGCTCCTCGATCGAGGCCAGATCGAGGTGATTGGTCGGCTCGTCCAGCAACAGCAGCAGCGGCGGTTGCGGACGCGCGAACACGCAGGCGAGGCCTGCACGCAGTCGCTCGCCGCCGCTGAGCGTGCCCGCGATCTGCAGCGCCGCCTTGTTGCGGAAGGCGAAACGCGCCAGCGCGGCGTGCGCCTCATTGTCGGACAGATCTGGGTTGAGGCGGCGCAGATTGTCGAGAATGGTCCGTTCGGGATCGAGCAGGCCGACATGCTGGTCGAGCACGGCGATGCGATCGGTCAGGCGGCGGACTTCTCCGGCCGAGGGTTCAAGTTGTCCGATGATCAGTCGGAGCAGGGTGGTCTTGCCGGCACCGTTGGCGCCGCGGATAGCGATGCGCTCGGGACCGCGAATTCAAACGACAGCGGCCCGAACAGACGGCGGTCGCCATAGGCCATCGCCACGTCCTTGAAGGCGACGAGGTCGCGGCTGCCGGGCAGGTCCGTCCTCGGCAGCAGAATCGAAAGCGGCGTCAGCACCTCGACCCGCGCGCGGGCCTCGTTCAGCGCTTCCGCGCGGCTCTCGATCAGGCGATCGGCGATGCGGCCTTCGCGCGAGCCGCAGTTTTCGGCGCGCTGCTTTTCGGCGTCGAGGAACATCTTGCTCTCGCCGCCCTTGGCGCGCCCGGCGCGGCCGAGCTTGTCGCGGCGGGCTTTTTCTCCTTGGCCTCCTGAACGGCGCGTTCGGCATGGCGCAGGGCGTCGGACGCCCGGCTGAGGTCGGCCTCCGCGCGCGCCCGCGCCGCATCGCGCGCCTCGGCAAAAGCCGGCCACGCGCCGCCGAATATGGTGACGCCGACGGCGTCAGCTCCACGATGCGGTCGACGCGCTCCAGCAGCGCGCGGTCGTGGCTGGCGACCACAACGCCGCCGCGCCAGCGCGCGAGCAGTTCGGCGACCGCCTCGCGGCCATCGGCATCGAGATTGTTGGTCGGCTCGTCCAGCAGCAGCACGTCCGGCGCCTCGATCAGGAGGCGCGCCAGCGCGACGCGGGTCCGTTCGCCGCCGCTGAGCGAAGCGAGCCGGCGATCGGTTGGCAGAGCGGGCAGGCCGGTTTCAGCCAATGCCGCCTCGAGCCGGGCCGGCAGCGTCCAGTCGGCCTCGGCGGCGTCATCGAGCGAGCCCTCGCCGCTTTCGGCCGGCGCAGGCGGGCGAGGCCATCGGCGACGCCCAGCGCTTCGGCGACCGTCAGACTCTCATCCGCCAGTTGGGCCAGCATGCCGATCGAGCCCGCGCGCTGCACCGATCCGCTCGCCGGTTCGATTTCGCCGGCGATCACGCGCAGCAGCGTGGACTTGCCGCTGCCGTTGCGGCCGACCAGGCCGGTCCGCTCGCGTCCGATCGCGAGCGTCAGTCCGTCGAACAGCGGGCGTCCGTCAGGTGTATTTAGGGAGATGGAGTCGAGCGTGAGAAACGCGGTCATGGAGAGCTTCCGGAATGGACAGGGCGCGCGGAGCGGTGTGCTTGGCGTTGTCCATTTCAGTCTCCAGGGGTTCGATCAAACTCGCATGCGTATCTTTAGAAACTTGCAGGCCTTCGCGCAAGGGCGTCGGAAATCTTCTCCAGCGGGGTTTAATCCTCCCTCCGGCATCCCCACATGGTGGTCATGGCTCATTGGCAAGCATCTTTCACGCGGGCACCGCCGCAGACGAAGGCTGAGCTGCGGCAGATGCTGACGGAGGCCGTCCGCAACACGCAGTCCGGCGAGGCCCAGGGGGCGAAGCAGCCGTCGAAGGCCATAAAATCGGGGCGTGTTCAGGCCTCGGCTGATTAGCTTGCCCAATGCCGGCGATTGGGCGGCCTTTGCCGAGGGCGTGATCGAAATCAACGCAAAACGTTATCGCAGCTGTCGTAAAGACCCGTGATGGCGCATGGAAGCGACCTGAAGGAGTGTCCGATGAAAAAGCCAGTGATTAGCACCGTTGACGAACCAGAGCCGAAGAAAGCAACGCGGGCCGACCGGCCTCCTGCCGAAGGGTTCGTGGTCGTTGTCGACGGCCACTTCAAGTCGGAGTTTGACACGGCCGATACCGCGGAAGCATCGGGCCGAGGACTGAAGTCGACTTATCCGATGCTCCAGGTCGAAATCTACGACGCCGCAACGAAGGTCCGCACCTTATTGACCTGACGGGCAGCGCGTTGCGGCAATTTACCCGATGAGCCATCGTCCGCTGTGAATATCGAATTTCACGACACCTTCGTTGCGCATTTTCAACAAGAGAGACTGGCACACTTCCTCATTCGCGACATTGGCGCGTTTCATGATCTCGCGCACCTTGAGCGCCTTCACGCGGAGCGCGTTCAGGATGTTGTCTCGATCGTTCAGCATGACTGCTCTCCGTGTCCGCTCTTCAATGAGCCGCTCAGACCATCACAAGTCTGATCTCACCGTCTTCAATGGTCCCCGCCGCAAGAGCGTCGCGCGCCATCTTTTCGATCGTCGACCAGTTTGTCAGAAGGTACTTCTGCGCCTGTTGCTTGGTCGGGAGCCCGGTTTGCAGGATGCAGCGCTGCCGCAAATTCCCGTTCGCGATCTGAAAAGATACCGATTGCGGTCCCTCACTGATCTCTTGCTCGGTAGGCTTGTCAAGTTTCCGCATGCGTTGTTACTCCAGGGAGGGTGGTGACGCGAAGCTGTTGGGGATGAGGCAACCAATAGTCGCTTGATACGGCCTTACCAAGACGCTCAGAGGGCGGGTTCAAAAATGAGCCGCAACCAGGTCATAAGATCCTCGGCTTCCGCGAACATAGATTTTGGCCGCGGCGGCACATATCAAATCGCGATTGCAATCGAACGCGTCCAGGAATCCCGATGCATCGGGGCGGGCATCCGGTTGAATGCGCTTCAATGCATCTTCGTCGATGAAAAATGAGGCCTCGATCGCGCTGTCATGCCCCCAAAATCGCACGGCGCGCCGCGTCTGGTCATACGAACGACTATGATTTGGAAAATCAATCACGTGATCGACGCTGATCAAGCTGTCGCCGGTCCGCGATCGTCGTTACCGGGACTGGAATCAGCGGAGCCCCGTCGTTGAACAGGCTTTGCAACGTTCGCTCGTGCCGTCCTGCGACAATGCTTGGCGAAGCAAGCTCAACGGATATTTGGCGCTCATTAGGTCAGCCTCGCTGATACGCTCTCGCGTTTTTCACTGATTACATAGGCACTAATTTGTGTTTTACGAGCCGCTTGGGCGCATTTGCCTTGCCGTTCACGAAATCAGCGACTCGCGCCGATTCTGCAGCTTTCCTGGGTCAAGGCATGGCCTGTTGCAAGATTGTTGAGTTAATCGGGATCATTTGGGCTATGAGATGCTTGTCTCGGTGTTCGCAGCCATTCTCGAGCCATGGCACGGGCTGATTTCTTCCCGCTCACGTTCGAAATAGCCCGTCATGATGGTCCTGGATCACTCCGGTTGTCCCCGCGTCGTTCTCGTCGTCGAAGACGAGATGCTGCTGCGCATGCGCGCGGTCGATATGGTGGAGGATGCCGGCTTTACGCCGGTCGAGGCCGTGGATGCCGACCAGGCCGTGGCAATCCTCGAATCGCGTTCCGATATTGCGCTGCTTTTTACCGATATCCAGATGCCGGGCAGCATGGACGGTCTGAAGCTCGCGCACGCGGTGCATGAGCGCTGGCCGCCGATCAAGATCATCCTGGTATCCGGGCAGTTGAAGCTGGCAAACATCGATATTCCTGCCGACAGTCGCTTTTTCGGAAAGCCGCTTGAGGCCAGGGAAATGATTGCCGAGATGCAGAACATGATCGGCCACGCCTGAAACCGGCGTTTTTCAGGCCGCAAACCACAATAATCGCCCGATTGCGGCAAAGACCGCACCCACCAAAGATATGAGCGCGACCCGACATATGGTGATACAGTCGGCGATGTTTGAAATCGATCATGATCAGGACCGCCGCGATTTCGAGCGCGGGCGCAGCGCCTCCCCAGGAGTTTCTGGCGGCGGAGAACGTCAGCCTTCGGCTGCTGCTGGCGCAAGCCGAAATCGATGCCCAGGACCTGCTCGCCCAGGCCGGCATTGACGCCAGGGAGCGCGAGGCGGCCGACAAGCTTCAGAAGCTGATCCTCGAAGAACTGCATCACCGCATCAAGAATACGCTCGCGACGGTCAGCGCCATTGCTTCCCAGAGCCTGCGCAACGTGCCAGGCGCCGAACATGCGCAGCACGCGATCGAGGGACGGCTGGTGGCGCTGGGGCGGGCCCACGACCTGCTTTTGCAGGCCCGATGGACCAGTGCGGACCTCGGCAAGATCGTTCGCGGCGCCACCGAAGCTTTCGACAATCCCGATGTGCCGAAATTCACGATTTCAGGACCTGATGTCCGGATGACGTCGGGGGCCGTGATCGCGATTGCGATGACGCTGAACGAACTCTGCACCAACACCACGAAGTTCGGCGCATTGTCGGTGCCAGCCGGCCGCGTCGATATCGAGTGGACGCTCGATCCCAGGACGCAGCGCCTGCATCTGAAATGGACGGAGAAGAACGGCCCCGCGGTTCGAGCTCCGGACAAGCGCAGTTTCGGCACGCGGCTGATCGAGACGCTCGGCAAGCAACTGAAGGGCGACGTGCGGTTGACGTATGAGCCCACCGGCTTCGTGTACGCTTTCGACGTCCCCCTGGCTTCCTTGACGTCAAAAGCGGGCGAATAGCCGAATAGAGGGTCTCGGCTGCGCCACTTGCGGATTTGCCGGCCATCGGTGAATTGGCCTTCCGGTTTCCGCCTTGCCGGCATTGAATGCCTGCACGATGCGGCGGTCAGCTTTTCATCGCCTGCATCAGCGCCGAAATCTTGATGGTCGCGAAATTGGAGAAGGTATCCGACACCGCGTAGGGCAAAATGATCTGGTCGTTGTGCCGCATCGCGCCGCAGGTATAGACGACGTTGGGGACATATCCTTCGCGCTCGGATGGTTCAGGCCGCAACAACGGCTCGCGCGAGCGCGCCAGCACCTTGGAGGGGTCGCTCTTGTCGAGCAGCGCCGCGCCGATCGAGTATTTGCGGACCGGGCCGACGCCATGCGTCAGCAGCAGCCAGCCTTCGTCGAGTTCGATCGGCGACCCGCAATTGCCGATCTGGACGAACTCCCAGGGAAATTCCGGCTTCAGGATCGGCCTGGCCGCCGTCCCACGTGTACAGGTCGTCCGAATAGATCAGATACAGGTTCTCGTTGTCCTGCCGCGCGATCATGGCGTATTTGCCGCCGATCTTGCGCGGGAACAGCGCCATGCCCTTGTTCCGTGCCGCGGCGCCCCTCAAGGGCGCCAGCCGGAACGACATGAAATCGCTGGTCTCGATCAATTCGGAACGGATCGCCCGCCCGCTATAGGCGGTATAGGTCGCGTAGTAGGTTTTTCGGTCGCCATCGCTGAATTCGACAAAGCGCGCATCCTCGATGCCGTTCGATTGCGATTCGGTGACGGGAAAGATGACGCGCTCGCTGAGTTCTTCTTCGGGCTTGAAAATCAGCTCGACATGCATCGCCGTCCGGCCCGGATACGCGATGGCAAATCCGGGGGCTCGAGGCGAGCCGAGCCGTCGGATCGACGGTCAGGCTGCCGTCGGCTGCGATCGTGCCGGCCCGAAACGTCAGTGACGACACATGCCCTTCGCCGATGGCGCGAAGACTGAGAATGAAGCGCACGCCGCCTTTCGGCGCATCCGACTGGTCGGGGTGCGGCACGATGCTGGGGTTGAACAGGGCCGAGGCTTCGAACGAATATTCATTGAGAAAATAGGCGCCGACCAGCTGGCGCTGGATCTTTGAAAAAGCTCCATGCGTCGCGAAAGCCTCCTCCATTTCGTCGGCGCGGGCCTCGAACGTCTCCAGCAGGTTGCGATGCCGGCCCTGGAAATTTTCCAGGACGTCGGCGAGCTGGCTGGCAACGGCTTCCGAATCGAGCGCGAGAACCCGGTCGACGATATGATTGGCCCGCGTCTTGTCGGTCGGGTTGAGATCGCGCGGTTCGGTCGCCGGCTTGAACGGCGCGCACGATCACCCGCGCGGGATCGGGACGCAGATAAAGCGCCTGCCGGTTCAGGAAGGTGGCTTGTGACACGGTGTCCTCGGCTCGCTGGAGTGGGAGGTGAAATTCAGGCGCCGACGGCGCGCAGTGCCGCGGGTTTTGTCAGGCCGGCGTTGACGCGCGCAAGCTGACGAATCTCCGCAAGCCCAAGCAGATAGGACACGACCGACTCGCCGCCGCGATTTTCGTTGGCGCGATCGGGATGCAGTCCATCGCGGCAACTGCCGGTCTGCGGATCGACCAGCGCAACCGACAGATCGTTGCTGCCGAGAAACCACGCGAAAGCGCGCGTTGCGAGGGCTTTCCACTCGGCATCGCCATCCGCCCGCCACGCCGTGAGGCAGGCGGCGATCGTGGCCGTGGCTTCCACGGGCTGCTGATCGAAGGCGCGGGGAGGTTGCCGCTGTTCGCCGAAGCCGGCCGTGCCGACGGGGCGGAAATGCCCTCCCGATGCCGTTTGCTGCGTCATCAGCCAGCGCAGGGATCTCAATCCGGCATCGACATAGGCGGGTGTTTGCGTTGCCATGCCCGTCACGATCAAGGCCTGCGGCAGGCGCGCGTTGTCGTAGGCAAGCCCTTCCTCGAACCACACCCAGTCCGGCGTCTCGACCGATGCGAGAATGGCCATCAGCCTGTCGGCAAGAACGTGCCGGACTTCCGCGGCATGAAGATCGTTGGGACGCGGCCGCGCAATAGGCGTCCAGACCCAGCAGCGTGAATGCCCATGCGCGGGGCGAGCGAAAGGCTTCCGCGGTGGGCAGCGCCTCGGCAAACAAGGATGCCGCCCATGATCGGCGCGACGGACTGGAATCGCTGCGGGCGCACTCGCCCAGGGCCCAAAGCGTTCGCCCGTGGCTGTCTTCGGAACCGCTGTCTTCGAGCCAGATGCGGCTGAAGCCCATGAAGTTGCGAAATCGCCTGGTGTCGGGATTCCAGGCATGCTGCACGAAAGCGGCAAAGCGGGCGGTCAGAACTTCCGACAGCGGCTGTTCGCCCGGTTCGTTGAGGGCGCAGGCCAACAGCAGCGCGCGGGCATTGTCATCGACGCAATAGCCGTGCGAGCGATCGGGCACCGAATGCACGGCGTGCTGGAACAGGCCGGTATCGTCGCACATCGACAGGAAATGGCCGATTTGCATGTCGGGCGCCGCAGGGCTGCGTGGCTCGGGCAAGGCCATGTCGGAGCGCGCAACGACCTTGAGCCAGTGACCTTGCCGCGCGTTCTCGAAGGCGGACATGTAACGCTCGGCGGTGCGTTCCCATGTCATCGACCGGCTGACCGCATAGGCGCGCCGGCACATCGCCTGCCGGCGAGCGTCATCGGTGAGCAATTCCGCGATTTCGCTGCCGATCGCCGCCGCGTCGCCGAAAGGCACCAGAACGCCGCGTCCATCGGCCAGCAGTTCGCGCGCGTGCCAGTAGGGCGTCGAGACGACCGGCTTGCCCAGCCCGAAGCTGTAGGCCAGCGTTCCCGACGTCATCTGCGCCTCGTTGAGATAGGGCGTGACATAGACGTCGCACATCGAGATGAATTCGAGCAGCGTGGCCTGATCGACGAACTGGTCGAGGAACACGACGTGGTCTTCGATGCCAAGTTCGCGCACCCGCGCCATCAGGCTTTCGCGATAGGCCTCGCCCTGGTCCCGCACCAGATTGGGATGGGTTGCGCCGAGCACGACATAGACCGCATCCGGGCGGCGCTTCAGGATCGACGGCATGGCGTCGATCATGACTTCGATGCCCTTGTTGGGAGACAGCAGGCCGAATGTCAGAATGACCGACTTCCCGCCAAATCCGAGCTTGGCCTTCGCCGCATCGGGCCCGACAAATGCGACGTCGGGAATGCCGTGGGCGATGACCTCGATCTTGTCGTCCGGCACCTGATAGACGCTGCGCAGCAGTTCGCGGCCCTTGTTGGCCATCACCACGACCTTCGACGACACCTCGACGATGCGCTCCATCACCGCGCGTTGCGCGGCCGTCGGCTTGGCCAGCACGGTGTGGAGCGTCGTCACCACCGGCATGGTGAGGCGCGACAGCAGCGCGAGAATGTGGGCGCCGGCTTCGCCGCCGAAAATTCCGAATTCGTGCTGCAGGCACACGGTGTCGAACCGGCCGGCGTTCAGGAAGTCGGCGGCGCGCACGTATTCCTCGATGTTGTCGTCCTTGATCTGCAAGGCGACCGAGGAGGGATAATCATAGGCTTGACCGTGGTCGGTCATCGCCACGATGCAGGTCTCCAGATTCGGGCGTGAAGTCGATATCGCCTGCTGCAGGTCGGTCGTAAAGGTTGCGATTCCGCAGCGGCGGGGAAGCGAATTGCCGATGAAGGCGATGCGGCGGAGCGGCGTCATGTCTGTACCTCGACAATCTCGTTTGATTTCGGCGGGTCGCGCGGCGGACGTGCCGGCAGATTCGGTCATTCGCTCTCCAGATTCTTGCAGCAGGGAAATAACGGGATCAGGTCCCGGATAGGCGATCAGGCCGCTCATCCCGTCCGGGCCGACCTCGATGCCGGCACGATCGGCCTCGATAAAGACGGCGTCGCCGACCGACGCTTCGTCGACCCGATCCGCGCGCGCCCCTCGATCACCAGGATCCAGGTTTCCCGATCGGCATCGAGCGCCCAGTTCGAATTCGCCGGAAGGTCGATCCGCTCAATGACGAAATGCGGGCTTGCGATGAGGGCCGTTCGAGCCGCGGTGAGGCGTCGCGGACCGGATTGAGTCTGAACCGGCCCGGCATCGGAAACGGCGACGGCGCTTGTCTTCGTGCAGTTCGCGCTGCCTGCCATAGTCGAACAGGCGGAATGTCGTGTCGCTGCGCTGCTGAATCTCGGCGAGCACGATACCGGCGCCGATGGCGTGGATCGTGCCGGCGGGGACGAAGATGATGTCGCCTTTTGCGACAGGACGCCATTGCGCGAGACCGGCGATCGAGCCGTCCCTGATCGCTGCGCGCAATTCCTGTGGCGTGAGATGCCGCTTCAATCCGAGCGCAACCCGCGCGCCCGGGCTTGCCGCGAGGATGTACCAGGCTTCGGTCTTGCCGTTCGGCAAGCCGATCGAGCGCGCGAATTCATCGTCCGGATGAACCTGGATCGACAGGGGCTCGCTGGTGAACAGTAGCTTGAGCAGCAGGGCCGGGTTGGGAGCATTCTTGTCGGCGCGCTGAAACCACAACTCGCCGACGGCGTCGCCAGAACCGTCAATGCTGCTCCAGGGATGGAGATCGGCGACCCCCCAGGGCTTGCGCGCGACCTGCACGGAGGCATGTTCGATGGCCATAGGCTGTCCTGACCCGTCACGCGCATACCGAAGTGATATGCCGTTGGTCGATACCGTTCGTAAGATTTGGCGTGGCTAAGGCGTCGCGTTTCGGGACACGCGCTGTTGCAGCGGTCCGATCGCGCTTATTGGTCAAGTGGCTACTCCGGCCCCCGATAGCAACCTGCGCGCGGTCCTAAAGGCAGCGCTTTTGCCGGAAATGCGTTAAATCAGCGGATATGGGAGCCGCGCAGGCATCGGCGGGCCCGTTGCCGGGCAATCTACCCCGCGCCGAGCGCGACCGCGATGTTGTAGGTGGCAAGACTCGCCGCATAGGCCAGCGCCAGCATGTAGCCGAAGGTGACCGCCATCCATTTCCAGCTTCCGGTCTCGCGGCGGATCACCGCCAGCGTCGAGGCGCATTGCGGCGCGAAGATGTACCAGGCGAGCAGCGACAGCGCGGTCGCGAGGCTCCATTTGGTGGCGAGCACCTGGCCGATCTGCTCGGCGGCTTCCTTGCCGCCCTCGATGGCATAGACGGTGCCAAGCGCTGCCACCGCGACCTCCCGCGCCGCCATGCCCGGGATCAGCGCCACCGCGATCTGCCAGTTGAAGCCGAGCGGCGCCAGCAGCGGCTCCAGCGCCTTGCCGATCATGGCGGCGAGGCTGTAGTTGATGGCGGGGCCTTCGGCGCCGGCGGGCGGCTGCGGGAACGAGGCCAGAAACCAGATCAGCACCATCATCGAGAAGATCGTGGTGCCGGCCCGCTGCAGGAACATCTTGGCCCGCGTGTAGACGCCGATGGCGATGCTCTTCAGCCGCGGCATCTTGTAGTCCGGCAGTTCCAGCATGAACGGCGCCGGCGCATAGTCGCGCCACATGAAGAATTTGATCAGGAACGAGACGCCGAGCGCGCTGGCGATGCCGGCCGCATAGAGGCCGAACATCACGAGGCCGCGCAGATTGACAAAACCCCAGACCTGCGTGTCGGGGATGAAGGCGGAAATGATCAGCGTGTAGACCGGGATCCGCGCCGAGCAGGTCATCAGCGGCGCGATCAGGATGGTGGTCAGGCGGTCGCGGCGGTTGTCGATCACCCGTGTCGCCATGATGCCGGGGATGGCGCAGGCGAAGCTCGACAGCAGCGGAATGAAGGCGCGGCCGTGCAGGCCGGCGCCGCCCATGATGCGGTCCATCAGGAACGCCGCGCGCGCCATGTAGCCGAAATCTTCCAGCAGCAGGATGAACAGGAAGATGATGATGATCTGCGGCAGGAACACGATCACGCTGCCGACGCCGGAGATCACGCCGTTCTGCAGGAAGCTCTGCAGCAGGCCCGCGGGCAGGGTGTCGTGAACGAACTGCCCGAGCGCGGCGAAGGCCGACGACAACAGCTCCATCAGCGGCTGCGCCCAGGCGAACACCGCCTGGAACATCACGAACAGGATCAGCGCCAGGATCGCGAGCCCCGCGACCGGGTGCAGCACCACCGCGTCGATCCGCGCGGTCCAGGTGTCGGGCCGTGCCGGCAGGCTGACGGTCGCGGCGATGATGCGGTCGGCCTCGCGCTGGGTGGCGCGCAATTCGGCGCGACCGTGAGCGGCCGCCACAGATTTTGCCGCGGCGGCGGCGGCGCCTGCGCCGCGATCTCGTCGGTCCGGCGCAACAATTCGGCGGTGCCGCCCTTGCGCACCGCGATCGAGGTGACGACGGGCACGCCGAGCGCCTCCGACAGCCGCGCCACGTCCACGGTGACGCCGCGGCGGGTGGCGATGTCGAACATGTTGAGCACCAGCACCAGCGGCCGGCCGGTGCTCTTGAGCTCGAGCAGCAGGCGGATGGTCAGCCGCAGATTGGTGGAATCGGCGACGCACAGCACGAGGTCGGGCACGGCCTCGCCGGGGGTGCGGCCGAGCACGATGTCGCGGGTGATCTCCTCATCCGGGCTGCGGCCGCGCAGCGAATAGGTGCCGGGCAGATCGACCACCGAAACCTGACGCCCCAGCGGCGTGACGAACGAGCCTTCCTTGCGCTCGACGGTGACGCCCGGATAGTTCGCGACCTTCTGCCGGCTGCCGGTGAGCGCATTGAACAGCGAGGTCTTGCCGCTGTTCGGCGTGCCCACCAGGGCCAGATGCATCAATGGAGCTTCCATGGCTTCAAGGTCCGCTCGCGTCAGGCGACGATGATGGCCATCGCCTCGCGCCGGCGTACCGCGATGGTGACGTTCTCGACGCGGACCGCGATCGGATCGCGCCCGACGATGCCCTCGTGCAGCACCTCGACCCTGGCGCCCTCGACGAAGCCGAGTTCGATCAGTCGGCTTTCGAGTTCGATGTCCGACAGGGCGGAACCCGCATCGCCGGCGGCGAGGTGCTGGATCACGCCCGAATAGCCGCGCCTGGCCAGTCCCAGCGGCAGATTGCGGGCGAGTGCCGTTTCGTTTGGTCATGAGTTGTATTTCCAATCGGCGGCCGGCAGGTCAAGCGCGTGATCAAAATGCGGCTGCACCTTAGAGCGATTTTAAGAAGCTGTGCCGCGCGGGCCACGGACCGCGCGGGCCGTGGGACAAAAATGCCATCCGACTGCTTTCGATTGCCCTAAGCAGGCGCCCGATCGGCAGATCGGCCTCACCGTCACGATCCTGCGCCGGCGTGAATATTCCCGGGAATGCACGGGGTGAGGTGGGGGTTAACGGCTTCGGCTGGTGGGACCGCCACATCCGCACGAGCAGGAGCCGTGCATGATCAATTTTGCAGTCAGATTTGCGACACTGACCATGTACCTGACCGCGCTGGTCGCGGCGCCAGTCGTTCCGGCGGTTGCCGCCGGAGGGGGCGGCGGTGGTTCGCGGGAAGAATCATCGAGCCCGCCACGGTTTGCGTGATGAAAACGCCTCAAGACAAGAATGCGGAGCTTTCGTTCTGATTCTATCAGAGCCGAAGCTCCCGCTCGGCGACAGAGCTTCGCAGGGGCTTTTCGCGCCCGCGACCCATTCGAACAAGGGCCAGACCGCTAGGCTTGCGGCTTGGTCGAATCCTGCGGCCGCGGCGCGGGTGCGAAAATAGTCCAGCACGAAGAGGCGAATGGCGGACGACAGATTGCCTTGCTGGCGATTCTGTCGATCTGCCTACCAGCTCCGACAGCGTCATGTCGCGCTGGCCCGAGATTTCCTTCATGCCGCTCCAGAAGGCCTCCTCGAGGCTGACGCTGGTCTTGTGGCCGGCGACGACGATCGAGCGTTTCACGACCGGCGATTTCATGATGCATCCTCGCCGTCTATCCGGTGCTGGTCGAGCAGGTCGCTGGCGCGCTTTTCGCGCCGCTCGTTGCGAACGCGTTCGACTTGGTCCGGCCGAACCGCGCCCGGTTGGCGTCGGCCTGTTTTGCCGAGGCTCCCCGCTCGGCGCGCTTCTTGAAACGCTTCAGGTTGACCACGTCCCCCATGCCCATCCCCTCATCCAAGAATCGCCGGGGCAAGCCACGCCTTCACGAAGGGAGTAACGGTCGCGCTGGGCCTTGGCCTGCTCGCTCGCCATCCACAAATCCCCGTTGATTGCCCTCAGATAACATCGAAAAATATGTTGCTCTGCGGAAACGAAATAATTTGTGCTCTACCATGCCTCGGCTCAATGACGATAGCCGATTGCTCTCATTCTTTAGACGTTATCGCCGCTAACCGCAGTCCGTAACTCCCCGGGAACTCGTAATACCGTGATCAGCCCGGATGGGTCATTTTCTCCGGCTGCACCAGCCGGTCGAATTCCCTGGCCGAAACAAGGCCCAGCCGCACGGCCTCCTCTTTCAACGTGGTGCCGCGCGCATGCGCCGTCTTGGCGACCTTGGCGGCGTTGTCGTAGCCGATCTTCGGCGCGAGCGCGGTGACCAGCATCAGCGATCGCTCCATCAAGTCGCGGATGCGCTTTTCATCGGCACGGATGCCCTCGACGCAAAGCCGGGTGAACGACCAGACCACGTCCGACAGCAGTTGTATGGAATGCATCAGACAATATGCCAGCACCGGTTTGTAGACGTTCAATTCAAAATGTCCCTGGTTCCGATGAATGCCGCCACGGCGACTCTGCAATCATGCTCAAGCATTTCGCTGCCGAGAATTCTCGCACCAGCCCGGCGTCGGTCTGCGAAACCATCACGCCCGCCTTGTAGGCGAGATTGCCCAAGCGGCACGCCGATCAGCAGCGCGAACAGTGCGGCCGTCGCCACGCTGGCCGGCAGCCGCCAGCGTCCGAGCCGGAAGACCCAGCCGGCCGGTTGCAGGCTCAGCGGCCGGTTGCCCGGCGCCATGCCCCGGCAGATCGCCATGCCGGCCATGACCAGCACGGCCGTCAGGGCCATGCCGGGCAACAGCCGCAACGGCGCGGCGTCCGGCTCCTGTCCGATGGCGATCTGCGTGTAGACTTCCTCGGCGTAGGTGCGAATGCCGAACAGATCGGTGACGGTCATTTCGCCGGCCACGGTGAGTGCCGTCCAGAGCGTGGCGACTCCGACGGCCGGCAGTGCGGCGCGAAGCGTGACGTGCCAAAACACCTGCCGCGGCGAGGCGTCCAGCAGGGCCGATTCCTCGAGTTCCCGCTCCACGTTGGCCAGTCCGAAGCCGACGATCAGCACGACCCACGGCAGGGCCGCCGCGGCATGAATCCAGATGGCCCCGGCCCAGCCTTCCAGCAGCGCCGGCCCGAAGCCGGCCAGCGTGTACCACCCTTGCAGCCCGAAACCCGCCTGCCACGCCGCCGCCTGGAGGTACAGCGGCACGAAGAGCATCAGCCCCAGCAGCGCCAGCCACAGCCGCCGCCCCAGCAGATCGGTGCGAACCAGCAGCCAAGCCAGCAGCGTCCCCAGCGGCACGCTCACCGCGCAGACCGCCGCGGCGAGCAGAAGGGTGTTCAGGACGAGGGTGAGGGTTCGGTGATCCACGGAAGCAAGAATTGGGTGCGAAGTGCGAAGTACAGAGTAGCGAGGACGCAGTGCTCAACAAGGGACCGCAGACCGTAGGTCATGCTTCAGCATAACACCGATCGGACAGACCGCCCTCCAGGTGATCCGATCGGCCCATCTGCTCGTTATGCTGAAGCATAACCCACGGCTCGAGGCCATCGGCTCGCTCGCCACTTCTCCCAAACAACCCACTTTAGCATGATTTCACGATCGATTCATCTTGGCGGAATTGGGCGCCGATGCTATAGTCCGCCCTCTTGTCTGTTTGGCGTATTCCATATTGTCCGAGCCCATGCCACGGCGGTATTCCACCTATGACTGGTGCTAACGGCCGACGAGTCCTGTTGATGCTTTGCGGTTTGGCGGCGATGACGGCCGGCGGCTGCGCCGACCTCGACTTTCTGCCGTCCTGGGTGCCGTTCCAGGGACCGGCCTCGGATACGATGCCCGGCGTGGTCTCGCCGCGCGAGCGGATCGAGCAGCTGAAGAAGCTGTCGGAGACGGCGGCCAGCGCGACGCCGGCGCAGCGCCAGCAGGTTTCCGAGCAATTGGCCGCCTCGATCCGCACCGAAAAGGACCCGCTGATTCGGCTGGAAATCATCCGCACGTTGGGCCATTATCCCGGCCCGGCGGCCGACGCCATTCTGAAGGCGGCGCTGAGCGATCCCGAAGCCCGCATTCGCGTCGCGGCGTGCGAGGCATGGGGAAAACGAAACGACGCCCAGGCCGTGGCCTTGCTGGCCGAAGCGTTGCGGAGCGACGTCGACGCCGACGTGCGGATTGCCGCCGCCCAGGCGCTGGGCGAAACGAAGAATCCCGCGGCCGTCGCCGCCTTGGGCGAGGCCCTGAACGACTCCGATCCGGCCATGCAGTATCGGGCCGTCCTGTCGCTGCAGACAGGCCACCGGCAAGGACTTGGGCAAGAGCGTCGAGCGTTGGCAGCAATACGTCAAGCAGCAACGCCCCCAGGAGCCCGCGCCGTCGTTGGCCGATCGCGATCGAAGCCTGTTCTGACGACACATCATCGAGCCACCTCCTGAATCATGTCCGCGTTGCCGTTGCCTCAAATCGCACAAGCCCGTACTATAGAGGCAGTTCGGATCGCGCCGTTCCCCTTGCGGATTTGCGATCCCCATATCGGCCGGCTTCCGATTGGCCCGGCCTGGTGGCATGACAACCGGCGAGGAGGCGGTGAACCCGTGCAGCCGATACGTTTCACCGAACAGTTCAAGACGCTCCTGGGCGTGGCTCGGCAGATGACCGAATCGGCCGAATCCGAAGCCATTCTGCTGCTTCTGGAAGGCCCGGCCGAGTGGTCGCGTCTGAAGAGCCTGACCGGCAAGGCGAAGGTCGTGGTCGCCTCGAACACGTCGGAGGAGCTTGCCGGGGCCAAGGAGGCGGGCCTGGAGACCGTCCGGCTCGACATGCCCGATAGCCCCGTCTACGAGCGGCTGACCCAATCGGTGCTCGAAGCCGTGGCCGACGACATCCTCACGGCCGGTTCGAGCGTGGTGGCCCTCTACAGCGGTTTCGACGCCGCCACGGTCGATTCGCTGAGCGTCATCAATCTGGACGAACACCTCAACCGGCTGACCGGCCGCGATCTGCGTCAACTGGAAACCCGCGTCCCCTTGGACACGCTGAAGATCGTCGTCGATCTGGCCGTCGAGATCGGCCGCGAAGGGCCGCGAGGGAAAGCCGGTCGGCACGCTGTTCGTCGTCGGCGATTCGCGAAAAGTGCTGGCCTCCAGCCGGCCGGCCGGTTTCGATCCGGTCCGCGGCTACAGCCGCAAGGAACGCAACCTGGACGACGCCCGCGTGCGCGAGGGCATCAAGGAAATCGCCCAGATGGACGGCGCGATCGTCGTCTCGGCCGACGGCGTGGTCGAAGCGGCCTGCCGCTATCTCGATTGCTCGGCCGCCGACGTGACGCTCTCGAAGGGCCTCGGCGCCCGGCACTGGGCCGCCGCCGCCATCAGCCGGGCGACCAACGCCGTGGCCGTGACGGTCAGCCAGAGCAACGGCACCGTCCGCATCTTTCAGAACGGCGAAGTCGTGCTGCGGATCGAGCCCTATCTGCGCCGCCCGATGGTCTGGCGAGAGTTCGAATACGAGCCGCCCATGCCCGAAGCGAAGTCCAAGCCGAAGAGCGACGGCGCGGCGTAGGCGTTCGTAGGTTATGCTTTAGCATACGAGCTGCGACGATCGGCTGCTAGCCAGGCTTCGCCTAAGGCGGTACTACGAACTTACTCCGTCCGATCCATCACCAGATCGACCAGGAACCGCGAGTACGGCTGGCTGGCGCTCACCACCGGGGCCGAACGTATCTTCAGCGAGCCGACCGGCCGATTGCTTGAATCGACGGCTTCGATAGAGCACGACGCCCGGATCGTTCGTCAGCCGGCGGGTGAAGCGTAGCGGCTGGTCAGAATGGTCGCCAAGACGCTGGGGTCGCCGGTGGTGCCGCGAAGCGTGATCCGCTGCACCTGCTGCCGGGCGTTGAAGTAGTAGGTCAACGAGCCGGCCACGTCCGCCACGCTCGTGCCGCTGACCAACGGCACGCGATAGCCCTGCAACTGCAACTGCGGCAGGCCGGTGGTCACGCGCGGCCAGCGTTGCAGCACCCATTCGACGGTCACGTCGAGCCGCAGGACTTCGGCCAGACTCGGCAGCGGCATCCTGTCGGCCGGCGATCCGTTTGGCCCGATGGCAAGCGTTGGAGCAGGCGTTCCGGTCGCGGCGATCAACGGCGCCTCGGGCACGTACGGTCGCCGGCGCATTCGCCGTGGGTTTCGGCACCTGAAAACAGGTACTTCCGAATGTCGCGATGCGACGTCCGTGACCGTGCAAACCGAGGTCGAACATGCTGACGGCCAGCAGCGCCGCCGCCCGCAAAGAGAAGGGTTTTTTGAAGTTCATATTATTGAGAATCGGCACGCCGAGCCCGACAGGCTTGCCGCAACCAAGTTCAGCCGCCGCAGATTGCCCAGAACCATCGCCCGGCACAGACGCGGCATCCGGCAACGCCGTAACAACCCGAGTTCGACGAATGGCCGGCGGCGAACAGCCGCCGGAGAACCGTCGAAGCGACAGAAGGGGACGGCGGCGGTTGGCGGGAGAACGCTTTGTGAATGGATGACGTTTCTCCGCCAGCCACCTCGTCCGACGAGTTCCACCTCCGTCCCCCTCGTCGCCAGCAGCCCGTGACGGACGGAACGACGTTTGGTATATTGATCTTCATGGCAAAAACCACCCCTCCCGATCCGGCGTCCGAACAGCTTCGGCTTCGAGGACGCGCTCGAACGGCTCGAAGAGATCGTCCACTCGCTGGAAGAGGGCGACATCGGGCTCAACGAGTCGCTCGCACGGTACGAAGAAGGGATCAAGCTGCTGCGGCAATCCTACGAACTGCTGCAACGCGCCGAGCGGCGAATCGAACTGCTCAGCGGCGTCGATGCCGAAGGCAACCCGATCACGCAACCCTTCGACGACACCGCCACGATCGACCAGGACGAGCCGGGCAAACGCCGCAGCCGCCGCCGGTCGCCCACACAGCCGCGGCCCGACGTCCGGCGCGTCGGACCCCCTGTTTGGCGGACATCGATGTAGACGAGCCGTAGCGGTCAACGTAGAATGAAGGAATCTGTTCTGGCGGTCCGTGACGTCGGTAAGCGATAGGATGCCCAGCAAATTGTCTCACGAGTCGTTTGCCGAAATCGCCAAGCAGCTTGGCCCGCAAATTGATGCCGCGCTCGATGCCCAAACGCAATTGGACGATGGCTGCCCCGCGCGGCTCCGCGAGGCGATGCGCTACAGCCTTCTGGCCCCAGGCAAGCGGCTGCGTCCGATGCTCGTGCTGCTGGCGGCGAAGGCCTGCGGAGGCGACGTCGAAGCGGCCATGCCCGCCGCGTGTGCGGTCGAAATGATCCATGCCTATTCGTTGATCCACGACGATCTGCCGGCGATGGATGACGACGACTTGCGCCGCGGCCGGCCCACGTGTCACAAGCAGTTCGACGAGGCGACGGCGATTCTGGCGGGCGATGCCCTGTTGACGCTGGCCTTCGAGACGCTGGCCCACGGCGTGAAGCCGCCCGCCGTGGCCGCGGCCTGTTGCGCCGTCCTGGCCAAGGCCGCCGGGCCGTGCGGCATGGTGGGCGGACAGATGGATGACGTCGAGGAGGAGAGAGGGAGAAGGCGGAGACGAGGAGATCGGACCGAGACGAGAACCGACAGTCGATCGCGTCTCCCACGTCTCCCTCATCTCCCCCTCTCCTCCTCTGCCTCACCTCGAGTCCATCCACCGCCGCAAGACCGGCGCGATGATCCGCGTTTCCCTCCGATTGGGGGCGATGGTCGCCGGCGGCAGTTCCGAGCAACTCGCCGCCCTTGACGCCTACGGCCAGCGGCTGGGACTGGCTTTTCAGATCACCGACGACCTGTTGGACGTACAGAGTAGTGAGGCTGCAACGGGAAAACGGGTCGGCAAGGACGCCCAGCGCGGAAAGCTCACCTTTCCAGGGCTTCTCGGTCTTGACCAAAGCACTCAACATGCTAGAGAATTGATCTCGGAAGCGAGCGAGGCACTGGAACTCTTCGGCGAGGAAGCCGACGGGCTTCGGGCGGTGGCCCATTTCGTCCTGGAAAGGAATCGTTGATGGACAAGCTGCTTTCAACTATCAACTCGCCGGAAGACCTCAAGCGGCTCTCGCACGAGGAGCTCAATCGGCTGGCCGGTCGAAATGCGCGAGGCCCTTTGCCGATTGGCCTCGACGCGCACCGCCCATTTCGCCTCGAACCTGGGCGTGGTCGAATTGACGCTCGCCCTGCACACCACGTTCGATTTCACCCGCGACCGCTTGATCTGGGACACCGGCCATCAGGTCTACGCCCACAAGATGGTGACGGGCCGGTACGACGAGTTTCTGACGATGCGCAGCAAGGGCGGCCTGATGGGCTACCCCAACCCGGCCGAGAGCGACTACGACCTGTTCGTCACCGGCCACGCCGGATGCAGCGTCGGCACCGCGCTGGGAATGCGATGCGGCGACGATCTGCTGCGGCCCGACGAAAAGCGGCACGTCGTGGCCGTCGTCGGCGACGGCGCCTTCTCCTGCGGCACGATCTTCGAGGCGATGAACAACGCCGGCGGCCTGAAGAAGAACCTCATCGTCATCCTCAACGACAACAAGATGTCGATTTGCCCTCGCGTGGGCGGGCTGGCCGAATCGCTCGATCATCTGCGCACCGCCCACTTCTACACCGGCCTGAAGGTCGAGGTGCAGAAGCTGCTGACCCGCATGCCCGTGATCGGCGAGCCGGTCGAGCGGTTCCTCACGCAGGTGAAAGACGCGTTGAAGGCCGGCTTGCTCGGCGGAATGATCTTCGAGGATCTGGGCTTCCGCTACATCGGACCGGTCGACGGGCACAACGTGCGGCAATTGCAGAAATACCTCAAGATGGTTCGCGCAGGTGCCGGGCCCGGTGCTGCTGCACGTGGTGACCGAGAAGGGGCACGGCTTCAAGCCCGCCGCCGAAGACCCCACGATGTTCCACGCCCCCGCCCCCTTCCAACGCGAGAACGGCTCGATCGTGCGGCTGAAGAAGTCCTCCAGCCGGCCGGCGTACACCGAATTGATGCGCGACGCGATCCTCGAGCAGATGCGAACCGACAAGCGAGTCGTGGCGATCACCGCCGCCATGTGCCAGGGCACCATGCTCGAACCGGTCCGCGACGAGTTTCCCGACCAGTTCTTCGACGTGGGCATCTGCGAATCGCACGCGGTGGCGTTCGCCGCCGGACTGGCCAAGACCGGCCTGCGGCCGATGGTCGCCATCTACAGCACCTTCATGCAACGCTGCTACGATCAGATTTTCCAGGAAGTCTCGCTGCAAAACCTGCCGGTCACGCTGTTGCTCGATCGCGCCGGGCTGGTCGGCCCCGACGGCCCCACGCACCACGGCGTGTTCGACTTGACCTATCTGCGGCCGATGCCGAACCTGGTGGTGATGGCCCCGGGCGACGCCGCCGACGTGGCGCCGATGCTCGACTGGGCCTTGCATCACGACGGGCCGGTGGCGATTCGCTATCCGAAGACCGCCGCCGAAACGATCTCGCGGCCCGTCGCGCCGATCGAACTGGGCCGGGCCGAAGTGCTGCACTGGGGCGCCGACGGGATGTTCATCGCCTGCGGAACGCTCTTGGGCGCCTGCCACGAGGCGGCCGAAGCGGCTGGCGGCCGACGGCATCGACTTCGGCGTCGTCAACGCCCGATTCGTCAAGCCGCTCGACACGGCGACGATTCTCCGCGCGATCCGCGAGTGTCCGTTGGTCGTCACGGTCGAAGAGGGCATGTTGATGGGCGGTTTCGGCAGCGCGGTGTTGGAAGCCGCCGCCGATGCCGGCCTCGACGCCGGCCACGTCCATCGTCTCGGCATTCCCGATCGCTACATCGAGCACGGCCCCCGCAACGAACTGCTGGCCGATCTCGGATTGGACACGGCCGGCATCGTGCGGGCATGTCGCCAGTGGCTCGGGCGTCCGGAAGAGCTTGCCGCGGTATCGCTCGATCGCGTCGCGGCGAAATCTTAGGTCGCACATCTCATCACCACCCGGGGAGATTGACCTGTTGTGTGCCACGGCTTGGCACAAGCAGTGACGAGCGTAGCTTGCTGCCCCTGGGCGATGATCTGGTCAGTTGGTCAGCGCGTGGGCGGAATTTCCAATTTCAGCGAGTTGATCTTTCCCCCCGACGGCAGAGGCGAGTGAACGGGGCTGGAGCATTTCCAGATCGAATAGGATGCGCTGTTGGGCGGGAGATTTCAAGAGCAAGAAATGGGCCACGCCAGCGAAAACGGTTCCTGATACCTTTTGCGCTAGCAGCCCGTTGAAAAACACTTGATTCGAATGCAGGGTGCCATGCCCACGCTTGCGGACTGTTGATTTATTCGGGTGGCCCTGTTTCATTATTCGGAGTGGTGTTGTATGCTGTCGGCCGCGTGAGGCAACATCGGATCGCGTTAACGGAATATCGAGCATGGCACAGCACTGGGCACAATCGCCGACGCCACGGGGGCAGATGGCGCTGTTCAGCCCCACACTGGATGACGTGATCAGCCAGGATCATCCGGTGCGGCTGTTGGATGAGATTCTTCGCCAACAAGATTGGTCAGACTGGGTGACGCCCTGCACCGATCGCCGCGGCCGGCCGCCAATTCATCCCCGCGTCTTGGCGGCGGCTATTCTCTATGGAATGATGCGCCGCATTCGTTCCAGCCGGATGCTGGAGTATATGTGCGAGCACAACCTGGATTTCCTCTGGTTGGCCGAAGGCCATCGGCCCGATCATACCACCCTTTCCGGCTTCCGCAAGGAATCGGGCAAGGCGTTGAAGGGGCTGTTTCGCCAGGTGGGGCGCTTGGCGATGGCCATGGGGTTGGTGCGGCTGGTCGAAGTGGCCTTCGACGGAACTCGGGTGAAGGCCAACGCCAGTCGCTATCACACCTGGACGGCCGCCAAGGTGGAAGCCACGCTGCAGGAACTCGACGCCGCTGTTCGATCGCATGATGAGCGAAGCGGATCAAGCGGACGCCCAGGCGCAGAAAGGCCTGCTTCCCGGGGAGTCGGCGAATCATCTGCCGGCGGAGTTGGCGACCGTGGAGCAACGTCGGCAGAAGTTGCGCGAAGTTCTGCAATCGCTGCAATCGCAAGACGCGGCGCGGCGGAAGGAGGGCAAGGATCCCGAGAAGAATCCCGCCCAATTGCCCAAGGCAGACACGGATTCCAAGGTGATGCCGAACAAGGAAGGGGGCTATGCGGCGAACTACACGCCCACGGCGGCCGTGGACGTTTCCAGCGACTTTATCGTGGATTGCGAGGTGATTGCCGATCCCAACGAACACGCGCAGACCCTTCCCGCGGTGGACCGGATCGAGGAGAGTTTTGGCCGGAAGCCGCAGACTTTTCTCGCCGATGCGGCCCACGGCACGGGCGAGAATCTGGCGGGCATGCAACAACGGAACGTGAGCTTCTTGACGCCGATGGAATCGTCGCAGCCGCAGGAAGGCAATCCGGCGCGGCGCGATGATCCGTCACAACCGGTTGCGGAAGCGAATTGGCCGCGGCTGCCGCGCAACGCGCAGAAGCTGCTGGACAAGTCGTGCTTCGTGTATGTGGAACAGTCTCAGTGTTACTACTGTCCGCAGGGCCGTCGCCTGGAACGCGCGGAGATTCATCGGGTAAGTCGTAACGGCCAAGAGGTGGCGGTGCGGGTGTATCGTTGTGCGAATTGCGAGAACTGTCCGCTGAGCGCCGCCTGCCGGTCACCAAAGGCGAGGCGTGGCCGGCAGATCAACCGCGACGAGTACGAACCGTTGCGGGAAGAGATGGCTGCGCGGATGCAGACGGCCGAGGGTCGGGCGGTCTACGCCCATCGGATGCACGGGGCGGAAACGCCGTTTGCGCACATCAAGCAGGTGCTGGGAGTGCGGCAGTTTCTCTTGCGCGGCTTGGAGAACGTGCGGACGGAATGGCGTTGGGTGTGTACCGCGTTCAATTTGCAAAAGCTTTTGAACGTCGTGGCGGCCCTGCGCGCCCAACTGTCGCAAGGGACGGCCGGGGCGGTTGGTTAGAGACGCTAGGGAGGGTGCGCAAGCGTGTTTTGAAGGATAGGAGCGCTGTTTGAGGCGGCGGTTTCGGTCACTGCGGTTTCGGAAGGAGAAAAGTTTGATCGCTTGAAAATCCGAGCCGAAAAACCGCCCGAACTTGGGCGAAGCTTGAACCACAGCCTGCTTTGCCAATGAAATAAATCAACAGTCCGCTTGCCGTGGGCATGTTTTCCGGGAATTCACATGCCCACGGCAAGCGTGGGACATGGCACCCAGACTTTTTCAACAGGCCGGTAGGGGCTAGACAAATGGGGCCACCTCAGTGTAGCATAGTTGGCGTTCGACATCGCCAGTTTCCCCCGCCTTTCCTCCCCGCCTTTCCAGTTCCTTCCCGCCTCTTGGAGTCAAACAATCATGATGAAGAACTTCTTTCGAGTGGTCGCATGGTCCGTGAGTGTCGTTGCCGTCACGGTTTCCTTGGGCGTGTTTTCGCTTCGGGCGGAGGAGCCCTTCGACTACTTCGTGAATTCCTGGAACGTCATTGGGCTGAAGGACTACAACAACGGCTCGCAAATCACTCCGAGCAATGAACTGCTGCTTTCCGGCGGCGACAAACTGCAACTCCGATTCGGCAAGTCGCTGACTCCGTTGAGCTCGGAAGCAGACCAAGACGCTCCGCGAAGGCTGGATGCCGGTCATCCTGCTGTCGGCGCAAGACGGCGCGGTCCGCTACGATTTCATGCTCTGGGCGACGCCTTTGCCGACCGTTAAGGATTGGCGGAAGGCATTCGACTGGCCTACCGAGGGCGAGAATTTTCTCAACTGGGTCACTGTCAAGGTTACCAATACGGGTTCCGATCGAGCTGAAGCGAAGTTCGCGTCGGCGGTCCTTGGCGGATCGCGTACGGGGAAGCACGAGAAATCGTGGTCGCTGGCCGGTGGAGAGTCGGTCGAGGACTGCGTGCGGATTCCTTTCGCCGCCGGGCCCGATCCTGTCGCGATGGACAAGGAAGACCCGAGGGTTTGGCTGCAACGGACGGCCGAGTACTGGCGTGGCGTGCTGGCCGCGGCGACCCAAATCGAAGTGCCCTGCCGCAAGTCGGTCGAGACTCTGAAGGCCGCCCACGTCCTCCAGTTGATCACAAACGACCACGGCATGATGCACCCCGGCGAAGGGCCTTATGACGAATTCTACGTTCGCGACGCCGCCTACCAGGTAATGGAGTTGGAAGAGGCGGGAATGAACGACGCCGCCAAAAAGGCCATCGAATTGTTTTTCGACTGCCAAAAGAGCGACGGGCGTTTCGAGTCGCAGGACAACGAACTCGACGGCAACGGCCAGGCCCTGTGGGCGTTCTGGCAATATGGCCGGATCACCGGCGATCGGGCGTGGCTGGAAAAAGTCTATCCGCGGATGCTGCGGGCGTGTCGCTGGGCGATGAAGACCAGACGCCTGGCGCCGGCCGATTCGCCGCTTGCCGGACTGCTCCCGCCCGCCTTTGCCGACGGCGAAAACCTGTTCGACCGCAAACACCATATCGTCGGATACGACCTCTGGAACCTGCGCGGCATACTCTGCACCGCCGACGTGGCCCGGCTGCTGGGCAAGGACTCCGATGCAAAGGAACTCCTCGCCGAGGCCGACGATTACCGCAAAGCCATCGACGCCGCCTGCAAACGAAGCGGAGTCGATTACTTCCCGGCCAGTTGGGAAAAAGAGGGAGCCTTCTGGGGCAATACCGAAACGCTCTGGCCGACGAAACTGTTCGCCGCCGACGATGCCCGGGTTGCCGCGACCATCCGGCAGGCGCGAAAGAGCCTTGGCGGCGGATTCACCGAAGGGACGATCCATTGGACCGGCAAGGACAACACGATGATCCACCCCTACCTGTCGGCCTATACGACCATGGCCTCGCTCATTCGCGGCGAGGCGGAGCAAGTCGTGGAAGATTTCTACTGGTATCTCCTCCATTCCACCGCCTCCCATGCATTTCCGGAAGGCATTTACTACGAAAAGCGATACGCCACGAACGAGACGATTCCTCATGCGACCGGCGCGTCGAACTACGCTATCCTGCTCCGCCACATGCTGGTGCATGAGAACGGGGACGAATTGCATCTATTGGCCGCCGTGCCCGACTGGTGGCTGGGCGATGGGAAGAAGATCGTCGTTCAGAACGCTCCCACGCATTTCGGGCCCATGAGCTTGACGGTGCGCGGAACTCCATCGGGCGTGGAAGTGCAACTGAGCAAGCCGACGCGGAATCCGCCCAAGCGCATCGTCTTGCATCTTCCCGCGTCGCGTCCCTTGATCGGCGAACTGAGCGGAGTTGATGTTGTCGTGCGGCCCAACCAAAAGAAACGCTGGGACTTTCCGACGGTTGTCGAGATGTATTCGACTCAGAAGGCGAGTTCGTCCAAGTGAGGCCTACAAGCCCGTTGAAAAACACTTGATTCGGACGCAGGGTGCCATGTCCCACGCTTGCCGTGGGCATGTGAATCGCCGGAAAACATGCCCACGGCAAGCGTGGGACATGGCACCCAGACTTTTTCAACAGGCTGCTACCTGTTCAGCGAGTTGATCTTTCCCCGCGACGGCAGAGGCGAGTGAACGGGGCTGGAGCATTTCCAGATCGAATAGGATGCGCTGTTGGGCGGGAGATTTCAAGAGCAAGAAGTGGGGCAGGCCAGCAAAAACGGTTCCTGCACCTTTTGCGATATTAGGCGTCAACGTTTTCAGAATGTGCTACCAGCCACGTCCAGAACGGGATGTGGGGGTCTTCTTTGTTGCCATGCCTAAATCCGGTAGTGACTCAGGACATTGGTAAAGAAACAGGTTGATTTTGTGACATTCTGGCCTTTGTTATGCGTGAAATGCGTACAATTCTGGCGGGGAGCCGGAGGGTTGTACCATGACGCGCAAACACCGGCCGGTAGCCAAAGTCATTCCGCCGCGCGACGATCTTACGGGGTTCGCTTGTCCCAACGAGGACTGTTGCGATTTCAACCGTTTCGCCGCGGGCAATCTCACCGTCTGCGAACGGATGGGCAAGGACCATCGGATTCGCCGCTTGTATTGCAGCAGTTGCGGGCACCGCTTCAGCGAACGGCAGGGATCGCTGATGGCCAGGAGCAAGTTGCCCGAGGATACGGTCGTGCGGATCGTCAAATGCCTGGGATACGGTTGCAGCGTGGAAGCGACCGCCGACATCTGCGAAGTCGATCCGCGGACCGTCGAACTATTGCTCGGCAAGGCGGGGCCGCGTGCCGAAGACTTCCATCGCCTGCAACTGGAGCGGCTTGTGGAACCGATCCAAGCTGTCGAAATCGACGAATTGCACGCTCCGCTGGCCAGCCCGAAAAAGGGGGAGAACCCCGTGATAGCTTTGCTGGCACATCTCGTGGGCGACGAGGCAGCACGTGGATTCACGTGGCCCTGGCGGCGGCGTCGCGGTACGTGATCGAACTTCGCCTCGGTCCGCGGACGCTGGAGAGTGCCCGGGAATTGCTGGCCTCGGTGGCGGCTTGTTGTCGGCCGGGACAACCGTTGCTGATCGAAGCGGACGAACATCGCCCCTATCCGCAAGCCATCCTCGACCTGTTCGGACTGACGCGTTTCCGCCGTCGCCGCCACGGTCGCGGACGGCGCAAACATTCCGACCTCAAGCCGCCGCCGGGCTTGCTGGTGGGCGTGGTCCACAAGGTGCGCGACGCTTGCGGCAACCTTCTGCGAGTCAGGACGCGGCGGCTCTTTGGCCGTCGCCGCGACATCTTGAAGATGCTCAAACGGCTGAAGGTGGGACGGCGCATCAACACCGGCCATATCGAGCGGCTCAACGGAACGATGCGTACGCAGCAGACGCGGCTGGCGCGGCGCACCCGCAACGTGTCGCACGCCGCGCAGGCGTTGCAATCGGCGTTGTGGCTCTGGCGGGACATCTATCACTGGGTGCATCTCCATCATTCGTTGAGCGGTCGAACGCCGGCGATGGCGATGGGCTTGGCCAAGGCGGCGTGGACTGTCCGTGATTACGTGTGCTATCCGGTTCATGTCGCGACCTGGCAACGCGCCCTCTGGGCGGAACACCGCGAAAACCTGCTAACAATCGGCCTGAACCGAAGAAAACGCCTAAAACCTTTACCAATGTCCTGAGTCACTACCCTAAATCCAATTTCCTGAACCGTCTGATCAATCGGCATGTCGTTCTTCCATCGAACTGTTTTCTCTAGACCGCCTTGCATATCGAAGTACTTATATTCTCCGTCTAGTTCGCCTCGCTCGATAGTTGACTTCTGCCTTCCGTTTACCGTTTTGATGATAATAGGTCCATTTGCCATCTCGTTTTCCGTTTTGGTACGAGCCTTCATAGGCGAGATTCCCCTTGGAATCAGAATAGGTCCAATGGCCCACAGGAACGCCTTTCTCGGTCTTTCCCGTCCCCGGCGATAGAGTCGCTTCAACGCGACATTCCAGATTGCGTCGGCATCCCGCGAACGAACAATATCATGCTCTGCCGGAGACAGATTGATTTCTTCCATTTGGCCGAAGGGATTCAATGCTAGCAAGCGTTTGTTGGGAGAGTATTCAATTCTGTTGCCATCGATCTCCAGTCGTCCGCCTTCATCCCCGCCAAGGGTACAGGCGTAACTGACCTGGCGAAGGTTTGGATCAAAATCAACGGCCCCTTCGACAACGGCATAAAAGATATCGTGATAGTGATCTGTAATGACAAAGGTATCAATCCAGGGGTATTCCGCTCGCTCCGGTCTACAGCCAGCCCCACCT
>CAWHIO010000055.1:0-86067 GCA_963829315.1 uncultured Alphaproteobacteria bacterium | reverse complement strand
GCCGACGCTGTTTCGCACCGGCATTCCGCTTCCGGCCGAAGTCCCGATCGGGACCTATGAGGTCGAGATCAAGCTGTTTTCCGACGGCGCGTTGATCACTCGAACCGAAACCGCGTTCGACATCGTCAAGGTCGGCTTCGAGCAGTTCGTCGCGACAACCGCCCGCCAGGACGGTCTTGTCTATGGCCTGGTCACCGCCTTCATGGCGCTGATGACCGGCTGGATGGCGTCGATCGTGTTCCGCAAGGATTAGTCCCCCCATGGCGAGGAGGCGCGGTTGCGCCATCTCGAATTATGAGATCACGGCGTCGGGAAACGCGCGCGCAGACGACAGCAGGCTTGCGGGAACGTTTGTTGCGGTCTCGCATTGTAGATCGTCAATTCTGCAATGGAGGAGAACTCATGAAGAAAATTGTATTGATTGCGGCTTCGCTCGCAGTTCTGGCTACTCCCGCGTTCGCCGAGGACGCCAAGACCATCGGCACCGCGCCGGCCGAAGCGAAGTTCTCGACGGTGTCAAAGGACGAGATGTTCAGCTCGAAGCTGAAGGGCCTGAATGTCTATAACCAGAAGGATGAATTGATCGGCGAGATCACCGATCTGGCGATCAAGAATCATCAGCTCGACGCGCTGATCCTGTCGGTTGGCGGTTTCCTCGGCATGGGCGAACATTATGTCGCGGTATCGCCTCCTCGGTCAACGTCCGCTACGACAGCAAGAACGACAAATGGCTGGCGTCGATGAACACCACCAAGGACGCGCTGAAGGCGGCGCCGGAATTCAAATATCCGAAGTAACCTTTGCGTTCGATGATTTGATAGGAGTCGCCGTCGGCAGCCATGCCGGCGGCGGCTGTCGCTGCTTCCAATGCCCGGCGAATTGCGACCCGCGGAACCCTGACCCGGTTTCCGGCGTTCTTGTCCATTGACCAGGACTTAAACACCAAAGGCTGATCGGTGCGGGCTTATGGCCCCACTGTCCCTTAATAGCAGCGCGAGGCGGCTATCGCGTGCAGGCGGTGGTCGCCGAGCACATGCGCCATGAAGCCCGGCGTCTGGAATATTTTCGAAAACGCCTCGTCACGAATGCTGAGGCCCCCGGTATAGGCGCCGAATGCCGGCATCACGGCGCGTTCGCCGTCGCTGGCGAAACAACGCCGCTCCATCGAACGGCCGCGCGTCGCCACCCGCGCCTTGGGATGCAGATGGCCGGCGATTTCGCCGATAGCTCCGGTCGGCTCGTGGCGGAACGCGATGGCGCCGATGGCGACTTCGCTGGCGACGACGCCGCCGAGATCGGACGGCAATGCCGGATCGTGATTGCCGGAAATCCAGATCCAGTCGCGCCGCGCCTGCATCGCCGAGAGCGCCTCGCGGTCCGGCGCGGACAGCCGCTGATGGGCGTCGCGGTCGTGAAAGCTGTCACCGAGCGCGATCACCGTCTGCGGGTCGTGGCGCGCGATGGCGGACGCGAGCCGGCCGAGTGTGGCCACCGTATCGTAGGGCGGCAGCAACACGCCGCGGGTCGCAAAGCTGGAGCCCTTCTCCAGATGCAGGTCCGAGACCACCAGCAGGCGCTCGTCTTCCCAGAACAGCGCGCCGGAGAGATCGGCCAGCAGCGTCACACCGGCGACATCGATGGTGGCGATGCGCGCGGCTGATGATTCTTCCTTGAGGGATTGCGCGCGCGCCGTCACGTTTTATCCAGTCGCCTCTTTCACCAATTCGTCGGCGGCTTCCGCCAGCAGCTCGTCGGATGCTTCGCCATAGACCGCTTCGCGGCCGATTTCCAGCATCACCGGCACCGCCAGCGGCGAGACCCGCATCAGTTCCCGGTGGGTGATTCGCCCCTTGATTCGCAGCAGCATATCACCCAAACGGCGCAGATCGAGCAAGCCGGTCGCGGCATCGGCGCGGGCGGCGCGCAGCAGCACGTGATCGGGCTGATGCTTGCGCAACACGTCGTAAATCAGGTCGGTCGAGAACAACACCTGACGCCGGGTTTTTTCCTCGCCGGTGAAGCGGCGGGCGATCAGCCCCGAGATCAGCGCGCAGCTGCGGAAGGTTCGTTTCATCAGCGCGGATTCCGCAAGCCAGGCTTCGAGGTCGTCGCCGAGCATGTCCGGATCGAACAATGCGTTGAGATCGAGCCGTCCCTGCCGGATCATGAACGACATGTCGCCGAGCCCCCACACCGCCAACGCATACTCATTGGCGACAAATCCGAGCGGCCGCGCGCGGGCGCGCTCCAGCCGCCGCGTCAGGAGCATGCCGAGCGTCTGATGCGCCAGCCGGCCCTCGAAGGGATAGCAGACGAGATAATGCTTGTTGGCGCGCGGAAAGGTTTCCACCACCAGTTCGCGCGCGCCGGGAACGCGCGACAGATGCGCCTGCAGCGACAGCCAGTCGCGCACCTGGTCGGGCAGGCCGTTCCATGCGCGCTTGTCGGCCAACAGATTTCGAACCCGTTCGGCGAGGTAGGTGGAGAGCGGAAACTTGCCGCCCATATAGGACGGCACCTTGGCGTCCGCGTCGTTGGCGCGCGAGACGTAGACCTGATCCTCCGAAAGCTGCTCGTATCGCACCACCTCGCCGCCGAAGACAAAGGTGTCGCCGACCACCAGCCCCTCGATGAAATATTCCTCGATCTCGCCCAGCATCCGGCCGCCGCGCCCCAGCGCGCCGGTCGATCCGGTATTTCCCTTTGCGCCGCGCGAGCGCACCAGCCGCACCTTCAGCATCGCCTCCTCGACGATGGTGCCGACATTGAGGCGATAGCTCTGCCGCACCCGCGGATTGGTGACGCGCCAGCGGCCGGCCTTGTCCTGCTTGATGCGCGCGAAGCGCTCATAGGTTTTCAGCGCGTAGCCGCCGGTGGCGACGAAATCGACCACGTCGTCGAAATCGGTACGCGAAAGGCCTGAATAGGGCGCGGCGGTCAGCACCTCGGCATAGAGTTCCTCGGAGAGAAACGGTTCGCCGCAAGCACAGCCGAGCACGTGCTGCGCCAGCACGTCCAGCGCGCCGGTGCGCAGCGGCGGGGTATCCTGCGCGTTCTCGTTGACCGCGTCGATCGCGACACGGCATTCCAGCACCTCGAAGCGATTGGCCGGAACAAGAACGGCGCGCGAAGCTTCGTCGATGCGGTGGTTGGCGCGGCCGATCCGCTGCATCAGGCGCGAGGCGCCCTTCGGCGCGCCGATATTGATGACGAGGTCGACATCGCCCCAGTCGACGCCGAGATCGAGCGAGGAGGTGCAGACCACGCCGCGCAGCCGCCCCGCAGCCATGGCGTCCTCGACCTTGCGGCGCTGCGCCACGTCGAGCGAGCCGTGATGCAGCGCGATCGCCAGCCCATCGTCGTTCATCCGCCACAGATCCTGGAACAGCATCTCGGCCTGGCTGCGGGTGTTGACGAACACCAGCGTGGTCTTGTTGCGCTTGATCAGGTCGTAGACCTCATTGAGCGCGTGGCGCGCGGAGTGCCCGGCCCAGGGCAGCCTTTCGCGGGTGTCCAGCATCTCGACGATCGGCGCCGCCGCGCCGCCGGCGATCACGATGTCCGCCGCCGCGCTCTCGCCGCCCCGCTGCGGCACCAGAAACCGCGCCAGCGATTCCGGCTCGGCCACCGTCGCCGACAGCCCGATCGCGCGCAGCTGCGGCGCCAGCCGCCACAGCCGCGCCAGGCCCAGCGACAACAGATCGCCGCGCTTGGAGGTGACCAGCGCATGCAGCTCGTCGAGCACGATGCGCTTCAGGGACGAGAACAGAAACGGCGCGTCGTCGGACGACAATAACAGCGCCAGTTGCTCCGGCGTGGTCAACAGGATGTCCGGCGGATAGCGCCGCTGCCGCTGCCGCCGCGACACCGGCGTATCGCCGGTGCGGGTCTCGACCTTGACGGCAAGCCCATCTCGGCGATCGGCGCCTCCAGATTGCGCGCGATATCGACCGCGAGCGCCTTCAAGGGCGAGATATAGAGCGTGTGGAGGCCGCCGCTTCGTTTCACGCCGCGTCCGGTAGAGGTGAGGTTGCTGCGCGAGGCATGCGCCGCTGGCGACCGCCTCTGCTCCCCTCCCCCCGCGAAGCGGCGGGGAGGGGTCGGGGGTGGGGGGTGTTTCAACAAACTCGGTGTGAGTATGAACAGCAGAGCCTGCGGAGCCGCCCCCCACCCCCGACCCCTCCCCACCACGCGCCACGCGCGCGGGGGGAGGGGAGAAGGAAGACAACTCCACCAGCGTCGGCAAGAACCCGGCGAGCGTCTTGCCGGCGCCGGTGGGCGCGATCAGCAGCGCCGAGCGGTCGTGGCGGGCTTTGTCGAGCAGCGCCAGCTGATGCTCGCGCGGCGACCATCCGCGGCTTGCGAACCAGCGCAGAAACTTTTCAGGCAGCAGCGAGGACGGAAAAAGATCTGGTTCGAAGCTATTCACGAGCTCAGGTTAAGCCGGTCCCGCCACGGCGGTCGAGTGCTTAGAAGGCCGGGCAATCCATCCGATCGTCGCGGATGGCTCACGGCTTGGCCGCCACCACGACCAGACCGGGCACCGGCGTGTTGTCCTCGTTGCGGGCCGACAGCTGCTTCAAGCTGCGACAGTGCAAGACCGGCCGCTTCGATCGACGCGCGCACGTAAGCCGCGCCGTGGGCGTAGCGCAGCCCCTCGCCGATCATGACACCGTCACCGCCATGGGTTTCCACGGTGAACGCCAGCAGGCCGCCGGCGGCCAGCACGCGCCTCGCCTCGTTCAGAACGGGGACGAGATCGGCGACATAGACCATCGCGTCCGCCGCGACGATGAGCTCGGCACTGGCGTCAGGCTTGCCGCGCAAGCCCTCCAGCATGTCGCCCACCTCCAGCTCGGCATAAAGCCCGGTGGCACGCGATTTCTCGATCATGCGCGGCGACAGGTCGATGCCGGTGAAATGATCGACCTCCCTGGCGAAGGCGTTCGCCGCCAATCCGGTGCCGCAGCCGAGATCGATGGCGCGCCTGAAGAAGGCCGGCTTGCGGACCGCGTGGCGGGCGGCCAGCACCGCCTTGAACAACAGCGCAGGGCCGCGATAGCCGAGATCGTCGACCAGGGCAGTTTCGAATTTCGGCGCATATTGATCGAACAGCGCGCGGACATAGGCCGGCGGCATCGTCTGACAGTTTCTCGGCGCCCAGCAGCATCAGCCGCAGGCTCGCGCCGTGCCGGTCGTCGCGGTCGGCGACCAGTGCCTTCCGGAAGGCCGCAATCGCCGCATCGCGCTCGCCGAGCTGTTCGCGGATTTCGCCGAGCGTGAACCAGGCGGAGGCAAAACCGGGCGCAAGCTCGGTCGCCTGAAGCAGGAGATCGGCGGCGGCGGCGAGATCGCCCTTGAGCTGCAGATCGCGCGCAAAATCAAACCGGCGGTCGGCAACCAGATCGCCGGAGGACAGGAACAGTCGCGCGGGCATCGGCTCCATACTCGGTTCGCGGGCTTAGCTCTCCCGGTCGGGGAGAGGTAAAAATCGCCGCTGCACGCCCTATATATCCAAAATGCGTCCGCAAGACATCCTGATGCCCGTCGCCGCCGGCCTGTGCTGCAAACCCGGCGGCTTCCATATCGATCCGGTGCGGCCGGTCGAGCGCGCCGTCATTACCCACGGCCATTCCGACCACGCGCGGCCGGGCCATGGCGCGGTGCTGGCGACGCAAGAGACGCTCGACATGATGCGGCTGCGTTACGGCGACCATTTCGCCGGCACGACGCAGGCCATTGGCTATGGCGAAGCGATAAGACTCGGCGACGTCACCGTCAAATTTCATCCCGCAGGCCATGTGCTGGGCTCGGCGCAGATCGCGGTGGCTCACGGAGGCATCCGCATCGTCGCCTCCGGTGACTACAAGGATGCGCCCGACCCGACCTGCGCGCCGTTCGAGGTGGTGCCCTGCGACGTCTTCATCACCGAGGCCACTTTTGGCCTGCCGGTGTTTCGCCACGGCAGCGCGGCGGACGAGGTGAAAAAACTTCTGGCCTCGGTGGCGCTGTTTCCGGAGCGCGCGCATCTGGTCGGCGCCTATTCGCTCGGCAAGGCACAGCGCGTGATCGCGCTGCTGCGAGAAGCCGGCTACGACGCACCGATCTATCTGCATGGCGCGATGGAAAAGATCACCCGCTATTATCAGAGCCGCGGTGTGGCGCTGGGCGACCTGCGCCCGGTCAGGGGCATGAAGAAGGCCGATCTCGCCGGCACCATCACGCTGGCGCCGCCGTCGGCCACCTCCGACATCTGGACACGACGATTTCCCCGATCCGGTCACGGCGTTCGCCTCGGGCTGGATGCGGGTGCGCGCCCGCGCCCGCCAGCGCGGCGTCGAACTGCCGCTGGTGATTTCGGACCACGCCGACTGGGACGGCCTGACCGCCACCATCGACGCCACAGGCGCGGGCGAAATCTGGGTCACCCACGGCCAGGAGGACGCGCTGGTGCATTGGTGCAAGACGCGCGGCCTCGCGGCGCAGCCGCTCGATCTGGTCGGCTATGGCGACGAGGATGAAGGTGTCCCGGCAGGCGAGGACCTTGAAGCATGAACCGCTTCGCCGAACTGCTCGATCGGCTCGCCTGTGAGCCCGGCCGCAACAACAAGCTGCGGCTGCTCACCGGCTATTTCCGCGAGGTCGAAGACCCCGACCGCGGCTATGCGCTCGCCGCCCTGACCGGCGCGCTGTCATTCAAACACGCCAAGCCCGGGCTGATCCGCGACCTGATCGCGGAGCGCACCGATCCGGTGCTGTTCGCCTTGTCATATGATTACGTCGGCGACCTCTCGGAGACGGTGGCGCTGATGTGGCCGACCTCCGTCCCATGGACGATCTATCCCCCTCCCCCCGCGCAGCGGCGGGGAGGGGTCGGGGGTGGGGGGTAGTGCCGCAATCACGGAAACTGCGTTTCCTGCGGAAGCACCCCCCACCCCCAACCCCTCCCCGCCACGCGCTGCGCGCGTGGAGGGAGGGGAGCGCATCGTGCCCGGCCACGACAACCGGATTCCCGGTCACCATAACGCCGCCCTCGGCCACAACCACCCGCCGCCTCCGACCCTCACCGAGGTCGTCACCAAGCTTCGCACGCTCGGCAAGACCGAGCTGCCGAGGCAGCTATCACGCTGGCTCGACGAACTGGACGAGACCGGCCGCTGGGCGCTGTTGAAACTCGTGACGGGCGCGATGCGGATCGGGATTTCGGCGCGGCTCGCCAAGACCGCGGCCGCCGAGTTCGGCGCCAAGGAACCGCACGACATTGAACTGATGTGGCCGGGGCTCAGCCCGCCCTATCTCGATCTGTTTGCGTGGCTGGAAGGCCGCAGCGAAAAGCCTGTCAATCTCGATCCCGCGCCGTTCCGGCCGGTGATGCTGGCGCATGCGATCGAGGACACGGATTTCCGCAACATCGATGCCTCCGACTACATCGCCGAATGGAAATGGGACGGCATTCGGGTGCAGGCAGTCAGCGGCAAAGACCCGCACGGCAGCATCGTGGCGCGACTCTATTCGCGCAGCGGCGAAGACATCACCAAGAGCTTTCCGGACCTCCTGCCCTCGCTGCACCTCCCGGGCGCGATCGACGGCGAATTGCTGGTGGTGCGCGAGGGCCGGGTGCAGAGTTTCAACGTGCTGCAGCAACGCCTCAACCGCAAGGTGGTCTCACCGAGGCTGATGAAGGATTATCCGATCCATCTGCGCGCCTACGATCTGCTCGGCGAGGGCGATATCGACCTGCGCGTCCTGCCGTTTGCCGAACGCCGCGCACGGCTGGAAGCTTTTGTCACCAAGCTCGACGATTCGCGGATCGATCTTTCGCCAAAAATCCCCTTCGACGGTTGGGACGCACTGACGTCGGCGCGGCGTGACCCGGCTGGCGCCGGCGCCGGCCAAGATGCCGACGCCGTCGAAGGCGTGATGCTGAAGCGCCGCGACGCGCCGTATCTTCCGGGCCGTCCCAGGGGCCAGTGGTGGAAGTGGAAGCGCGACCCGCACATCATCGATGCCGTGCTGATGTACGCGCAGCGCGGCCACGGCAAGCGCTCGTCCTATTATTCGGACTATACGTTCGGCGTCTGGACCTCGGGTGACAGCGGCGAGGAACTGGTGCCGGTCGGCAAGGCCTATTTCGGCTTCACCGACGAGGAGCTGCTGCAGATCGACCGTTTCGTCCGCCGCAACACGGTCGAAAAATTCGGCCCCGTCCGCCATGTCGTTCATGAGCCCGAACAGGGGCTGGTGCTGGAAGTGGCTTTTGAGGGCCTGCAACGCTCGTCGCGGCACAAATCCGGCGTGGCGATGCGGTTTCCGCGCATCAACCGGCTGCGCTGGGACAAGCCGCCGCGCGAGGCCGACCGGCTGGAAACGCTGGAGCGGATGCTCAAAGCCGACAAAACCATTCAGGATGCGGCGGCAGGCGGCCATTGACGCCGGCAGGCGGGTTCCCCATCTCCCCTGCTCTGTACTAGAGTATGCAGTAGGCGGGCAAATCCGCGCGGGAGACCATCGATGCCAGACGATACAAGGGAATTGCCGGCGGCCAATGAGGGCCTGTACCGCTTTCTCGGCGGCTCGCCGCTGACCGTGGCGTTCCGGCTGGTCCTGCTGTCGATCCTGGTCGGCGTGGTGCTCGCGGCGATCGGCTTCGATCCCTGGAACATTCTCAGCAGCATCCGGCTGTTGTTTCAGCGAATCTGGGATCTCGGCTTTGACGCCATCAACGGCTTGTGGCGCTATTTCCTGCTCGGCGCGGTGATCGTGATCCCGATCTGGCTGCTGTCGCGGTTGTTCGGCGCGCCGCGCGGGCGTTAGGAGTTTGTTTGCGCGCGCGGGCCGGGTTCGTTGGCTCCCTTGTCCAAGGTTACGACCGCGCAGGTTTTCGCCATCGCCGGTCCGGCGATGGTCGCGAACCTGACGACGCCGCTGATCGGCATCGTCTCGACCATTGCGATCGGGCGGCTCGGCGACGCCACGCTGCTCGGCGGCGTGGCGATGGCAACGGTCGTCTTCGACTGCCTGATCTGGCTGTTCGCCTTCCTGCGCATGGGCACGATTGCCTTCACCGCCCAGGCGCTCGGCGCCGGCGAGCTGCAGGAAATACGCGCGCTGCTGGTGCGGGGACTCGTGATCGCCGCACTGGTCGGAGCCGGCCTCATCGTCCTGCAGATGCCGCTCGCCGCGGTCCTGCTCGACGCCATGGGCGGCAGCGAGGGCGTCACCCGGGCGGCCAGGGTCTACTTCGCCATTCGCATCTGGGCGGCGCCGCTGGCGCTTACCAATTATGTCGTGCTCGGCTGGCTGATCGGACAGGCGCGCGCCGGGCTGGCGCTCGCGGTTCAGATTGCGATCAACATCGTCAACATGGCCGCGACCGTCGCACTGGTGCTTTGGCTCGACACCGGCATTGCGGGCGCCGCGATCGCCGCCGTCTTCGCCGAAGCGGTCGGTCTCGTGCTCGGCGTTCTGATCGCGCGACGCCTCACGCACCAACCGCTTAGCGTGCCCCGCGCGGTTCTGCTCGACCGCGCCAAGCTCGTTCGCATGCTGGCGGTCAATCGCGACATCATGATCCGCACCGCGGCCCTGATCGCCGGGTTCCTGTTCTTCACCGTGCAGGGCGCGCGCTCGGGCGACGTGATCCTGGCCGCCAACGCGGTGCTGAACAACTTCCTGCTGATCAGCGCCTTCTTCCTCGACGGTCTCGCCAACGCGGCCGAGCAGCTCTGCGGACGCGCCTGCGGCGCCCGCGATCGCGCCGCGTTCTCGGGCGCGGTCCGCCTGGTGATGTCATGGGGATTTGGCTTTGCGCTTGCGGTGGCCACGATTTTTGCGCTGTTCGGCCCCTGGCTGATCCAGGCCATGACCGCCAGCGAGGACGTTCGGCAGAATGCGCTGGCCTATTTATGGTTCGTGGCCGTGTCGCCATTGCTGGCGGTGTTCGCCTTCGCCTATGACGGCATCTTCATCGGCGCGACCTGGGCGCGCGACATGCGCAACCTGATGGTGCTTTCACTGCTGGTCTTTCTCGGCACGTGGTTTGCGCTTCGTGCGTTCGGCAATGCCGGTCTGTGGACCGCCTTTCTGATATTTTACGCGGCGCGCGGGGGCTTGCAGGCGCTGCGCTATCCGGCGAACCTGCGCGCTGCGTTCGGAGAGGCGCCGGTGACCTACCGAGGTTGAGGGAGCGGGCCATGCAATTGCGGTTTATCGGCTGCGGCGACGCCTTCGGCTCCGGCGGCAGGGCCAACACCTGTTTTCACGTCACCGGCCATCGCGTCAATTTCCTGATCGATTGCGGCGCGTCGTCGCTGCCGGCGCTGAAGCGGCTGGGCGTTGCGCGCGACGATATCGACCTCATCCTGATCACGCATTTTCACGGCGATCATTTCGGCGGCCTGCCGTTTCTCCTGCTCGACGCGCAGTTCACCCGCCGGACCCGGCCGCTGGTGATCGCCGGACCGCAAGGAATTGAGGCGCGGCTTGCGCAGGTGATGGAAGCGCTGTTCGAGAATTCATCGAAGACAAAGCCGCGTTTCGATCTCAGCGTCGTCGCGCTCACGCCGGAACAGACGCGCAGCTTCGGCGCGGTGAACGTGACGCCGTTTGCCGTCATGCACGGCCAATCCGGTGGTCCGTTCCTCGGCTACCGGGTCGAGGCCGAGGGCCGCGTCATCGCCTATACCGCCGACACCGAATGGACCGAGGCACTCATTCCTTTGGGCCGCGACGCCGACCTGTTGGTCGCGGAAGCCTATCATTACGACAAGGTGGTGAAGAATCACCTCAGCCTGAAAACGCTTGAAGCGCATCTCGCCGAGATCAGGCCGAAGCGGCTGGTGCTCACCCATATGAGCGACGACATGCTCGGCCGGCTCGACACCTTGGCCCATGAGACGGCGAGCGACGGCATGGTGGTCGAAATCTAACTAATGATCGGGTCATTAGCGCGGACCGGCATTTCTGAAATTACCCCCTAACCGGACATGCCGAGACACGCCGAAATCGACGCTGTGACCCAAAGCCGACATCGACTTTTGGTGACGCTGTTGGCGGGCCAAACTTGATCTGTATCAAGCCGTCCGAACCGAAGTCGCGGGACAAATGCGCTGCGCTCCGCTGCTGGCTTCTGGACGAATGCACACTTCATGGAATTTCTGTCATGAATAAATATCTGCTCGCTATACTGGCAGCTTGTGCTTGCAGCTGGTGGCCGCGGCTGCTGAGGCTCGCTCTTCGTATGACGGCCCGTGGAGCATTACTTTTGTTACGCAAAGCGGAGATTGCAATCCGACTTACAACTATCCGATCAACATCGAGAACGGCGTGATAACGTCGCCTGGCGTGGGGACCTCAGGGGAAATGTCACGAGTTCGGGAGCGGTTCGTGCGTCCGTTACCGTGCAGGAGAAACACGCATCTGGGACCGGCAAGCTAAAGGGCGTTCTAGGCCGAGGGACCTGGATCGGCTGGTCGGAAGGCCAGCGCTGCGCGGGATCCTGGACAGCTCAGCGGACCTGGTAGTCACCCTAGTTGAGAGTATAGTTTGATGCTCGGCCCCCGCCGCGCCGGCACTGCACAGCGGATGCCTATTGGCACTTTTCGGAAGTGCCGCCATGTCCGGCTTGAGTTCGGAATGCGCACCAATGCGAATGTCCGCGAACCACCCTGATTTTATGGGTTGACGGCTAGCTCGCCGGCCAATCCTCGGCCGTGATCGCCGCGGCATCGGCGCCGACGATCTCGGACAGCTGATCGCGCCCGGTGCGCAGCAGCGTGGAGGCAAGATCGTTCTTGATTTCCTCGACAAGGCCAAGGCCCTTGTAGATCAGCGCGGAATAAAGCTGGATCAGGCTGGCGCCGGCGCGGATCTTGGTCAGCGCCGCGCCCCCGGAGTTGATGCCGCCGACCCCGACCAGCGGAAACGCGCCTTCCGCGCGTACATAGGTCTCGGCCACCATCCGGGTCGACAGCCGAAACAGCGGCCTGCCCGACAATCCCCCGGGCTCCCTGGCGCGGGCTTGCTCGCGCAAGATCGAGGGCCGCGACAGGGTGGTATTGGTCACGATCATGCCGTCGACGCGGCGCGAGCGCGCGATCTGCACCACATCGTCGAGCTCGGTGAGGCTCAGATCCGGGGCGATCTTCAGGAGCACCGGCGAGTTGCCGGCGTTTTGGCGCACGCGTTCGCGCGCATCGATCACCCTGGCCAGGAGATCATCGAGCGCCTCGGCCTGCTGCAGGTTGCGCAAGCCCGGTGTATTCGGCGACGACACGTTGACGGTGAAATAACTCGCCACCGGCGCGAAGGTCTCGATCAGTTTGACATAATCGGCGGTGCGATCCGGGGAGTCCTTGTTGGCGCCGACGTTGACGCCGACGATGCCGCCCTGATGCGCGCGCCCGGCCAGCCGCCGCAACACCGCCTCCGCGCCGTCATTGTTGAACCCGAGGCGGTTGATGACGGCCTCGTCGCGCTCCAGCCGGAATATCCGCGGCCGCGGGTTGCCGGCTTGCGGCTTCGGCGTCACGGTTCCGACTTCGACAAAGCCGAAGCCGAGGCGCAACAGCGCGTCCGAAACCTCCGCGTTCTTGTCGAAGCCGGCGGCCATGCCGACCGGATTGGGGAAATTCAGCCCGAAAGCCCGCACCGCCAGTTTTTGATCGTCCGGCCGCGGCCGCGCCGGTGGCAACAGCTTCAGACCCTGGACCGCCAGACGGTGCGCATCCTCCGGATCGAACCAGCGCAACAGCGGCAACGAAAATGCATCGAATGCGCGGATCACGGCGCCAGCTCCGGGATATCGTGATACCCGTCGGACCGCGCGCGCATGTCGAGAATGCCGGTGACCGCGCCGAGATCGAGTTCGCCATAGAGATGGGGAAACAATTCGTCGTTGCGCGACCGCTCCCACCGCAGCGCGTCTCCCAGCGCATCGGCGTCGACCGCGATCAGGAACAGGCCGGTCTGACCGAAGAAGTGCTTCCTGGCGGTCTCCGCGACCTGCGACGCGGTGGAAAAATGAATGAAGCCATCGCTTATGTCGACGGGGCTGCCGCGGAACACGCCTTGCCGCTCGGCCTCGCGCCAGGCCGAGGCCGGACAGATTTTGTAGATCGATCTCACGCGCTTGGCGTCCTGCTTGTCGCCTGAGGCGCCTGGGGTTTTCCAGGAATTCTTGCTTTTTGTTGGATCATGCGGACCGACCGTATCGGCGTGACCAGCGCACTTCAAGGGCCGCCTTCCCGGTCTTGCCCAAGCTTGCGAAAACCGGTTTGATTGAGGGAATAATTCCTAACCTTGGTAACATCGCCGGATGGCCAAAACCCTAAAAGCGCCGAAAATACTGACCCACGGGCAGGTCTGGAGCGCGCTGGACCGGCTTGCCGAACGCGCCGGACTTTCCGCGTCCGGACTCGCCAGAAAATCCGGCCTCGATCCCACCACCTTCAACAAATCCAAGCGCGTCACCGCCGATGGCCGGGAGCGGTGGCCTTCGACCGAATCAGTCGCCAAGGCGCTCGCCGCCTCCGGCAGTTCCATCGACAGCTTCGTCCAGTTGATCGACGATGCCGCGCGAACCGTGCAGAGCGTGCCGCTGCTTGGTTTCGCGCAGGCGGAAGCCGGCCACCATTTCGACGACGACGGTTTCCCGGCCGGCAAGGGCTGGGATGAGATGGCGCTGCCTTCGGTCAATGACGATCATGCCTATGCGCTGGAGATTTCCGGCGACCAGATGCGGCCCGTATATCGTGACGGCGACGTCATCGTGGTATCGCCCGCAACCGCGATCCGGCGCGGCGACCGCGTGGTGGTGAAGACCACCGATGGCGAGGTGATGGTCAGGGAATTGAAGCGCCGGACCTCAAAGACGCTGGAGCTGCAATCGCTCAACCCCAGCCAGGCCGACCGCACGCTGGCGGCCGCCGAGGTCGCGCGGATCGCGCGGATCGTGTGGGTGAGGCAGTAGATGCCCCCTAGCGTCGTCCCTGCGAAAGCAGGGACCCATACGCCGCGGCCTATCGGTTGGAGCGCCGCGAGGAGACACTTTCATAACCACGAACGCCGGTGGTTATGGGTCCCTGCTTTCGCGGGACGACGAATAGCGAGTTAATCGCATCGCCGTTCCTTACGTCGCGTAGTCCGGCTCCTTGCGGTCGAGGATGCGCTTTAAGGCGTCGAAGTGCCGCTGTGCCGGTGTCGGGCCCTTGTACTGGTAGCCACCGATATCCCGCCTGGTTTTCTCGACCACGGGTTCGGGCAGCTTCTTGAGCGGCTGCCCCGTCCACATCGCATAGATCTGAACCTGGGCCGCGCGCTCGATGTAATAAAGCCGGTCATAGGCGGCGGCGATGGTTTCACCAACCGTCGAGATGCCGTGATTGGCCATGAACAGCACGCTCTTGTCGCCGATGACGCGGGCGAGACGCGCGCCTTCGGCCGGATCGAGCGCGGGGCCGGTATATTCGTCGTCATAGGCAATCTTGCCCGACATCCCGACCTCGGTCTGGCCGATTTCCTTGATGCGCGGGTCTTCCAGCCGCGTCAGCGCGCTCGCATACGGCATGTGGGTATGAAACACGGCCTTGGCCTGCGGCAACGCCTTGTGGATCGGCGCATGGATGCAGTAGCAGGAGCGTTCCACTTCACCCTCGCCGCGCTTGACCTCACCGTCATCGATGCCGACCTCCATGAAGGAAGAGGCCGTCACTTCGGACCAGTGCATGCCGAACGGAATTTGGTAGTAGCGGTCGCTGCGGCCGGGCACCACGAAGGTCAGGTGGTTGAAGATGCCCTCGTTGAAGCCGTGCATGAAGGCGAGGCGATGCGCCGCCGCAAGGTCGACCCGCGCCTGCCATTCCTCCGCGCTGGTATCGTTAAGCGTTTGCGGCGAGACCCTGAACTGCATGAGTGTCCTCCTTGGCTGAAGCTGCAACATCGTCCGCGCCACCGCTTCGATGGCGGACCCGGACAGCCCTTTCGAAATATTGTAGCCTATTTCTGGAATCGCATTGGTTGAAATTGCCGCGGACCTACCATCTCGATTTGCGGGTTCGTGACGGACCGCCGGGATGATGCAACGCGGCAATTTCAGCCAAGATCGTGCGTGATACCGCGGTACGGAAAACCTGTGGAGTTTTGCAACATCATGTCACCTGGCAATCCGGTCGGACGTTCTGGCCGCGCAACGGTCGGCGTCGTCGGCCTTGGAAGCATCGGCGGCGTCATCGCCGGTTCGCTCTGCGCTCTCGATCGGCACGACGTCATTGCCTGTGTCAGACATCCCGTCGAGCGGCTTACGGTCGAGCAATCGGATGGCGCGATCGAAGTTCCGATCAAGACCCTGACCGATCCGGCCGACGCGGAACCGCGCGATTGGGTGCTGTTGTGCACCAAGGCCTACGACACGCCAGCAATCGCGCCATGGCTGCGAAGGCTCTGCGGCCCCCGCACCCGCGTCGCGGTGCTGCAAAATGGCATCGGGCATGTCGATCGACTGGCGCCGCTGGCCGGCGATGCGACCATCGTTCCGACGATCGTCTACTTCAATGGCGAGCGACTGGCCCCCGATCGCGTCCGCTTCCGGCGCGCCGGCGAATACGAGTTTGCCGTTGGCGAGGATCCGGACGGGCGGGCTTTCGCCGAACTCCTCGAAGGCACGCCGATGCGGGTGCTTCGCAGCCCGGATTTCAACACGCTGGCCTGGCGGAAACTCCTGATCAATGCGGTCGCCAATCCGATCACCGCACTCACGCTCCAGCGTCAGGCCGTGTTCCGGCGCGAGGACGTCAAGACACTCTGCCTTGCCATCCTCGATGAAGCCGCAGCGGTCGGACGCGCCGACGGCGCGCGACTTGGCGCGGATGAGGCCGAAAAAATCCTGGCGACGCTGCTGACCTATCCTGCCGACGCCGGCACCTCGATGTATTTCGATCGGCTCGGCGGGCGGCCTCTCGAAGTCGAGGCGCTGACCGGCGCCATCGTCGCGGCCGGCGAGCGGCATCAGGTACCGACGCCCCTCAATCGCATGCTGCTGACCCTGCTGCGCGCGACCGCCGATCCATCGGGCAATGGTCAGCGATGAATTGAAGACTGTGCATCAGTCCCTACGCGGCCGCCTTGTTGCCGAGCCCGAACGCATCCGCCAGCAGGCTGTAGGAGCGCTTGCGTGCGTCATGGTCATAGACCGCGGTGATGATCATCAGTTCATCCGCCTGGCTTGCCGCAATCATCGGCTGCAGCTTTTGCAGCACCGTGGCGGGGCTGCCGACAAACAGCCGCGCGCGGTTGCGCGCGATCGAGGCACGCTCGCTTTCGGTATAGGGATAGGCCAGCGCCTCCTCGACGCTCGGCAACGGCGTATATTGCCCGCGATCCCGGCGCAGCCGGTTGAGATCCATCGACGACGCGAGCCGCTCGGCCTCCGCGTCGGTTTCGGCGGCGACCGCGGCGACGGCGAGAATGCCGTGCGGGGTTGAGCGCCAGCCCGACGGCTTGAAGTGGCTGCGGTAATGGGTCAGCGCTTCGACCGCATCAAAAGATGCAAAATGATGCGCGAACGCGAAGCCCATGCCGACCTGGGCGGCGAGTTCCGAAGAATAATCGCTGGAGCCGAGCAGCCAGATCGGCGGCAGCGGCGTATCGTCCGGCATCGCCACCACATTGTTGTAGGGATGTCCGGGCGGGAAATCGCGGGTCTCCCACAAGGTCAGCTCGTGCAGCCGCTCGAGGAAATCGTCGCCCTCTCTGGCGTCGAGCCGGCTGCGCAACGCGTGCGCGGTAGCGCCATCGGTACCCGGCGCGCGGCCAAGCCCGAGATCGATCCGGCCGGGAAACAGCGCCTCGAGCATCTTGAAGCGTTCGGCCACCACCAGCGGCGCGTGGTTCGGCAGCATCACGCCGCCGGAGCCGACCCGGATCTGCTTGGTCACCGCCGCGATCTGCCCGATCATCAGGTCGGGCGCCGGGCTCGCGACCGACGCCAGATTATGATGCTCGGCCAGCCAGTAGCGGACATAGCCCAGCGCATCGACGTGGCGGGCCAGATCGATGCTGTTGCGCAGCGCCGCCGCAGGCCTGGTGCCCGTGGTGACGACGGAGAGGTCAAGGACGGAAAGCGGGATCATAGCCTTAACCTAGTGCGGCGGGTCAAAGCCACAAAGGCCCTCCTTGTGCAGATCAGGCCCGCGACGCCGGGCCCTTGGGTGGCCTGGCTCAGTGCGTCAGTGGGCCAAATGAAGCTTCTTACTTACCGGATTAATTCTGCCCACCACCGCCGCCGGCACAGTTTCGAGCTTACTATCCAATAAATACTGACATTACTGCGATTCAAACCGTTAGCCCCAGTTTGCCCACCGGCGTGAAAAGCGGCCAAAAATATCATATTTTCAACAGTAATTGGGCCACTTCCCATTATAGATGGGCTGTTTTGGCAACCCGGTTTCGCCTATTTTAGCCTTCCAGACCTAGACCTTTGATGCCGTCCATCGCCGCGGAGCTTGTGAGTGCCATGACCGAGGTTACGCCCCCGATATCGGAGGGACAACGTGGGTTGAAACAGCCCGCCATCTCCTTCGAGTTCTTCCCGCCGAAAACCGAGGAGATGGAGAAGAGCCTGTGGGACACCATCAAGCGCCTCGCGCCGCTCGCTCCCAGCTTCGTGTCGGTGACCTATGGCGCCGGCGGGTCTACGCGCGAGCGCACCCATTCCACCATAGCCCGCATCCTCGCTGAAACCGAACTTCTGCCGGCCGCGCATCTGACCTGCGTCGGCGCCGCGCGCGGCGAGATCGACGAGATCGTCCGCCGCTATCACGAGATCGGCGTCCGCCATATCGTGGCGCTGCGCGGCGATCCGCCCGGCGGCATCGGCACCGCTTTCTCCACCCATCCCGATGGCTACCAGACCTCGTCCGAGCTCGTGGCCAGCATCAAGCAGCGTTATCCCGACATTGAGGTCTCCGTCTCGGCCTATCCGGAAAAACACCCCGAGAGCCCTGACTTCGATGCCGACATCGATGTGCTGAAGGCCAAGGTCGATGCCGGCGCGACCCGCGCCATCACGCAGGTGTTCTTCGATAACGACCTCTATTTCCGCTACCTCGACCGGGTTCGCGCCCGCGGCATCTTCATTCCGATCGTGCCCGGCATCATGCCGATGCACAATTTCAAGCAGGCGAGGTCGTTCGTGACCCGCGCCGGCACCAGCGTGCCGGACTGGCTGGCTGCGAAATTCGAAGGCCTCGATGACGACGCCGAGACCCGCAAGCTGGTGGCGGCCACGGTGGCGGCGGGCCAGGTGCAGAAGCTCAACAAGCACGGCGTCGACACCTTTCACTTCTACACCATGAACCGCGCGGACCTGGTGTTCGCGATTTGTCATTTGCTCGGTATTCGCCCCACCGGCGCACAGAAAGCCGCTTGATCCGATGACCGTGCCAGCTTCCCCCAAGCGAACCGCCTTGCTCGCGGCAGCCCGCCAGCGCATCCTGGTGCTCGACGGCGCCATGGGCACCATGATCCAGGGCCTCGAATATGACGAGGCCGCGTTTCGCGGGCAGCGGTTTGCGGATTTCCACCGCGACGTCAGGGGCAACAACGACCTGTTGATCCTGACCCAGCCGAAGGCGATCGAGGATATCCACGCCGATTATTTGCGCGCCGGCGCCGATATCGTCGCCACCAACACGTTTTCCTCGACTTCGATTGCACAGGCCGATTACGAGATGTCGGACCTCGCCTATGAGCTTAACCTGCAGGGCGCGCGGCTGGCGCGCGCCGCCGCCGAACGAGTGAGCGCGGAAGACGGCAAGCCCCGCTTTGTCGCGGGCGCGATCGGCCCCACCAACCGCACCGCCTCGATCTCGCCCGACGTGTCCAGCCCCGGCTACCGCGCCGTTACCTTCGACGATCTGCGCGCCGCCTATGGCGAGCAGATCAACGGCCTGCTCGACGGCGGCGCCGACCTGCTGCTGGTCGAGACCATCTTCGACACGCTCAACGCCAAGGCCGCGCTCTACGCCATCGCCGAAATTGCCGAGCAACGCGGCATCGACGTGCCGGTGATGGTGTCCGGCACCATCACCGACAAGTCCGGCCGCCTGCTGTCGGGGCAACTCCCCGAGGCGTTCTGGAATTCGGTGCGCCACGCGAGGCCGATCACGATCGGCTTCAACTGCGCGCTCGGCGCCGAAGATCTGCGCGCGCATATCGCCGACATCGGCCGCGTCGCCGACACGCTGGTGTGCGCCTATCCCAACGCCGGCCTGCCCAATGAATTCGGCCAGTATGACGAGAGCCCGGAATATATGGCGCGCCTGATCGGCGAGTTTGCATCCGCCGGCCTCGTCAACATCGTCGGCGGCTGCTGCGGCACCACGCCCGATCATATCGCGGCGATTGCCGCGGCGGTCGCACCGCACCGACCGCGCGCGATCCCCGTGATCGAACCGCGGCTGCGGCTCTCCGGCCTGGAGCCGTTCGAGCTGACGTCGGCCATCCCCTTCGTCAATGTCGGCGAGCGCACCAACGTCACCGGATCGGCGAAATTCCGCAAGCTGGTGACCGCGGGCGATTATACCGCCGCTTTGCAGGTGGCGCGCGACCAGGTCGAGAACGGCGCGCAAATCATCGACGTCAACATGGACGAAGGCCTGCTGGATTCCGAGAAGGCGATGGTGACCTTCCTCAACCTGGTCGCCGCCGAGCCGGACATCGCCCGTGTCCCTGTCATGGTCGACTCCTCGAAATTCAACGTCATCGAAGCCGGCCTGAAATGCGTGCAGGGCAAGCCGGTGGTGAATTCGATCTCGATGAAGGAAGGCGAGGAGAAGTTCATCCACGAGGCCAAAATCGCGCGGCGCCATGGTGCTGCCGTGGTGGTGATGGCGTTCGACGAGGCCGGCCAGGCCGATACCTTCGCGCGCAAGACCGAGATCTGCAAACGCGCCTACGACATCCTCGTCAACCAGCTCGACTTCCCGCCGGAAGACATCATCTTCGACCCCAATATTTTCGCCATCGCGACCGGGCTCGAGGAGCACAACAATTACGGCGTCGATTTCATCGAGGCTACCCGCTGGATCCGCCAAAACCTGCCGCACGCGCATATTTCGGGCGGCGTCTCCAACCTGTCGTTCTCGTTCCGCGGCAACGAGCCGGTGCGCGAGGCGATGCATTCGGTGTTCCTGTATCACGCCATCAAGGCCGGGATGGATATGGGCATCGTCAATGCCGGGCAGATGATCGTCTATGACGACATCGATCCCGAGCTGCGCCAGACCTGCGAGGACGTCATCCTCAACCGCGACCCCGGCGCTTCCGAGCGGCTGCTGCAGCTCGCCGAGAAATTCCGCGGCAAGGAGAAGAAGACGCAGGAGCAGGACCTCGCCTGGCGCGAATGGCCGGTCGACAAGCGGCTAAGCCACGCGCTGGTGCACGGCATCACCGAATATATCGAGGCCGACACCGAGGACGCCCGCAAGGTCGCCGAGCGGCCGCTCAATGTGATCGAAGGCCCGCTGATGGCCGGCATGAACATCGTCGGCGACCTGTTCGGCGACGGCAAGATGTTCCTGCCGCAGGTCGTCAAATCCGCGCGCGTCATGAAGCAGGCGGTGGCTTACCTGATGCCGTTCATGGAGGAGGAAAAGGCGCGCAACCTCGCCAATGGCATTGTCGGAGACGGCCGCAACTCCGCCGGCAAGATCGTGCTGGCCACCGTGAAAGGCGACGTCCACGACATCGGCAAGAACATCGTCGGCATCGTGTTGCAGTGTAACAATTTCGAGGTGATCGACCTCGGCGTCATGGTGCCGGCGACAAAAATCATCGAGACCGCCAGGCGCGAAGGCGCGGACATCATCGGCCTCTCCGGCCTGATCACGCCGTCGCTCGATGAAATGAGTTTTCTGGCCGGCGAGCTGGAGCGCCAGGGCATGACCGTGCCGCTGCTGATCGGCGGCGCCACCACCAGCCGCGTCCACACCGCGGTGAAGATCGACCCGAACTATCGCAGCGGCCCGGTGGTGCATGTCAATGACGCCAGCCGCGCCGTCGGCGTCGCCTCCGCGCTGCTGTCGCCGGAGCGGCGCGAGGCCTATGCCACCGAGGTGCGCGCCGACTACGCCAAGATTTCCGCGGCGCATTTCCGCGTCCAGGCCGACAAGAAGCGCTTGAGGCTCGCGGACTGCCCGCGCCAACGCGGTCAAGATCGATTTTGCCAACGTCGCCGCCGAAGCAGCCGGCATTTCTCGGCATCAAGAGTTTTGCCGATTACGACCTCGCGGAGCTGGCCGAATATATCGACTGGACGCCGTTCTTCCAGACCTGGGAGCTGACCGGACGCTTTCCCGCCATTCTCGACGACGAAAAAGTCGGCGAAGTCGCGCGCTCGCTCTATGACGATGCCCGCAACATGCTGGCGCGCATCATCAAGGAGAAATGGTTCAAGGCGCAGGCGACCATCGGCTTCTGGCCCGCCAACGCGCAAGGCGACGATATCGTGGTCTACGCCGACGAGGCGCGCGGCAAGGAGATCGCGACCTTCCATACGCTGCGCCAGCAGCTTGAAAAACGCGAAGGCCGCTTCAACGCGGCGCTGTCGGATTTCATCGCGCCGGTATCCTCCGGCGTGCCGGATTACATCGGCGCCTTCGTGGTCACCGCGGGGATCGGCGAGGACATCATCGCCGACCGCTTCAAGAACGCCAATGACGATTACTCCTCGATCCTGTGCAAGGCGCTGGCCGACCGGCTCGCGGAAGCCTTCGCCGAGCGCATGCATGCCCGCGTGCGCCGGGAATTCTGGGGCTATGCGCCGGACGAGGCGCTGACGCCCGATCAGCTCATTCTCGAACAATACAAGGGCATCCGCCCCGCGCCCGGCTATCCCGCGCAGCCCGATCACACCGAAAAGGCCACGCTGTTCGCGCTGCTCGATGCCGAGAACACCGCCGGCGTGAAGCTGACCGAAAGCTACGCGATGTGGCCGGGCTCGTCGGTATCCGGGCTTTATTTCAGCCACCCCGAAAGCTTCTATTTCGGCGTCGGCAAGATCGAGCGCGACCAGGTGGAAGACTACGCCGCGCGCAAGGGCTGGAGCGTTGGGGAAGCCGAACGCTGGCTGGCGCCGGTGCTGAACTACATCCCGACCCAGGACCAGTCGGCCGAGGCGCGCCGCGTCAAGGAGGCGATGCCGACGCTGGCGCCGTCGGCCGCAGCACCCGCCAACGATGTCGCGTCGAAGGAAATGCAGGCGCATCCGCCGGGCTGCGCCTGCGCGGTGCATCTGGCCTGGCGCAAGAAGGCGGCACGGGCCTGACGCTTCCAGTCGCTCGCGTGTCCGGCGTTGGTGGCCTGTCCCTCGCTAACCCTCCCCTGGAGGGGGAGGGTCGGCTCACAGGGAGCGAAGCGAAATGTGAGACGGGGTGGAGTGGTCTCTCAACACGGGCACCGATCGTCAGGAGAGACCGTCACCCCACCCCGCCGCTTCGCGTCGACCCAGAGAGCGAGCTTCGCTCGTCTCGAACCCTCCAGGGGAGGGTGTAAAAACACCGGCCGCGTGGCTGACGGATTTATTTCGTCTGCCTGACGTTGACGCCGCGGCCCATGCCTTCGCAATCCCCGTCGGTTTTGAAACCCGCGGCATGGATGCCGAAGACGGCGAGTTCCTCATCCTTGTCTTCGGTATCGCCGGTGACGCCGACGGCACCGACGACTTCACCGCTATCGCTGCGGATCAGCATGCCGCCACCTTCGGGAAAGATTTTGTCATCGGTGGCGCTGAGCAGATAGCGCATGAAGGCCGGCTTCTCCTCGTTGCGAACCCGCACCAGCCTCGAAGAGCGGCCGAGCGCGAGCGCGGCATAAGCCTTGCCGAACGCCATTTCGAAGCGAACCATGGAACAGCCGTCTTCCTTCTGGAAGGCTTTGACGACACAGCCCGGCTCCACGACGATGACGCTCAGGGGGCGGCACGCCAGTTCGGCGCCGCGCTTGATGATCGCCTCGATGATGCGATTGGCCTGTTGCAGTGTGATGGCGCTCATGATGTCTCTCGGTTGGTCCGCGATGTTCAGATAACGCGGAAAGTTACTGGGGCTGCAAGCCTGCTGCCTCGATGATCGGGATCAGACGCTGCCGCTCGGCGGCCAGAATGGCCTGCGCGGCGGCCGGACTTGCATCGGCCCGGGCCTCGAGCCCCGCGGCCCGCAGCGCCTCGTCGAAGTCGGGCCGCCGGATCACCATTGCGGTCGCCTCGGAGATCTGGTCGATGATCGGCTGCGGCGTTCCCGCCGGCGCCAGCACGCCGCAGGTCAGTCCCACGTCGAGCCCTGGAAGGGTTTCGACCGCGGCGGCGATGTCGGGCGCCGCCTTGAGCCGCGCCGGCGCGCAGACCGCCAGAATGCGCAAATCGCCCGAGCGGTGGAAATTCAAGACCTGGCTGGTGACGTTGGGGGTCATCATCGGCACTGCACCGGCGATCAGATCGATCAGGCCCGGTCCGGCGCCGCGATAGGGCACGTGCAGGATCTCGGGCGTGTGGGTGAGTTGCTTGAACAATTCTCCCGCAAGATGGGTCACCGTTCCCGTTCCGGCGGAGGCATAGGACAGTTTGGCCTGATTTTGCCGGGCGTAATCGACGAATTCACTGAGAGTCCTGGCGGGGACGCGCGGGTGCACGACAATGGCGGTCGATGAGGTGGCGATCATCGACACCGGCGCAAAATCTTTGGTCGGGTCGTAAGGCGGATGCAGCATCAGATAGGGCGCGATGATCTGGCAACTGGTATCGCCGAACAACAGCGTATAGCCGTCGAGTTTGGCGTGCGCCACGGCACTCGCGCCGATCACGCCGCCGCCGCCGCCCTGATTCTCGATGATGACGGTGCCAAGCGGCGCTTTCATCCGTTCGGCCCAGTGGCGCGCCACCGCATCCACCACACCGCCGGGCGCATAGGGGACAATCAGCCGGATCGTCCCGGTCGGATATTTTGCCTGTGCCAGCGCCGGCCTGCCCGACCAGAGCGGCGCGGCCAGCGCCGCAGCTCCCCAGCGAATGCAATCGCGACGGTCCACCCTGGTTTCTCCCGATGTATGCGCTGAAGGGTTCGCTTTGACCGGCCATTCCCGGCGCCCTTCTTGATCCGGTGGTCATGCTATCGCGGCTTGAAGCGCGGAGTTGAGGATCGATCGGGGAGCGCACGGTCTGGCTGCTGCGATCCGATCGATATTGACATCGGGACATATTGACTAGGCGCGGCAATGACGGCATCAGCGGATGCCTGAAACTTTCGACGCTCAAAAAAGCGTCGCCGCATTCCACCCGCGCGCCGAAGCCCCGTCAGGATCCGGCCGCCAACAACAAGGTCCCCCGATGACAGCCCCGATCGCCGCTTCCGAAGGATTTGCCTGGCCGAACGGCGCACGGGTCGCGGTGGTGGTGACGTGCCTGATGGAGAACTGGTCCGGCGACAAGGGCCCGCCGTTTTCGGTGCAGACCACCTCGCTCAAGCCGGGCACGCATGATCGCGCGGCGATGACCTGGGGCACCTATGGCAGCCGCAACGGGGTGTGGCGCCTCTTGAAGATTCTCAACGAGAACCAGACGCCGGCGACCTTCGTCGCCAACGCGCATTCGATGGAAATTGCGCCCGACGCGGTCGACTGCATGCTGAAATCCGGGCACGAGATCGCCGGCCATTCCTACACTCAGGATGCGCTGATGGCTTATCTCGAGCCCGACGAGGAACGGGCGCTGATCGAGAAATGCATCGGCGTGTTCAGGAAGCTGACTGGCGCGCCGCCGAAGGGATGGCTGAGCCCGGTGCTGGCGCCGACCGCGCACACCGAGGAGATCATCGCCGAGACCGGCTTTCTCTGGTACGGCGACTACAACCACATCGACCTGCCGTTCTGCGTCGACACCAAAAACGGCACGCTGGTGGCGCTGCCGCATTCGGATTTCGCCGATCATCGCGTGCTGCGCGGCAATCCGCGCGACTGGTACGACGTCTACAAGGATACCTTCGACTATCTCCATGCCAATGAGCCTGTGTCCTACCTCAACATCACGCTGCACTGCCATTTCGGCGGCCGGCCGCTGATGGCGGCGCAGTTCGACCGGATCCTGAAATATATCCGCGGCTTTCCCGACGCATGGCTGGTCCGCCACGACGAACTGGCGCAATGGATCAAGAGCAACAACATCCGCGAATGGACCAACCGGCAGCGGTTCTTTGGACGGCCGGGGTGAAACCTCGCCGTTGCCGGCGCTGGATTTTAATCTCAGGGGTGACGCACAGTAATTGAGGGCTCGGGGGATCAGCACGATCTTGCCCGCAGTGCCAACAATGTCTGCTTCTCTAATCGGCCATTCGGGGTCAAGCGCTTTCAGACTATCCACCAATGCGGTGTCGATGTCACTCGCGGGCTCGTGCTTCTCTTCGGAATCGGCACCTGGGCCCTTCCATCATGGGATCCGAGGACGAGGCGGAACAATCTTTTGGACGACCTTGCCGTCAATGTGACGGCAGGTCCAAGCAGACATACGAACTCACCTCATCCATCGTCCCGCGAGGGACATCTTTCCACCGCTCGGTGGAGCTCTGGTTTTCTCCTATCGGGTTTGATCCTGAACTGTTTTCATGCTGCTGCCGCGGCTTGCTCCCGGGTCCACCGGAACTCGGTGCCGTCAATCCAGATGCGGTGCAGGATCACGGCCAGCCGGCGAGCCAGGGCCACGATCGCCTTCTTCATCCCGCGGCGCCTGGCGATCTGCATGGCCCACGCCTTGAGCCAGGACCATTTTTTTGAATACATCATGCTCTGAGCTGCTTCGTAGAGCATCGTCCGCATCATCTCATCGCCACAGCGCGATATTTTGCCGCTCCAATCGATCTCGCCCGATTGATACCTGGAGCAGGTCAGCCCAAACACCGCCCCGACTGACTTGGATTTGCGGAACCGGGCTGGCACATCGACGGTGGCACGATAGGTCAGGGCCACCACGGGGCCGACACCCGGGGTCGTCATCAGGCGCCGGCATACCTCATCCTCCCGGACGATAGCCAGCAAGCGGCGGTGCAGGATGACGATCTGTTCACGGAGCACCCGCCGGACGATGAGCAGCGGCTCCACCAGTACCGCCAAGTCGGGGATATTCTCGACAAGCTCCTGGATGCGGGCCTCGAACCTCACCTTGCCAACCATTCCGACCTTGAGGCCGAAGTTGCGCAAAGTACCTCGCAGATCGTTCTCGATGGCGATGGCCTTCGACTGCAGAAGCTTGCGATGGGTCAGCAGCATTCGCAGTTTTTGGCTGCGGAGCGTCTTTACATGCACCGGTCGGTACAGTCCCACCCGGATCATCTGAGCGATGCCGCGCGCATCGTTGCGGTCGGTCTTGTTGATCTGCGCTTTCAGCACCGCCTGCATGTGCCGCGTCTCGACACAGACCACTGGTAACTCCGCTTCGGCGAGAGCGCTGAATAGCCATTGCGATAACGGCCCGGCTTCCAGTCCGATCCGCTTGAAGCGGTAGGTGGGGTTTCCCAGAACCTTCAGCAAAGCTTGAGGCTCGCTCGCCACCTTCACTTCCTTCACGATCCTGCCCGTGTCATCCACAATGCAGATGCTCGTCTCCTTGACCGATACGTCCAATCCGCCAAAATGGTCCATGCTGCGCTTCTCCTTCTGATGCTTGAGGCCGTTACCACGGACCTCGTTTCACCATCAGCCTGAAGCGCAGCACCCAAAATCTTCAGCTATCCACAAGCTGGGCCGGCCGATTACACCATCTTGTGGGGGTGATCGGAAATCTTGGACGCTCATTCAGAATGACGTGAATGACCGCAAGAGACATACGGGATGTCGTGGCGACATCTACCGTGTTCAGGAAAAATTCTCGGTTGCCGAACTGTTCCTATTAGACTCGCGGTTCGGCGGCGTCATCAAGGATGATGCTCTTCAGTCGAAGCCCTGGTGGGCGCCGCGTGCCGTGCCACCGAAGGGCGCGCCAAATGTTCTGCTCATCATCACGGACGACGCTGGCTTCGGCGTTCCAAGCACATTTGGCGGCGTCATCCCGACGCCAACGATGGACAGCGTCGCCAACGAGGGCCTACGCTACAATCGCATATTTTCAACCGCACTGTGCTCACCGACACGCGCCGCGCTGATCACTGGGCGCAATCATCACTCGGCAGGCTTCGGCGTGGTCTCGGAACAATCGACCGGCTTCCCCGGCTACAACAGCATTATCGGCAAGGATAAGGCGACGATCGGGCGCATCCTGCTGGATAACGGCTACTCGACGTCCTGGTTCGGCAAGGATCACAACACCCCGGCGTTCGCGGCCAGCCAAGTCGGGCCGTTCGACCAGTGGCCGACCGGCATGGGCTTCGAGTACTTCTACGGCTTCGTCGGCGGTGACGCCAACCAGTGGCAGCCGAACCTGTTCCGCAACACGACGCAGATCTATCCGTTCCTCGACAAGCCGGCCGGCACCTGGAACTTGGTCACGGCGATGGCCGACGACGCCATCGACTACATGACCCGGATACATCAAACCGACCCTTCCAAGCCGATCTTCATCAAATACGCGCCCGGCGCCACGCACGCGCCGCACCACCCCACCAAGGAGTGGGTGGACAAGATCAGCGCAATGCACCTGTTTGACGACGGTTACGAGAAGCTGCGCGAGCGAATCTTCGAGAACCAGAAGAAGCTCGGCGTGATCCCGAAGGACGCGAAACTGGCGCCCTGGCCCAAGGAAATGCTTAAGCCGTGGGACGAACTCACCGCGGAAGAGAAGAAGCTTTTCATCCGTCAGGTTGAAGTCTTCGCGGCCTTCGCTGCGTATAACGATCACGAGATCGGCCGGGTGATCCAGTCCTTCAAGGACCTCGGCAAGCTCGACAACACACTGGTCATCTACATCAACGGCGACAACGGAACCAGCGCCGAGGGTGGGCCGCTCGGCACGCCCAATGAAGTGGCATGGTTCAACGGAATCAACGAAATGCCCGCCAGCCTTCAGATGAAGTGGTACGACGTCTGGGGCACCGAACAGACCTACAACCACATGTCCGCCGGCTGGTCGTGGGCCTTCGATACCCCGTTCGACTGGTTCAAGCAGAACGCCTCGAGGCTCGGTGGTATCAACCAGAACATGGCGGTGTCGTGGCCCGCGCGAATCAAGGACAAGGGGGCCTTGCGCGAGCAATTCGTCCACGTGATCGATGTCGTGCCCACCATCCTCGAGGCCGCCGGAATCTCCGCACCCGAAATGGTGGATGGCATCAAGCAGGCGCCGATCGAAGGCACGAGCTTTGCGTACACCTTCGACGCGAAGAACGCCAAGATCGCGTCGCGCCATAAGAAACAGTACTTCGAGATGATGGGCCAGTGGGCGTTGTATGACGACGGCTGGCTGCTGAGCACCAAGGTAAACCGCGCACCCTGGCAGGCCTTCGGCCCGGCCAATCCGGATCCGCTGAACAACCAGGTGTTCCAGCTTTACAACCTGAACACCGACTTCAGTCAAAACGAGGATCTGGCCGCAAAATATCCGCAGAAGGTCAAGGCGATGCGCCAGGATTTCCTCGCAGAAGCGAAAAAATACCAGGTCCTGCCACTTGACGGTTCGGTGGCGGCGCGCATCGTTGCGCCGCGCCCGAACATCACCGCCGGGCGCACCGAGTTTGTCTACACACGGCCGATGACCGGACTGCCGCAGGGCGATTCACCTGCCCTGCTGGATGCGTCGTACACCATCACCGCGGACATCACTGTGCCCGAGGGCGGCGCCGAGGGAATGATCCTGACCTCCGGCGGACGCTTCGCCGGATACGGCTTCTATCTCCTCAAGGGCAAGCCGGTGTTCCTCTGGAACCTGGTCGATCTCGAGCGCATCAAATGGGAAGGTCCTGACGCGCTGCCGCCGGGCCGGCACACGATCGAGTTCGACTTCAAGTACGAAGGCTTAGGTGCAGGCACGCTCGCCTTTAACAACTTCAGCGGCCTTGGTCGGCCCGGCACGGGCACCCTCAAAGTTGACGGCAAGCAGGTTGAGACCAAACGGATGGAGAAAACGCTACCGATGATCCTGCAGTGGGACGAGAGCTTCGACATCGGATCTGACACGCTGACCGGCGTCAACGACGCGGACTACCTGCCGCCGTTCGCGCTCACCGCGAAGCTCAACAAGCTGACGATCAAAGTCGATCGTCCGCAACTCTCTCCCGCGGATATCAAGAAGTTCGAGGCGGCGATGCAGGAGAAGGCGAAGAGCGACTAATCGCAGCCCGCGCGCAAAAGTGAGCAGATCGCGCCTCCGGTGTTCGGTCTGCGCCAAGTCGAACCTTGCGATGTCGCTGATTGGCACTTTTCGGACTTCGTGCGAGGTTCGAACTCAAGTCCGGAATGCGCGTCAAAGCGGACATTCACGAACGCTTCTGAATTTGAGAGTTCGCGCCCGGACTTGGAGTGAGATGCGGGAGACAATTTGCAGCACCAGGCTCTGGTCGCTCGCCGGCTGCCCCTCCACCGCCCCTGCCCAGCGCACCAGCCCCGGGCCTGATGTTGACCCATGTCAAGAAGCACGAAGGCGGGCATGCCAGAAGATATCCGGCTGGAAACCGATGGAGATGGTCAGATGGCTACGCAAAGCAATATCCACTTCTATGTGAATTGGGCCAAGGAACGCCTCGATGAAATGGAGGCCGTGCTGGCTTCGCTCGAAGGCAAAGTCGGCGAGGTGCAGGCCGACGCGCGCGACCGGGCCGACAAGGCAATCACCGGCCTGCGCAAGAGCCGCGATATCTTTCGCGACACCGTCAAGACGCAGGCCGCCGCCAACGAGGCGGCATGGACCAGCGCCAAGGCGACACTGGAGCCGGAGTGGAACTCGTTCGAGGCCGAGGTCAGGAAATATGTCGAGAGCTTCAGCAAGCAGGTCGGGCAGCAGCAAGCGACATTCAAGCTTCAGGCGGCGGCCCAACTGAAGGCGTGGCGGGAAGCCGCCGACAAGCTTGGCAGCGACGCCAAACATCTCGCCACCGAGCGTCAGGCTGAAATCGATGTCGCCGTGAAGCGGATGCAGGTCGACGCCGGCGCTGCGGAGGAAAAACTCCAGAAGCAGCTTGACCAGATGGGGACACAATCATGGTCGGCGCTGATGGGCGTCCTGACGGAAACCCGTGCGGCGTTCGATCGCGCCAATCAAGCCGCGCGCGACGCGTTCAAGCGAGCCGCCTGATCAAGACAGTCGATCGGTCCGGAGAAGCCGCCGGGAGGCGGCTTCTCCGGCAGATCACAAATTCGGTTCACGACAACGGCCGGCGGAGCAGCCGCGATGAGCAGTATGGATGCCGACCCCGCGGGTGCACGGCCAGGCGACCCGCAGACCGCCGGCCGCAAAGGACCGCCCGCAAGTTTCTGGATCAGAGAGCTGCCCTTCAGCCTGGTGTTGATCCTGACCTTGCTCGGCGTTGCCTATACCAGTCTTCTGCAGCAACCGATCATGGGCTATTGGGAGCTTCTGGCGCCGGTGATCGGGGTGGTGTGCGTCGGCTCCGGATGGTCCAGCGCCACCGATAAAAATGCGCGATTGCAACTGATACTGACGCAGGCGCTGCACTGGGCTGCGTTCCTGCTCGTGATGAATGTGATCCTGTTGCCCAGTGTACAGAGGATCCTCAACGCCAGTGCGACCGGGCTCGCCGTTCTGATGTTGCTGGCGCTGGGCACCTTTACCGCCGGTGTTCATGTGCTGTCCTGGCAGGTCTGTCTGCTCGGAATCATCATGGCGCTGTGCGTTCCGGCGGCAGCGTGGATCGAGGCTTCGGCCTTGATTATCGTGTTGATCGCGGCGGCGGCGTTCGGCATCGGCGTTGTGCTCTGGTGGCACCTGCACGAGAGGCGCAAGGCCGGCCTGCGCGCCGGAGTCTGATGGCGGCTTCAGGCAGGCTTCCGTTTTTGAACCAACCGCGAGATTTGTCCTGCTCAATCGGCGCGCGGGGCGCGGTTCGACCGGGCTGGCAAGCGGCGACGGTCGCGATAGCCAGGCGAACTACCCCTCGCCCTCGTCGCTCGCCAGCAGCCCCTTCACCGCGCGCGACCAGCCCTTCAGCTTCCGCTCGCGCGTGGCGGCACTCATGTTGGGCTTGAAGCGATGTTGCAGCCGCCAGTTGTCGGCAAACTTTGACGGCTCCGGATAGACGCCGGCCGCCAGCCCCGCGAGATAGGCGGCGCCGAGTGCGGTGGTTTCCTGAATCATCGGGCGATCGACCGGGGCGTCGAGCAGATCGGCGAGCCGCTGCATGGTCCAGTCCGACGCGGTCATGCCGCCGTCGACGCGCAGCACGATGTTGGCAGCCTTCGCCTCGGGCCAGTCGGCGCGCATCGCCGCCCACAAGTCAAACGTCTGGTAACAGACGCTTTCGAGCGCGGCATGGGCGAGCTCGGCGGGACCGGTGTTGCGCGTCAGCCCGAACAGCGCGCCGCGCACCCGCGGATTCCAGTAGGGCGCCCCTAACCCGACAAAGGCCGGCACCAGATACACGCTTTGGGTGGAATCGGATTTGTCGGCGAGCGGGCCGGTCTCGGCGGCCTGCCGGATGATGCCGAGCCCGTCGCGCAGCCACTGCACCGCGGAACCGGCGACGAAGATCGAGCCTTCCAGCGCGTAAGTGCGCTGTCCCTTGAGCTGATAGGCGATGGTGGTGAGCAGCTTGTTTTTCGAGGCGACCGGCGTCGCGCCGGTATTGAGCAGCGCAAAGCAGCCGGTGCCGTAGGTCGATTTGATCATGCCCGGCGAGAAACAGGCCTGACCGATGGTGGCGGCCTGCTGGTCGCCGGCGATGCCGGAAATCGCGATACTGCCGCCGAACAATTCAGGTTCGCTGTCGCCGAAATGGTGCGAGGAATCCTTCACCTGCGGCAGCATCGAGCGCGGCACGCGCAGGATGTTCAGGAGATCGTCGTCCCACTCCCCGGTGTGGATGTTGAACAACAGCGTGCGCGAGGCGTTGGTGGCGTCGGTGGCGTGGACGCGGCCGGCGGTGAGACGCCACAACAGATAACAATCGACGGTGCCGAACAACAGCTCGCCGCGTTCCGCGCGCGCCCGCGCGCCCGGCACGTGGTCGAGGATCCAGGCGACCTTGGTGCCGGAAAAATAGGGATCGATGATCAGGCCGGTCTTCGCGGAGATCGCGGGCTCGTGGCCTTCGCTCTTCAATCTGGCGCAGATGTCGGCGGTGCGGCGGTCCTGCCAGACGATGGCGCGGTGCACCGCCTGGCCGGTGGCGCGGTCCCACACCACGGTGGTCTCGCGCTGGTTGGTGATGCCGATCGCGGCGATGTCCTTGGCCGTAACGCCAGCCTTCTTCAGCGCCTCGCGGCAGGTGGCGAGCGTCGAGGTCCAGATATCCTCCGGTTCGTGCTCGACCCAGCCCGACGCCGGAAAATGCTGCGGAAACTCCTGCTGCGCTGTACCTGCGATCGTGATGTCGCCGCGAAACACGATGGCGCGCGAGGAGGTGGTGCCCTGATCGATGGCCAGCACAAAGGACATGAGGGGTTTTCCTTGAAGTGTTTCCTGGCGGCTTTTTTGGCGCAGCTTCCCTGGACGTTGGTCGGCTCAAGGCAAGCGGATTGGCGGAAGAAGGTCAATATCTTCCGTCGTCCCTGCGAACGCAGGGACCCATAATCGCCCCTGGCTGTTTTGCGAAAAGCGTCTGCCATCTCGTCCCAACCGAGAACACAACGCGGTATGGGTCCCTGCGTTCGCAGGGACGACGATGTGATGCGGATTGGATCCGCTCACTTCACCCTCCCTTTTCGCGGCAAACAATTCGAAAGCCGCGGCGACAACTCTGCTCCCCTCCCCCCGCGCAGCGGGCGGGGAGGGGTCGGGGGTGGGGGTAGCGCCGCAATCACTGAAGCTGCTTTTTCTGCGGAAGCACCCCCCACCCCCGACCCCTCCCCGCCACTCGCTTCGCTCGCGGGAGGAGGGGAGCGCATCGTTCCTGACGCTAAGAGCAGGCTTCGCTCGTTCCGATTCCGCGACGTGCGGGAGGAGGGAGAAAAACTACGCCGACGCGGTCGTCACGCCGCCGTCGACGACGATGGTCTGGCCGGTCATGAAGCTCGAGGCGTCGGAGCCGAGATAGGCCACCGCGCCGGCGATCTCGTCGGGCTCGCCGATCCGGCGTAGCGGCGTGGTGGCGCAGCGGTGTTTCAGGCGTTCTTCGTCTTCCCACAGCGCGCGAGCGAAATCGGTCTTGACGAGGCCGGGCGCGACGCAATTGACGCGCACGCCTTTCGGCCCCCATTCGCCGGCGAGGCTGCGGCACAGCGCAAAATCCGCCGCCTTGGAAATTCCGTAGGCGCCGATCACGGTCGAGCCGCGCAAGCCCCCGATCGAGGAGACGATGACCACCGAACCCTTGCCGCGCGCGGCCATCGCCGGAATCGCCAGCTGGCAGAGCCAGATGTTGCTCTTGACGTTGGAGGCCATGATCTTGTCGAAGGCCTCGTCCCTGATCTCGAGCAGCGGGCCATAATAGGGATTGATGGCGGCGTTGCAAACCAGGATGTCGATTCTGCCGTAACGGCCGGCCGCGCCCGAAATCAGCGCCTCGACCTCCTCGCGGCGCGAGATGTTGCAGGCAATGACGTGGGCATCGCCGCCTTCCTTGCGGATGCCGTCGGCCACTTCCTCGCAGGCCTCGCGCTTGCGGCTCGAGACCACCACTTTGGCGCCGAGCCTGGCCAGGAGCTCGGCCGAGGAACGACCGATGCCGCGGCTGGACCCGGTGATGACGGCGACCTTGCCGGAGAGATCGAAGGGGGTGTTTTTCATTTTGCTTGCTCCGCACTATCCCGCCGTCATTGCGAGGAGCGAAGCGACGAAGCAATCCATATCCGACGTTGCGGCGCCAAGGATTGCTTCGCTTCGCTCGCAATGAGGACTACACCAGCCCGCCGCTCTCGGTGACGCGGCGCAGATGATAATCGGTGTCGCCGAAAGTGTTCTCGATCATGGTCAGCCGCTTGAAGTAGTGGCCGATCTTGGCCTCCATGGTCATGCCGATGCCGCCATGCAGCTGGATCGCCTGCTGGCCGACGAATTTTGCCGATTTTCCGATCTGCACTTTCGCCGCCGCCACCGCGGTGGCGCGCTCCCTGGCGTCGTCGAAATCACTCGCCATGGTCGCGAACATCGACATGCTGCGGGCCTGCTCGACCGCGACGAACATGTCGGCGGCGCGGTGCTGCAGGGTCTGGAAGCTGCCGATCGGGACGCCGAACTGTTTTCGCGTTTTCAGATACTCGACCGTGCTCTTGAGCGATTCGTCCATCACGCCGACGGCCTCGGCGCACATCGCGATGCGCGCCTCGTCGACCACGCGCTCGATCAGGGCCAGACTGTCCTCGGGATCGCCGACCGCGGCATCGCTGCCGACCTCGACGCCGGTGAAGCTGATATCGGCGGCATGCAGGCCGTCCTGGGTCGGATAGCCTTTCTTCGCCACGCCCTTGGCGTCGCCCGGCACCAGGAACACGCCGATGCCGCTGGTGTCGCGCTGGCCGCCCCTGGTCCGCGCGGTGACGATCAGGGTATCGGCGGCCTCGCCATTGAGCACGACGAATTTCTCGCCGTCGATGACCCAGCCTGCACCCTTTTTCTTGGCTGAAGTAGCGACGTCGTAAAGATCGTACCGCGAATTCTTTTCAAGCTGCGCGAAGGCAAAACTCTTGGCTCCGTCGATGATGCCGGGAATCTGCGCCGCCTTCTGCGCGGCCGAGCCGCCGCGCCGCAGCAGGCCGCCGCCGATCACCACGGTTGCCAGATAAGGCTCCAGCACCAGCGCCTTGCCGAGCGCCTCCATCACGATCATGGTCTCGATCGCGCCGGCGCCGAAACCGCCGTCGTCCTCGGAGAACGGCAAGCCGAGCAGCCCCTGCTCGGCGAACTTGCCCCAGATCGCCCTGCTCCAGCCGCCCTTCTCTTTCATGTATTTCTTGCGGGCATCGAAATCATAGGCGTCGCCGAGCAGCCCATCGACGCTTTCCTTGAGGAGCCGCTGCTCCTCCGACAGATCGAAATCCATTTTACTACTCTCTCCGAAATCGACGTGGGATTGATACCCGTTCCGTCGCCCTGCATTCAATCGTCATCCCCGCGAAAGCGGGGATCCAGTACGCCGCGGCTTCTCGATTTATAACCGGCGTTTCTGGAATCCTGGGTCCCCGCTCCAGTGCGCAATTGCGCACAAGGCGGGGACGACGCCTGTTGTTAACGGCCGCGCTCCGCCTCTAAAGCCCCAGCACCGCCTTGGTGATGATGTTGCGCTGGATCTCGTTGGAGCCGCCATAGATCGAGACCTTGCGGTTGTTGAAATAGCTCGGCGCGATCTGCGCGGTCCAGTCCATCGCCTCGTTGCTGCCGTCGTCGCCGTGCTCGTCGAAGGGCGCGGCGAACGGCCCGATCACTTCCATCAGAAGCTCGGTGGTGGCCTGCTGGATTTCCGAGCCTTTTATCTTGAGGACCGAGGAGGCGGGATTCGGCTTGCCCTTGCCGTGCTTGCCTTCGTCGGCGACGACGCGCAACTGCGTCAGTTCGAGCGCCTTGAGCTCGATCTCGACCGCGGCGAGCCTTTCGCGAAAACCCTGGTCGGCCATGACAGGCTTGCCGCCGGATTCGACCTTGGAAGCCAGATCCCGGATGCGGCGAATCCGCTCCTTGGACACGCCGACGCGGGCGATGCCGGTGCGCTCGTTGCCGAGCAGGAATTTGGCGTAGTCCCAGCCCTTGTTTTCCTCGCCGACCAGATTTTCGACCGGCACCTCGACGTCATCGAGGAACACCTCGTTGACCTCGAAGCCGCCGTCGATGGTCTGGATCGGACGCACCGTGATGCCCTTCGACTTCATGTCGATCAGGATGAACGAAATGCCGGTCTGCTTCTTGGCCGCGGGATCGGTGCGGCACAGGCAGAAGATCCAGTCGGCATATTGGGCGAGCGTGGTCCAGGTCTTCTGGCCGTTGACGATATATTTGTCGCCCTTGCGCTCGGCCTTGGTCTTCAGCGACGCGAGGTCGGAGCCCGAGCCAGGTTCGGAAAAGCCCTGGCACCACCAGTCGTCGACGTTGGCGATGCGCGGCAGATAATGCTTCTTCTGTTGTTCATTGCCGAAGGTATAGATCACCGGCCCGACCATGCTGACGCCGAAGGCGAGCGGCGCCGGCGCCGGATGCATCTGCAGCTCCTCGTTGAAGATGTAATGCTGCACCGAAGTCCAGCCGGTGCCGCCATATTCCTTCGGCCAGTGCGACACGCCCCAGCCCTTCCTGTTGAGGATGCGCCACCAGTCGACCATCTCGTCCTTGGAGAGATGCCGGCCCTCCTGCAATTTCTGCCGCGTCGAAGGCGGCACGTGGTCCCTGAAGAAGGCCCGCACCTCGTCCCGAAACGCCACTTCTTCCTTGCTGAAGCTCAGATCCATCGGATCCTCCTGTGAGCGAAATCATTTTCTTGTCGTCCCTGCGAACGCAGGGACCCATAACCACCGGCGGTCGTCATCGACAAAGCCGGCTACCAAACTGCCCAAAGTTAAGCCGCCGCGTATGGGTCCCCGCTTTCGCGGGGACGACGGCAATTACTGCAAGACCTCGAACAAACCGGCGGCGCCCATGCCGCCGCCGACGCACATGGTCACCACGGCATATTTGGCCTTGCGGCGGCGGCCCTCGATCAGGGCGTGACCGGTGAGCCGCGCGCCCGACATGCCGTAGGGATGGCCGACCGCGATCGCGCCGCCATCGACGTTGATCTTTTCGGGATCGATGCCGAGCTTGTCGCGGCAATAGATCACCTGCACCGCGAAGGCCTCGTTCAACTCCCAGAGATCGATGTCGTCGACCTTCAGGCCATGGCGCTTGAGCAGCCGCGGCACCGCGAACACCGGACCAATGCCCATCTCGTCCGGCTCGCAGCCGGCGGCGACGAAGCCGCGGAAGATGCCGAGCGGCTTCAGGCCACGCTTCGAAGCCTCCTTGTCGCTCATGATCACGGATGCGCTGGCGCCGTCCGAGAGCTGGCTGGCGTTGCCGGCGGTGATCGTAAAGCCGTCGCCGCGCACCGGCTTGAGGCTGGCCAGGCCTTCGGCGGAGGTTTCCGGCCGCGGACCCTCGTCCTTCGACAGCGTCACCTCCCTGAAGGAGATTTCGCCGGTCGCCTTGTCGGCGACGCCCATCATGGTGGTGATCGGCGCCAGCTCATCGTTGAACTTGCCGCCCTGCTGCGCGGCGGCGACCCGGCGCTGGCTCTCCAGCGAGTATTCATCCTGCCGCTCGCGCGAAATGCCGTAGCGCTTGGCGACGACCTCGGCGGTGTCGATCATCGGCATGTAGACTTCGCCCTTGATCTTGAGCAGCGCCGGATCCTGTGCGTGGAACGTATTCATCTTGTCGTTCTGCACCAGGCTGATGGATTCGCCGCCGCCGCCGACCGCGATCTCGACGCCGTCGAAGATCACCGAGCGCGCCGCGAGCGCGATCGCCTGCAGCCCAGAGGCGCATTGCCGGTCGATGGTGGTGCCGCCCACCGTGACCGGAAGCCCGGCGCGCAGCAGCGCCTTGCGCGCGATGTTGCCGCCGGTCGAGCCCTGCTGCAGGGCGGCGCCCATCACCACGTCCTCGACCTCCGCGGGATCGAGCTTGGCGCGCGCCACCGCCTGACCTATGGCGTGACCGAGCAAGGTTGCCCCTTCGGTGGCGTTGAGCGCGCCGCGATAGGCCTTGCCGATCGGGGTGCGGGCGGTGGAGACGATAACGGCGTCGGTCATGGGCGACCTCCTGTTGCGAGTTGTGGTTGTCTGGGCTGCGCGGGCTGTACCGAGGATCGCTGATTGCGCAATTCGTGGCGCGAGAGTTTGCCGACCGGGGTTCGCGGCAGTTCATCGACGAAATCGAGGGCTGCGGGAATCTCGTGCTTGCCGAGCTTGCCGGCCAGGAAGGCCTTCAGTTCATCCAGCGAGAAGGGATTAGCACCCGCGCGCAGTTTGACAAAGGCCTTCGCCGCCTCGCCGCGGTAATCGTCGGGAATCCCGATCACGATCACTTCCTGCACTGCGGGATGTTCATAGATCGCCTGCTCGATCATCTGCGGGTAGACGTTGAAGCCGCCGGAAATGATCATGTCCTTCTTGCGGTCGACCAGGTAGAAATAACCGTCGCCGTCCATGTAGCCGATATCGCCGGTCAGGAAGCGGTCGCCGATAAACGCCTCGGCGGTTTCCGTTGGCCTGTTCCAGTAGCCTTTTGTCACATTCGGTCCGCGAATCCGGATCTCACCGACTTCACCCGGTGCCAAGACTTTCGCGGGATCATCGAGCGCGACCACGTCCATTTCGATGCCGGGGAGCATCAGCCCGATCGAGCCCGGTTTGTCCGGCCCCACCTCGGGATGGCCGGTGCCGGGCGAGCAGGTCTCGGTCATGCCCCAGCCGCTCTTCAGCTTCATGCCGACCTTGCGCTCGAAGACTTTGGCGACCTCAACCGGCAGCGGCGCGCCGCCGGAGCCGCAGCTCACCAGCGAGGAAAAATCGCGCTTGTCGAGATCGGGAAGACTCGCGATCGCGATCCACATCGTCGGCACGCCGGGAAACGCGGTGGCGCGCTTTACCTCGATATCGCGCATCACGGCTTCGACGTCGAAGCGCTGGTGCAGCGAGATCAGATTGCCGCGCCGGATCGAGGTCAGCATCACCACCGTCAGCGCGAAGATGTGGAATAGCGGCAGCACGCAGATCACCCGCTCGATGGCGTTGCGCCTTTCGCGCGCCGGCCGGCCCCAGACATCATAGATCGATACCGCCGAGGTCAGGTTGCCGTGGCTCAGCATCGCACCCTTGGGCAGCCCGGTGGTGCCACCGGTATATTGCAGCAAGGCGACGTCGTCGGGCGAGATGGCCGGCCATTGCGCCGGCGGCACTGCGCCTTGCGCAAAACCTGCAAACGTCGTGATCGCGGGGTGATCCGGGATCGACGTATGCGGATTGCCGACCGCACCCCAATGGTCGTCCTCGCAGACGATCAGCCGATCGAGCAGGCCTTTTTCCAGAAATTTCAGCGCCGTCGGCAGCAGCGTCGCGAGATCGCTAGTGACGAGAATTCGCGCGCCGCTGTCGCTCAATTTATGGGACAGCGCGCGTTCGCCGTCGAGCGGGGACAGGTGCACGACGCGGGCGCCGGCCTTCAGTGCGCCGAAAAAGTTCACGGGATGGTCGGGCGAGTTGCCGAGGAACAGCGCCACCGAATTGTTCTTGCCGTAACCGGCGCCGAGATAGGCTGAAGCCGCGACCTCGACCAGCGCTTCCAGCTCGGTGTAGCTGACGGCGCGGTCGCGAAACTCGAAGGCCGGCCGGCCGGCGTAATCGGCGGCCGCCTTCGACAGCAAGTCCGGCACCGTTCCGCGCGCGATCGGATCGTCCCAGCGGACGCCTTCCGGATAGAATTTTTCGCCGGGATGGGTCATGGGATTTCCCGCAAACCAGACGCGGCACCATTTCTCCGCGGGTCGTCCCTGCGAACGCAGGGACCCATAACCCCTGACCTCGATATTGAAAAAAGGCGTCTGCCACAGTGCCCAAATGCAAAACCACGCGGTATGGGTCCCTGCGTTCGCAGGGACGACGCGTTGATCGGAAGGCGAGAGCGCATCCGGTTCATCGACTCACGCCGCTTTCGCCGTCTGCGCCAGCGACGCAAAGGTCTGGCCTTCCGCCGCAAGGCGCTTGAGCAGCGGCGCGGGCTCCAGCGAAGGATCGTTGGTCTCCCTGGCATAATACGACAAGCGGTCGGCGACGTGCTTCAGGCCCACCTGATCGGCATAGAACATCGGGCCGCCGCGATAGACCGGCCAGCCATAGCCATAGAGCCAGATCACGTCGATGTCGCTCGGACGCGCCGCGATCTTCTCCTCGAGAATCCGCGCCCCCTCGTTGATCATCGGATACATCATGCGCTCGAGAATTTCGTCGTCGCTGACCACGCGGCGCTTGCGGCCGAGCCGCTGCAAGGTCTCGTCGATCAGCTTCTCGACGTCGGGATCGGGCAGCGCCGCGCGCGACCCTGCTTCATACTTGTAATAGCCCTTGCCGGTCTTCTGGCCGAAGCGGCCGGCCTCGCACAGCGCGTCGGCAATTTCCGACTTGATGCCGCGATCCTTGCGCGACCGCCAGCCGATATCGAGGCCGGCGAGATCGCCCATCGCGAACGGGCCCATCGGCATGCCGAATTTCGTCACCACCGCATCGACCTGCTGCGGCAACGCGCCCTCGAACAGCAATTTCTCCGCCTGCTTGCCGCGTTGCGCCAGCATGCGATTGCCGACGAAGCCGTCGCAGACGCCGACCACCGCCGGCACTTTTGCGATTTTGCGCGCCACGGCGACCGCGGTGGTCAGCGCGTCCGGCGCGGTCTTGTCCGCGCGCACGATCTCGCAAAGTTTCATCACATTGGCCGGCGAGAAGAAGTGCATGCCGAGCACGTCCTGCGGACGTTTTGTCACCTTGGCAATTTCGTCGATGTTGAGATAGGAGGTGTTGGACGCGAGAACCGCGCCGGGCTTGGCGAATTTGTCGAGCGCGGTGAAGACCTCCTTCTTGATCGCCATGGTCTCGAACACGGCCTCGATGATCAAGTCGGCATCCCTCACATTCTCAAGTCCGACCACGCCGTTGATCAGCGCCATGCGCTTGGCGGGCGCGTCCGCGGGGATTCCGCCGCGCGCGGCGGTCGCCTCGTAATTCTTCTGCATCACGCCCATGCCGCGCTTGAGCTGTTCTTCGCCGGTCTCGATCAGAGTCACCGGGATTCCGGCGTTGGCAAACGACATCGCGATGCCGCCGCCCATGGTCCCCGCGCCGATGATGGCGACGCGTTCGACGTTGCGCGGCTTTGTCCCTTCCGGAACACCGGCGATCTTGGCAGCCTCGCGTTCCGAGAAGAACGCATAACGCTGCGCCTTGGACTGGTCGCCCGCCACCAGTTTGAGGAAGCTCTCGCGTTCCTTCTTCAGTCCCTCATCGAATGGCAGATCGATCGCCGCGCCCACCGCGTCGGCGGCGGCGAACGGCGCTTCCAGCCCGCGCGCCTTCTTGGTCAGTGCCGCGACCGCATTGGTGAAGATCGAGCGGTCGGCTTTCGCCGCCGCAAGCTTGCTGTCGTCGTCCCGCAGCCTGCGCAAGGGGCGCTTCTCCGCCAGCACCTTGCGGGCGAAACTCTCGCCGCCGGCGGCGGGACCTTCGACGATTTCCTCGATCAGGCCGTTCTTCAACGCCTCGCTCGCGGGAATCGGATCGCCGCCGACGATCATCCTGACCGCCAGTTCCGGACCGACCGCGCGCGGCAGGCGCTGCGTTCCGCCCGCGCCCGGCAGCAGGCCGAGTTTCACCTCGGGCAGGCCGAGGCGAGCGTCCCTGGTCGCAACGCGGAAGTGGCAGGCGAGCGCGACTTCGAGGCCGCCGCCCAGCGCCGTGCCGTGAATGGCGGCAATGACCGGCTTCGGCGAGTTTTCGATCTCGACCAGCACCTCGTTGAGGCCCGGGGGTTTCGGGGGCTTGCCGAATTCGGTGATGTCGGCGCCGGCGATAAAGGTGCGGCCGGCGCAGGTCAGCACGATCGCCTTCACTTCCGGATCGGCGACGGCGCGCTTGATGCAATCCAGAATGCCGCCCCGCACGGCGGCGCTCAGCGCGTTCACCGGAGGACTGTCGACCGTGACGGTGGCAATGACGTCACGACGATCGAGCCTGACCACTTCGTTCACGGGAATCTCCCTCGCCAGTTTGTTTGTTTTGAATTTCGCATTGCGGAATTCAATTCCGCATCTTGACAGCGAGGGTTATTTTGAAGCACGTCCCTTGTCAACGAGGGTTCGCGCGAGCGGCGGCAACAGCAGGCCATGAAGCGTCCAGGCAAGAAAGTGGCGACCGATCGCAGCTTCGTCGTCGCGCTTTCCCGCGGTCTTGATGTGCTGCGTGCATTCCAACCCAACGACGGGCTTCTCGGCAATCAAGAGATCGCGGCCCGCACCAACCTGCCGAAGCCAACCGTCTCCAGGCTGACCTATACCCTGACCAGACTGGGTTACCTTACGCCGGTTCCGCGGTTCGAGAAATATCAGCTGGCGCCCGCGGCGATGGCGCTCGGCTACGCGGCTTTGGCCAATCTCGGCGTTCGGCATTTGTCCGAGCCCTATCGCGAAGAAATGATGCGCGAGACCGGCGGAGCGGTGGCGGTCGGCGGGCGCGACCGTCTCAGCATGATCTATTTCGGCCAGAGCCGCGGCATGACGATCGGCGTTCAACTGGACGTCGGCTCACGAATTCCGATCGCCACGACCGCAATGGGCCGGGCGTATATCTGGGCACTGCCGGAGGACGAGCGCGCCGCATTATTGCGCGAGCTGCGCGAGCACTATGGCAGCCGCTGGGCCAGGATGCGCGACGGCATCGAACGCGCCGGCGAGACCGTCGCCAGGCACGGTTTTGCGATCTCGGCGGGGGACTGGCACGACGACATCCATGCCGTCGGCGTAGCACTAAAGCTTAATGACGGAACCGGTCCTTATGCGTTTAATTGTGGTGCGCCGGCATTCCGTTTCACGGAAGATAGGTTGCGCAGCGACATTGGACCGCGCCTTTTGGCAATGGTAAGGAACATCGAAGCCGCGCTCGGCGGAATGGCGCCACAATCAAGAAAACAGGAAAGCAAAAAATTGAAAGCAGGAGGGAAGGTTGCGCGTGTGGTTGAGGGAATCCGATAGCCTTCACCGTCGTGATCGGGCGACCGATCGGCGCGGTCGTTCCGGCCCAGTCAACGACCTGTGCGGGGCGCGATGACGCCAACCCGGCCGGCGCAGGAAAAATCGCCTCTGCTTGCGGTTTGCGACGTCAGCGTCGTGTTCGGCGGCATCGTCGCGTTGAACGGCGTCTCGTTCGACCTGCATCAGGGCCAGATCCTGGGCCTGATCGGACCGAACGGCGCCGGCAAGACCACGCTCTTCAACTGCCTGAGCCGGCTCTACCAGCCGAGCGCCGGCGACATCCGGCTCGACGGCGAGAGCATCCTGCGGCGCCGCCCGCACCGGATCGCCGAAATCGGCATCGGGCGCACCTTCCAGAACGTCGCCCTGTTTGCAAATCTTTCGGTGCTCGACAATGTCCGGATCGGCGCGCATTCCCGCACCAACAGCGACATCATCAGCGACTCGCTGAGACTTCCCTGGGTCCGCCGCGGCGAGGCCGCGCTCAACAAGCGGGTCGACGAAATCCTCGGCTACCTCGCGCTCGACGACGTCGCCCATGTCACGGTCTCCGGGCTGCCGTTCGGCACCCAGAAGCGCGTGGAACTGGCGCGCGCGCTGGCGGCCGATCCGAAGATCCTGCTGCTCGATGAACCCGCCGGCGGCCTCAACCACGAGGAGGTCCATGCGCTCGGCGACCTGATCCGCCGGATTCGCGACGACCGCAACGTGACGGTGCTGCTGGTCGAACATCACATGGGCCTGGTGATGTCGATCGCCGATCACGTGGTGGCGCTGAATTTCGGCCGCAAGCTCGCCGAGGGAACCCCGGCCATGGTGCAGTCCGACCCGGACGTCATCAAGGCCTATCTGGGGAGCAAGGATTCATGACGGCGATGCTCAGCATCAGGAGCCTCAACGCCTATTACGGCCAGGTCCAGGCGCTGCATGGCCTCGAGTTCGCCCTCCATGAAGGCAGCGTGACCACGCTGCTCGGCGCCAACGGCGCCGGCAAGACCACGACCTTGCGCGCGATCTGCAACATGGTGCGCAGCACCGGCGCGATCGAATTCGACGGCGCCCCCCTCTCCGGCCGCTCGACCGAAAATATCGTCCGGCTCGGCATCGCCCATGTGCCGCAGGGCCGCGGCACCTTCACGACCCTGACGGTGGAGGAAAACCTCCAGCTCGGCGCCATCACCCGGCGCGACAAGGCCGCCGTGGTGTCCGATATCGAACGCATGTACGCGCATTTTCCGGTCCTGAAGCAACGCTATACGCAACAGGCGGGCACGCTTTCAGGCGGCGAACAGCAGATGCTCGCGGTCGCCCGCGCGCTGATGCTCCGCCCGCGGCTGATGCTGCTCGACGAGCCCTCGTTCGGCCTGGCGCCGCTGATCGTGCGCGACCTGTTCAAGATTTCTCGGCAAGATCAATCGCGAGGAGAAAGTCACCATTCTGGTGGTCGAGCAGAACGCGCAACTGGCGCTCGAAATCGCCGACCAGGCCTATGTGATCGAGACCGGACGCATCGTGATGTCGGGCAGTGCCGCCGAGATCGCGAACAACGAAGATGTCCGCAAATCCTATCTGGGTTATTGAGGAGCACGGCCATGGAGCTTTTTACCAATCAGATCCTGGCCGGCATTTCCACCGGCGCGATCTATGCTTGCATGGCGCTGGCCGTCGTCATGATCTACCAGGCGATCGAGCATCTCAATTTCGCCCAGGGCGAAATGGCGATGTTCTCGACCTTCATCTCCTGGCAGCTGATGCAGTGGGGCGTGCCCTATTGGGCGGCATTCGTGCTCACGCTGGGGATATCGTTCGCCGGCGGCATCGCCATCGAGCGGTTGCTGTTCAAGCCGCTGGCGAAGGCGCCGATCCTGACCAACGTCGCCGGCTTCATCGCGCTCTATGCGATCCTCAACAGCTTTGCCGGGCTGCTCTGGGATTTCACCATCAAGCAATATCCGACGCCGTTCGGGTCCTCGCCGTTTCTCGGCAGTCAGCTGATCTCGACCCACCAGGCCGGCATGATCGGCGTCACGGTGTTGCTGCTGGTGCTGCTCTATCTGTTCTTTCAGTTCACGCGGGTGGGCCTTGCGATGCGGGCCGCTGCGTCGGTGCCTGAATCGGCAAGGCTGGTCGGTATCAACACCTCCTGGATGATCGCGCTCGGCTGGGGCATGGCGGCCGCGATCGGCTCGATCGCCGGCATGATGATCGCGCCGGTGGTGTTTCTGGAGCCGAACATGATGTTGGGGGTGCTGATCTACGGTTTCGCCGCCGCCGTGCTCGGCGGACTGACCAGCCCATTCGGCGCGGTCATCGGCGGCTTCCTGGTCGGCATCTTCGAAAACCTCGCCGGCACCTATATCCCCGGCGTCGGCAATGAACTGAAACTGCCGATCGCGCTGGCGCTGATCATTACCGTCCTGGTCGTCAAACCGGCCGGGCTGTTCGGCCGGCCCATCGTGAAGCGAGTTTGATCATGAGCGCCGTGCAGGAAACCGTCACCGAGGCGCCCGCCGTCGAAGCCGTTCCCAAGCGGGCCATGACGCTCGGCGTCGGGAGCTCGCTGGCCATGCTGGCATTGCTGATCCTGGTGCCGCTGTTCGTGAAGAACTTCATCATTTTCCAGTTGACGATGCTCCTGATCTACGGCCTCGCCGTTCTGGCGCTGAACATCCTGACCGGCGGCAGCGGGCAGTTCTCGCTGGGACAAAGCGCGTTCTACGCGGTCGGCGCCTATACGTCGGCGATCCTGATCGAGCATGCCGGCATGAACTACGCCCTGACGCTGCCGATCGCCGGCGTCGTCTGCTTCGGTTTCGGATTCCTGTTCGGCCAGCCGGCGCTGCGCCTTTCCGGAGTCTACCTGGCGCTGGCGACCTTCGCACTGGCAACCGCGATGCCGCAACTATTGAAGCTCGGGGTGTTCGAAACCTGGACCGGCGGCGTGCAGGGGCTGGTGGTGACCAAGCCGGATGCGCCGTTCGGCCTGCCGATATCACAGGACATGTGGCTGTACTACTTCACGCTGGTGATCACGGTCGCGATCTATATTTTCTCCGTCAACCTGCTGAAGTCGCGTTCGGGGCGCGCCTTCATGGCGATCCGCGACAACGAAATCGCGGCCTCCGCCATGGGCATCGACGTCGCATTGTACAAGACGCTGGCGTTCGGCGTCTCCGCCGGTATCACCGGGGTTGCCGGCGGCCTGGGCGCGATCGCCGTGCAGTTCGTCGCCCCGGACGGCTACACCATCACGCTGGCGATCTCGCTGTTTCTGGGCATGGTCGTCGGCGGCGTCGGATGGCTGCCGGGATCGATCGTAGGCTCCGCCTTCATCATCTTTGTGCCGAACATCGCGGAAGGAATCTCCAAGGGGCTTTCCGGCGCGGTCTTCGGCGTGCTTCTGTTTCTCGTCATCTTCCTGGTGCCGCACGGCGCAAGGCAGATCGCCATGATTGCCCAGCAACTGCTCGGCAAACCCAAGAAAAGCTAAAGAAAAGCCAAGGAGAAATCATGCGTTCACGACTCAACTTGCGGATTGCCGCGTTGTCGACTGCCGTCATCGCTCTTGCCGCCACCACCGGCAGCGCGCTCGCGCAAAAGAAATACGACACCGGCGCCACCGACACCGAAATCAAGATCGGCAACATCATGCCCTATAGCGGCCCGGCCTCCGCCTATGGCGTGATCGGCAAGACCGAGGCCGCCTATTTCAACAAGATCAACGCCGAGGGCGGCATCAACGGCCGCAAGATCAACTTCATCAGTTATGACGACGGCTACAGCCCGCCGAAGGCGGTCGAGCAGGCGCGCAAGCTGGTCGAAAGCGATGAGGTGCTGCTGATCTTCAATCCGCTCGGCACGCCGTCCAATTCGGCGATCCAGAAATATCTGAACGCAAAGAAGGTGCCGCAGCTGTTCGTCGCCACCGGCGCCACCAAATGGAACGATCCCAAGGACTTTCCCTGGACCATGGGCTGGCAGCCTGGCTATCAGAGCGAGGCGCGGATTTACGCCAAGTACCTGATGAAGGAAAAGCCGGACGCCAAGATCTCGGTGCTCTATCAGAACGACGATTTCGGCAAGGATTATCTGAAGGGCCTGAAGGACGGGCTGGGGGCCAAGGCGTCGATGATCGTGGCCGAGGAAAGTTACGAGACCTCGGAACCGACGATCGACAATCACATCGTCAAGCTGAGGGCCTCCGGCGCCGACGTCTTCATGAGCATCACCACGCCGAAATTCGCAGCCCAGGCGATCAAGAAGATGGCCGAGATCGAGTGGAAGCCGCTGCACATCGTGGTCAACGTCTCGGCTTCGGTCGGCGGCGTGATCAAGCCGGCAGGCTTCGAGAATTCGCAAGGCATTCTCTCGGCCAACTACGCCAAGGACGGCGCCGATCCGCAGTGGGACAACGATCCCGGAATGAAAAAATTCTATGCGTTCCTCGCGAAATATTATCCGGACGGCAACAAGCTCGATGGTTCGGTCGTCTACGGTTATGGCGCAGCGCAGACCATGGTGAGGGTGCTGGAGATGTGCGGCGACAATCTCACCCGCGAGAACGTCATGAAGCAGGCCGCGAACCTGAAGGACTTTTCGCCCGACACCCTGTTGCCCGGCGTCAAGATCAACACCTCGCCGACCGACTTCGCACCGATCAAGCAGCTCCAGATGCAGCGGCTCCAGGGCGAGAAATGGGAGCTGTTCGGCGACATCATCAGCGGCGAAGTCAGCAACTGACGCGCTCGCCGCGTCGAAATACCGCGGCGCGTCGGAAACGTCGTCCGCGGCGTCGGCGGCATCTCCAGGACTACTAAAGAAGCAGCCCTCCGCGTGTCGCGCGGAGGGCTTTTTGTTGTGAGCAACCCGGTAAAATGGTACTTAAATTGTGAGGGTCACAAGAGCTTTCGACCAAGAGAGCCAAGACACTTGCGCACCATGCACGTGCCAACCATCACTGGACCAGAGGGAGACACGAAATGCCCGTAATCGCGCATAGAATTGCAATCGCGTCGGCTGCCGCGTTGGCGGTGCTTGCCGCAACCGCCAGTGGCGCGCTCGCGCAAAAAAAATACGACACCGGCGCCACCGATACCGAAATCAAGATCGGCAACATCATGCCCTATAGCGGCCCCGCCTCCGCCTATGGCGTGATCGGCAAGACCGAGGCCGCCTATTTCAAGAAGATCAACGATGCCGGCGGCATCAACGGCCGCAAGATCAATTTCATCAGCTATGACGACAGCTACAGCCCGCCGAAGACCGTCGAACAGGCGCGCAAGCTGGTGGAAAGCGACGAGGTGCTGTTCATCTTCAATCCGCTCGGCACGCCGCCCAACTCGGCGATTCACAAATACATGAATTCGAAGAAGGTGCCGCAGCTGTTCGTCGCCACCGGCGCCACCAAGTGGAACGATCCCAAGGATTTTCCCTGGACCATGGGCTGGCAGCCAAGCTACCAGAGCGAGGGGCGGATCTATGCAAAATATCTGCTGAAAGAGAAGCCGGCCGCCAAGATCGCGGTGCTCTATCAGAATGACGACTACGGCAAGGACTATCTGAAAGGCCTGAAGGACGGGCTCGGCGCCAAGGCCGCCTCGATGATCATTGCCGAGGAGAGCTACGAAACCACGGAGCCGACGATCGACAACCACATCGTCAAGCTCAAATCCACCGGCGCCGACGTGTTCGTCGATATCACCACGCCGAAATTCGCAGCCCAGGCGATCAAGAAGGTCGCCGAGATCGAGTGGAAGCCGCTGCATATCCTCAACAATGTCGGCGCGTCGGTCGGCAGCGTGCTCAAGCCCGCCGGATTCGAGAATTCGCAAGGCATTGTTTCCGTGGCCTACCTCAAGGACGTCTCCGACCCGCAGTGGGACAACGACCCCGGGATGAAGCAATTCCTCGACTTCCTCGCCAAGGATTTCCCGGAAGGCAACAAGCTCGACGGCTCGGTCATCGTCGGCTACGGCGTCGCGCAAACCCTGGTTCAGGTGCTGAAGCAGTGCGGCGACAACCTCACCCGCGAAAACATCATGAAGCAGGCCGCAAGCCTCAAGGATTTCCGCACCGAAGTCCTGCTGCCCGGCATCAAGATCAACACCTCGGCGACCAACTTCGCCCCGATCAGCCAGCTGCAATTGCAGCGCTTCAAGGGCGAGCGGTGGGAGCTGTTCGGCGACATCATCAGCGGCGACGTCGGCGGCTGACGGCTCGTAAGGGTGCGGGCAAAGACCCCCGCGGCACGCCGCGGGGGTTTTCTTTTGCCGCAATCGGATGGATAAGCGTCATTGCATGTTTCCACCTCACATCCCCGTCAAGCCAATTCTGTAACGCCATGACCGACAGACGCCCTCTCCTGCGCGCGATCTTCGACGCCGCCGTCGCCGCCGCACATCCCGACGTCGTGCTGGCGGCGCATCTGCGCCCGGTTCCAAAAGGTCGGGTGATCTGCCTTGCCGCCGGCAAGGGCGCCGCCGCGATGGCCGCGGCCGCGGAGCGGCACTATCTCGATGGGCTCAAGCTTGATCCGGCGCGGCTGTCGGGGCTCGCCACCACCCGCCATGGCCATGGCGTGCCGACGCGGCGGATCAAGGTGATCGAAGCCGGCCATCCCGTGCCCGACGAGGCCGGGCTGAAGGGGGCGGAGGAAAGTCTGCGGCTGGCGCAGGCGGCCGGCGCCGACGATCTTTTGCTGGTGCTGTTGTCGGGCGGCGGCTCGGCCAACTGGATCGCGCCGGTCGAAGGCGTGTCGTTCGCGCAGAAGCAGCAGGTGACGCGGGCGCTGTTGCGCTCGGGCGCGCCGATCGGCGAGGTCAACACCGTCCGCAAGCACCTGTCGCGGATCAAGGGCGGCCGGCTGGCGCGCGCCGGACAACGCGCCGAGATCGTGACGCTGGCGATCTCGGACGTGCCGCGCGACGATCCCTCCGCGATCGCGTCGGGACCGACGGTGCCGGATCCGACGACGCTCGCCGACGCCCGCGCCATCGTCGCCAGATACGGCCTTGATGTCGGTGACGCCGTCCGCCGCGCGCTCGACGACCCCGCCAACGAGAGCTGCAAGCCCGGCGATCCCGCCTTCGCGCGCGCCCGATTCGAACTGATCGCGCGGCCGAAGGCCTCGCTCGACGCCGCGATCCAGGTGGCGGCGAACGCCGGATACGCCATCATCGATCTCGGCGCCGACCTCGAAGGCGAGGCCCGCGATGTCGCGGCCGATCACGCCCGGCTCGCGCTGGAGGCCCGCAGCCAGGGCAGGCGGGTCGCGATCCTCTCGGGCGGCGAACTCACCGTGACCGTGCGCGGCAACGGCCGCGGCGGCCCCAACCAGGAATATGCCCTGGCGCTGGCCGCCCTGCTCAGGGACACGCCTCGGCATATCGGCCCTGGCGGGTGATACCGACGGCGCGGACGGCGGCGCCGGCAGCGCCAGCGATCCCGCGGGCGCGATGATCGATCAAGGCACGTTTGCGAAGATGAAGTCGCTCGGGCTCGATCCAAAAGCCTATCTCGACAACAACGACGCGACCGCCTTCTTTGCCGCGACCGGCGATCTGCTCAAGACCGGCCCGACGCTGACCAATGTCAACGATATCAGGGTTATCCTGGTCGACGGGGTATAGAGCGTTTTCGAGCGAAGCCTGCCACTGATAAGGTGGATGCCGGTTCGCGTGAAGAAAACGCGTCAAAACAAGAATCTAGAGCCCCGTTTCAATTCAATCGAAACGGAAATGGCTCCAGAGACCGGCGGCGACGTGGGCCAGCGCGGCACACCGCATTAACGCTTTGTTCAGCGAATTCCGAGGAACCTGCGGGAATGATGGCATCTCAAAGCTGCAATTTAACAGCCTAATCCTCCAATATGCGGCTGCTCATTGCTGGAGCGCCGCAAACTTGCTGCTGGGGATTGCTACATGATGGATTCCACGGAGCGTGCCATCGATCCGGAGCCGGCTCGCCCGAGCGGGCTGCTGGAAGCCGCCGTCAACAATCTCGCCCTGGGACTCGTCATCGTCGATGACAAGCGCGAGGTCGTGTTCTGCAACAAGCGGTACATGGAGATTTATGGACTTGCCCCCGAGCAGGTCAGGCCGGGAACGCCGAACCGGGAGCTCATCCAGCACCGGCTGAATTTGGGATTTAAGACTCTATCGAAGCCCGCCGAGGACATCCGCGATCTGACCGGAAATGCCTTCGTCCAGGGCACAACGCTCCAGGAATTTGCCGACGGCCGGATCATTGCATTTACGATCTATCCGATGCCGGGCGGCGGCGGGATGGCCACGCATGAAGACATCACTGCGCGGGAGCAAATGAGCGCCCGGCTGAACAAGCAATTGGAGGTCGGCAAGGAGCAGGAGGAGGATTTGCGGATCCGGCACCTGCAATTCGATACCGCGATCAACAACATGTCGCAGGGACTATGCTTCTTCGACGCCGCGCACCGGCTGATCGTGTGCAACGACCGCTATGTCGACATGTATGATCTTCCGCATGACCGCGTCGGCCCCGGGACGCCGTTGGCCGAAATCGTCGACCTGCGCTATGCCGCCGGCAGCTTTCCCGCGATGTCGACCGAGGAATACCTGCGCTGGCGCAACAACGTCGCGATTTCTGCCGAACCGACCGACAGCATCGTCGAACTGAAGAACGGCCGCACCTTCAAGATTCGTCATCGGCCGATGCCCGACGGCGGCTGGGTCGCCACGCACGAAGACATCACCGAGCAGCGCAGGTCCGAGGTCAAGATCGAATACATGGCCCACCACGACGCGCTGACCGATCTGGCCAATCGGGTGTTGCTGAACGAAAGGCTCGAACATGCCCTGGGCCGCCGAATTCACCGGGAGGAAATGGTCGCGGTTCATCACCTCGATCTCGATCAGTTCAAGGCCGTGAACGATACGTTTGGCCATCCCGCCGGCGACAAGCTTCTGAAGATCGTCGCCGACCGGCTGCGCGGGCTGGTTCGCGAGACCGACACGATCGCACGGATGGGAGGCGATGAATTCGTCGTCGTACAGGCTCCCATCAGGGATCCCGCCGAGGCAACCGCTCTCGCGCAGCATATCATCGCGCTGATGAGCGAGCCGTTCGAGCTTGACGGCCATCAGGCCGTGATCGGCGCCAGCATCGGGATCGCGGTCGGCCCTGGCGACGGCTTGAGACCCGACCGATTGCTGCGCAATGCGGACCTTGCGCTATACCGGGCCAAGGGCGATGGACGCGGCACCTTCCGCTTCTTCGAGCCGGCGATGGACCTGCAAATGCAAACCCGCCGCGTCATGGAGCAGGACCTGCGCAGGGCGCTGCCGGCCGGCGAATTCGAACTCTACTACCAGCCGGTGGTGAATCTGGCGAGCAACGAAATCAGCGGATTCGAGGCGCTGATACGCTGGAATCATCCGACAGCAGGGATTGGTCGCTCCGGCCACGTTCATTCCGCTGGCCGAAGAGATCGGGTTTATTGTCCCGATCGGGGAATGGGTCATCCGGCAGGCGTGCGCGACCGCAGCCCGATGGCCCGCAAACCTTCGCGTCGCCGTCAATATTTCGGCCGCGCAATTTCGCAATCCCGGCCTGATGCAGGTGATCGTTGGCGCGCTCGCGATCTCGGGCCTGCACCCCACGCGGCTGGAGATCGAAATTACCGAAACCGTCCTGCTGCACAACAAGGAAGCGACGCTTGCGGTTCTTCACCAGCTGCGGGCGCTCGGCATCCGGATCGCGATGGACGATTTCGGCACCGGATATTCCTCGTTGACCTATCTTCAGTGCTTTCCGTTCGACAAGATCAAGATCGACCGGTCGTTCGTCAAGGACATTACCGAAAATGCCGGCTCGCTCAATATCGTGCGGGCCGTGGCTGCGCTTGCCAATGGAATGGGCATGACGGCCACTGCGGAAGGCGTGGAAACCAGCGAACAGCTCGACAGGATCGCGTCCGAGGGCTGCGCCGAGATGCAGGGATTCCTGTTCAGCCGGCCGCTCCCGGCCCATGAGATCGAGCGGCTGTTTCTGTCAGGGCGCGAGCCGCGAAGCGTTCCCGGCCGCATTGTCGCGGCCTGATCGCAGCATCCACCGTCATTCCGGGCGGAGCGAAGCGACGCCCGGAATCATAACCACGATCGGGACCATGGATTCCGAACTCGGGTACCCGAGTCGTGGCGCATCCGGGAATGACGGGTGCCTCAGAACTCGCTTGCGATCCTGGCCAGCATCGCCAGCAAGGCGGCGCGATTGGCGGGGCCGAGCAACTCGTTGAGACGTGCCTCGTGCTTGGCGGCGACGAGCTTCTTCGCCCGTGCCAGCACCGCCCGGCCCTTGTCGGTCAGGACCACGATGTGCGAGCGCCGGTCGTTGGTCGAACGCATCCTGGCGCACAAGTCGCGGCTTTCCAGGCCATCGAGCATCGCCACGAAATTCGGCCGCAGGATTCCGAGCGTGTTGGCGATTTCGGTCTGGTTGCGTCCGGGATTCCTGTCGAGCAGCAGCAAGACCGAGAATTGCGCCGGGGTCAGCTGCAGCGGCGCGACGCAGCGCAGAAAATCCTCGAAAACTCTCAATTGGGCGCGCTTGAGCGAGTAGCCCAGCAACTCGGACAATTCGCCCAACTGCAGCGCGGCGCCGTCGGCATCGACCTCCGCCGGCTCCTTGCGGGCGGCGCGCGACGCCTTGGTGGCGTCGACGGCGGCGGCTTTGGAAACAGTCATCGCTCGGTGCTCGCAATCCCGGTAGGCTTGGAAACGCCCGGCCGGGACGGCCGGGCTTGAGATTATAATCGATAATTGTTATCAACCATATCAAATACCGGCGGCAGGTTTCAACTGCTGTTGTCGGACGGCCGGGTGGCGCCTCACGGCCGCGCGCGGCCCGGCCTATGAGGGGGAGCGCCCGGTCTTGAACATGACGATCATGCTGTTCCTGCTGCAGGACGGCATTACCAACGGCGCGATCTATGCCCTGCTCGGGCTTGCGCTGGTGCTGGTATTCGCCGTCACGCGGGTCATCCTGATTCCGCAGGGCGAGTTCGTCACCTATGGCGCCTTGACCTACGCCACGCTGTCATCCGGTCAGGTGCCGGGCACGGCGCGGCTGGCGTTCGCGATGGGCATCGTCGCGTTTGGCCTCGACCTGTTCGCCGGCCGCCGGTCGCTGCATGCCGCCTTCCTCGGACGGGCCTTCGCGATCAATATCCTGCTTCCCGCGGCGATCCTGGCCCTGACCACTTCGCTCGCCGGCCGCCAGCATCTGATCGCCGTCAACATCGCGCTGTCGCTGTCGATCGTCGGGACCATCGGGCTGTTTCTCTATCGCATCGCGTTTGCCCCGATCGCGCACACCTCGGTGCTGGTGCTGCTGATTGCTTCGGTCGGCTGCCATCTCGCGCTGCAGGGTTTTGGGCTGGTGTTCTTCGGCGCCGAGGGCCAGCGCGGCCCGGCACTATCGGATGCGGTCTTCACCGTCGATCCGCTGCGCTTCACCGGCCAGAGCATCGCCATCTACGCCGTCACGGTCGCGCTGATTGCGGGGCTCTGGCTGTTTTTCGGCTTTACCCTCACCGGCAAGGCGCTGCGCGCCACCGCCGTCAACCGCCTGGGCGCGCGCCTCGTCGGCATCAGAACCGCGCTGTCGGGACAAATCGCGTTCCTGCTGGCTTCCGTCATCGGCGCGGTTTCGGGAATCCTGATCGTGCCGATCACGACGCTGTATTACGACACCGGCTTCCTGATCGGCCTGAAGGGCTTCGTCGCCGCGATCATCGGCGGCCTCGTAAGTTACCCCTTGACCGCGATCGCCGCGCTTCTGGTCGGCGGCGTGGAAGCCTTCTCCTCGTTCTATGCGAGCAATTTCAAGGAAGTCATCGTGTTCACGCTGATCATTCCGGTTCTCTTGCTGCGGTCGCTGGCAGCGCCCGCGGTCGAGGAAGAGAAGGATTGATCGCGATGGCGCAGCGGCTACCCATCATCGCGTTCGCGTTTGTGATGGCGGCGATCCCGTTCATCCCCGGCATGCCGCCGTTCTGGATCGTGCTCCTGGACAATATCGGGCTTTCCGCGCTGGTGGCGATGGGACTTGTGCTGCTCACCGGCGTCGGCGGTCTGACATCGTTCGGCCAGGCGGCGTTCTGCGGCTTCGGCGCCTACACCACGGCGGTGCTGACGACGACCTATGGCCTCTCGCCGTGGCTGACGCTGCCGCTCTCGCTGCTGGTGAGCGGCATCGCCGCGGTGGCGCTCGGCCTCGTCACGGTGCGGCTGTCGGGTCACTATCTGCCGCTCGGCACCATCGCCTGGGGCCTCGGCCTGTTCTATCTGTTCAGCAAGCTCGAATTCCTCGGCCGCAATGACGGCATCTCCGGCATCCCGCCGCTCGCGATCGGCTCGCTTGAAGATGATCGACCCCGGATCGATCTATTTCGCGATCTGGATCGCGGTGCTGCTCTGCGCGCTGCTGACCATGAACCTGCTGGACTCGCGCACCGGCCGGGCGATCCGGGCGTTGCGGCGCGGACATGTCGCCGCCGAGGCGTTCGGCATCCAGACACCGCGCGCCAAGCTTCTGGTCTTCATTTACGCCGCCGTGCTGGCCGGACTGTCGGGCTGGCTCTACGCGCATTTTCAGCGCGCCGCCAATCCCACCCCGTTCGGGGCGCAGGCCGGCATCGAATATCTCTTCATCGCGGTGGTCGGCGGCGCCGGCTATGTCTGGGGCGGCGTGCTGGGGGCCGCGATCGTCGTCATCCTGAAGGAAATTCTGCAGAGCTATTTGCCGCTTGTGTTTCATGGCGAGGGCCAGCTCGAGACCATCGTGTTCGGCATCCTGCTGGTGGCCTTGCTGCAGCTGGCCCCGACCGGCGTGTGGCCATGGCTCACGGCGCACATACCGTTCAGGCTAAATCGCAAGCGGCCCGATACATCGCTTGCGCTTGCCGCCGCGCGCCAGGGCCGCGCCAACTCCGGACGTGCTGCTGCAGGTCGACCATGCGCGCAAGCAGTTCGGCGGCGTGATCGCGGTCAACGACGTCTCCTTCGACGTCCAGGCCCGCGAAATCGTCGCCCTGATCGGCCCCAATGGCGCCGGCAAGAGCACGACCTTCAACCTGATCACCGGCGTGCTCGCCTCCTCCGGCGGCACGATCTCCGTGCTTGGCAGGAAGATCGGCAACGCGCCACCGCAGCAGGTGGTAAAGCTCGGCATTTCCAGAACCTTCCAGCACGTCAAGCTGGTGCCGGACATGACGGTTCTGGAAAACGTCGCGATCGGCGCGCATCTGCGCGGACAGGCCGGCGCGCTCGCCAGCATGTTCCGCCTCGACCGTCCGGATGAGGCCAAATTGCTGGCGGAAGCCGCGCGCCAGATCGAGCGGGTCGGCCTGACCGCGCAGATCGACGCGCTGGCGGGCAGCCTTGCGCTTGGCCAGCAGCGCATCGTCGAGATCGCGCGCGCGCTCTGCGTCGATCCGATGCTGCTCTTGCTCGACGAGCCGGCCGCGGGCTTGCGGCACCTGGAAAAGCAACAGCTCGCCAAACTGCTGCGCGAGCTTCGCGACGGCGGCATGTCGGTGCTGCTGGTGGAGCACGACATGGGATTCGTGATGGATCTGGCCGATCGCGTCGTGGTGCTCGACTTCGGCACCAAGATCGCCGAAGGCACGCCGGAGGCGATCAAGGCCAACCCCGACGTGATCAAGGCCTATCTCGGAGCCGTCGCATGAATCCCGGCATGGACCCAGCGGCGCGCTGCTGCAGGTCACCGCGGCGCACATCGCCTATGGCAAGGTCGAGGCCGTCCGCGGGGTGTCGCTCGATGTCGCCGAAAACGAGATCGTCACCATCATCGGCGCCAACGGCGCCGGCAAGACCACGCTGTTGAATGCCGTCATGGGGATCCTGCCGCTGAAGGGCCGCGTGACTTTCGCAGGGCAAGACATCGCGCGGCTCGAGATCGAGGACCGCGTCGCGGCCGGCTTGAGCCTGGTGCCGGAGCATCGCGAGCTGTTCGGTACCATGAGCATCGAGGACAATCTGCAACTCGGCGCGTTCCGGATCGCAAAGGCCGAAGCGGCCAGATCGCTCGAGCGCGTCTACGCGCTGTTTCCGCGGCTGAAGGAGCGGCGCAGGCAACTCGCGGCAACGCTGTCCGGCGGCGAGCAGCAAATGCTGGCGATGGGCCGCGCCCTGATGGGCGCACCCAAGCTGTTGATGCTGGACGAGCCGAGTCTCGGTTTGGCGCCGATCATCGTCGCCGATATCTTCCGCACCATCGGCGAGTTGCGCGCCAGCGGCGTATCGGTGCTGCTGGTGGAGCAGAACGCACAGGCCGCCCTGCAATTCGCCGACCGCGCCTATGTGATGGAGCTCGGTGAATTCATCCTGGATGGGCCGGCGAAAGCGGTCGCGGCCGATGCACGCGTCGCGGCGAGCTATCTTGGATTTGCGCAAACGAAGCGAACGGGAGTTAAGCCGTCAGACGCAGGGTGGGCAAAGGCGCATTTCGCGCCGTGCCCATCCTCTTTTTTCCCCAGGACAATCCGCTGAAAGGTGGGCACGCTTCGCTTTGCCCACCCTACGATATTCGTCGGGAGTGAAGCCTCACATCGCCGGCACGTATTTTCCGTTCTTCACCGTCAGGATGATGCGCGAGCGGTCGTCGAGACCGTAGCGATCCTTTTCGGTGAAGTTATAGACGCCCTGGCTGGCGGCGATGTCGCGCTCGCTCAACAGCGCCTGGCGAATCGCCTCGCGGAATTCCGGCGTTCCCGGTTTCGCCTTCTTCAGCGCGACCGGGATGACGCGTTCGAGCACCAAAAACGCGTCGTAGGAATGTCCGGCGAATTGGCTACGGCTGTTGGGGCCGTATTTCGCCTCATAGGCCTTGTTGAGCGCCAGTCCCGGCTTCTTGGTCAGCGCGCTGTCGGGCTGGTCCTCGGGATCCATCACCGGACCCGACGCCATGATCACGCCTTCGGCCGCCGGCTCCCGCGATGCGGATGAAGTCCATGCTGGCGGCGCCGTGGGTCTGGTAGATCAGGCCCTTGTAGCCGCGCTCGCGAAGCGCGGTCTGCGGCAAGCCGGCCGCGGTGCCGGAGGCGCCGATCAGGATGGCATCGGGATTGGCGGCGACCAGCTTCAGCACCTGCCCCGCGACCGAGGTATCCGGCCGCGCAAAACGCTCTTCATCGACCAGCGTCATGCCCATCGGCACGCCCTGGGATTTGAAGTCGTTGAACCAGAGGTCGCCATAGGAGTCGGAGTAGCCGATATAGCCGACGGTTTTGACGTTATGCGCCTTCATGTGCTGGTACAGCACCTTGCCCATGATCGGGATCGGCTGCGGCATCGACACCGACCATTTCGCCCGCTCCGGCGTGATCGGGAACGGCGCCAGACCGATATGGGGAATGCCCGCCTCGTTGGCGACATTCGAGATGGCGATGGTCGGCGGCGTCGTCGACGATCCCATGATGATGTCGGCATTGGATTCGGTAACGAAGCGACGCGCATTGGTCGTGGCATTTGTCGGATCGCCGCCGTCGTCGAGAACGATGACCTTGAGCGGCACGCCGCCGATTTCCTTCGGCACGAACTCGAGCGCGTTGCGCTCGGGAATGCCGAGTGCTGCCGCCGGCCCCGTGGTGCAGATCGAGATGCCGATGGTGATTTCACTGGTTTGCGCGGCGGCAGGCAGCGCCGGCAGCGCGAGGGCCGCCGCAACGGCGGCGGACAGATGGAGCTTCTTCATGCATTCCTCCCGTGGATGTTGTTTTCCGGTCTAATCAAAATCGGCGGACCATTCAGCCCCTTCTTTAGATCATGCGCCGGCTGGGGTCAGCCCTGCATGAATTTCGCAACGATCTCCTCCGGCACCGCGGCCGATTTCAGCCGCGAGGGATCGTCCGGATGACGTCCGACCAGCACGCGGGTCTCAAATGCCTCGATCGCCAGCGCCTCGCCCTTGAAGACCTTGTGGGTCACCTCGAAGCTCGATCGCTTGAAACTCTCGATCCGGCTTTCGATCGTGATCCAGTCGCCGTGAGTCGAGGCGATATAGAACTTCGCCCGCGTATCGACCATGGGAATGCCGACCAGCCCGTATTTCCTGACAATGTCCTGCTTGGAGAAGCCGGCCGCCTCGAACAGGATCGAGGTCGAGTCGTCGAACATCTCGAAGTAGCGCGGGTAATAGACGATGTTGGCGGGATCGCAATCGCCCCACTGGATCTGCACATCCCTGCGGTTGACGAACATGCAAATACCCTAGCGCGGCGCCATGCGGAGCGAAGCGTCGAGCCGCACCACTTCACCATTCAAATAGGGATTATCGATCATGTGCAGCACCAGCGACGCAAACTCGTCGGCATGACCGAGCCGGCGCGGAAACGGAATGGCCGCGGCGAGCGAGTCCTGCGCCTCCTGCGGCAGATTTGACAACAACGGCGTCAGGAACAGCCCCGGCGCGATCGCCAGCACGCGAATGCCGAACTGCGACAGTTCGCGCGCGATCGGCAGCGTCATCGCGACGATGCCACCCTTCGACGCCGAATAGGCCGACTGCCCGATCTGGCCGTCATAGGCCGCGATCGACGCGGTGGAGATCACCACGCCGCGCTCGCCGGTTGAGAGCGGCTCCAGCTTCGACATTTCCGCGGTCGCAAGCCGCAGCATGTTGAACGAGCCGATCAGGTTGACCCTGATCACCTTGTCGAATTCGGCAAGCGGCATCGGGCCGTCGCGGCCGATCACCCGCTTGGCGACGCCGATGCCGGCGCAGTTCACCAGCACCCGCGCCGGACCATGGGCCTTGGCCGCGGCAGCGACGGCGGCCTCGGCCGAAGCCGCATCAGCGACGTCGCAGATCACGGCGACACCGCCAATCTCGGCGGCGACGGTCTCGGCGAGCTTGGCGTTGAGGTCGCATACCGCGACCTTGGCGCCCTGGCTTGCGAGCCTGCGCGCGGTGGCGGCGCCCAGTCCCGATGCCCCGCCGGTGACGATGGCCGCCTGATCCTTCAACTGCATGGTTTCCTCCTGAAAGTTGGTTAAGCCGTTATCACGTCCGCGGCCGGTGTTGGCGAATAAAGCTTTTCGATCAGGCCGCCGCGATGATCCAGCACCGCGCGCTGATTGATCGAACCCTTGTCGGTGACTTCGCCGTGATCGATCGACAGCGGCACATCGAGAAGCAGCGCGCGGGTGACCCGCGTCGAGGAGCCCGTCGAGGTCGCCACAAATCGTGCAAACCGCTGCCGGAACGCCTCGCGGATCAGGGGATCGCCGGCGATGGCGGCGAGATCATCGAAAGGAAGCGTCGGGTTGATCAAACGGCAACCGTCGAGATCGAGCACGACCAGCGCCGATATCTCGTCGCGGTTGATGCCGGCGATCACGACATCGCGCACCAGCGGCGCGCAGGCGGCGGTAAAGCGCGCCCGCAGGGGCCCGACGCTGACCCAGGTGCCGCTCGCCAGCTTGAAATCCTCGGCGATGCGGCCGTCGAAATCGAAACCGGCCGTAAGGTCGCCGGCCACCGCCGGCTTGATCGCATCGCCGAACTTGTAGAAACCTTCCTCGTCGAAGGCCGCTGCCGTTAGCTCGGGCTGACGCCAGTAGCCCGGCGTGACATTCGGTCCCCGGGCACGAACCTCGAGCTTGCCGTTGTTTGGAACCAGCTTCGCCTCGTTGCCGGGGACTGGGAGCCCGACATGACCGGAGCGGCTGGTGAGCGGGTTGGCGGACATGAAAAACGGCGCGGTCTCGGTGGCCCCTAACCCCGTCAGCATCGGCACGCGAAATCCCGTCTCCTGCGCCGCAAGTTCATCGAGGCTGTTCCAGACGTAGGGCGACATCGCGGCACCGGAGAAGAACATCGCGTGCAACCGATGGAAGAATTTGGCGCGCAGCGCGGCATCATCCCGCAAATAGGGCAGCAGCGACTCATAACCCTTGGGCACGTTGAAATAGACCGTCGGCGAAACCTCGCGGAGATTGCGCACCGTCTCCTCGATGCCGCCCGGGATCGGCTTGCCGGCGTCGAGATACATCGAGCCGCCGTTGTAGAGCGTCAGCCCGATATTGTGATTGCCGCCAAACGTGTGATTCCACGGCAGCCAGTCGACGATCACGGGTGGTTCGTCCTTCAGGAACGCCATGGTTTCCCGGATCATCACCTGGTTGGCGCAAATCATCGCCTGGGTATTGATGACCGCCTTGGGATTGCCGGTCGAACCTGAGGTCAGCAGGAATTTGGCGATTTGTTCGGGGCCGATGGCCTGATGTGCCGCGTCGAGGCCGCGATCCAGCGGGGTCGCTATCAGATCGGCGAGCATGGTCACATCGCGGTGGCGCGGCGCGCCAAAGGCAGCGGCGATTTCGGTCCCGGCGGGAACATTGGCCTCGAGCGCATCGGCGAATTTATCGGCGTCGTCGGCGAACACCAGGCCGGGGGTCAGGAGCTTCATCAGATAGGAAAGCTTGCCGTAATCCTTCGACACCAGCGAATAGGCCGGCGACACCGGGCAGAACGGAATTCCCGCATACAAGGCGCCGAACGCGACCAGCGCGTGGTCGATCGAATTGCCGGAGAGAATGAGGACCGGTTTCTCAGCCGAAAGATCGCGCGCCAGCAGACCGGAGGCGATATGCCGGCTCGAGGTGAGCAATTCCGCGTAGGTGATTTGCCGCCAGCCGCCGCCCGGATCGCGCTCCGCCATGAAGATACGGTCGGGAGCGGCGTCCGCCCAGTGGTGCAGCCGGTCGGTCAGCCGGCCCGGATAATCGCCGAGCGCCGTCTGCGGCCGGAGATAGATCACGCCGTCGGCGCGGCGCTCGATCGACACCGCGGGATCGCAGAACGAAATCGCGCGCAACGGATACGCCTTGACGCCGGGCGCCGGCGCGGCGCCTCTGGTCGATTCGGAGATGTCGGGTCTGGCGCTCATGTTACGTGGGCTTTACCTTGGCGGTCTTGCGATCGAGGAACGCGCGGATCCGCAGCTTGGCCTCCTTGTCGCTCTGCGCCACGGTAGCCATCAGTGACTCCATCAAGAGGCCGGTTTGCGGATTGGCCTCGGCGATCATCGGCAACGCCTGCAGCACCGCGAAATTCGTCAGCGGCGCGTTATTCGCGATTCCGCGCGGCCAGCTCCATCGCCTTGGCCAGCGCCCCGCCCTCCCCGACAAGATACTGCGCAAAGCCGTAGGCCGCACCCTCGGTCGCTGAATAGACCCGCCCGGTGAGCATCATGTCGGTCATCCGGCTGACGCCGATCAGGCGCGGCAGGCGCACCGATCCGCCGCCGCCGACGAAGATGCCGCGCTGGCCCTCGGGCAGCGCGAAATAGGCGCTGGGCTCGGCGACGCGAATATGCGCGGCACAGGCGAGTTCCAGCCCGCCGCCGATCACCGCGCCGCGAAGCGCGGCGATCACCGGGACGGGGCTATATTGAATGCGATCGAACACCCGATGCCACATCTGCGAATGCCGCAGGCCATCGGTCGCATCGTGCTCGGTCAGTTCCGACAGATCGAGACCCGACGAGAAGTGATCGCCGATGCCGTGGATCACCACGGCGCCGGTCCCTTCCGGAAGATTCGAAAAGCAATCCTGGATCGCCAGAATGATGCCGTCGTTCAGCGCGTTGCGCTTGGCCGGGCGGTTGAGACCCACGGCGAGCACCGCGCCCGACTGCTCGATTTTGAGCAGGTCGGATGGACCGGTCGCGGCGGAGGTGGCGTTTGCCATGGGTTTTATTGTTCCAGTGGAGAATAGTTATATTTTATAACTAACCGGGACGGAGTCAACGAGCGACCTCTTACCCTCCCCTGAAGGGGTCGAGACGAGCGAAGTTCGCTCTCTGGGTCGGCGCGAAGCGGCGGGGTGGGGTGCAAATCTCTCCCCTCAAACAGTGCCCGAGCTGAGAGATCACCCCACCCCGGCTCACATTTCGCTCCGCTCAATGCGAGCCGACCCTCCCCCTCCAGGGGAGGGTGAGACGTTGCATGTCACAAAACCTGATGTACGTCGACGACGACACGGTCGGCGTGGCGCGCGGCCGAGCCGACAAACAGGCTTTCCATCAGCCATCGGTATTTTTCGCTGCCCGTTTCGAATTTCGGCACGGTGCGGAAATAGATCAGTTTCGGGTCGACCGGCTCGCCGCGTTTCAGCCTCTGCAGCAGCTCCACCGGCCCGAAGCGGATGCCCCTGTTCTCGACATAGATTACCGCGCCATCGTCGGTCGCAAACGCGTATTTCGCCTCCAGCTCGATCAGCTCATTGGGCCGGATGATCTGGAAGTCCGCGCCGAAGGCGCAGACTTTGCCGTTGACCTCCTGGCCCTTCACCTCGCCGCCGGTGATCGGAATGATCCGGCGCACGCCGGTGCCGATGTCGCCAGCCGACGTCACGCTGCCGATGCGGGCGGTGATGGTGAAGACGTATCTGGTTTGAAGCACCGGTTCCATGAATCACCCGGACCCTTCTTGCTCGCGAGGAAGTGAATTAGCGAACCATCATCTGTTGCGGCAACCAGGTCGCCAGCACCGGAAATGCAATCAGGATGACCAGCCGGACGATATCGGTCGCCACGAACGGAATCACCCCCTTGAAGATCGTGGTGAAGGACACGTCCTTGACCACGCTCTTGATCACAAAGACGTTCATGCCGACCGGCGGGTGGATCAGGCCGAGTTCTACCGTCATCACGATGATGACGCCGAACCAGATCGGATCGAAACCGAGATGGGAGATCACCGGAAAGATGATCGGCACCGTCAAGATGATCATCGCCATCGCATCCATCAGGCAGCCGAGCACCAGATACATCACCATGATGACGGCGAGCACGCCGTAGCTGCCCAAGCCGAGCCCGGTAAGGAATTCCGTGACCTTTTGCGGGGTCTGCGTCACCGTGAGGAAATACCCGAAGATCAAGGCGCCGATCAGCACGGTGAACACGGCAGCCGCGGTGCGGGTCGCCTGCAACAGCGAGGCGAGGATCTTGTCCCTGTCCAACCGTCCGGTGAGCACGCCGATCAGGAAGGCGCCGGTGGCGCCGACGCCGCCGGCTTCGGTCGGGGTGAAGCGCGGCAGGAACGGCAGGCCGTAAAGTCCGCCGATGACAAACACGAACAACACGACCGGCGCCCAGATCTCCTTCAGCCCGGCGAAGCGCTCGCGCCATGTGGTTGGCGCGCCGGTCGGCAGGAATCCCGGCCGGAAATAACCGATCAGCGCGATGGTGAGCATGTACATGGTCATCGCGAGCAGGCCGGGAATGATGCCGGCCATGAACAGCTTGCCGATATCCTGCTCGGTAATGATGCCGTAGACCGCGAGCACCGTCGAAGGCGGCAGCATGGCGCCCAGCGTGCCGCCCGCCGCGATCACGCCGGTGGCGAAGGATTGCGGATAGCCGAAGCGGCGCATTTCCGGGTAGGCCACCGCCGAAAACGTCGCCGCCGTCGCCACCGACGAACCGCAGATCGCGGCAAAGCCGCCGCAAGCCGCGACCGTGGCAATCCCGAGGCCGCCGCGCAAATGTCCGACGAAGCCGTTGGCGGCGCGGAACAGATCGCGGCTCATGCCGGAATTGCTGACGAAGGTCCCCATCAGGAGGAACATCGGGATGACGCCGAAGGTGTAGTCGGTCACCGTGCGCATCGAGGTCTGGCCGACCAGTTTAAGCGCCGGCGTGCCGCCGACCAGATAACCAAAGCCCGAGACGCCGACCAGTCCCATCGCCATGCCGACCGGCACGCGCAGCAACATCAGCGCGAACAGCGCCACGAACCCCAGCACGGCAACGGCATCGGTGCTCATGCCGCGCTCACTCCGTGCCCGCGATCTTGGGATCGTGCATCTCTTCGGGGTGGAAGATCAGCCGGTAAGTCCGGATCGCGATCAGAAGCACGGCGGAGACGTCGCCGGCCCACGCGACCGCGAAGAACGGCCAGGTCGGCATATGCATGTCGAAGGTCGTGACATTGTCGTTATAGGTGCCGCGCACCTTGTCGAACAGCGTCCAGGTCTGCACCGTCACGACGAACAGCAGGACCAGCGTCGCAAACACGTCGATCAGGCGTTGGTATTTCGGGCCGACATTGCCCCAGATCAGGTCGACGGTGATGTGGGTGCCGCGATAGCTGGTGGCGGCGATACCCCAGAAGATCAGGATGCCGAGCATCAGGCGTCCGATATCGAAGGAGTCGGGGATCGAGTAGTTGAAGAGATTGCGCAACAGAACCGAGATGAAGATGTTGGCGGCGACGATGCCGACAAAGCCGGCCGCAATCCATTCGATCGTATCGATGAAACGATCCATAGATGCGCGCTTCATTTCCGCTCCACACGGCTTTTCGGGATTGCAAGGCGAGAGCACGGCGGCGGAAAGCATCTCTGCCGCCGTGAAAATATCCAGAGGGTTTCTACCGGGTCAAGGCGTTGTACTTGGCGAGAGAAGCCCGCAGTTCAGCCATCGCCGCGTCCGGATCGGTCCCGGCCTTCCTGACGCTGTCGGCCCAGGTCTTGATCAGCGGCTCGGACGCCTTCTTCCACAGCGCGGTCTGCTCAACAGTCAGCGCGTAGACTTCCTGACCCGCCTCCGCCTTTACCTTATCGAGGCCGGCGTCTTCGAACTTGCCCCAGGGCTCGCCGACGCGGCCGGCGGCTTCGGTATTGCAGTTGTCGTCGATCGCCTTTTTCTGCCGGTCGGACATCTGGCTGTACTTGTCCTTGTTCATGACGAAGGCGAATGTCGTGACGTAGAGCGGCGCGTCCATCTGGTATTTGGTCACCTTGTCGATGCCGAACAAAACCAGCGATCCCCACGGGAAGGTGACGGCGTCGGCCACGCCGCGCTCGATGATGTCGCGGACTTCCGGGGCCGAGGACTGGACGTTGGTGCCGCCGAGCAGGGTCACGAAATTGGCGATGGTGGCGTCGGCGGGGCGGATCTTCATGCCCTTGACGTCGTCGGGCACCAGTATCTTCTTGGTGCGCGAGTGGAACGACGACGGTGCATGGATGAAGGCGAGGCAGAACTTGACGTCCTTCATCTCCCTCTCGGCGTATTTCCGGTACCAGGCATCGAGCCCCATCGAGCCGCCCTTGGCGTCCGACATCAGGAACGGAAGTTCGCCGGCGCCGATGATCGGGAAGCGGCCGGGCTGATAGCCCGGGTTGATGTAAGTGACATCGGCAATACCGTCGCGCGCCATGTCGTAATGGTCGAAGGCCTTGCCGAGCTGCTGCGCGGGATAGACCTTGTACTTGATCGTACCGCCGGATTCCTTCTCGACCGCGGCGCCCCAATCCTCCAGCGCCTTCTGCAGCGGATGCGAGGCTGGCACCCAGTGCGACAGTTTCAGTTCGAAGGTTTTTTCCTGCGCGAACGCGGGCGTCACGCTGGCAGCCAACAGCAGCGCCAGGAGCGTCTTCCTCATCGACATTTTCTCCCCTTCCGACAGCAGGGCTTCGATGGCCCTTTGCAGATATTGTTATATGATATAATTATCATGGCAAGTACGCGCGGCCAGGTCCGCGGACGGCCAAGTTCAAGCCTATAATAATCAGGGGGGCAAGTGTTGCGGACAAAAGTAGCAATCATTGGCGCGGGACCGGCGGGATTGCTGCTGGGGCAACTGCTTCACACTTACGGAATCGACAACGTCATTCTGGAACGCCAGACGCCGGACTACGTGCTGGGCCGCATTCGCGCCGGTCTTCTTGAAGAAGGAACGGTCGCGCTGCTGGACGAAGTGGGCAGCGGTGCGCGCGCCCACCACGAGGGTCTGGTCCATGGCGGCATCGAACTCGCCTTCGCTGGCAGCCGCCACCGGATCGACCTGAAGGCGGCCACCGGCAAGACGGTGATGATCTACGGCCAGACCGAGGTAACACTCGACCTGATGAATGCGCGGCACGCGGTCGGCCTGACCACGATCTATGAGGCCGCCGACGTCAAGCCGCACGATTTCGACACGGATCATCCGCGTGTCACCTATGTCAAGGACGGCACCAGCCGCGAGATCGCCTGCGACTTCATCGCCGGGTGCGACGGATTCCATGGCGTCAGCCGCGCCAGCGTGAAGCCTTCCGCGATTGAGACGTTTGAGCGGATCTACCCGTTCGGCTGGCTCGGGATTCTGTCGGAGACCCCGCCGGTCAGCCCTGAGCTGATCTATTCCAACCATGCGAGGGGATTTGCCCTTTGCACCATGCGCTCGACGCACCGCAGCCGCCACTACGTGCAGTGCAGTCTCGACGATCATATCGATCAATGGCCGGACGACAGGTTTTGGGGCGAACTGAAGCTGAGGCTGGATCAGGAGGCGGCGGACAAGCTCGTCACCGGCCCCTCGATCGAAAAGAGCATCGCGCCCTTGCGCAGTTTCGTCGCCGAGCCGATGCGGTTCGGGCGGATGTTTCTGGCCGGCGACGCCGCCCATATCGTGCCGCCGACCGGCGCCAAGGGGCTGAACCTCGCCGCCAGCGACGCGCATTACCTCGCCGTCGCGCTGCGCGAATATTACGACGAGAAATCCGCAGCCGGGATTGACCATTATTCCGAAAAAACACTGGCACGGGTCTGGAAGGCGGTTCGCTTCTCCTGGTGGATGACCTCGATCCTGCATAAATTTCCGGACACCGGAACCATCGGCGCGCGAATCCAGCTCGCCGAACTGGATTATCTTGTCGCTTCGAAAGCGGCGTCGGCTTCGCTGGCGGAAAATTACGTCGGCCTGCCGTATTAGGGATTTTGCGACGTCATTGCGCGCCAACGGGTCGCGCGAATGCGCGCCCGATGACAGGCTCCACGAAGCAGGCCGGAAGCCCCGGCGCTAATGGATTGCTTTGTCGCTTGTGCTCCCTTGCGCAAACGCTTCGCGCTTGTCGCAGGCAATGACGGCGTAGCCGCCTCGTTTTGCGCGAAAACACAAATCCCGTTTTAAACTTTGTAAGCGGTGCAATTCGCGTTGGGATCGCGTTCAATGCCATCCATCGTCAATGAAAGTACGCTTCGGATGACCGCTGCCGATATCCCCGATGGTTTCGAGCGCCAAACCCGACGTAGCCCCCTCACCGATCCCTGGGAGCCGATCTATTCCAAGCAAACGCCTGATGCGATCGTCCTTGGACTTCGGCTGGCCATGCCGCATACCAACGCGCGCGGGTTCGTCCATGGCGGCTTGATTGCAGCGCTGACCGACAAAGCCATGGGGCACAGTTGCGCCCACAAAATGCGCGGGACCTGTTCGCTGGTGACGGTCAGCATGTCGATCGATTTCATCAACAGCGCCCAGATCGGACAGTGGCTCACGGTAGAGACCGACGTGATCAAGACCGGCGGCACGCTCTGTTTCGCGCAATGTCTCGTCAAAGCCAACGACGACGTCATCGCCCGCGCCAATGGCACCTTCCGCGTGGTGAAGAAACAGGATTAGCATCAGTAGTGACCCGTCATTCCGGGGCGGGAGCGAAGCGAGCGAACCCGGAAACTCGAGGTTCCGGGTTCGCGCTGTGCGCGTCCCGGAACGACGACCCTACCCAAAATGCCAGTCGCTGATATCGGTCACGAGATCGATGAAGGTACGCACCTTGGCCGACAACAGCCGCGAGGTCGGATAAACGATGTGGATCGGCAGCGACGGCGGCTCGAACTTCGCCAGCACGATTTTCAGTTGGCCGGCTTTGAGCGCGGAGGCCGCCTGGTAAAACATCACCCGGGTCAGGCCGCCACCCTGTGCGGCATATTGAATCGCGGCATCGGCGCTGTTGGTGGCAAAGCGCGGCGTCGGCGCAATGCGGACCTCGCCACCATCCCTGACAAAGCGCCAGTCGGGCGGCGCGGTCGCCGCGCCGAACTGGATGGTTTGATGGGATGCGACGGCCTCGGGCGTCACCGGCTCGCCATGCGATTTGAGATAGCCGGGTGAGGCGACCACAATGCGCCGCATCTCGCCGACGTGGCGCGCCACCAGGCTGGAATCGGCAAGGTGCCCGATACGGACGGCAAGATCGACGCCATCCTCCACCAGATTGATCATGCGGTCCGACAGCCGCAGGTCGCATGAAACCTCGGGATAGCGCTTCAGATATTCCGACATGATCGGACTGACGTGCAGCCGCCCGAATCCGAACGGCGCCGACACCACCAGCCGACCGCTTGGCCGCGTCCGCTCGGCCTGAGCGGAGGCTTCGGCTTCCTCGATCTCGGCGAGGATTGCTCTCGCCCGCTCCAGATAGCGCGCACCGACGTCGGTCAGCGCTACCGACCGCGTGGTCCGCTGCAGCAGCCGCGCGCCGAGACGATCCTCCAGCGCCGCGATCAGCCGCGTCACGCCCGACGGCGACAGGCCGAGTTTGCGTGCCGCCGGCGCAAAGCCCTGAAGGTCGGCGACCGCGACAAAGGCCTGCATAGCGTCGATGCGATCCATGGGATTATTTCATAATATGCAATTATATGATGTCAATCCTAATGATTGTCCCGATAACGAGCAGGATGCATATGGAGGGGCAGCGAGCAGCAGCTCGCTCGCAGCCTCTCGAAAGGACCGGAACCATGTCCCGATTGCCCATCCCCGCTTCGATCGAAGCCTCCCCGGCCAAAGCCCAGCCCTCACTTCAGGCCGTCAAGAAGCAGCTCGGCGTGGTGCCAAATCTGTTTCGCCTGGTCGGCAACAGTCCGGCCGCCCTCGAAGGCTATCTCGGCCTGAATGGCGCGCTTGCCAAGGGTGAACTCGAAGCGCCGACCCGGGAGCGCATCGCACTGGCGGTCGCCGAAATCAACGGCTGCGACTATTGCCTCGCGGCGCACGCCTATCTCGGCAAGAACCTTGCCAAACTTCCGGATACGGAAATCGCCGCCAATCGCGACGGCGGCTCGACCGATCCGAAAGCCGACGCCGCGGTACGCTTCGCTGCCAGGCTAGTTACTGCGCGCGGCCACGTTTCCGACGCCGACATCCGGGCGGTCAAGCAGGCCGGCTACAGCGACGCGCAGGTGATCGAGATCGTGCTGCATGTCGCGCTCAACACGCTCACCAACTACGTCAACGAAGTCGCAAAAACCGAGATCGACTTTCCGGCCGTCAGCGCCAGGGCGGCGTGACGCCGTTGCCGTGGCGCGCCCGATTGCGCGGGCGCGCCACGCATCCTGCAAGCGACAACTATGAAGGAGGCTTCGATGTCCGACCTGACAATCTCTTCCAGCGATGTTGCGTTCACCCCTGCAGTAAAGGCCGTTCAGACCCGCAAGGGATCACGCGATGCCTATGCCCATGTCGAAGCGCGCGGCGGCTGGCGCACCGAGATCGACGACAACCTCGCTGCGTTTCTGGCAGAAGCCAACAGCGTGTATTTCGCGACCGCTTCCGCCGATGGCCAGCCCTACATCCAGCATCGCGGCGGACCAAAGGGCTTCATCAAGATGCTGGACAAGACTACCCTGGCGTTCGCCGATTACAGCGGCAACCGGCAATATATCACCCAGGGCAATCTCTCGGAAAACCCCAAAGCGTACGTCTTCGTGATGGATTACGCCCATCGCCGCCGGGTCAAGATCTGGGGCGAGGCGCGCATCGTCGATGACGATCCCGCGCTGTTGCAATCGCTGATGCCGCAGGGCTACAAGGCCCGCCCCGAACAGGTGATCCTGTTCAGGATTTCCGCGTGGGATACCAACTGCCCGCAGCATATTCCGCAAAAATTCGACGCCGCCGATGTGGCGGCAGCACTGGCCGCACGCGATGCCCGGATCGCCGAACTGGAGGCCGAGCTGGCGGCGTTGAGGGGAAAGGCTGCGTCCTGATTTCGTAAGGTCGCACAAACCATCGTCGTCCCTGCGAAAGCGGGGACGACGGGCATACGTTATGTGCCGGAAATTCACGCGGCCTGTTGCAGCGGCGTCCAGGCGAAGTCCGGATAGTACTGCAGCATCATCCGGTCGACATAGGCCGTGAGATTTCCGAACTGTTCGGCTCGCTGCCGTAGCTGCGAACTGAAGAACGGCGTCAGGATTCCGGCCAACGTAGCGAATGCGGTGGCGTCAGTGCCGCATGGCATGTCCCCCATCAAGAACGGCTTGTCCCCGAGTTGCACCGACAGCGCAAACAACGAGCGAACCGCAAGGTCGACGTCCTCGTCCGGGGCGTGACGCCCAAGCCCGCTCAGGAGGTAATTCTCGGCAACGCGGAATTGCGCATCCTCGCGAAGTCTCTCGCGCAAATGCTCCGGCGCAGCATCGAAGAAATGCGTCGGTCCCTTGGCAAAATTTTCCGGATCGACCCAGCGCGCCCAGATCAGCGCCCAATAGAGGTGATGCTCGATCATTCGCTCGAACGCCCAGGCTTGCGCGCGGGCCTGCAAACTCAGCGGCGCATCGAAATCGAAACCATATTTGGCTTCAATATGTGCGCGGATGAAGGTGGAATCGGCAATGCTTTCGCCGGTGTCGTCGACGAACGGCAGTTGCCCCTTGGGAGAGGCCGTCGGCTTCGCCCTTTCCTTAGCGTAGGAAAGGCCGGCCATCTTCAGCTGGACCTCGGTCTTGGAGACAAAAGGGCTGATTTCCGGCAAGCCGAAGCCGGGGCCGAATCCATAAAGCGTGATCAATTGAGCGCTCCCGATTTTCTGAGCAGGCGTTTCAGGCTAGCCATCCCCTGCTGCCACCGTGGTGTCAGCAGCGGCGACATCGTTGTCCAGAGGTCGAGGCCGTAGAGAATGATCATCGACAAAATCCTCTTGGTTGGAGTGTTGTCCCGTTATACTTGCCACCTGCTGCCAACATGCTGTCAGCATCGGATGGCGACCCGCTATCAAGAGACAGAAGAGACGCCCCATGAGACGCGCCGACCGGCTGTTCCAGATCATCCAGGTGCTCCGGCGCACGCGAAAACCGCTGACCGCGGACGCGATCGCCGCCGAGCTGGAAACCTCGAAGCGGACGATCTATCGCGACATCGCAACCCTGATGGAACAGCGCGTGCCGATCCGCGGTGAGGCCGGCATGGGCTACATTCTGGAGAAGGGATTCGACCTGCCGCCCTTGATGCTCACCCCCGATGAGATCGAGGCGGCCGTGCTCGGCGCGCAATGGGTCGCCGGTCATGCCGATGCCGTGTTGTCCCGCGCCGCCCAGGATCTGATCGCGAAAATCGCCGACACCGTGCCGGAGCGCCTGCGGCCCATTGTGCTGGAGCCCGCCAGCCGCGCCCGCCCGGGCTGGCGCAAGGAGCTGGACCGCATCGACATGGCGCGGACGCGGACGCAGATTCACGAGGGAAAAAAAATCACGCTGCGCTATCGGGACGAACAGGGCCGCGACAGCGAGCGCACGATCTGGCCGATTGCCATCGGCTATCACGAGGCCGTGCGGATTTTGGCCGCATGGTGCGAGTTGCGCCGGGACTTTCGCAGTTTTCGAACCGACCGCGTCGTCGACGCCTCGTATCTCGACGAAAAATATCCCGAACGGCGCGACCTGCTCAGGGCAAAGTGGCGAAGGAGCCTGGTTTGGGAGCATCCGAGCGATATCTGACGCGGATGCCGCAACGCCAACTGGCCGAGCGCGCCGTTCCGCGCTAGACAGCCGGGTATGGAACTAACCGAACCCGCCATCGATGCCGAAAGCCCCTGTCAGGCGTGCGGGGCCTGTTGCTCGTATTCGCAGAACTGGCCGCGATTCACGACCGAGGACGACGCCGCGCTCGATCTCATTCCGGGAAAATTCGTCAACCAAAGGCAATCGGGAATGCGCTGCGACGGCGATCGCTGCTCGGCGCTGTCAGGCCGGATCGGGGTCAAGACCTCGTGCACGATTTATGCGGTTCGCCCCGAGGTGTGCCGCACCTGCATGCCGGGCGATGTCGAATGCGCCATGGCGCGGCGACGGCATGGGCTACCGGCTCTGCGCTAGTGCCGGGTCGTCCCCGCGAACGCGGGGACCCATACCCCGGAATTTACCGATAAGATGCCGTGGCGGATGTCTTCCAAACAATCGAAATTAGTGGTTATAGGTCCCTGCTTTCGCAGGGACGACAGCTGAGATAGCTACGCCGACACGGCCTCGGCGAATTCTTCGTCGAGTTCGTCATCGACCAGCGCGAAGGTGGAGAGCGGCCTGGTGGACAGCGTGATCGGCTTGCGGTTGCCATAGGACGATGACGGCATGCCACGCGCGGCTGGCTCCTGGGACAGCGCGTAGAGGGTAGAGCCGACCCGTCCGCCCAGCTGGATCAGTTCGCGTTCGCTGCAGCTCGCGGCGATCGAAACCGCCAGCGAATGAAGGTGGCTCCTGCGATAGCAGAACAGCGCCAGCATAGCCCGAACCTCGGACGAAACGCTCGCCACGAGCTGAGGCAAGCCGTTTTCGTTGGCGCGATACATCTCTCCGAGCAATTCATCTCGGACCGGGCAGAAATCGTTCTCGAAGGCGTCGCGGCTTGAAAACATTGCAGTTCTCCCTTTCCGCAAGATGCCGTGCAATCCTCTAACGAAAGGTTAACCACGGTACCCGGTAGTCGTACGGATAGCTTGACGCGATGGCCTGATCGGGCAGTGCGGCCGTGATTCGGCCTCAGGCGCGGCTGCCAGCATCCGGCCGGCCACCGTCCGCCCGATGGCTGGCTCGGAATCCGGCAGCGGCGGATGAAGGAGAGCCAAGGCGCTCGCCAACGCGCATTCTTCGAGGTACCCAAAACCATGTCCCCGACGTTCACCATCTCCGACCTGCGGCAGCGACCAGAGTTTCTCGACACGGTGGCCGACCGCATCTGGCGAGCATGGTGGAGAGAAACCGGCCATCCCCTCAGTCTTATCTCCGGGCGCCTGCGCGATGAAAATCTCAGCGCGGATCCCATTCCATTCGCGCTGGTGGCCCATGATGGCGAGGCGTTCCTCGGCACCGCCTCCGTCATCGCGTCCGATCTCGCCGAGCGTCCGCAATGGACGCCCTGGGTCGCCGCAGTGTGGGTCGAGCCGGAAGCGCGCCGGCACGGCGTTGGCGGCGCGCTGCTCAACCACGCAACGCGGGACTGCTTCGCGCTGGGCTTTGGCCGCGCCTATCTATGTGCGCGGGCGGAGCTGTCGGCCTATTACGAAGGACTGGGCTGGACGCCGATCGAACGGGATGTCGGACCACGCCGTCTGCGCGTGTTTATCCGGGATGCAAATCCGCAAGCAGGCCCGATCAACCGTTCGCGGCCATGAATATCGAAAGACCAAAGCCGGTCAGATGATGCAGCGCCTGATCCACCCCGATCAGCGTCCAGAACCAGGGATGCTGGTGCTCCTGGGTCACGCCAAACCTCGCTGCGCAAAATCCTTTGGCACGGTCGATCGTGATGTGAATGGCAAAATCGATCAGGGCGACAAACCAGAACTGCGGCGCGACGACCAGGATCAGCGTCATTGCAACCGCAAGATGCACGAGGCAGTGGGCCAGCAGCGGCAGCGCCCATCCGGTCTTCTGGTCCTTGCCGATGGCCATCCAGGACGTCTGCAGGACAAAATCGGCAATGACGTGCTTGACGGTTAGCAGCAGCATCCATCCGAGAAGCGCGCCTACCGGAACCGACGCGGACATGGGGGGAAACGACAAGCTGACGCCCTCGCTAGACTGTAATGGCACTGAAATGAAGGCGTTCAGCGCGAGTTCTTCTTGAAGCCGGGCCAATCGAACCGGCATTGACCTTTTATGACATCTCCGGGCCGGGAATGCACCTGCACGGAACTCGAAAAACGCCAAGTGTGGCCCAACGGCGATAGGCCATGGTTAAGGTACGGCGAGATCCCGAGCCTGTCGCGTCGGGGACCGGTCAGATAGGCCGCCGATGGCTCCATTCAGCCCCGCCGCGATAACGCTGTTTTCCGCACCTCGTTGACGGCCTTCCCCTGCGCGGGCACTTTGTCGGACCGGCCACGCCCAAGACGGCCGGATCAGGTATTTTCCAGCGACAGGCGCCCGCCTCCCGATGTCCAAGCCGCTTGCTTCCCCTGCCCTTGTGCAATTTGCGGTCGCAACCACCGGCCGCAATATGACCAGGCCGGCCTATGTCGCCGTCGCCTCCGGCGTCGCGATGACGATTCTGCTCACGGTCGATCCCGTCTACGAAGCAGCGCATCGCGGCATCGACGCCGTGCTGTGGGCGTGCCTGGCTTTTTTCGTCTTCGAATGGGTGATCCGGCTTCGCCATGCCTTTCAGACCGGTCGCGGGTGGGCTTACGCGTTATCCTTGCGGGGGCTGGTGGATGCGGTCGCGGCGATCGCCGTGCCGCTTGCCATGATGCTTGGCGTGAACCCCAGATCCGCATGGCTGTTTGGCGTGCTTTGGGTACTCAAGGTTGTACCGGGGATTCCCGGCTTGCGGCAGCTGCGCCGGGTGCTGGTACTGGAATCCGGACCGCTGTTGAGCGTGCTGGTGATCTTCCTGATGGTGCTGTTCCTCGCCTCGGTGGCGGAATATTTCCTGGAGCGCGACGTGCAGCCGGCCGGCTTCAGCAGCGTACCCGCGGCCCTGTGGTGGGCGGTCGCGACCCTGACCACGACCGGATATGGCGACGTGGTGCCGATCACCCCGCTCGGCCGGCTGGTTGCGGCGATGGTCATGATCTGCGGCCTTGGCGTGTTCGGGCTCTGGACCGGTATCCTCGCCACCGGCTTTGCGGCAGAAACCCGCCGCGACAATTTCCTGAGGACCTGGGAGTCGGTGAGCAAGGTGCCGTTCTTCGCCGCCCTTGGACCGGCGGCGATCGCCGACGTCACCGGCATGCTGCGCACGATAGACCTTCCGGCCCGCACCATGATCATCCGCAAGGGCCACGCCGGCGACTGCATGTATTTCATCGCCGCTGGCGAGGTCGAGGTGGATTTGCCGGGCAAGAAGGTGACGCTCGGAGACGGCGCATTCTTCGGCGAAATGGCGCTGCTCGGCAACAACCTGCGCTCGGCCAACATCACCACGACGCGGGTGTCGAAGCTGTTGGTGCTCGATCTCGTCGACTTCCGCTTGCTGATGGCCCGGCATCCCGATCTCGCCGAGACGATCGATGCCGAAGCCAGGCGGCGCGTTCTGGAAAATAAATAGCGGAGAAAACCATGCCCGAAGCCGAAAGCGCCGCAAGCCCGCCGGTGCTCGAACTCAATGGCGCACGCGCCACCATCCGCCTCAACCGGCCGAAACATCTGAACCGGCTGCAGGCGGACGATCTCGATGCCCTGCTGAAACTGTTCGACCGGATCGAGACCGATCCCGCCATTCGAGTTCTGGTCCTCACCGGCACCGGCCGCGCCTTCAGCGCCGGCTACGACCTCAACTCGGTCGCCGAGCGCGCCGTCAGCACCGTTGAACAAGGCAGCGCCGGATCCGCGTTCGAAGCCGTCGTCAACCGGCTGGAGGATATCGGCGTTCCCACGATCTGCCGTCTCAATGGCGGCGTCTATGGCGGATCGACCGATCTGGCGCTGGCCTGCGACTTCCGCATCGGTGTCGACACTAGCGAAATGTTCATGCCGGCGGCGCGCCTTGGATTGCATTATTACAAAAGCGGCATCGCACGCTACGTGGCACGACTTGGTGCCGACAATGCCAAGAAACTGTTCCTGACGGCCGAAAAGATCGGCGCGGCGGAGATGTTGCGGATCGGCTATCTCACCGCGATGGTGCCAGCCGAGGCACTCGACGAAGAGGTCGACAGGCTCGCCGCCGTTCTTGCCGGCAATGCGCCGGCCGCGATGCGCGGCATGAAGCGGACGATCAATGAATTCGCGCGCGGCAAGCTCGACGAGGAGGCCGCCGATCGTCGCCATCGCGAAAGCATGCGCGGCGCCGAGATCAAGGAAGGCATCAGGGCGTTTTCGGAAAAGCGGCCGCCGAAGTTCTAGATTCTCGGCAGAGTTGCGAGGGACGTCGCCCTTGCCTTCTCCCCTTGTGGGAGAAGGGAAGAAAGGCGGTCGGGTTTTCCTTGTTACTCTATTCGTCCACTTGTTACTCTATTCGTCCACGAACGTGACCGTATCCGCGATACTCGCGCGCGCGGTGCGGTAGCTGTTGGCCTTGTGCGCGCGGTCGGGATATCCGAACGAGATGCCGCACACCACCCGGCTGTCGTCACCGAGGCCGAAATGCCGGCGCACCACGTCGGAATGAAACGCCAGCGCCGCCTGCGGGATGGTGGCGACGCCGAGCGCCTGCGCCGCCAGCATGAAGCTCGTGACATAGCCGCCGCAGTCGATCGCGCCGTAGACGCCGAGCGCCTCGTCGGTATGCACGATGGCGACGTGCGGCGCGCCGAAGAAGTTGAAATTCTCCAGCGCCTGTTTGGCGTAACCCATCTTGTCGCCGCGCGGGATGCCGAGCGAGTTGTAGAGCTGAAAACCGCTTTCGCGCCGCCGCTCCAGATAGACCCCGCGATATTCGCGCGGGAACGGAAAGTCGCCGCTATTCGGCTGGCCGCTGGAGGCTGTCCCATACATCAGATCGCGGAATTTCCTGGTCGCGGCGCCGGACGTGATCTCGAGCCGCCACGGCTGGCTGTTGCACCATGACGCGGTCTTCTGCGCCGCGGTCAAAATCCGCTCGACGGTAGCGCGCGGCACCGGATCGGGCTTGAACGCGCGGCAGGAAAATCGCGATGCCAAGAGGTCTTCCAGAACCCCGATCGGCGTAGTGTCGGTTTTGAGGTCCATCGCTTCACCTTCCCCTGGTCGGGATCTTGTTGAACGGGACATCCTTGTCGACGCGGATGTCGCCTGGCAATCCCAGCACCCGTTCGGCGATGATGTTGCGGAGGATCTCGTCGGTGCCGCCGGCGATACGTGTCGAAGGCGACGACATCAGCATGGCCTGGAACCGACCGGCGGCCTCGGCGGCATCCGGATCGGTCAGCATGCCGCTCGCGCCCTGCAGATCCATGGCATACATCGCGATATCCTGCAGCATCGAGCCTGCGACCAGCTTTCCGATCGAGTTTTCCGGTCCCGGCCGCTCGCCTTTGGACAGCGCCGAGATCGCCCGCATGCTGGTGTATTTCAGCCCACTATTCTTCACCGCCCAGTTGGCGAGTTTCGAACGCGTGGCGCGATCGTCGATGGCGAGTTCGTCCTCGGTCATCAGGTTGCAGCAGAAATCGAACAGCTCGGAGAAGCCGGTCGCGAGCCGGGCCCCGATCGTCATGCGCTCGTTCATCAGCGTCGTCAGCGACACGTTCCAGCCGTCGCCGACCGCGCCAAGCCGCTGCTTGTCCGAAATGCGCAAGTTGGTGAAGAACACCTCGTTGAATTCCTGCATGCCGTTGGCCTGCTTGATCGGTCTCACCTCGACGCCCGGGCTTCTCATGTCGATGTAGAACATGGTCAGGCCCTTGTGCTTGGGCACATTGGGATCGGTACGGGTGATCAGGATGCCGTAGTCCGAGTAATGCGCGCCGGAGGTCCAGATCTTCTGGCCGTTGACGATCCAGTGGTCGCCGTCGGCCTCCGCGCGGGTGCGCAGGCCGGCCACGTCGGATCCGCCCGACGGCTCCGAGAACAGCTGGCACCAGATTTCCTCGCCCGAGGCGATCTTCGGCAGATAACGCCGTTTGTCGGCCTCGCTGCCGTAGGCCATCAGCGTCGGCCCGCACATGCCTTCGCCGATCTGGAACGGGTGGGTGAGCTTGAAGTAGACGCCCTCCTCCTGCTGCCAGATCACGCGTTCGACCGCCGTGGCGCCGCGCCCGCCATACTCGCGGGGCCAGTTCAGGCACACCCAGCCGCCCTCGGACTTCTTCCTCTGCCAGGCTTTTGCCACCTCGACGATGTCGTGCTTCTTCAATTTGATCCGGCCAAGCGAGGCCTTTGAAAGCTCCGCCTCGAATTCCCTGGGCGCGTTGGCGTCGATCCATCGCCGCACCTCGGCGCGGAACGCAGCTTCCTGCGGGCTGTCATCGAAATTCATGGCGAACCTCTTGCTGCGTAGGGTGGGCTAAGCGAAGCGAGCCCACCATTTTGATTGCGAAGCGTGGTGGGCAATGCTGCGCGATGCCCACCCTACAAGTTCGTTCTACCGTCCCTTGGTCGGTATCTTGTTGAACGGCACGTCCTTGTCGACCCTGATGTCGCCGGGCAAACCGAGCACGCGCTCGGCGATGATGTTGCGCATGATCTCGTCGGTGCCGCCTTCGACGCGGGTGCCGGGCGCGCGCAACAGCATCGCCTGAAACTTGCCGTTGGCTTCGGCCTCCTCGGGTCCGCTCAGCACACCCGCCGCACCTTGCAAATCCAGCGCAAAGGCCGCGATATCCTGGATCATCGATCCCGCGACCAGCTTGCCGATCGAATTCTCCGGCCCCGGGCGCTCGCCTTTCGACAGCGCCGAGATCGCGCGCATGCTGGTGTATTTGAGGCCGCTGGCGCGCACCGCCCAGTTGGCGAGTTTCGATCGAACGTTGCGGTCATCGATCGCCAGCCCATCCTCCAGCATCAAATTGCCGCAGAATTCGAACAATTCGGGGAAACCGGTTGCAACGCCGGCGCCGATCGACATCCGCTCGTTCATCAAAGTGGTGAGCGACACGTTCCAGCCGTCATTGACGGCGCCCAGCCGCTGGGCGTCGGGGATTTTCACATCGGTGAAATAGACCTCGTTGAAATCGGACTGCCCGTTGGCCTGTTTGATCGGTTTGATCTCGACGCCGGGGCTCTTCATGTCCAGGAAGAACATGGTGAGGCCCTTGTGCTTGGGTACCGTGGGATCGGTGCGCGTCAGCAGGATGCCATAGTCGGAATAATGCGCGCCTGAGGTCCAGATCTTCTGGCCGTTGATGATCCAGTCGTCGCCATGTTTCTCCGCGCGGGTGCGCAGGCCCGCGACGTCGGATCCGCCGGCGGGTTCGGAGAACAGCTGGCACCAGACGTTTTCGCCCGACGCCAAAGGCGGCAGATAACGGCGTTTGTGGTCTTCGCTGGCGAATGCCATCATGGTGGGCCCGCACATGCCATGGCCGATGATGAACACGTAGCTGAGCTTGCCGAACGGGCCTTCCTCCTGTTGCCAGATCACGCGCTCCATCGGCGTCGCGCCCCGCCCGCCATATTCCTTGGGCCAGTGCAGGCAGGCCCAACCGGCATCGGCCTTCCGCTTCTGCCAGGCCTTTGCGACCTCAAGGATATTGGCGCCCGTGAGCTGGGTGCGGCCGAGCGAGGATTTTTTCAGTTCCTCCTCATATTGTTTCGGCGCATTCGCCGCGATCCAGGCTTTCGCCTCGCTGCGGAATGCGGCCTCCTGCGGGGTGTCATCGAAATTCATTCTCATCGTCCTTGCTCGTCATTCCGGACGATCCGCATCTTGCGGATCGATCCGGAATCCAGAAATTATTTACCTCGAGATTCCCCGATGTGCGTTTGCACATCTGAGGTTCGCGCTTCGCGCGCCCCGGAATGACCCGTGAAACTACGCCGCATTCCTTTTCCGCATGCGGTCGATCAGCGCGTCTTCCCAATAGGAAAGCGAGCCGAGCGACAGCGCCGCTGCATTCGCGCGGCGGTAATACAGATGGCAGTCGAATTCCCAGGTGAACCCCATGCCGCCATGGACCTGGATGTTGTTCTTGGCACAATGCTGGAATGCCTGCGTCGCGCTGATGCGGGCGGCGGCGGCGGCCTCCGGCAGTTCCGAGGCGTTGGTCGAGAGCGCCCAGGCGCCGTAGTAGCAATTCGACCGCGCCAGCGTCGCCGAGACGTACATGTCGGCCAGCATGTGCTTCACCGCCTGGAATGAGCCGATCGGCCGGCCGAAGGCGATACGGTCGAGCGCATAGTCGCGGCCCATTTCCAGCGCGCGGTCGGCGCCGCCGACCTGCTCGAACGCCAGCAGCACCGCAGCGCGGTCGAGCACCTGGGAAACGATGCTCCAGCCTTCATTGGCGGCGCCGAGCGGCTCCGCCTTGCAATTCCTGAAGATGAGCTCGGCTTGGCCGCGCGACGGATCGACACTGGTCAGCGTTTTGGCCTCAACGCCGCCGGCCTTCATATCGACCAGGAACAACGAGATGTCGCTGTCGCGCCCGCTCGAGCCCGTGCGGGCGGCAACAATGACAAAATCGGCGATCGCGCCGTCCGGCACCGGCTTTTTCACGCCGCTGAGACTGTTGCCGGACGCCAGGAGTTTGATCCCTTCCGGCGACGGATTGCCCTTGCCTTCGAACAGCGCGAGCGTGCCGATCGCATGGCCCCCCGCAATCAACGGAAGCCATTTCTGCTTTTGCGCCTCGCTTCCGGCCAGGAGAATCGCTTCCGCGGCAAGATAGACCGTCGAGGAAAACGGCACCGGCGCCAGCGCGCGGCCCATTTCCTCGGCGATCACGCAGAGTTCGAGGTGTCCGGCGCCCGCGCCGCCATAGGCTTCCGGGATCGCGACGCCAAGAAAGCCCATGCCGGCGAGGCCCTTCCACAATTCCCGGTCATACGGCGCATTGCCGTCAAGGACGGCGCGCACCGCCTTGGGCGGACACTTCTCGGCGAGAAATTTCCGCGCTTCGTCGCGGAGCTGCTTCTGTTCGTCGGAGAAATCGAAATTCATGGCGCTACTCTGTGGTGTGAGAAAAACTCTCTGATCGGTCGTCCCTGCGAAAGCAGGGACCCATACGCCGTGCTCTTTCGTTGTGGCATGGTGACCGAGACCTTCCTAAAACAAGGACTGCTGATGGTTATGGGTCCCCGCATTCGCGGGGACGACGATAAAGTGATCACCTCGGCGCCATGCGGATGGCGCCGTCGAGACGGATCGTCTCGCCGTTGAGCATCGCGTTCTCGACGATATGGACGGCGAGGTTGCCGTACTCGCTGGCATCGCCGAGCCGGGCCGGATGCGGCACCTGCGCGCCCAGGCTCGCGCGTGCTTCCTCGCTCAATCCCATCAACAGCGGTGTCAGGAACAGGCCGGGCGCGATGGTGTTGACGCGGATCTTGTGCTGGGCGAGATCGCGCGCCGCCGGCAGGGTCAGGCCGACGATCCCTCCCTTGGAGGCCGAATAGGCGATCTGGCCGATTTGGCCTTCATAGGCCGCGACGCTGGCGGTGTTGATGATGACGCCGCGCTCTTCTCCGACCGGAGCTTCGGTCAGCAGCCGCTCGGCGAACAGCCGCAGCACGTTGAACGTACCGATCAGGTTGACGTTGATGATGCGCGCGAACTTGGCCAGCGGATAGACGCCGTCCTTGCCGACGATGCGCTGCGATCCGCCGATACCGGCGCAGTTCACCAGCACCCGCGCAATGCCATGGGCTGCCTCGGCCCTGGCGATGGCGGCCTTGACCTGCTCTTCGTCGGTGACATCGGCGACGACGGCCAGGCCTTTCACCTCAGCCGCGACCTTCTCGGCATTCTCCTTGCTCTGATCGAGCACCGCAACGCGAGCACCTTTGGCGGCCATGGCACGCGCGGTCGCGGCACCAAGACCGGACCCGCCGCCGGTAATGAGAACGGCAATGTCTTTCAACTGCATGATAAACCTCTCCCTGGGCGTTTCCCTTAGTGGCGAATGGCGAGTGGCGAATGGAAAAAAGAAACGCTGTCCACGTTCCAACTTTCTTCCCGCTATCCACCACTCGCCATTCGCTATTCGCTTCTTCCCGTCGCCAGCATGCCGCCGCATATCAGCGCTTCCATGTGCCGGATATATTGGCGGCAGACCTCGTCGGTGACCGGTCCGACGCCGGTGGCGCGCGACATCGCGTGCCGGGCGAAGAACAGATGATCGCAGGCGCCGATCAGACTGGTGTAGAACAGCACCGGATCGATCTTGCGAAACTCCCCGCATTTGGTGCCTTCCGCGAGCAGGCGCCGGTGGAAGTCGAGCAACGGCGCGACAAAGAATTTTGAAACCTCGTCGGCGGCCTCCGCGCTGCTTTCATGCAGCAGATAGTGGATCAGCCGGTTGATATAGGGGAACTGGTGATACGCCCGGATGATGCCGGCGATATGCAGCTTCAGTTTCGCGGTGGGCGTAATCGGCTGCGCCAGCAGATATTCGAGCTGCGCCATTTCGGTCGCGGCATCGCGCGCCAGCAGCCCCAGCAGCAGGCCGTCCTTGTTGCCGAAATGATATTTCACCAGCGCGGCATTGACGCCGGATTTCTGCGCGATGTCGCTTAGGGATACCTCGATCGACGAGCGTTCGATCATCAATTCGCTCGCCGCGACCAGCAGCTTCTCGGCCGTGCTGCTCCTCGCAGGCGGAAGCGCTACGCCGGTATTCAACTGTGATCCCATGACCTGCCCTGCCCGGAGATATCGGGCGCAGCTAACCCGATGGCGCGGCCTCGCTCAAGAGTTAATTGATTGATTGACTAAATTCGGGGGCGCGACTTTAATCCAGCCCAATCACACAAGCCCACCGATAACATTCAGGGAGAACACCCATGGCCGAGGCTTATATCGTAGCCGCCGCGCGTACCGCTGGCGGCCGCAAGGGAGGCCGCCTTGCCGGCTGGCATCCGGCGGATCTCGCGGCCACCGTGCTGGATGCGCTGATGCAACGCTCCGGTGCGGCGCCCGACCAGGTCGAGGATGTGATCATGGGCTGCGTCATGCAGGTCGGCGAGCAATCCAACAATATCGCGCGCAACGCCATCATGGCTTCGAAACTGCCGGAGAGCGTGCCGGGCACCTCGATCGACCGTCAATGCGGCTCCTCGCAACAGGCGTTGCATTTCGCGGCGCAGGCGGTGATGTCCGGAACCATGGATGTCGTGATCGCCGCCGGCGTCGAGGCGATGACGCGGGTGCCGATGGGTCTGGCTTCCTCGCTGCCGGCGAAGAACGGCTTTGGTCACTACAAGAGCCCGAATATCGAGAAGCGTTATCCCCACATCCAGTTCAGCCAGTTTACCGGCGCGGAAATGATGGCGGAGAAATATGGCCTCTCCAAAGACGAACTCGACGAGTTCGCCTATGGCAGCCACCAGCGCGCGATCGCCGCCACGCAAGGCGGCAGGTTCAAGGACGAGATCATTCCACTGCCGATCATCCGCGCCGACGGATCGACAGATATCCACGCCATCGACGAGGGCATTCGCTTCGACGCCAGTCTCGACGGCATCAAAGGCGTCAAACTGATCGTCGAGAACGGCAAGCTCACCGCCGCCAGCGCCAGCCAGATCTGCGACGGCGCCTCCGGCGTGATGGTCGTCAACGAAAGAGGCCTGAAGTCGCTCGGCATCGCACCGATGGCGCGGATCCATCACATGACCATGATGGGCGGCGATCCGGTCATCATGCTGGACGCGCCGCTGCATGCCACCGAGCGCGCCCTGAAGAAAGCCGGCATGGAAATCGATGATATCGACCTGTTCGAAGTCAACGAGGCCTTTGCCTCGGTGCCGACGGCCTGGCTCAAGACCACTGGCGCCGACCCCGCCAAACTCAATGTCAACGGCGGCGCCATTGCGCTCGGGCATCCCTTGGGCTGCTCCGGCACCAAGCTGATGACCACGCTGGTGAATGCGCTGAAGCAGCGCAACAAGCGCTACGGCCTGCAGACCATGTGCGAGGGCGGCGGCATGGCCAATGTGACGATCGTGGAGCGGCTGTAAAAAAGAGAGGCGATTGGCAAGTAGCATGTAACAAATGGATACGAACTAACGTCCTTCTATTCGCTGCTCGCCATTCGCACTCGCTACTCGCTCAAGGAAACTCCCATGACCCATCCGTCGATTCACGCCCGCACCCAGCCGAACAAGGTCGCCTATCAGATGGCCGGTACCGGCAAGGCGATTACCTATCGCGAGCTCGACGAATTGTCGAACCAGGGCGCGAACCTGTTCCGCTCGCTTGGCCTGAAGGCCGGCGATCACATCGCATTCCTGATCGAGAACCGGCTGGCGTTCATGGAAATCTGCTGGGCGGCGCAGCGCAGCGGACTGTATTACACCGCGATCAGCCGTTACCTCACCCAGGACGAAATCGGCTACATCGTCAAGGACTGCGGCGCGCGGGTCGTCATCACCTCCCCGAAATGCTCCGAGCAGATCAAAGGGCTGGTCTCGAACGCGCCGGGCGCGCCGCTGTTCTACATGGTCGACGAGCCGCTGGCGGGTTTCCGCTCATGGGACAAGGAACTGGCGAAGCAGCCGACCACGCCGATCCCGGATGAAGAGGCCGGCTATGACATGCTGTATTCGTCGGGCACCACGGGGCGCCCCAAGGGCATCAAGCGGGAGTCGGAGCACAATCCGATCGAGCTGCCGAATCCGTTCCTTAAAATTCTCTGCGCCGACATGTGCGGGATGAACGCCGACAGCATCTATCTGTCGCCGGCGCCGCTCTACCACGCAGCTCCCCTGCGCTTCAACATGATGGCGATCACGCTGGGGGGCACCTCGATCATCATGGAATCCTTCGACGCCGAAGATTTCCTGAAACTGGTCGAGAAGCACAAGATCACCCAGTCGCAGCTGGTGCCGACCATGTTCGTGCGCATGCTGAAGCTGCCGGAAGAGGTGCGCAAGCGCTACGACGTTTCGTCGCTGAAGGGCGCGATCCACGCCGCCGCGCCCTGCCCGATCGACGTCAAAGCCAGGATGATCGAATGGTGGGGTCCGATCCTGATCGAGTATTACGCCGGTTCCGAAGGCAACGGCGTCACCGTATCGACGTCGCAGCAATGGCTGACGCATCGCGGCACCGTCGGCCGCGCGGTGGTCGGCAAGGTCAAAATCCTCGACGAGAATGATCAGGAATTGCCGGCGGGGCAGATCGGCACGGTGTATTTTGCGGATGCGCCGGTGTTTTCGTATCACAACGATCCTGAGAAGACGAAGCGCGCCTACAACGCCAAGGGCTGGTCGACGCTCGGCGACGTCGGCTATCTCGATGACGAGGGCTATCTCTATCTCACCGACCGCAAGTCCTACACGATCATTTCCGGCGGCGTGAACATTTATCCGCAGGAGACCGAGGATGTGCTGATCACCCATGCTGATGTCGCCGACGCCGCGGTGTTCGGCGTGCCGAACGAGGAGATGGGCGAAGAGGTCAAGGCGGTGGTGCAGCCGCGCGACATAGCAAGAGCGGGCAAGGAGCTGGAAGCCGAGCTGATCCTGTTCTGCCGCCAGCATCTGTCGCCGATCAAATGCCCGCGCAGCATCGATTTTGCGCCCGAATTGCCGCGCACGCCCACCGGCAAGCTGGTGAAGCGGCATTTGCGTGACAAATACTGGCCGAAGACGGTGGCGAGGGTG
>CAWHIO010000054.1:0-30596 GCA_963829315.1 uncultured Alphaproteobacteria bacterium | reverse complement strand
GCGAGACGCTCCGTAGACCCCACTGGCCGCAAAAGTCGCCGGCGTGTCTGGAACTTGCGTCGCGGAAACCATCTTGGTTAGCGTTCATATGCGAGAGCGCCAACAGGCCGGACATATGGACGCAAGCGATCTGATCAAATCACTGCAACGAAAGCCTTGCGAGGAGGGGGCCGTCCACATATGGGGTCCGGGCGCCGATCGGGCACCGTAACACTCTGATATATTTCGCTTCAGAGGGGGCAAGGTTAGGCGCCGATCCACAGCCGCAGAGCCAGAAATGTTTATAGTCCAGGCCCTCGAATAAAACAGTTGCCGTTCGGTTGAGGTTGACAAGGGATATGACGACTCCAAAAAGTTGATGGTCAGGATTAATTGGCAAGATGAAGGCGCCAAGGCATGTCAATTTTGAAGCGGCTGATGCGTTTGTTGCAAGCAAGGCGCGCCCGGCAGAAGGCCGTCGAAGATGACGCCACCCTGCTTGTGAACATTTTAGGAAGCCGTGCCTACGGCGAAGCGGACCGATGGGCCAACGACCAAGTTGATGGAGCGAATCATCACGGCCGGCCTAAGGGGCACTGGGCTGCAGTTAAATACGCGATCGCGAGGCTGGAACGGTTGGAACGTATATTTTATACCAACGGTTATTGGGACTGACCGACGTGCACCCAGTTCCTTGCGGTTCGGCGCACCCGTCGGGCGGCACCGTTTCCCGGTAGCATTCGCCGAGACCCAGGCACGTTTTCGCATCGTCGGGCCAGCGACGATGGCCGTACTTCTGCTGGAGGGCCGTGTCCTCAATGCGCGCGACGCCTTGGCGAATGGCCTTGTCACCCGCATCGTACGCGATGCTGAACTTGCACCGGAAGCACACGCCACCGCGCGGCGCATTTGCAAGAGCAGCCCGCTCGCCTCGCGATCTCACAAGCAGCAGATCAGGCGGCTGACCTCGGTCTACTTCCTGACCTTCGCCGCGGCCCAGATGCCGATAGGCATGCAATTGGACCGATACGAGCCAAGACGCGTGCATCGTATTGATGGTGTTGACAGCGCTCGGCTCAGTGTTGTTCGCGGCGTCCAGATCGGGCTTTTCTTTCGCCTGCTTTCCGGTTTCGACAGGGCGGATCGTCGCTATTCGTGTTCGAGCCGTCCACCGCCAAACATGGTCGGGATGTAGCGCGGCGCGCCGATCGCGGACATGAAGCGGTGTTTGGTCAGCACCGGATCGAGCGCAATCGGGGGTCGTACCACCTCGATGTCGGGTTCGGTCGACAGCACGAGCACCTGTGCGCCACGGCCGGCCGAGGCCGAGCTCATCGCCGAGGCAAATGCCTGCGGCGTCGCCACGTTTGTTGCGCGGGCGATCCCGGTGAGCGGGCAAGTGCGGCGAGATCGAGTGACGCATTGGTCAAAGCCTGGCCACCCGAGGCGGCATGGACGCCGTTCTGAATCAACAGGACGGTGAGGTTATCCGGCGCCACCGCACCGACGGTCACCAGCGCACCCATATGCATCAGCACCGCGCCGTCACCCTCGACCACGACCACCGGCCGCGCCGGCTGCGCAACCGCGAGGCCGAGCGCCAATGGCAGCGCGAGGCCCATCGCATCCTCGAAGTAAAAATTTTCCGGCGCGTGATGTATGGCGGCCCACAAATAGGACGCATTGCCGAGCGAGGTGACGACAAGCGCGTTCGCCGGCAGTCTGTCCGCGAGCACCTCGTAGTAATCGGCCCTGCTCGGCCGGATGGCGTTCACCATTGGATGTCCTCCCGCGACAGCAATAGCGCGAATGGGCACGACGCTTCCTCGGCGAAGGTTGCCGCCTGCTCAACCTGTGGACCGATCGGGCGGTGCGGATCGGTGCGAGCATAGGCAAGCCCGAAGCCTTTGAACACCGGCTCGGTCACGCGGCCCTTCGGCGCATGATAGAATACCGGATCCTCCACGGTACCGCGATAAGACACCAGCATCAGCAGCGGAAACTGGTAGCGCTGGGCGAGCGAGACCATGCCGGCGCCCATGCTGAGCACCCCTGCATTCTGGACAAACATGACGGTGCGCAATCCACCAAGCCGGGTGCCGCAGGCGATCGCCAGCGCTTCCTCCTCATGGGTTGCGCGCACCAGTTGGATGGTCGGCTCCTTCTCGACACGCACCAGCATTTCGCCGAGCCATCCGTCCGGCACGGCAATTGCAGCGCCAAAACCAAGTCGCTTGAGAGTGTCGAGAATGGTCGAAGGCCGGTGGGATTCCGGAGGCTTTGCAGCCGGCTTTGCCATCAATGATCTCCCTTGGCTGCTCACGCACTGTCCGCCAATGGTCCTAATGTAGGCAAGATAAGCTCTATTGTCGAGCCGGGTTGGTTAGTGCAGAATAATGCGCTGGCGGAGTGCAGCACGCTTTGTCTGATGCAAGCTGCGAACAAAGGATTTGCACATGAAACGTTTCTTGCTTGCACTCTTTGCCCTTGCCATTGCCGTACCCGCGCAGGCGCAGGACAAACTCGTCATCAGCATCTGGGGCGGCAGCTGGCGCGACCTCATCGCAGAAACCGTCGCCAAGAAATTCACCAAGGAAACCGGCGTGGCGGTCGAGTTCGTCACCGGCGGCACCATCGACCGGCTCAACAAGGAGAAGCTCGCCAAGGGCAATCCCGAAAGCGACATTACCTTCACCACCTCGCATGTCGGCTGGCTCTATGCCAATGACGGCTTGTTCGAGCAGCTCGATCTCGCCAAGATTCCGAACGCAGCCAATCTTGCGGACGAAGCGCGGATCAGCCCGTTTCATCTCGGGGCCTGGGCCTATGTCTACACCATCGGCTATCGCGCCGATCTCCTGCCCGGCATGAAGTTCGAAAGCTGGAACGACCTGTGGAACCCGGAATTGAAGGGCAAGCTGGCGGCACCTGATTTCGACCCGAGCCACATCATCGCCGTCTCCGCCTTGCTGTCCGGCAGCGACGCCGCGCATTGGGAAAAGGGACAGGACAAGCTCAAGGCGCTGAAGCCCAACTTCAAGGCGTTTTTCACCAATGATGCAAACAGCCAGCAACTGCTCGCCAGCGGCGAGACGCCGGTTCAGATCGTGCTTTCCATGAACGCCTATTACATGATCGGGCAGGGCGTCCCTATCACTCTGGTGATCCCGAAAGAAGGCGCCGTTCTCGGCATCGACACCGTGGCGATCATGAAGGGCTCGAAGAAGGCCGATTTGGCCTACAAGTTCATCAATGCGCTGTACGATCCGGAAATTCAGGCCGAGATTGCCAAGCTCAAGAAGGGTAGCCCTGCGGTACTCAATGCCAAGCTTGATCCCGAGATCGCCAAGCTTCCTGGCGTCTTCACCACGGCCGCGCAATGGAAACAGCAGATCAACATTGATGCCAAGCTGCGCGCCGAGAAAACCGCGGAATGGCGCAAGTGGTTTGCTGAAAACATCATGAACTGACCCGGCAACCGGTCGGGTCGGCCCATGAATTCGCAGCCCTATCTTCGCACGTTCACCGCACCCGCCGTGCTCTGCGCCTTCGGCTTTCTCGCCGCGATGGCGGCCGTGCTGCAGTTCAGTCTGCGGGCCTATGTGCCGGGCTCCCTCGAGCCCGGCGGCTTTACGCTGGCGAACTTTACCGACCTGCTGAAACCGCTCTATGCGCGGGTGTTCCTCGACACCGTCTGGATTTGCTTCCTGACGGCGGCCTCGACCCTGATCGTCGGCTATCCCTTGGCCTACGCGCTGGTGCGCATGCAGAACGCGATCGCCAGATCCATCCTTCTGGTGATCGTCGTTACCCCGCTGTTTCTGGGGGAAGTGGTGCGCACCTATTCCTGGATCATCGTGCTGGGCAACAACGGGTTCATCAACTCGGTGCTGCGCGATCTCGGCATCATCCAGCAGCCGATCCAGTTCATGTTCACCACGTTCGGAGTCGTGGTGGCGCTGGTCCACGTGACCATGCCGGTGATGGTGATAATGCTGGCGGCGGGGCTGTCGCATATCGACCGTGACTACGAGAAGGCCGCCGAGAGCCTCGGTGCCGGGCCGATCCGCACCTTCCTGACCGTCACCCTGCCATTGTCGATGCCGGGAGTGGTGGCCGGCGTCACCACGGCGTTCGCCTGGACCTTCAGCGCTTTCGCCACGCCGCAGCTGATCGGCGGCGGCCGGGTCAACATGATCTCGAACCTGGTGTATCAGTTGGGCTTCGCGAGCTTCAATTTCCCGTTCGCCGCCAGCCTGTGCGTGGCGGGCCTCGCGCTCACCATCGTGGTGTTGTCGGCGCTTCGGCTTGCGGCGCGGCCGCTCGAAAACATCAGGCCGCATTGAGATGCCGCGCTCGACCTACCAGCGCCTGCTTGGCTTTTTCGGCAAACTCGCTGTCTTGTTGATCCTCGGCTTTCTGGTCCTGCCGGCCGCCGTGGTCACGATCGCGGCGTTTAACGACAAGGCGATACTCTCGTTTCCGCCGCAGGCGTGGTCGCTGCGCTGGTTCGCCAGAGCCATCGAATATCAGGATTTTCGCGACGGCTTTCGCAATGGCCTGATCGTCACGCTGTGGAGTTCGACGATCGCGCTCGTGGTCGGCGCCACGTTCGCCTTCGTGCTCGACCGTTACTCGCTTCGCTTCAAGACCGCGCTCGAGGGCGTGCTGCTGTCGCCGCTGGTGATCCCGCATTTCACGGTGGGACTGGGTTTTCTCATCCTGGCCGCGCAGATCGGGTGGACGCGGGGCTATCCCGTGGTGATCGTCTGCCACGTCGTGCTGGTGCTGCCCTTCGTGCTTCGCAGCGTCTATGTGTCGTTGCGCAATCTGGATCAAAGTTTTGAGCTGGCCGCGGCCAGCCTGGGTGCGGCGCCGTTGCGGGTGCTGCTGACCATCACGCTGCCGCTGCTGCTGCCGGGATTGATCAGCGGCTGGCTATTTGCCGCCATCCTGTCGTTCAACGAGTTCACGGCCTCGCTGTTTGTAACGGCGCAACGGACCCAGACCTTGCCGGTGGCGATGTACAACTACGTTCGGGAATTCGCCGATCCCTCGATGGCCGCGCTTTCGGTGATGTACATCGTCGGCACCGCCGGACTGATCGTTTTCGCCAACGCATTCCTGGGGCTTGGGAAGGTGCTGAACATTGAACAAAATCGTTGAAAGAGGCGCCGTGACACAGCAGGCATCGGTCGCAACAGGCGATGAGGTTGCGGTTCGTTTCAACGCCGTGACCAAGCGGTTCGCCAAGACCGTGGCGCTTCACGAAGTGTCGCTGGCGGTCAGGCGCGGCGAGTTCATGACGCTGCTCGGCCCTTCCGGCTGCGGAAAAACCACGCTGCTGAATCTGGCCGCGGGCTTTTTCAGCCCGGACGGCGGGGAGATCCTGATCGACGGTGAGCGCGTCAATGACGTGCCGACCTATCGGCGGGAGATCGGCATGATGTTCCAGAACTACGCGCTGTTCCCGCATATGACGGTGGCCGCCAATATCGCCTATGGCCTGAAGGTGCGTCACGTCGCGAAGCATGAAATCGGCCGTCGTGTCGGCGAGGCGCTGGCGCTGGTCAAGCTCACCGGCATGGAAGATCGCAAGCCGCGCCAGCTCTCCGGCGGGCAGCAGCAGCGCGTTGCGCTGGCGCGCGCGCTAGTGATCAATCCCACGGTACTGCTGCTCGATGAGCCATTTTCCGCGCTCGACAAGAATCTGCGGGGCTCGATGCAGGTGGAGCTGCGGGAAATCCAGCGCAAGCTCGGCGTCACTACGATCTTCGTCACCCACGACCAAAGCGAGGCTTTAAGTCTTTCCGACCGGCTGGCCGTGATGTCGGAGGGCCACATTCGCCAGCTCGGAACGCCGACGGAAATTTACCGGAGGCCCTGCGACCGGTTTGTGGCCTCGTTTGTCGGTGACGCCAATGTGCTGCGCGGCCGGCTTGTCCGCATCGACGGCGCTCAGGTCAGCGTCGCAATAGGCTCGTTGCGGGTAAGCGTGCCATCGGGGTCGTTGCAGGGCGCTCAGCTGTCTGCGCCGGTCGATTTGTACGTGCGGCCCGAACATCTCCAGCTTACCGAAGCGGGCGACCCTTGCGCGAGGAGCGGCACCATCGTCGGCCAGGTGTATCAGGGCGGGCACGTCGACTTGTTTGTCGAGTGCACCGATCCATCCCCCGAGCGGCTGCTGGTGCGATCGGCGGGATATCAGGCGATGACACGCTGGCCAGTTGGCGCAAAGGTCGGCATTTCGATCAGCGCGGACGAAGGCGTCGCGTTCGCGATTCCCTGAGTTCGCGCTGCCATCGCGCGCCCCAGAGGATCGCGTCAAACATTGGCGTCGACGACGCCGTCGATCAGATTTTGGTGGTACAGGGCTTCGAGGCTGATCCCCCGGGCGTTGACGGGGCGGATCTCCCGGATGACGTTCATCAGCCGCTGATGCTCGGCCCGGCGAATCGTCTCGGCCTCCTCGCGCGACACCGACTGAAATCGGACACTACGGCCGGCGCCGCGAACGCCAAGCACCGGCAAGTCAGCTGAAATCACGGTGGCAATCTTCGGATAGCCACCGGTGGTCTGTGCATCAGCCATCAGGACGATCGGGAGCTTCGAGCCCGGCACCTGAATCGATCCGGCGACGATTCCATCCGACACGATGTTGTAGTCGCTCTGGTGCGCAAGCAGCGGTCCGGCGAGGCGAAACCCCATCCGGTCGGATGCCGGCGTTATGCTGTAGATGCCCTGCAGGAAATCCCCGATCGCCGCCGCGGTGAAGTAATCGTCCTGCGGCCCAAGCACCACCCGGATCGCCTGATCGAGACCAAGGCTGCGCGGCTCGCTGAACGTCACTTCGTCACGCCTCGCGACGTCGTCGGCATATCCGTGGAGCATGTCACCGCTTCGCAGCGGCCGTCCCGACAAGCCGCCGAAGCCGGCGCGGGTATAGGTTGACCGGCTGCCGAGGCAAAGCGGCACGTCGAAGCCGGCTTCGATGGCGAGATACGAAGAGAATGCGTCGCCGCCAAGCCGCACCCGCACGACTTCGCCTTTGGTGAGGCGCACGCTTTGCCCCGAAGGGACCAGCGGGCCGTCGCGCCCGCCGATCTCTAGGCCGCCACTGCTGCCGACCAATGCGATGCGCACCGACGAAGCGACGACTTCGAACTCGGGGCCGGAGCCGATGATTTCCAGACAGGCCGCGCTTGGCGGGTTTTCGACCAGTGCGTTGGCGAGTAGGTGGCCGTTGCGGTCGAGCGCGCCCGACACTGGAACGCCGACATGCTGAAAGCCGCGCCGCCCCTGGTCCTGGATGGTGGTGTGGAAACCTGGAGCGATGACTTTGAGAACCGGGATCACGCTGCGATCTCCGTGCTGCCTGGCACGTAATCGTTGCGTTCGACGGCGAGCCGGATGCGGGAGAATTCGTCCGCCGTGACCGAGTGGAATTTCACGGCATCGCCGGGACCGAGCAGCGCACCTTTCGCCGACTCCGGATCGAAGAAGCGCACCGGCGAGGTGCCGATCAGGTGCCAGCCGCCGGGACTTTCATGCGGATAGACCGCGGTCATGCTGGTGGCGATGGCGAGCGAGCCGGGCGGCACCCGCGTTCGCGGGTCGAGCCGGCGCGGCAGACGCAGCTTGGCCGGCAGATCTCCCATATAGGGATATCCGGGAACGAACCCGATCATGTAGACATGATATTGCGTACCGGCGTGCAGCGCCGCGACCTCGGCCACGGTCAAACCGACGGTCTTTGCCACTTCCGCGATGTCGGGCGCGTATGCCGGATCGTAGCAGACGGGAATTTCCCACAATTGCCGGACCTGCGATGAAGCGCCGGCCCGCTTCACCAGCGCCGTGATCGCCTGTTCCAGATCGCGGCCGGTGGTTAGCAGCGAATCGTAATTCACGCTGAGCGAACGGAACGTCGCCACGATCTCGGTCGCGCCCGGCAAGCCGGCGTTGGTCAGGGTTTCGGCCAGCGCGAGCACCCGGTCGCTGGTCTTGCGGTCGATCGCGGATCCGAACTCGATCACGAGCGCGCTGTCCGCGGCTTTCAGGATCCGGAAATCATCCATATTGAAGGGCGCTCATACGTATTGATATTATAGTACTGAAAATAGTATCATTGCGTCAAATCCGCTCGGATCAAGCAGGGGCCGCTCGGCATGATTCGAACGCGCGGCGTCGCGCACAGCGGCGTTAGGCTGACGCATTGCTTTGAACTTGAGGTTAGTTATGATCGCCGCCGGGGCAAGCGCGAAATTTCAGAAGAAGTGATAATGTGTCCAAGCTGCTGAGAGCCTATGATCGAAGCCGGGTGCCCCTGTATCTTCAGGTCGCCTCGGTGTTGCGGACGCGGATTCAATCCGGCCAGTGGAGCGCCGGCGAGAAGATCTCGACCCTGGAAGAGCTGGAGTGCGAATTCGAGGTGGCGCGCGTCACCGTCAGGCAAGCGGTCGATATCCTGCGCGAAGAAGGCATGCTGCAGGCGCGTCAGGGACTTGGCACCTTCGTCTCCAAGCGAAGTCAAGACCGGCACTGGGTCACGCTCGCCACCAACTGGAACAGCCTGATCGAGTCGCTGACGGACAATGTTCCGCGCCGGCTCATGATCGATCGCGACGTGGCACCGCCGAATCTCGCCAGCGGCGACGGCAATCCGGCGTCGAGCTACGTCAAGCTGCGCAGCGTGCAGTATCGCAACGAAGAGCCGTATTCCGTCGTAAATCTGCATCTGGCGCGCGAAGTCTTCGATCTCAATCCTGAGCGGTTCAAGGGCGCCGCGGCGCTGGTGACGATCGATGCCATGGACGAGATCACGCTGCTCGAGGCGCACCAGACCCTGACCATCGGCAGCGCCGACCCCGAGATCGCCGATCTGCTGAAGATCTCGATCGGCGCACCGACCGTCGAGGCCCATTGCGTCGTCATCGATGATGCCGGCATTGCCATTTATGTCGGCGACATCATCTACCGCAGCGAGAGCATCAAGTTGCAAATGAACCTTCTGGCGACAACGCCGCTGCGTCAAAAGAAGGAACGCAATGGTTTCAAGGCGACCGGTTTGGCGCGACGCAAGTCCAGGAAAGCCTGACGGGGGATCTTTGCATCTCCGATCGCTAAGGTGCGAAATCCAAGGTCTTGCTATCATCCTAGAAATAGGATGAATTTGGCGGGGTCATTTCTTGCTTCTGTTGAGGGAATTTGTATGGCGGAGCAAGGGGTAGGCGCGCGGCTCCTGCGCAAGGAAGACGACCGCCTGATGCGCGGCCGCGGCGAATTCGTCGCCGATATTCGTCTTGCCGGCCTGCAGGATGTGGCGTTCGTGCGCAGCCCGCTGGCGCATGCGCGGATTCGCGGGATATCGATTCCGCCCCAGTACAAGGACAGCGTTTTCACCGCCGCCGATCTTGACGGCGTGAAGCCGATCCGCGCGGTCTCTGGATTGCCGGGGTTCAAGATTTCCGAGCAGCCGGTGCTGGCTACCGACAAGGTGCGTCAGGTCGGCGAACTGGTCGCCATGTGCGTCGGGAGCACGCGCGCGGAAGCCGAGGATATCGCCGCTTCCGTCGAGCTCGATCTGGAAGAATTGCCGGCGGTGCATGACATGCTGGAAGCCCGTGCGCGGGGCTCGGCGCTGGTCCACGAGCATTGGGGCGATAATGTTTTCCTCGAAACCTTCGTCGATGTGAATATCGAGAAGGCGCTCGATGCGCCGATCAAGGTCACCCGCGAGATTCGCACCGCGCGGCAATCGATGGCGCCGCTGGAGGGGCGGGGCGTGGTGGCGTCGTGGAGCAGCCGGCTCGAGCAGCTCACCGTCTACAGCGCGGCGCAGATGCCCCACATCAACCGCACCGGCCTGTCGGGATGTCTGGGGCTCGATCACGGAAACATTCGCGTCATCTCGCCGGATGTCGGCGGCGGCTTCGGCTACAAGGGAATTCTGCTGCCCGAGGAAGTCTGCCTGTCGTGGCTGACGATGCGGCGTGGGCATCCGGTGCGCTGGATCGAGGATCGCCGCGAGCATCTCACCGCCGGCGCCAATTGCCGCGAGCATCATTACCTCATCACCGGCTATGCCGACCGCGATGGCCGGCTGCGCGGCATCGATTGCGAGGCGACGGTCGATTCGGGCGCGTACTCCTCCTATCCGTTCTCGGCGTGCCTTGAAGCCGCGCAGGTCGCGAGCATCTTGCCGGGGCCGTATGATTTCGAAGCCTATCGCTGCAAGACGTGGTCGGTCGCGACCAATAAATGCCCGATCCTGCCATATCGCGGTGTGGCCCGCACCGGCGTGTGTTTCGCTATAGAGCTTGTCCTCGATGCGATCGCACGGGAGGCCGCACTCGAACCGCATGAGGTGCGCTTCAAGAACCTGGTCCGGCCGGAGCAGATGCCGTTCGACAACATCACCAAGAAGCATTTCGACAGCGGCGATTACCCCGAAGCGCTGCGGCGCGCGCTGGCCCATTTCGACGTTCCGGCGCTGCGGGCGCGCCAGGCGAAGGGCGAGCCGGACGGCCGGCTGTTGGGATTCGGGCTTTCGATCTATTGCGAGCAGGGCGCGCACGGCACCTCGGTCTATGCGGGCTGGGGAATTCCGATGGTGCCCGGCCACGAGCAGGCTACCGCGCGGGTGACGCCGGATGGCGGCCTCGAATTGCGCGTCGGCGTTCATTCGCACGGGCAAAGCCTGGAGACGACGCTGGCTCAGGTCGCCTTTGAAATTCTCGGCATCGATACCTCCAAGGTCAAAGTCATCCTGGGCGACACCGCGATCACGCCCTATTCGACCGGCACCTGGGGATCGCGCTGCATGGTGATGGCCGGCGGGGCGGTCGCCAGCGCCTGTCGCGAGCTCGAAGCCCGCGCCAGGCAAATCGGCGCCAGCCTGCTGCAGGTCAAAACCGAAGACGTCAGATTCGCCGACGGCCGGGTGATCTCGGCCACCGGCGATGTCAGCATGCAGGATATCGCGCGCGCCTGGTATCTGCGTCCGCAGGACCTGCCGGCCGACGTGCATCGCGGCGGCCTGGAGGCCACCGTCGGCTACAAGCCGGAACGCGACAGCGGCACCTTCAGTTACGCCGCGCATGCCGTGACCGTGGCGGTCGATCCGGAACTCGGCGACGTCGAGATTTTGGACTACGTCATCGTCGAGGACGGCGGCAAGCTGGTCAATCCAATGGTGGTCGACGGTCAGATCTATGGCGGTCTCGCGCAAGGCATCGGCACCGCGCTGTATGAGGAGATGCCGTTCGACAACAACGGCCAGCCGCTGGCCACGACATTCGCCGACTATCTGCTGCCGGGACCTACCGAAGTCCCCGAGCCGCGCCTCGATCATATCGAGACCCTGGCGCCCTATACGGAATTCGGGGTTAAGGGCATTGGCGAAGGCGGCGCCATCGCCCCACCGGCGGCGATCGCCAATGCCGTCAACGACGCGCTCAAGGGATTGGGTGCCGAGCTCTTGTGTTCGCCGATCACGCCGCGCCGCGTTCTCGAATCCATCGCCGCCGCCAAATTGCGGCGCGCGAGCGATGTCGTGCCGGCCGGAGCGCGATCGTGAAGCCGGTCAATTTTGCCTATGAGCGTCCGCGGCATCTTGACGATGCGATCGGCCTGCTGGCCGATCAAAGCGCGCATACCAAAGTGCTGGCCGGCGGTCAGTCGCTTGGGCCCATGCTGAACCTGCGGCTGGTGCAGCCCGACCTGATTATCGACATCACGGCGCTGGACCAATTGAAGCATGCGGAAAAGCTCAGGGATCATGTAGTGCTCGGCGCCTGCGTGACCCATGCCGACATCGAAGACGGCCGGGTTCCCGATGCGACCAATGGCGCCATGCGCGCCGTCGCGGCCGGCATCGCCTATCGCGCGGTGCGCAATCGCGGCACCATCGGCGGCAGCCTCACCAATGCAGACCCTTCCGCCGACTGGGTGTCGGCGCTGTCGGCGCTTGGCGCCGAGGCCGTCGTACGTGGCGCCGGCGGTGCACGAACCCTGGCAGTCGAGGCCTTTGTGACCGGCGCGCTGGAGACCGCACTCGGGGCGAATGAGCTGCTCGAAGCCATCCGTGTGCCGGCGCAGTCGGCGTCGGCGCAGTGGGGATACTACAAGGTCGGTCGCAAGACCGGCGAATACGCGCAGGCGATCGGCGCGGTCCTGCTCGATCGTCCGCGCGATGTGTTCCGCGCCGTGATTGGCGCCACCGAGCGGAAGCCGCTGGTGCTGTCGGACGCGCGCGCGCTGTTCGGCGGCTCATGCGATCTCGCGCAATTCGATCGGGGCGCCGCCGACGCGATGCTGAAGTCGAGCGGGATGACCGATGCGCTCGACCGGCAAATCCACACCGTCGCGCTCGCGCGCGCCGTTCGACAGGCGGCCGGTGCATGAGTCAGATTTCACTTAATGTCAATGGCAAGCCGGTTTTGGGCAGCATCGAACCGCGTACCCATCTGGCGGATTTTCTGCGCGAGGGCCGCGATCTGACCGGCACGCATCTCGGCTGCGAGCACGGCGTCTGCGGCGCCTGTACGATTCTGGTCGACGGCGTGCCGGTTCGTTCCTGCATCACCTATGCGATCGCCTGCGACGGCGCCGAAATCGTCACTATCGAAGGGCTCGATGACGATGAAATCACCCGCGAGCTGCGCGAGGCGTTCAAGCGCGAGCACGCACTGCAATGCGGCTACTGCACGCCGGGCATGCTGGTCTCGGCGCGCGACCTCGTGGTGCGTAGCCTTGACGCCGACGAACATGACATCCGTGTCGCGATGAGCGGAAATCTTTGCCGCTGTACCGGCTATGTCGGCATCATCAAGGCCATCAAAAGCGTCATCGCCGCGCGGCGCGCCCGCGATATCGCAGCGGTCGCAGGCGGCGGCCGTACCATGGTGGGTCCGGCGGGGTCGGGTCACGCCAGCGCAGAACCGTCCGATGTTTCGCCCCGCCGCGCCGCGCCGGCTCCGCCGTTGCAATCGGCATCAACCGGGAAATCCAGGCTGTCGGTTGATTCCACGTGGATCCCGCAAGTCTCGTTCGACCAGAATTTCGTCGTGAACTATCCGCGCCAGCAGGTGTGGGAGATGTTCGGCCGGGTTCGGGAGGTCGCGGCATGTTTGCCGGGCGCCAGCCTGATCGGAGAGCCGACGCCCGAGCATGTCGAGGGGCAGATTCGCGTCAAGGTCGGGCCGATCGCCGCCGAGTTTCGTGGCCAAGCCGAGATCGAGCGTGATGAAAGCTCCTATTCCGGAAAAATCACTGGCGCCGGAAATGCCATTCGCAGCAACTCCGCGACGCGGGGGGTGATAGGCTATCGCCTGCTGTCGGCCAGAGACGGGCAGTCGACCGAAGTCGCTGTCACGATCGGATACACCCTGACGGGGATGCTGGCCCAGTTCGGGCGCCCCAGCATCGTGCAAGACGTCGCCGCACGGTTGACCGCCGCCTTTGCACAAAATCTGGAAGCCCGGCTCCGCGGCAAGGCTACCGCCGATCTGTCTTCCGGCGGCGGCGGGTTGGACGCGGGATCGCTGATATTCTCCGTCGTCGCGGGCCGGCTGCAGGAACTGTTCAGGAGGCTGTTTGGTTCGCGCAGCTAGGCCGCAATCGCTCAAACATATTGTCTTTCTAACAATAGTATCTTAGGCTGGATTTTCCTTGACGCTAAAAGACCTTTCACCACGCCGCTAGGAAAACAGAGGTGAACAATGACCATCAAGATGAATCTGAATGCAGACATGGCTGAGGGGTTCGGCGCCTATGACATCGGCGACGATTCCGGGATCCTGAAAATCATCGGCTCGGCCAATATCGCCTGCGGTTTTCACGCCGGCGACCCGCTGATCATGCGCAGGGTCGTCGCTGAAGCCAAACAGAACGGGGTGACGATCGGCGTCCATCCGGGCTTCAATGACCTCTGGGGGTTTGGACGCCGCCGCATCGACACGCGGCCGGACGATCTCGAATCCATGGTGGCCTATCAGATCGGCGCGCTGCAGGCGATGGCGGCCTTTTCCGACGTCAAGGTCACCCATCTCAAGCCGCATGGCGCGCTCAATAACATGGCGGCCGAAAACAGCGAGTATGCGCTGGCGATCGGCCGCGCCATCAAGGCCGTCGATTCCAGTATCATCTACGTGGCACTGGCGGGCTCGGAAATGGAAAAGGCCGGCCGCAAACTCGGGCTGCGGGTGGCCGTGGAAGGATTTTGCGACCGTCAATATGACGACGACGGTAACCTCACTTCGCGCAAGATTCCTGGCTCAGTTCTGAAAGATGCCGCGGTGGCCACCAAACAGGTCATCGACATGGTCGTGAACAATTTCATCACCTCGCGAAACGGCAAGAAGATTCCATGCAAGGTGCATTCGCTTTGCGTCCACGGCGACGAGCCGACCGGCGTCGCGACGGCCCGAACGGTACGGGAAGCGCTCGAAAAGGCCGGCGTCAAGCTTGTGCCGCTGACTGAAATGACGCTGGATTGAACGACTGCCGCCTAATCATGCGTCAAGGGAATGTCGGTCAATGAGCGCCAAGCCGGTTATTGCGATTTTGGGAGGGACCGGCGATCTCGGGTCCGGGTTGGCCAAGCGATGGATTGCGGCCGGTTATTCCATTGTGATCGGTTCGCGTTCAGCCGACAAGGCGCGGTCCTTTGCGAAGGAGCTGGGTGCGGATGCGCGCGGCGACGACCATGTCGGCGCGGCGAAGTCGGCGGATATCATTGTGCTTGCGGTTCCCTTCGCAAGCCACGAAGCTACCCTGCTTGAGGTGAAGAACGCCGTTCAGGGCAAGATCGTGGTGGATGCCGCCGTGCCGCTGGTGCCCCCAAAAGTATCCGTGGTGCAGCTGCCCCCCGAAGGCTCGGCGGCGCAGATTGCCCAGAACCTGCTTGGCGAGGGCGTCCGCGTGGTTTCGGCCTTTCATAATGTCGGCGCCGGGAAGCTCCACGCCGGCGGCCGGGTCGACTGCGATGTGCTGGTGTTCGGTAACGACAAGGAATCGCGCGACATCGTGATCGGATTGGCCGGCGACGTCGGCAATTGTGGCATCGACGGCGGGGTCCTGGCGAATTCGGCCGCCGCCGAAGCGCTGACCTCGGTCCTGATCGGCATCAATCGCCGTTACAAGGTTCCCGGCGCCGGTATTCGCATCACAGGGCTGCCGTCGTCCCCCTCACCATGAGCGCGTGCGATGGCCAAGAGCATCACTTATGTTGCCGTGCCCGGGGTACCGCTCATCAATCCCGGTGATGACCTCGCCGCCCTTGTTGTCGATGCTCTCAAGGCCGAACAGCTCCAGCTCATCTCGGGCGACATCGTCGTCGTCGCCCAAAAGGTGATCTCGAAGGCGGAAAATCGCTACGTCGAGCTGAAGGACGTGCACCCTTCCGAGCAGGCGCGGAGCCTCGCCGATCAGACCGGCAAGGACCCGCGCTACATCGAAGTCGTGCTGTCGGAATCCGCCGAGGTCGTGAAGCATCGTCGCAATATCCTGATCGTGGCACACCGGCTCGGCTTCGTGATGGCCAACGCCGGCATCGACCAATCGAACATCGAGCACGCCGATGGCGAGGAGCGTGTGCTGCTGTTGCCGCACGATCCCGATCGAACGGCCGCGGCGCTGAAAGTCCGGTTCGACGCCGCATTCGCGGCCGATGTCGGCGTCATCATCAATGACAGTTTTGGCCGGCCCTGGCGCAATGGCGTCGTCGGCGTCGCGCTTGGGGTAGCGGGCCTGCCGTCGCTGCTCGATATGATCGGCGCGCCGGATCTGTTCGGCCGGTCGATGCAGGTCACCGAAATCGCGGTGGCCGACGAAATCGCCGCCGGCGCGTCGTTGTTGATGGGGCAGGCTGCCGAGGGCTTGCCGGTGGTGGTCGTGCGCGGGCTGACGTTCGACGCTGCAGCGCGTCCGGCATCCGCGCTGGTGCGGCCGCGCGAGCGGGACATCTTCCGATGAGCATGCAGCGCGCAGCATCGTTTCGCGGCCGGCCGGTGGTCGCATTGTGCGGCGGGGTAGGGGGCGCCAAGCTCGCGCTCGGACTCGAGCGCCTGATCGGCGCGGGCCTGACAGTTATCGTCAATACCGGCGATGATTTCGAGCATCTCGGCCTGCATGTCTCGCCTGACATCGACACCGTGGTCTATACGCTCGGTGGCCTCAGCGATCTCGAACGCGGCTGGGGGCGCGCGAACGAAAGCTGGAATTTCATGGAGGCGCTCGGAGCATTGGGCGGCGAGACCTGGTTCCGGCTCGGTGACCGCGATCTTGCTATGCATGTTGAGCGCAGCCGCGCGCTGCGCAGCGGAATCTCGCTCACTGAATTTACCGTGGCGGCCGCACGACGGCTTGGCATTGCGGCGAGCATCTTGCCGATGTCGGACGACCGCGTCGAGACCAGGGTGATCACAGCCGAGGGGGCGCTTCCGTTCCAGCGTTATTTTGTCGGGCTGCAATGTGCGCCGGTGGTCAAGCGCCTCGAGTTCAGCAACGCGGAACGGGCCGCAGCCACAAGCCAGGTTTTGGCGGCGCTGCGTAACCCGGATCTCGCCGCTATCATCATCTGCCCCTCGAATCCTTATCTCAGCGTTGATCCGATCCTGGCGGTTTCCGGTATTCGCAAGGCGCTCGACGAGGTGACAGCACCCATCATTGCCGTTTCGCCCTTGATCGGCGGACAGGCGGTAAAGGGGCCAACGGCGAAAATCATGGCGGAACTCGGCGTTCCGGCGGACTCCGCGAGCATCGCCCGGCATTATCGTTTCATCGATGGTTTGATCATCGACGAGACCGACCGGGCAGAAGCCGGCAAGATCGATATGCCGGTGCGGGTGACGTCGACCTTGATGCGGAGCCTTGGGGATCGCGACCGGCTGGCGGCGGACTGCCTGGAATTCGCTAGCCACCTTCCCGTTGGCGCCCAGAGAGGGACGGCAACATGATGCGGCCGGACACCGAGGGACAGCCGAATATCTGGGCGATCGTTCCCGTCAAACGATTGGGCCTCGCCAAACAGCGGCTCGCGCCGGTGCTGTCGCGCAGCGAGCGCGCCGGGCTTGCCCGGACCATGCTGCACGACGTTCTGACCACGCTGTGCGCGACACCGCAATTGGCGGGCATCGTCGTCGTCAGCGGCGATCCGGCGGTGGCGAAGCTCGCGACATTGTTCGATGCGCGCATCGTCGGCGATGTCATGGAGAGCGACGTCAATGCGGCGGTCCAGCAAGGCCTGAGAACGCTCGAAGCGTCATCCGCCGGCGCGCTGATCGTTCCGGCCGACGTGCCCTTTGCAACTGCCGCCGATTTGCAGGCGGTCATCCGTGAACTCGACCATTATCCTGTCGTGCTGGTGCCGGCATTATCCGATGGCGGAACCAATACGCTGGCGATGCGCCGGCCGGACTTGATCGCGCCGAGCTTTGGCGACGACAGTTTTGCTCGGCACCAGGCGCTTGCCCACGACGCCGGCGTCGGCTGCGGTATCGTCCGCAGCGAAGGCCTGGGGCGCGACATCGATTATCCAAAAGACTTGGTGCCCTGGACAGGCGCGAAGAAATTCTCGCTGACGGCAGCCCTGCTGGCTGAATTCAAGCTGGCGGGTCGTCCCGGTGTCACCGCGTTTCCTGTTTCGAAGAGGCATATGTGAAATGAGCATCAGCACCCTGGTGCGGAATTTTCCGCATTCCCGAAGGCTTACGCGCGACGAGGCCGCCGATCTCGTTCGCATCGCCGATATCGGCTCGCTGCTTGGCGCGGCTGCCCGGCGGCGCGACGCTGCGCATGGGCGCACGCTGTCCTATTCGCGCAAGGTTTTCATCCCGCTCACCCAGCTTTGCCGCGACGTCTGCCATTACTGCACCTTCGCGCACCCGCCGCGCGAAGGCGAAAAGGCCTACCTTTCGATCGAGCAGATGGTTGCTATCGCCCGGGCGGGCAAGAAAGCCGGATGCAAGGAAGCGCTGTTCACGCTCGGCGACAAACCGGAGCTGCGTTATCGCCTCGCGCGGGAAGAACTCGACCGGCTGGGCCATCCGACGACGCTGTCCTATCTCGCCGCAGCGGCGAGCGCGGTCCATCGCGAAACCGGATTGCTGCCCCACCTCAATCCTGGCCTGATGACGGGTGCAGACATCGACGCGCTGCGCAAGGTTTCGGTATCGCAAGGCATCATGCTGGAGAGCGTATCGGAGCGTCTCGCTGAAAAAGGCGGCGCGCATCATGGCTCGCCGGACAAGGCGCCTGCCGCGCGGCTTGAAACGATGCGGCTCGCCGGAGAACGCAACGTGCCGTTCACGTCGGGAATCCTGATCGGGATCGGGGAAACCCGGGAGGAACGCATCGACTCGCTGTTGGCGCTGCGCGATCTCAACGATTTGTACGGGCACATTCAGGAAATCATCATCCAGAATTTCCGCCCCAAGCCTGGCACCCGCATGGAGAACGCCGCAGCGCCCGATGTCGACGATCATCTGTGGACCATTGCGGTCGCGCGCCTGATTTTCGAGCCGTCGATGAATATCCAGGCGCCGCCAAACCTGAGCCCCGGCGCGCTTGGCAGACTGGTCGGCGCCGGCATCAACGACTGGGGCGGCGTGTCGCCGGTCACGCCGGATCACGTCAATCCCGAAGCGCCTTGGCCGCATTTGCGGGTTCTGGAGGCGGCGACCAAGGCCGCCGGCATGGACCTCGCCGAGCGCCTGGCGATCTATCCGGTCTTTGCCCGTGATGCCAACCGGTGGCTCGATCAGGGCCTGCGGACCACGGTTCTCCATGGCATCGACGGCGACGGCATGCCGCGGGTCGATGACTGGTGTCCGGGTCACGTCGGCGAATTGCCGGCGCGGGAACTCGAATGGATCGGAAAGGCAGGTGTGGTGCGACCGTCAGCTGATCTCGGCCGCGTGCTGGCCAAAGCGCAGCGTGGCGACGGTCTCGATGAGTCTGAGATCGCGGGCCTGTTTCGCGCCCGCGGCGATGATTTTACGGCGGTCTGTCGGGCTGCCGACGAATTGCGCCGCGAGTTGAACGGCGACGTCGTCAGCTACGTCGTGACCCGCAACATCAACTATACCAACATCTGCTCGTTCAAGTGCCAGTTCTGCGCCTTCTCAAAGGGCAAGATGAGCGAAAACCTGCGCGGACGGCCCTACGATCTCGACATGCGGGAGGTGGCGGATCGCGTCATCGAGGCGTGGCAGCGCGGCGCCTCCGAAGTCTGCATGCAGGGCGGAATTCACCCCTCCTATACGGGACAAAAATATCTCGATATCTGCCGGACGGTGAAGGATGCGGTGCCGCAGATCCACATGCACGCGTTTTCGCCGCTGGAGATCTACCAGGGCGCGCAAACGCTTGATATCCCCGTCACCGACTTCCTGCGCGAGTTGAAGGCCGCTGGCCTCAACACGCTGCCCGGTACCGCGGCCGAAATCCTCGACGACGAGGTTCGTGTCGTGCTGTGCGCCGACAAGATCCGCACCCAGCAATGGCTCGACGTCATGCGTGCCGCGCACAGCGTCGGCTTCCGGTCGACCGCGACCATCATGTTTGGTCATATCGAAAATTATCGGCATTGGGCGCGCCATCTGCTGCGCGTGCGCAACCTGCAATCCGAAACCGGCGGCTTCACCGAATTCGTGCCGCTGCCATTCGTTCACATGGAAGCGCCGATCTATCTCAAGGGGCGGGCGCGGCCGGGTCCGACATTTCGCGAGGCGATCCTGATGCATGCGGTGGCGCGCCTCGCGCTCAATCCGGTCATTCCGAACATTCAGGCCTCCTGGGTGAAGCTCGGCGCCGAAGGCGTCCGCTATTGCCTGTCGGCCGGCGTCAACGATCTCGGCGGCACGCTGATGGATGAGAGCATCTCGCGCTCCGCCGGCGCGTCGCACGGCCAGGAAATGACGCCGCAAGAGATGGAGCAGATCATCGTCTCGACCGGCCGCATTCCCCGGCAACGCACCACGCTTTACGGCGACGCGGATGCCGAAATTCGGCAACGGTCGTTCGATTCCGCCGCGGCGAGAATGTCCGTCGACGGCCACTGGGAAAGGGTGCATCTGGCGGCCCATTCGTAACTGCAGCGTCCCGCAGCCTCGACATCCTATTTTACTAATGTTAGTATGATTTAAATCGCGAAAGAGTGTGGCCATGTCCTGGGTCATCAACCCGGAAATCGTCGATAGCAGGCAGCGGGCGCGGGCGATCGCGCGGGTCCGCGAGCTCGGCGTGGTGCTGCCGACGTTTTCGCAGCTCGCCGATCCGGCGACTATCCCTGCTGCGGTATTGAGCCGACTGGCGGACGTTGCACCGGACGAGCCGCGGGTCGAAAATCTCTGGCGCGTGAACTGGTACAACGCGGCGGATCGCAGCGGCCTCGCCGAGGTGCCGGGCTTCATCGTGATTCCGGAATCGATTAGTGGCGTCAAGGCGCCGATCGTAGTGCTGCTCGGACGCCGTTTCCCGATGATCGGGGCGCACAAGGTGCTACCTGCCTATTCCGCGCTTGCGGCCCAGCTGGTGACCGGGCGTTTCGACCCCGTAATGCAAAAGGCGGTCTGGCCTTCCACCGGAAATTACTGTCGCGGCGGCGTGTCGATTTCGCGCATTCTCGGCTGCCGCGGCGTTGCCGTGCTTCCCGCCGGGATGAGCCGGGAGCGGTTCGAATGGCTGGAGCAATGGGTTGCCCATCCGGACGACATCATTCGGACCCCCGGCACCGAGAGCAACGTCAAGGAAATTTACGACAAGTGCGCCGAGCTGGAGCGCGATCCGCAGAACGTGATCCTCAATCAGTTTTCGGCGTTTTCGAACTATCTCATCCATTACATCTGCACCGGCACCGCTGCCGAACACGCCTTCAATTCGTTCAAGGGTGATACCTCCCGCCGCCTGGCGGCCTTCGTGTCGGCAACCGGGTCGGCCGGCACCATTGCGGCGGGCGACTACCTGAAGAAGCGCCATGGCACGCGGATCGCCGCCGTCGAGGCGCTCGAATGTCCTACCATGCTGAACAACGGCTATGGCGAGCACAACATCCAGGGCATCGGCGACAAGCACATTCCGCTGATTCACAACGTAATGAACACCGACGTCGTGATCGGTGTCTCGGATCGGGTCACCGACCAGCTCAATCTGCTGTTCGGCTCGGATGCCGGCCGAAAATATCTTCGCGACCGCCGCAAGCTCGACGGCGGGCTCGTTGCATCCTTCGCCGATGTCGGCATTTCCGGTTACGCCAACATCGTCGCATCGATCAAGCTGGCCAAGCAGTTGCATTACGGGCCGGACGACGTCATCGTCACCGTCGCCACCGACAGTGGATCGCTCTACGACAGCGAACGTGACGACTATCAGAAGAAACATTTCGGAGGCTCGTTCGACGAGGTGAATGCGGGCGAAGTTTTCGGTTCCTGTCTGACCTCGATTGCGACCGACAATGTGATGGAGCTGACGGACCAAACGCGACGCCAGATTTTCAACCTCGGCTACTACACCTGGGTTGAGCAGCAAGGCGTCAGCGTCGAGGATTTCGAGCGCCGCAGGTCGCAGTCGTTCTGGGACGGCATCGCCGCCAGCCTGCCGGAATGGGACGCGCTGATCGAGGATTTCAACGCCGAAGCCTCAGGCTCGAACGAGGTAGCCAATACAAGCAAGGCGAGGTCGTGATGGTGGCTCGGGACACGGTTCAGCCATATAAGGAGTTGCGGCAGAATTTGGCGCGACGCGACCGCAGCCTTCGCGAGAAGGTGGTGACGCTGGAGGAGGCCGCCTCCTTTGTGAGCGACGGCGCCTCCGTCGGCATTGGCGGCTCCACCATGTCACGCACGCCGATGGCCCTGATCTGGCAATTGATCCGGGCGCGAAAGAAAGAGCTATCCTGTTCGCGCTGCATCATCTCGACCGACGGCGACCTCTTGCTCGGATCCGGCGTGTCCAACCACATCATCTCAAGCTGGTTCGCGCAGGGCATCCTGTGGGGTCTTTCCAAGGTGATGCGCCACCATATTGAAGGCGGGCATGCACGCTACGACGAGTGGAGCCATATGGGCGTGGGCATGCGCTTTCGCGCCGGGGCCATGGGCGTTCCCTTCATGCCGATGCGTTCGATGCTCGGTTCCGACGTGGGGAAGAGACGCCCGGAGGCCAAGGAATTCGACTGCCCGTTTACCGGCGAGAAGCTTTTGCTGGTTCCTGCGCTCAACCCCGATGTCGCGCTGATCCACGTGCAGCGCTGCGATGCGTATGGCAACGCCCAGATCGACGGTCTGCAGTTCATGGACATTGATCTCGCAATGGCCGCCAATCGTGTGATCCTGACCACGGAGCGTATCGTCTCCAACGATCAGATCCGACGGGCGCCGGACCAGACCAAGATTCCGTTCTTTTGCGTTGATGCCGTGGTTGAGGTGCCGTTCGGTTCAGCTCCGCACGAATGCTACGGAGTCTACGAGCCGATGATGAATCACCTCGAAGCCTACGTGAAGCAGGTGAACGGCGACCCGATTGGTGGAATGAAGAAATACCTCGATGATCATGTGTACGGGCCGAATTGCTGGAACGATTTCCTTTCGATGATTGGAATTGATGAAATCGTTACAGCTAGCCGCAGAGGCGGGAGCATTTTCGATGACTGATCCGTCCCGCCATACTGCTTCAGAAATGCTTGCGATCCTCAGCGCGCGCCAGTTGAGGGAAGGCCAGGTGGTTTTCGCCGGTATTGGCGTTCCGCTGCTGGCAGCGACGCTAGCTCAACGCCTGCGCTGTCCGGGTCTGACGATCTTGTTCGAGGGCGGTGTCATCGGTGCCTTCGTCGAGCCCGGCAAGCTGCCGCCATCGACCAACGACCAGCGTTGCACCAAGCGCGCCAACATGGTGCTGGGCAGTGCGGAGGTCTTGCTGCTGCTGCAGCGCGGTTATGTCGACGTCGGCTTCATGGGCGGCGCTCAGATCGACAAGTTTGGAAATCTGAATTCCTCATTCATCGGCGACCCCGACTGCCCGAAGACCAGACTTCCCGGAACGGGGGGTGGGAACGACATTTCCAGCCTGACCAATATGATCGTCGCGATGAAGCACGAGAAGCGCCGCTTTGTCGATCAAGTGGATTTCATCACCAGCCCTGGCTACATCCGCGGCGGCAATACCCGCGCCGAAAGCGGTCTGCCGGAAGGCGGAATGTTTCGCGTGATCACGGAGCTCGCGGTGTTCTCATTCGAAGAGACGTCACGCCGTATGAAGGTTCTCGCCCTCAACCCCGGCATCACGCGGGAGCAGGTTCAGGACAACACCGGTTTCGATTTGATCTTCGAGGATCAGGTCAACATCACCGAACCACCGACGGAGCACGAACTGTCAACCCTGCGGATGCTTGATCCGGACCGTCTCTTCATCGGCTAAGAAAAACGAGGAAGCAAAATGACCATACTGTCGAATACGTACGGTATCGCCGCGCGCAACTTTACGGCTTATCCCGAAATGCCGGACGCCAAAGCGCTGGTCGATTACGGCGTGCGTGTCGAAGGACTGGGTTACAACTCGCTCTGGGTCTGGGATCATATTCTTCTCGGCGTCGAGCCTCATTTCCCGATTCTGGATTCTTTGACGACTCTGACGACAATCGCGGCGCGAACGAGCAGGATCAAGCTCGGCACCGGCATTCTCGTGCTGCCGCTACGCAATCCCGTCGGGCTGGCTAAGCAATTGTCCAGCATGGATCAGTTTTCTGGCGGGCGGTTGATCATGGGCATGGCGTCCGGCTGGTATAAGCGTGAGTTCGATGCGATGGGCATCCCGTTCACGAAGCGTGGCAAGCTGATGGACGAGAACCTTGAGATCCTCAACCGACTTTGGACGGAGAAGATGGTCGATGGAAAGTACACGGCGCACGATATTTCGGCCGCTGTCATGTATCCTAAGCCGTTGCAGCAGCCGCGGATGCCGATTCTCATCGGAGGTTATGTAGATAAAGTTCTACAACGCGCGGCGACGGCCGGCGATGGGTGGCTGACCTATTTTTATTCACCCGAGAGTTTCGCGAAATCGTGGTCCAAGATCCGTAGCTTCGCCAAGGAAGGCGGTAAGGATCCCGACAAGCTGCTCAACGCATCGCAGTTGCCAATCATGATCGGTCCCTCGAAGGAAGCGGTGCGCGATGAAATGATGGATTGGTTGAACAAGGAATGGGATTTCCCCGAGCATAGCGACTGCTCGCGCGAGAGCGCGATCATGGGCTCGGTAGATGAATGCGTCGAGCAGTTGAAGGCGCACATCGCGGTCGGCGTTCAAAAGATCATCTTCGTTCCGTACAAGTACAAGATGGACCAGGTTGAAACCATCGCGCGTGAAATCATTCCGCGAATGCGAGCGAAGTAACGGAGCGAGCGATGGCCGGTCACCTGTCATGATCAGTGTTTTCGACCTGTTCAAGATTGGGATTGGACCGTCATCCTCGCATACGGTTGGTCCGATGAAGGCGGCCGCGGCGTTCATGTCGGCGCTGGACGAGCACGAACTTGCGGGCCTCAAGCGACTGAAGGTCTCTTTGCTCGGTTCCCTGGCCTGGACCGGACACGGCCACCGCACCGATAAGGCGGTCATGCTTGGACTTTCGGGTTTGTCTCCGGAATCGATCGATCCCGACGATGCAGACCGCCGCGTGGGCGTCATCACCGCGACGTCGCAGCTTGTGCTCCAGGATGGCACGACCATCGATTTCGATCCTACGCAGGATATCGAATTCAATTTCGGTGAGCCGGCTTCCGTTCATCCGAATACAATGCGCTTCTCGGCGTTCAACAAGGATGGGCGCGAGCTGAAGAAGGAAACCTGGTACTCGCTTGGGGGCGGATTTGTTCGGCGGGAAGGCGAGGCGAGTCGCACGGCGGAATTTGCCTCCGCAATCCCCTTCGACTACGGCGATGCCGCCGAAATGATCGAGATGTGCGACCGGTCCGGTCTTTCGATCGCTGAGATGGTGCGGATGAATGAGGCCGTCTTCTCGGACGAGGCATCGATCAATGACCGGTTAGACCGTCTGACCGCAGTGATGTTCGACTGCATCGACCGGGGGATGCGGACGGACGGTGAGTTGCCCGGAGGCCTGAAGGTCAAGCGCCGCGCGCGCGCATTGCACGCCCGTGTGCAAGCGTCGGAAACCCGCAACATGCGGCAATCGATCCCGGCGATGGACTATGCGAGCATGTACGCGATCGCCGTGAACGAGGAAAACGCAGCGGGCGGGCGGGTCGTGACCGCGCCGACCAACGGTGCTGCCGGCGTGATTCCGGCCGTTTTGCGATACTACACCGATCACTGCCAGGATGCGTCAAATGACGGTGTCAGGAGTTTTCTCCTGACAAGCGGGGCGATCGGCGCACTCTGCAAGATGAATGCGTCCATCTCGGGTGCCGAAGTGGGGTGCCAGGGCGAGGTGGGTGTGGCATGCTCAATGGCTGCAGCCGGCCTGACCGCGGCACTGGGCGGCAGCAATCGGCAGATTGAAAATGCTGCGGAGATCGGAATGGAGCATCATCTCGGGATGACATGCGATCCAGTCGGCGGCCTTGTGCAAATCCCATGCATCGAACGCAACGCGTTCGGCGCCATCAAAGCCATCAATGCAGCGTCGCTGGCGCTGAGCGGCGATGGCTCGCATCACGTGACGCTTGATCAGGTTATCCGCACGATGCGAGATACTGGGGCGGACATGCAGGCGAAATACAAGGAAACGTCGCGAGGCGGCCTCGCGGTGAACGTCCCCGAATGCTGAAAAAACTTGACGCCGCAGGGTTGAAGCACATGATACTAACATACCAAAAATAATATGACTGTAGCCGGGACAGCAGCAATTAAGTCGATGAAAAACGGCTTACCCGGCACGATGCTTGCTTGGAAAGAAGACCGAGTTTCCGCATTCAAATGGAGGAAATAGCTAATGGCCAAACACAGCGACTTCTTCACGACACTCGCAGCCACTGCCCTGCTGTCGGCAGGTCTGGTGGGACATGCAGGCGCGCAAGCCATCAAAATTGGCGTCAATGAGCCGCTGACCGGCCCGTTTGCCGCTTCCGGAACCTATGTCGTCAACGGCGCTAAGATCGCCGCCGACGAAATCAATGCTAAGGGTGGAGTTCTCGGCAAGAAGATCGAGCTGATCATCGAGGACAACAAGAGTAATCCCACCGAAGCTGCAGCGGTCGCGGAAAAGCTGATCACCGCCGATAAGGTTCCGGTGATGATGGGCGCCTGGGGATCCAGCCTGACGCTCGCCGTGATGCCCAAACTTATGGAATACAAGGTGCCGATGGTGGTGGAGACCTCCTCATCCGGGAAGATCACGACCAGCGGCAACCCTTACATCTTCCGCATCTCGCCGCCGTCGGCGGTTGAGGCCGCGGCCTTCAAGAACATTCTTCCCAAGATGTCCATCAAGAAATCCGATTTCCTTGTCATCAACAATGACTGGGGACGTGGCTCGGCGGAAGATTTTGGGAAGATCCTCAAGGCAGACAACGTGCAGGTTGGTCTGGTCGAGACGATGGACCAGTCCGCTCAGGACATGAGCGCACAACTGTCCAAAATCAAGGCGACGGATTCCGACACCATTATGGTGACCACGGCGGTCGAGCAGCTCACCCTGTTGCTGAAGCAAGCAACCGCGCTCGGGATCAAGAAGCAGATCATCACGACCGGAGGATCGCAAAATCCCGATCAGCTGATCGATCAGGCCGGAGTTGCCGCCAACGGCACCTTTCACCTGACCACGTTCGCCCCTTGGTATCCGGACGATACGCCCAATCCGGCCGCGACCAAGTATTTCCTCGGCGAGTGGAAGAAGCGCGGCTTCAATTTTGCCGGCGCGACCGAGAGCTTCCGCGGCTATGACGGCATTCGCACCATCGCGGCTGCGATCGAGAAGGCAGGCAAGGCCGAGCCCGAGGCGATCACCGCCGCGCTTTGGCAGACCGAATTGATGGGCCTGAATGGCAAGATCAAGTTCGAGAAACAGGGACCTGCCGGAAAAGAGAGCGGCCAAAGCATGCCCAATGTCTACCTGATAAAGATCGACAACGCGAAGGTCATTCTTCCGAAACTGTAAGCAGACTGCCGTGGGCATCGCCTCATTGACGCGATGCCCACGGTCTTTCTTTGCAACGTTCCGGCCATCCTCACCGGGCGGTGAGGGTTGATCTGGATAAGGCTCGATGACTGAATTTTTTCAACACATGATCAATATGCTGATCCTCGGCAGCACCTATGCGCTGCTTGGCATCGGGCTGACCTTAATCTTCGGCATCATGCGGATCGTGAATTTCGCTCACGGCGAGCTTTACGCATTCGGCGCCTATTTCGTCTACTTCGTTGCTGTGGTGCTCGGCTTCAATTTCTTTCTCTCGCTGCTGATCGCGATCTTGGCCGGGTGCATTCTCGGGGCCCTGATAGAGGTCGTTCTGCTGCGTCCGATGCGCGGTGCGGATATCGACACCACGATGCTGATCATGATCGGCGCTATGATCGTGATGCAGAACACCGAACAGTATGTCTGGGGCGGGGTGGCCAAGTCGGTCTCGACGCCGTTTCCAGAAACGCCGCTGGTGATCGGTGCCTTCTCGGTGTCCTGGCTGCGGCTGTTCGTGTTCTTTGCCGCGCTGGCGCTGATCGCGGCCGCCTATTTCCTGATCAACCGGACCAAGCTTGGCAGGGCGATGCGCGCCACCTTTCAGGATCGCGATACCGCCGCGCTGATGGGCGTCAACATCCAGGCGATCTACATGGCGACCTTCTCGATCGGCTCAAGCCTCGCGGCGGCGGCCGGGGCGCTGCTGGGGCCGGTCTATGTGGTTTCGCCACAGATGGGCAACATCGCATCGCTCAAGGCGTTTGCGATCGTCATCCTTGGCGGTCTCGGCAGTATTGGCGGGGCCACCATCGGCGGCTTCATCCTGGCTTTCGCCGAGGAGATGGGGGCCGGATACATTTCCTCCGGGTATCGTGACGCGATGGGCTTCCTGCTCATTATCGCGGTGCTGCTGTTCAAGCCGACCGGTCTGTTTGCGAGATCGGAGCGAATTGGATGAAACGGTTTCTTCCCTGGATCGCGCTGCTCGCGCTGGCGTCGGTCCCGATGTGGCTCCGCGATCCCTATCTTCTGAATGCCTTTATCACCACCGGCATCTTCATTGTCGCGGCGATGAGCCTCAATCTCTTGTTGGGCTACACTGGACAGCTTAGCCTGGGTCACGTCGCCTTCTTCGGCATCGGCGCCTACACCAGCGCGCTGGTCTCGCTCGGATTCGATGTCGAACTGATCGGCGGCTTTCGCGTGATCCACGAACCATGGCCGGTATGGCTTGGTTTTGTCCTCGCCATTCTGGTGTCGGGCCTGTGCGGCTATATCGTCGGAAAGCTCTCCTTCCGCGTTCGCGGCGCCTATTTTGTGATCGTCACCATCAGCTTCGCTGAAGTCGTGCGGCTGGTGGCGCTGAACTGGGTAGAGCTGACGCAAGGCCCGTTGGCGCTGACCTCGATCCCGCCGATGACGCTCGGACTGCCCGGCCTTGGCTATTTCGATTTTTTCAGCAAGCAGTCGAATTTCTACTTGGTGCTCGGCGTGGTGGCGCTGTCCTACGTGACCATCAGCCGGCTGGTGAATTCGCGGATCGGCCGCGCCATGGTGGCGCTCAAGGAGAATGAATCGCTGGCGGTTTCGGTCGGCATCGACGTCACCCGCTATCTGGTGCTCGCCGCGGTGGTCTCGGCCGGCATCGCCGGTGCTGCCGGGAGTCTCTACGCGCATTACCTGAAAATCATCGATCCGGATGTCTTTCTATTTCTCTACACCGTTACCATGGTGATCATGGTCATTACCGGCGGCAAGGGTACGCTGGCGGGCCCGATCGTCGGTGGCCTGATCTTCGGATTCATTCCGGTGGTGGCGCGATCGTTCGCCTCTCCGGAACTGCAATGGATCCTGTACGGGCTGTTCATGATTCTGATCGTATTCGTGCTGCCGCAAGGCATCGTGCCGGCGATCGAGAAATGGTTCGGCGTTGGCGAGGAAACCCGCGGTCCCGGCGCCGCGGAGCCCAAGATGCAGGGCAAGCAGTGATGGGCGACGGTTCAACGCAAGCCCAGCCTGCGCTGTCGATCGAGCATATTGCGGTTCATTTCGGCGGTCTGGTCGCGATCTCGGACATGAATTTTGTCGTCAACGAGGGCGAGGTCGTTAGCCTGATCGGCCCCAACGGCGCCGGCAAGACCACAGCCTTCAACGTCATCACCGGCTTCCTGCGGCCGACCGAAGGCGAAGTCCGCTACCGCGGATCGTCCCTTAACAATCTGAAGCCGCACGAGGTGACCTCGCTCGGCCTGGCGCGCACCTTTCAGCGCACCAGCGTGTTCCAGAGCGTCAGCGTGTTCGAGAACGTGATGATCGGTCTGCATCGCCGCGGCCGCTCGCGATTGTGTGATACGCTGCTGGCGCTGCCGCGCGAGCGCCAGTCCGAAAGCGAGCTGAAGGCGAGGGCCGGAGAAATCCTGGCGCTGCTCGGAATCGAGCGCCGGTCGCGGGAATTGGCGGGGTCACTCCCGTATGGCGATCAACGGCTGCTCGGCGTGGCGCTGGCGCTCGCAGCCGATCCCTCGATGCTGCTGCTGGACGAGCCGGTGTCGGGCATGAATGCGACGGAAACCGCGCGGTTCATGCACCTGCTCGACCGGCTGCGCGGGCTTGGCATCACGATTCTGCTAGTCGAGCACGACATGCCGATGGTGATGGGCGTGTCGGATCGAATCGTGGTTCTGAATTACGGCCGGATCATCGCCGAAGGACCGCCGGCGGCAATCCAGGGCAATCCGGAAGTGATCCGGGCTTATCTCGGGCAGGGAGCCAGGAAACGTGCTAGAGATTAGCGATCTCGTTTGCCGCTACGGGAAGGTCGAGGCCATCAAAGGCATCTCGCTTTCGATCAAGCAGGGGCAGCTTGTGGCGCTGATCGGCACCAACGGTGCCGGCAAGAGCACCACGTTGCGGTCGATTTCCGGAATCCTGCCGGCGTTTTCCGGCCGGCTGCTGTTCGAAGGTCACGATATCACGCAGTGTTCGGCGCGCGAATTCTGGCGCGCGGCATTGCCCATTGTCCGGAAGGGCGGCGGGTTTTCCCCGACATGACGGTGGAGGAAAATCTCGACATGGGCGCCTATCTGCGGCGCGACGGCGCCGAAGTCGCCGTTGACCGCGACCGAGTGTTGACGCAGTTTCCGCGACTGGCGGAACGCCGTAGCCAAGTGGCGGGAACGCTTTCCGGCGGCGAGCAGCAGATGCTCGCGATCGGCCGGGCCATCATGTCCAAGCCCAAACTGATGATGTTCGACGAGCCCTCGCTCGGGCTTGCGCCGAATATCGTCGAGCAGGTTTTCGAGATCATCGATGGCATCCGCCAGTCCGGCACCACCATCCTGATGGTGGAACAGAACGCTTACGCCGCGCTCGACATGTGCGATTATGCATATCTCATGGAAGCGGGATCCATTGTGCTGTCGGGCCGCGGCAGCGAATTGATCGATAACAAGCATGTCAGGGAAGCCTATCTCGGGGGCTA
>CAWHIO010000053.1:0-30438 GCA_963829315.1 uncultured Alphaproteobacteria bacterium | reverse complement strand
TATTCAGCTTGGAAGTCGACAAATTTCCGCAATGTTTTCAAGGGCCGTTCCGATATTCCGCAGCTTTTCGGGCGGTCGAGATCACTACGGAATTTCTCTTTGTCGGAATGGCGACGAGCTCCATGCGCGTCCTTCCCAACATCGCACGGCTCGCCGCGTGTGACCGATCCTTGGCTTTAATCTCTTAGGTCGCGGGCACCGTATCGAGGAGTTTACCGACCTCGCCAGTTTTTACCACGGGCGCCAACATCCAAATCCGTCTCAATTCCCGCGCCGGCGCAGGAATTTACGCAGCACGGTTCGAGATTGCGTTAAATCAAGACGAGCCATCCGCGATGGACCATAAATTAGATCGTTTACGGCAGCAATAATCCAGGGTGGGCACGCTCTTGCAGACTGACATAAGGGCTGCGCGACAATGAGCAGATCAAGCCTTGCCCTTGTCAATCTTCGGGCTGTTGTCATCCTCATCGTGCTGGCGTTCCATTCCGTTCTCCCCTACCTCGCCTCTCTGCCGGCCGTCGCGTATCACTTCGACAGCGCGCCTTACCTGTGGCTCGCGTTTCCCATCGTGGACAGCCACCGATGGTTTGGCTTTGATCTGTTCTGCGCCTGGCAGGATATCGGTCTAATGACCCTGATGTTCTTCCTTTCCGGGCTATTCGTGCCGTCAAGCCTTGCGCGAAAGGGAAGCTGGAATTTTCTGTCGGACCGCCTGCTGAGGATTGGCCTGCCGCTAGTTTTCGCCATCATATTTCTTGCGCCGCTCGCCTATTATGCCGCCTATCGCTCAACTGCCACTGACGCCAGCCTGAATGCCTATTGGCTGCATTGGCTCGCGCTGCCGTTCTGGCCGTCCGGCCCGCAGTGGTTCTTGTGCCAGCTCTTGGCCTTTAACATTCTTGCATCCGCGATGCATCGTTTCGCTCCCAGATGGAACCTGCCTCTTATCCGGTTGGTAGCGTTCGCCGGCGGCAATCCGGTCCGATTTTTTGTCGTTCTGGTGGCAATTTCCGCGCTGGCCTATGTCCCACTAGTGTTGGCCTATTCACCGTTCGAATGGGCAAACATCGGTCCCGTCTCGTTTCAGCTAAGCAGGCCGCTGCATTATCTCGTCTATTTCCTCGCCGGCGTGGCGGTCGGGACCTATGGCCTCGACCGCGGCATGCTCGACTGCGATGGAGCTTTGGCGCGGCGCTGGGCGGCATGGCTCGCCGCGGCCTTCGTCGGCTTCGTGCTTTGGGCCGCGCCGACCTCGGTGACGATGGCGGATTGGAGCAGCGCTCCCCTGATCGCGCGATTTGCGGCCGGCATGGGCTTTGTCGTCGCCTGCGCGGCAAGCTGCCTGTGCTCGCTGGCGATCTGCCTGCGCTTTGCGCATTGGCGCCTGCCGGCGTTTGACAGCCTGTCAGCCAATGCCTACCGCATGTACCTGATCCACTACGTGTTTGCGGTCTGGCTGCAATATGCGCTGCTGGGCACCGGACTGTTTGCGATCGGCAAGGCCGCAATTGTATTTGGTTTCACCCTAATTGTGAGCTGGGCCATCGCCTCCGCCATGGGTGGCGCGGTGCCATTCTTGCGACTGAATGTGACCCTACGGGGAGTGCGCCGCGCATGAGGGCTGATTTGACCATGGACAGAATCGAGTCCCACTAACATGCCATTGGTCTTCACCCTCGCATTACGCAATCTGTTTCATGATCGACTTCGCTTCATCGCGACGGTGATCGGGATCGTGTTCTCTATCGTTCTGGTTACCGTCCAGATGGGTCTGTATCTCGGATTTGGGCACACAGTGACGACGATGATCGATCATGCGGCCGCCGATCTCTGGATCATGCCGCAGGGTACCAAGTGTTTCGAAGACCCTTCGCTGCTGGACACGCGTGAGCGCTATCGCGCTCTTTCAATCGACGGAGTGTTGGACGCGATTCCTGTCGTAATCGGATTTGCAGATTGGCGTACACCGAACGGAGCGACCACTCCCGTTTTCGTCATCGGATCGGATCTGCGGGCCGGCGGCCTGCAGCCCTGGAACTTGGTGGAAGGCCGGATCGAAGCGCTGTCGACTCCGAAGGCGGTCGCGGTAGACCGTTCCTATTTCGATCGGCTCGGCATCTCGGGTATCGGGGCGACCGCAGAAATCCGCCAGCAACTGGTGCGGGTCGCAGTCGTAACCAACGGTATCCGATCATTCACCACGACGCCGTTCGTTTTCATGGACATCGATCGGGCGCGGGCTCACACGGGAGTCCCTCCGGCAAGGCTACCTATTTTTTGGTTCGCCTGAGCCCCAATACCGACAAGGCTGCCGTCCGCCGTCAGCTGCTGTCGAACATCTCCGATGTCGAGGTGCTGACTCCGGCTGAGTTTAGCGAGCGCAGCCGCGCTTTCTGGCTGTTCAGTACGGGGGCCGGCGCGGCATTGTTCGCCGGGGCGTTGCTTGGTGTGATTGTCGGCACCGTCATTGTCGCCCAGACGCTCTATTCAAGCACCAAAGAGCATTTAACCGAATTCGCCACCCTGCGCGCCATCGGTTCGTCCCGACGCTATATCTACGCGGTGATCGTTTGCCAGGCGCTCCTCAATGCCGTCATCGGCTTTTCTATCGCCGCGCTTATCGGCGAGACTATCGTGAAACTGACCGCGGCGACGGCGTTGCCGATCGTAATCACGCAAGGACTGATGATCGGACTTTTTCTGCTGACCGTCGTGATGTGCATCGGGTCGGCGATTGCCGCGATCATACAGGTTACCCGCGTCGATCCAGCCATAGTGTTCTCCCGATGACTTCTCCCTTGCTCAAGGCGGTGAATGTGGCGAAGGTTCTTGGCAGTGGCGCTGCGACGGTGGCAGCCCTCAGGGGCATAAGCCTGACCCTCAATGGCGGTGAACTGACACTGCTCATGGGACCTTCGGGAAGCGGCAAGACGACGTTGCTGTCCATTCTCGGTTGCATGTTGACGCCGACGGAAGGGACTGTTCACGTTTGCGGGCATTCAACCACCGGCGCCGATCCCGAGGACCTGGCGCTCCTTAGACGAGAGCACATAGGTTTTGTCTTCCAGTCGTTTCATCTGTTTCCGACTCTGTCTGCCACCGACAACGTTCGGCTGGCGCTGGACGTGCGCGGCGAACGCTCCAGAAGCGCAAAAGCCAAGTCACGCGAAGCCCTGGCAAGGGTCGGCCTGCCACATAAGATAAAGGCGTTTCCTGGAGAACTCAGCGGCGGTGAACAGCAGCGCGTCGCGATCGCTCGTGCCATCGTCGGAAATCCGTCTATCATCCTTGCGGATGAGCCAACCGCCGCACTAGATGGTGAGAACGGCCAAGCGATCATGAAGATCCTTACTGGGATCGCGAGGGAACAACGGCGCGCGGTGCTGATCGTGACCCATGATCCGCGTCTGCTGCAGTTCGCTGATCGGATCGTCCATATTGAAGACGGACGGATCGTCAGCGAAGAGCGCTCTGGCGGCGAACTGCAATGATTTCACGTCCGTGCCACCGAGGAGGAATAGCCATGTCCAAACGCCGCGCAGCTTTAGTTGCGATCTCCGGCCTGGTCATCGCCACCGGAGCCTCCCTGACAGCCCGTGGCGTCATGGCCGCCGCACCCGAGGACAAGCAATGGCGGGCCGTTGCGCCCGGTCGCGTCGAGGCCTGCGCCGGCCAGATCAAGCTTGCGGCCTCCGTCATGGGGGTCGTCGACAAGGTGCTGGTCAATGCCAACGACAAGGTGTTTGCCGGCGAGCCGCTGATCCATCTCGCTGACGATGAACTCGTCGCGCGGCTGGCCGCGGCAGAAACGCAAGTCGACCTGCGCAAGCGCGCGCGCGATGAACGGTCGGTATCGGGTAGCGCCAACACGCGACGCAAGACCCGGGATGCCGTGGCTGATGCCGAACAATCGGTGTATGACGTGCGCGCACTTGTCGATCGGAGTGCTGCCGAGTTACGGGCCAAAGGCGGCCCGGCCGACGGCCTGACCGCGGCCCGCTCGGCATTGGCGCGGGCCAAGGCCGAGCTGACCAAACGCCAAGAAGAACTTCGAAAACTCGAGGACGACAGCCCCCTACCCACAACGCTGGAGGGCCAGCTTAGTATCGCCCGATCAGAATACGCTGTGGCGCGATCCGCCCTCGATAAAATGACGGTGCGCGCGCCGATCGACAGCACCGTACTTCAGGTCAACGTGAGGGCGGGCGAGCTGGTTTCACCCGGTTCGCCTCAGCCGCCGTTGCAGCTCGCCGACCTCTCGACGCTGTGCGTACGTGCCGAACTGGACGAACGCGACCTCGGATCCGTAAAGGTGAAGCAAACGGTGTCAGTACGAGCCGCCGCGTTTCCCAGTCGCGAGTTCGAGGGGATCGTCTCGTCGATTGCGCCGCTCGTCGAGCCCGGTCGCCTAGAGCCGCCCGGATCACGCAATCAGACCGATGTGGATGTGGTGAAAGTAACAGTCGAACTGAGGGGATTGGGAGAACTCTCGGTCGGAATGAAGGCCGATGTCTATTTTCGCCCAGACAACTAATATTCACCAATATACTGGTTCGGAGGGATCCCAGCTTTCCGGGCTGGAATCGCAATGCTCATTGCATTGATCGCTTCCCTCGTTTGTTTCGAGCTTCCGCGAGGCAAAGCTCTATTTGAGGTAAACGATGCAGCCGTCCTGAACGTTGGCGGCAGGAATGTATCGGATCGTCTCCGCTTGCTCTCGACTTCCAGCGCCCGGGTCGTGGCGGAGACGTCAGCTTCCTCTAAAGCGGACATCGGCCAGCCAAACATGGAAGTCTCCTCTGCTCCGATTGTGTTGAAGAAGTCGGCGGCCCAACTGTTTGGGATGTTGCAAGGAATCAGGTGCGCTTGTTTGTTTGCTCTCAGGCTGGCATTGGGGCGGGCATCGGGATCAGCTTTGCCAGTTTTCGGAGGTTCTGGACTGTGGCAGCGAGGAGGAACTCGTCTTGAGCACCGGACGGACCTCTCAGCCTGAGCCGGTCTAGGCGCAGGATGCGCTTGAGATGCGCGAACACCGCCCACTATTGCATGGACGGCATCCCCGCGAACTATCACGGGGAGGCAATCAGACCGTCTGACGGCAATCCTGACGCCACGGTACCCGGCCTGATGGCTGTGGGTGAGGCCGCCTGCGTTTCGGTTCACGGAGCGAACAAACTCGGCTGCAACTCGCTTCTCGATATCGTCGTGTTCGGCCGTGCGGCAGCCCTGCGTTGCGCCGAAAAACTGACCGCAAAGGCTCGACAGCCTGAACTACCGCCTGATGCCGGGGAAGAGACGCTAACTCGGTTTGACAGGCTACGCAATGCAAAGGGCGGAACGCCAACTTCCACTCTCAGGCTGCAGATGCAGCGCGCAATGCAAACTTATGCGACCGTGTTTCGAACTGGAAGCATGCTGCAGGAAGGCAAGGAAGCGTTACGCGAGGTTTGGAACGGTCTGTCCGACATTTCAGTAACAGACCGGTCGATGATCTGGAATTCCGATCTCGTCGAAACGCTGGAGTTCGAAAATCTTCTACTTCAGGCGACGTCTCTGGTGGAATCTGCCATCGCCCGCACCGAGAGCCGCGGCGCTCACGCCCGCGAAGACTTCCCCAAGAGGGATGACCAAGACTGGATGAAGCACACCCTCGCCTGGGTGGATCAAAATGGAGCCGTCCGCCTGGAGGTCGCGCTGGATTATCCTGCTGTGGATGTTTTTAAATCGTTGGGACGGTATCGACGCCATCAACGAACGACCGATGACGAAACCATCGCCCTCCGCGACATGAACGAGCGGCGATAAGTACTCCGATTCTCAAATCGTGAAGTCTGCACTCGCAATTGCCGGCTTGGTGAATATGGCGATGGTGATTATGGCATCGGGCGCTTTTCACGCGGGCCACAGTGATGTGGCGGAGATCGAAACCGCTTACCACAGCTTGGCGCCATTGCTCGGCGTCGGCGCGGCAAGCGTGTTCCTGCTCTCCCTTGTAGTATCAGGGATATCCAGTTCGGCAGTCGGCACAATGGCCGGTCAAATGATCATGCAGGGCTTCGTTGGCTTCCAAATCCCAATTTGGATCCGAAGGCTTGTCACAATGCTGCCAGCATTCGTCGTGGTCGCACTCGGCGCAAATCCGACTCGCGCACTCGTCATTAGCCAAGTCGTGCTCAGCTTTGCTCTACCCCTACCTATGATATCACTTCTGATCTTTACCCGGCGAACTGACATCATGGGCCAATTCGTCAATAGTCGTTTAATGCAGATAGCTGCGTTACTCGGGACAGCGCTGGTGTTGATACTCAACGTCTTCCTGATGCTGCAGACGCTCGACGTACCAATTTTGGGGTTGTGACCGCTTGATCGCGCGAGTTGCGCCGTAAAGCGCGCGATGTTCCAAGCTTTTGATCTACCGCAGAGCTCTGAATTTGAGCTTAAGATAGGCTACATTTTCGAGACTAACCCTGGAACATGCAGTGAGCGACCGCTTGAACCGCCGGCAGCTCTCCCACGTCAACATGATGGCTGTTCTAATCATGCTCGTTATGATTGATGTTCTGTTACTGGGAATGCGCTTCCTGTCCGCCACACCCTAATGTCTTTCCGCGACGACGTTCCCGAATGAAAAAGGCCGTGAGCTAAGGGAAACGCCTACCCGATAGGAAATCGCGGATGCGAACCCTTGCCGCAGCCATCAACGAGATCACTTGCGGATAATTTGGGCATCGTGACGGTTGGTAGCTCAGGCGTAAAACAAGCCGTTACAACCTTCGGAAAAGCAGGTTTGGCCTGAAAGCACCGGCCGCTTGGCAAGTGGTCTCCGTGAGGGGCATGCGGAACGACTTCTCCCGAATGGCCGCTTCGCCGCCACAAGCGGCCATTCCATCCTCGCTCATTCGGCGAATTGAGCCTCGGCACAAAAGGGCCTTCGACAATTTTTGACATACGGCGTGGCCGCTCACTTTGAGCTGTGTGGAGATTTTCTATGCCCTCGCACATCGGTAGCTTCACTGTGTCTGCGCAAGTTTGGACTCCAGGGCGTCATTGACAGTGACGCCGCGCATTCAAGTTGATCAAAATCAATTCCACTGTTTCAACCGGACGTAACTTCAAGCCTGGGCCGGCCCGAAACGCGACAGCGCGTTGACATGCACAACCGCAGCAAAGCTGCGCCGACGATCCCAGGATCCGGAGAGGACACATCATGTCATCTTTTACCCATTCTATTTCCATGTTCGTGCCCTTCCCCCGTTCGGTTGCGATCGCGGCGGTGATGGGCTTCGCAATGCTCGGCAGTCCGCCGACCGCGGCTCGCGCCGAGACCGTCCGCGACGCGGTAATCCAGTTGGTGCAGGCTGATACGAGCCAGGCCGCCGCGGGCGCCACCGAGGCAAAGGGGGAGACCGTCGAGCAGCGGATAAGACTCTTCAGAGAGCTCTGAAAATCACGTCCGACCAAGAACAGAAATGGAACGCCGTAGCTCAGGCGATGCGCGAAAATGCCATAAACATGGACACCCTAATTGCGGCAAATCGGAAGACGCCCCCACAAGATATGACTGCAGTGGACGATTTGAAAAGCTATCAGAAACATGCACAGGCACATGTCGACGGGCTGAAGAACCTGATTGCATCGTTCGCGACGCTTTACGACGCGATGCCCGATGACCAGAAAAGAATAGCCGACGACGTATTCAGGACTTCCGAACGTGAACGTTCTCCTGCGCCGGTAGTTTATGGTCCGTTCTTTCCGTTCTTTCCATATTTTCCATTCAGCCGGTAGTGACAGTGAAAAAGCTCGCCGCGGGGGCTAAATCGGTTCTGGAAAACCCTTAAGCTTGGCCTCGCTGCCCGAGAACTCCGGCTGGGCGCACTGGTTGACTTCCCGAGTGACAAGAATCTGGTCGGCGCCGGCGCGGACTGTCCAAGGAGGCGGTGTTGATGACGGTTCCGATCGCCGTAAGGTCGCAATGGGACCAGCCGAACTCACCGAAGGAGAGTTAGCCGGCGTCAATAATTTTTTCCGACGAATCCGACTGCGGTTTTTCGCCGGCAGGTTACCTCGCCGGCGAGACCTCTTCGCTGATAACTAGGAATTTTGACGAGACCCCATCCGGCCAAAACTGGTCGACAGCGCCACATCGGCGGCGTCGCGGCCTACGCCCCCGTCAGGATGCGGCCGATTCGCGGATGATTGTGACGGGCGTCGAAGGTGTACCACCGGCCGGACAGATAGGCCTCGAACCAGCCGGAAAAATTGATCGGCTCCGGATCGGGAGGAATGCCGATATCGCCCATGTCACCGGAGCAATAGCGCGCCGGAATGCCCATGCAGCGGCAAAACATCAGCGCTAGACTAGGTGAGCGAAGTCGCGGCACACGCCGGCGCGCCGCTCGTAGACGTCGTGCGCCGATTTCATCTGATCGGCGTGCTGGTAGCCGAAGATGACGTGGTTGTGCACGAAGCTGCAGATCGCGGCGACCTGCGCCCACCCGCGTGGGTATTGCCGAAAAGCGACCATGCGATATCGGTCAATTTATTGGTTTCGCAGTAACGGCTCGCCATCAGATACATCAGGAGGTCGTCGGGCAGCTGATCGATCAGAAGCTGCTGCGCGGAGGGGGCATCACGACATTGGGAAATCTAAGAATCGCGCACCAGCGCGCTGCCGCGCAGCGTCATCGCCGCCGGCCGGCACCACTAGGCGGCCGCAAATGTTACCAAAGCTGTCCTGGCAAAATCTGATCGGAACAGTCGGGTCGGCAACAATGCTTTCGGTGCCGATGATGACCGCACGGCGCGACGGGTGAATGCTGAGCATGATCGCCATCGGCGTCGGCCGGATGGCTGCGTAAGCAATCTCGAAGCCAACCCTGATTTCCATGACCACTACGCCTTCGAGTCCTCGCCGGTCGACACTACGTCGATGTCTATCGGCTGGAACCAATCCGCAGGCATCTGGTTTGACATCCGCTGGGAGCAAACAACCTTTGAGGATTATCATGGCTAGAGAAGAACACAACAAAGCTGCCGAACACCACGAGAATGCCGCAAAGTCTCATCGGGCTGCCGCCGAACTACATGGCAAGGGAGAGCATACGAAGGGTATCGAGCAATCGAAGACTGCGCAGCAGCACTCGCAGACAGCCGGCAAGCAGAGCGATCAAGCTCATTCAAAGAGCCAACAGCAGAAGTAAAACGAAGTAAACAAAAGAGGCCCGGTTCATCGCCGGGCCTTTTCAATTGAACGGAAAAGCGTCCTAACTCCCTACTGGTGAAATCCTTTCCGACCCGAATTGCAGTCGGTTGCGGTCGACACGCAAAGACGACTACAGCGTTGCGATGACGACTCGCAGGACCTGCGTTAAAAACAAGGCCCCCAATATCGCAACCAAGCCGTCAATGGCTACGTCCAACGCGGTTTCGTCGCTTCCAACCATCCAAACAATCATTCGACGCATCGGAACACCTGTGAACGGTCAGAGTCGACCGTCTTTCGTCGAGGAGGCCGGCGTTTATTGATCGGCTTTGTCGCGCCAGCTCTATTTGGCTTCATAAAGGCCTATCGCGCAACCGGCGACAGCACCAATTTTCCCTTGCCCTGCAACATGACCCACAAGCCCGCCGACTATCGACCCTTTATCGCCCGTTCCTTTCTTACTACGATTGGCGAGAGGCACGCACGCCACCTGAGCTCTTACGCGCGCAAAGTCGCGTACGACACCAGGAACGGGTTACTCCTTAGAGTATTCGAACGCCGGCAGCATCTTAAGTCCGTCCTTTGACCCCCCTGGCAATACAATCTTTTTGTCGGCGAACTTCAGGCTATCGTAACGGACTACCACCATACGGGTGCCAATGCCCAAGAAACCACCGATGGACAGAACGGCATAGGGCTCTTTGCCATCTCGGGTCACAAGGAGGTCATCAATCTTCCCGATCGGTTCATTCGCGTCGTTGACGACGCTGCTGCCGATGACCTTGGACGCTCGATAGCCAGCCGCCACCGTCTGCAGATCGACTTTTGCTAACTCTACTGACTGTGGCGCGCCCTGTGCTTTTGCGTGAGGAATAAGAAGGCCCATGCCAATCATCGCAGCACTGGCCAACAACATAGTTTTCTTCATCACTATTCTCCTTTGCTAGTGCCCGCCGTTTGCCACGCAGCAAGAAGATTGCTTCGCAGACGAGCCGTCGTCGTTGATGCAGATCAAACAATTTCTGCGCAAGGGCTTCGGGAGACAGCGCCCCCCGATGGAACCAAACCCGGGTAAACGCGTTGATTTGATTCACAGTTTTGGAGGACATAATGATTACGAAATATTTGGCTGCTGCATTGCTCAGCACAGCGTTGATGACAGGCGTCGCATCGGCGCAGACCACGACCACGACTGACCGAGCCACTACCGCGATGATGCAAAAGGATGGCCAGTGGCGATCTTCCAAGCTGATTGGCGTTGATGTTTACAACGATGCCAATGAAAAAATTGGTGACATTGAAGAGCTGATTGTCGATAAGTCCGGCAAGATCGAACACGTCGTTTTAGGCGTTGGCGGCTTTCTCGGATTGGGGGAGCACTACGTTGCAGTTAGCTTCGACAAGCTTAAGTGGGTGAACGAGGCTGTCCGTAGCACCAGCGTAAGTAGCGCACCGACTACGACGACTGAGAAAACCACAACTGGCACGACAGCTACCACTACGACAACTACCACCAAGCAAGTACGAGCCGCGAACGAGCAGTGGTATCCTGATCACGCGGTTCTTAACGCCACCAAGGATCAGCTAAAGGCAATGCCGCAATTCAAGTATAACTGAAGCTGTTCCAATTCCTTTTCAAATCCACCCCGTCCCGGTGCTCCCAGCGCCGCGGCGGGGATTTTCTCTTCTGCGTTATGGCCCGCTCCTACCGAACCGCGGCCGTGTAAGTTGCACTAGCCCAGCCGGACTTGCAGCCGATGGATGGCGCCGTCGTCTTTGAGTGGGAAGGAGAGCGGCCGCGCGGCGATCTTCGCGCCATCGAGTTCCGCCGCCGCGACGCCTCGCTGCACGCTTTGCGGGTTCTCGACCACGATCTCGTACCGTGACGCGCCGTGGCGGAGTGTGATCTCGAAACGGGGCCAGGACTTGGGAATGCAGGGGTCAAGACGCAGAGCACTGCCTTCGATGCGAAGTCCAAGGATGCACTCGACGCCGGCGCGCTGCATCCAGCCGGCCGAGCCCGTGTACCAGGTCCAGCCGCCGCGCCCGACATGGCCCGGTGCGGCGTAGACGTCGGCGGCGACGACATAGGGCTCCACCTTGTAGCGGTGCATGTCGATGCGCGTGCGGGCGTGGTTGATCGGATTAAGCATCCAGAAGAGCGCCGCCGCCTTGTCGCCCTCCCCGAGGTCCGCAAAGGCCATCACGGACCAGAGGGCGGCATGGGTGTACTGGCCGCCATTTTCGCGCACGCCCGGCGGATAGCCCTTGATGTAACCAGGGTCGAGCGGCGAGCGGTCGAAGGGCGGCGTGAACAGCAACGCCAACCCGTCGTGATGCAGAATCAGCTCGCGGTCGACGGCCCTCATACCTTGGGCCGCGCGGTCGGGCCGCGCCGCGCCGGAGATCACTGCCCAGGATTGGGAAATAGAGTCGATGCGGCACTCTTCGTTCGTCGCCGAGCCGAGCGGAGTGCCGTCGTCGAACCAGCCGCGCCGATACCAGTCGCCGTCCCAAGCTTCACTTTCCAAGGCAGTCGTCAGCGCCTGCATGTGCTTGCGCCAGTTCGTCGCCCGCGTCGCGTCACCGCGCGCATCGGCGATGGTTGCGAAGGCGTCGAGAGCGGCGTGCAACAGCCAGCCAAGCCAGACGCTCTCGCCCCGGCCGCCTTCGCCGACGCGGTTCATGCCGTCGTTCCAATCGCCGCCGCCGATCAGCGGAAGGCCATGGTTGCCGACCGCCAGGCTCGCGTCCAGCGCACGGGCACAATGCTCGTAGAGGCTGGCGGTCTCGTCCGAGACGGTCGGCTGGAAGAAGCTGTCGCTCTCGCCTGGCTGCAGCGCCTGGCCCGTCAGGAAGGGGACGACTTCATCGAGCACGAGGGCGTCGGCGGTGACTCTCACATAGTGCGCGACGGCGTAGGCGAGCCACACGCGGTCGTCCGATATGCGCGTGCGCACTCCCTGGCCTGAGTGCGGAAGCCACCAGTGCTGGACATCGCCCTCGACGAACTGGCGGCTCGCGGTTCTGAGGAGATGTTCGCGGGTTATCGATGGGCGGATCGTGGCGAGCGCCATGCAGTCCTGCAACTGGTCCCGGAAGCCATAGGCGCCGCTGGCTTGGTAGAAACCCGATCGCGCCCAGACGCGGCAGGCGAGCGTTTGGTAGACGAGCCAGCCGTTGAGCATGATGTCCATCGACCGGTCCGGCGTCTTGACCTGGACTGCGCCGACGATCTCATCCCAAAATCCACGGACCTCGGTGAGCACGGCGTCCAGGTCCGCCTGACGGTAGCGCGCGATCAGCGACTGCGCCTCCGCCTCGTCCTGGGCGTCGCCGAGGAAGAAGACGATTTCGGCAACACCGTTCGGCTCGATCTCGACCGTGGTCTGGAGAGCGGCGCAGGGATCGAGTCCCGAGCCGACCCGCCCCGAAAGCGGAGTCCCGTTGATCAGGGCCGCCGGCCAAGCGAGCGCGCCGTTGCGGCCGATAAATTCCCGGCGATCGCCCGTCCAGCTCGTTTGGCGCCCGGCCAGGTCCGCGAAAGCGGAGCGTCTCGCGAAGGCCGGATTCCACAGGTTGTTTGCAATCATCGCCCCGCTTTCCGGATCGATGCGCGTGGTTATCGATGGCGCCGCCGCGCCGCGGGACGCGCCGAGAACCCATTCCACGTAAGCCGTCACCGACAGCCGTCTGGTGCGACCCGAAAGATTGCGCATTCTCAAGCGCGAGATCTTCAGCGGATCGGCGAGCGGCACATACTCGAGTAGCTCCGCAGCGATGCCGTGCGAGGTGTGCTCGAAACGGCTGTAACCCCATCCATGGCGCGCCGAATAGGTGGCCGCTTCGTCCCGGATCGGCAGCGCCGTGGGGCTCCAGAGACGTCCAGTCTCCTCATCCCGAAGATAGAAAGCTTGGCCCGGTTGATCAGTGACTGGATCGTTGGACCAAGGCGTCAGCTGATGCTCTCGGCTGTTCACGGACCAAGCGTAACCGCCGCCTTCCGCGGACACCAGGAAACCGAAGGTAGGATTGGCGATCACGTTGATCCACGGCACTGGCGTCGATTGGCCCGGGCCGAGGATCGTCACGTAGTCGCGGCCACCCTCGGCGAAGCCACCCAGGCTATTGAAGAACTCCACGCCAGGCGGCCGTCGCGAGATCTGAAGCTCGGAAGCGGGCAGAGCACGCTGTGCTGTGACCCGGGGCAAAGGCCTGGCTTCGGGCGCGCGCTCAAGCTGATCGGCGAGCCGTCCGCGCGCTCCGACCAGGATAACACGCGCGACGGACGCAAGAAGGCCCAGGGCCTCCGGCGAGGTCAGGTCGGAGCGCAGCATGAAGGTGTGCCCGGGTGGCCCATCTTCTCCAATCTGGGGCCGGGACTGGCTGGCCCTCACCAGGGTCTCCAGCGCGGTCTGGAGATCCTGAACGTAGGAGGAGGCGAGCTCGTTGACGATAACCAAGTCCACCGCAAGCCGTTTCATCCGCCAATATTCCACCGCCTGGAGCGCCTCGCGCGCCACGTTGAGTTGGTCGATGTCGGAGATGCGGACCAGGATGATCGGCAGATCGCCAGATATGCCCATGCCCCACAAGCCCGGCTGCCCACCACTCCCGCTTTCGATGGTTTCCGACGGCGCGCGGAGCACGGGCGCCGCGTAGACGAGGTGACCCGCCAGACGCTGGTATTGCCCGGCCTCGCCGCGAGTAATGCCGAGGTGGTGCAATTGCACTTGGGCTTGCGTCCAGGCGAGCGCGGCGGCGCGCTCGAAGGCGCCGACATCGTGGTGCTTGTCGGCAAGATCGAGGATCTCCTGGCGTGAGGAGGCGACCATCGTCCAGAAGTCGATCCGTGCCGTCGCGCCCGGCGCGATCCGCACCCGGCGGCGCAGGGCAAATATCGGATCGAGCACCGCACCGGTCGAGCCGGAGAGAGGCCGGCCGCCCATCACTGCGCCCGGCGCGCGAATACTGCCGCCGCGACCCAGAAACCGCGCGCGATCGGTCTCGAACTCGCGCTTGCCCGCCGCTATTCCGTCGACAACCGCCAGGTGCGCAGCCCAGACCTCCGGCTCCGTGGGCGCCCGCCGCCGCCTGGTCGCCAATATGGCGCCGAGGCCGGCGAGATGCTCGGTCTCGATGAACAGTTTCGAGAACGCGGGGTGCATCACGTCCGCGGCCTGCGATGCCAGAGCCAGTTCGACATAGGAAGTCACCTCAATCTCGCGCGGTTGGTCGCCGAGGTTGGAGATGGTCACGCGGCGCACTTCCGCATCGTCTTCGGCGGAAACCAGCACCTCCAGATTGGTCACCAGCGCCCCGTCCCGACGCGTGTACTCGGCGCGATCCTCGTTGTAGGTGACCTCGTACGCTTCAGGCTCGGCACCGATCGGCTGGTAGGTCGCCGACCAGACTTCGCCGCTCGCGATGTCCCTCAAGAAGATGTATGAGCCCCAATCGTCGCAGGTGGCGTCCTCTCGCCAGCGCGTCACAGCCAGGTCGCGCCAGGCGCTGTAGCCGGACCCGGCCGCCGTAAGCATCACGGAGTAGCGGCCGTTCGACAGCAGCTGCGTGGCCGGCGTAGCGCTGTATGGGCTGGCCTTTCGCCAAGTGCCGGGTCCTTCGATCTCGCGGATCCTGGCCGCCGACATCGCATCCGAGACCAACGGTGGAGTCGCCGTGACCTCGCGTGGCACGCGCTCCTGCAGAAGCAACTCTGTCGCTTGAACGATCGGCTCGGCATGGAAGCGGTTTCGCATCACGCCGTCCAGCAGGGCATCGGCGATCGCGGTGATCGTCATGCCTTGGTGGTGGGCCATGAAAGCGCGCACAATGGCTACGCGATCTCCGTCCGGGACCCGGGCTCGCGTGAAGTCCAGCGCCTCGTAGAAACCGTAACGGCCGCGGGCGCCGAGGGCCTCGAGCCGCTCGAAGTTCTGCACGGCGGCCTGAGGGTCGACCATGCTCGCCAGGGCGGTGGCGTAGGGAGCGACCACGGCATTGTCCGCCAGCCCTCGCTTCAGGCCGAGACCTGGAATGCCGAAGTTGGAGTATTGGTAGGTGAACTCCAGATCTTGCGCGTTGTAAGCGGACTCCGAGACGCCCCATGGCGCCCGCATCGTCGCTCCATACTCGATCTGGCGGCGGACAATCAGCCGATTGGTCTGCTCGATCAAGCTCTCGGCTGGCGCCCTCATGACGATGGAAGGCATCAGGTACTCGAACATCGAGCCCGACCACGAGATCAGTGCTGCGCCATTTGCTACCGCAGTCACCGCACGGCCCAGCCGGAACCAATGCCGCGCCGGTGCGTCCCTCTTGGCGATGGCCAAGAAGCTTGCGAGCCTCGCCTCCGAGGCGAGAAGGTCATAACAGCGCGGATCGAGCTCGCCCTCAGACACCCTATATCCGATTGAGAGCAGCAGCCGGTCGGGATCGAGCAGAAAGTCGAACTCCATCGACAGCGCTGTCGACCGCGCGGCTTCCTCCAGCGACTTCAGCCGCGCCTCCAGCGAGGCTGCGCTAGTCGCGCTGAGATCGCGCCGGTGACTTTCTATGCAGGCACCTACTGCATCCGCCCAGAACTGCAGGTCCGCGCCCGCCTGGTCGCTTTCTTCGAGAACGGTCTGATGGACGGCGTCGGCCAGGATCGCGGCCTGTTCGGAAAGTTCCGCGAGCCGCTGTTCGATACCAATGGCGCGGGCGCTCGCCTGAAGCAGGCCAGACGCCAGCCGTCCGATCTCGTCATCGAGCCGCCGCCATGACACCGCCTGGGACTTGCGCAGGCCGCGCAACCGGCGAGCCTCGTCCCGGACCAGGTCGAGAGCATCCGCCACGCCTTGGATGCGCTGCTGCTCCGCCATGGCCGAGGTGCTCCACTCACGGCATGCGTTGGCGAGCGCGATCAGGTGTCCAGCAAGGTTCCCGCTGTCGACCGAGGACACGTACTGCGGATCGAGCGGACGCAGGTCACGTGTATCGTACCAATTGAAGAAGTGGCCCCGGTGCTTCGTCAGCCGACCCATGGTCGCGAGCGTCGCCTCGAGCCGCTCCACAGCCTCGAGGGTCCCGATCCATCCGAAGTCCCGCGCGCACGCTACCGACAACAAATAGAGGCCGATATTGGTCGGCGATGTGCGATGGGCTACCACGAACTCTGGAGCTTCCTGCAAATTGTCTGGCGGAAGCATGTTGTCGGTCGGTGTGACCGATGCTTCGAAGAAGCGCCATGTCCTTCGGGCTATACGGCGCAAACTATGCGCGTCGGCCTCGGCCAGCGGACGCCGGCCCAAGACTCGAGGCGACAGGCTCGCCCAAAGTGCGACGGTTGGAGAGGCGAACCAGGCTCCCGCGAACACGGCGGCCAAGGGCCACGTTTGTCGTCCCCAGAACCAAGCCACGCCCATGGCCACAGCGCCGATGACCAAGGCTCCCGACATTCGGCGGTAGAAACCCAGCGCGCGTGGACGCGGCCCGAACGCCGCGTGGGCCGCAGGGACCCATTCGAGAAGGTTGCGGCGCGTAACCGTGAGCCGTACCAGGGTGCGAACGATTGCGTCACCCATCAGCCAAGCCTGGTGAGCCAGGAAGACGATCATCAGGCCAGACTGGATAAGTGCAAGGCGCAAGTCCGCGCCCAGAGCCCGGACATGACTGCGCAGCGTCACGCCGGGGCGGCGCGGCGCGATCTCCGCGATCACGGGAATGAGTGGCGGCAGGACGATCGTCGATAGAATGAAACCGGTCCAGACCGCCGCTTCTTCAAGCGGCATGGCCCATCCTGCGATCAGGGCCACAACAACCGCCGGCGCAGCCAGCGACCGCCGCAGGTTATCGAGCATCTTCCAGCGGCCGATCGCGGGAACCCCCGACAGCGGCCGATGATCGGCCCGTCTGGGCCCACGTCCGAAGAGCCAAGGCAGCAGCTGCCAGTCGCCTCGCGCCCAGCGGTGGTGGCGAAGAGCGGCAACGTCATAGCGAGGAGGAAAATCCTCCACCACCTCGACATCAGAGGCCAGGCCGGCGCGGGCGAATATCCCCTCGAACAGATCGTGGCTGAGGAGCGTTGACTCGGGCACGCGTCCGTGTAGCGCCGCCTCAAAGGCGTCCACGTCGTAGATGCCCTTGCCCGTATATGAGCCTTCACCGAAGAGGTCCTGGTACACGTCCGAGACCGCTGCGGCGTAGGGATCTATGCCGGTTGCGCGGGAGAACACGCGCAGAAAGAGCGAGCCTTCGCGCCCCACCGGCAGTGCAGGCGTGACCCTCGGCTGCAGGATACCGTAGCCTTCGACGACTCGCCCCAGATCTGCGTCAAAGCGCGGCCGGTTCAGAGGATGCGCCATCTTGCCGATGAGCCGTCCGACCGTCTCGCGCGGGAGCCGCGTGTCCGCATCGAGCGTAATGACGTAGCGCACATTATTGGGCACAGTGGGGGGCGCCACGAATGTGGTGTCCTTGGCGCCCCGCAGGAGCCGATTGAGCTCGCACAGCTTCCCGCGCTTTCGTTCCCACCCCATACAGCAGCCTTCGCATTCGCTCCACACGCGCCGCCGATGCAACAGCAGGAAACGGTCGCCGCCCGGTGCAGGTCCGTAGCGTTGGTTCAGCCTCGCGATGCCGTCTTTCGCAGCGGCCAGCAGCTCATCGTCGCCGTCCTCGTGCTCGCTTGGCGCATCGCGCCAATCGGACAGCAGCGCGAAATGAAGATCGCCCTGAGCGCTTGCCAGGTAGTGGATCTCGAGCCGGCCGATCTGCTCCTCGATTTCTTTGAGCGAGGTCAGCAGCGTCGGCACGGCGACAAGAGTGCGCAGGTCCGCGGGGACACCGCCACGCAGTTCGAGCGCCGGCAGCAAGGTGGCGCGGAAACCTCGGGTGACGAGGTAGTTGACGACCGCAACGGCCAAGTCGATCGCCGGGACGAATCCGAGAATCCCGAGCAGCAGCAGCCATCTCCACTCCAGACCACCCGATGCGGCGACAGACAGCGGAACGGCCAGCAGGCCGGCTGCGACCATCGCGCCGGAGCCGACATAGCCGCCGATTCCCAGCGCGCGATAGGCCAGTCGCGGCCAGCCCATCGGAGACGACCTGAAACCGATCGCCGCTTCGAACCCGGCTCGCCCGCCCGCGATCAAATAGTAACCGGGATCTGTCAGGCGGACGTTGCCGTCATCGGCACTCGCCTCGAACGCGCGCCTCGCCGTCTCCACTGCCGCGTGGGCTACCTCCAATTCGGTGAGTTCACAGCCGCGAGCGAGGTGTTCGACTGCGTTGCGATAGAGATTGCGCGACGGGAAATCCATGTGCTCGAAGGCGCTGCCGGCCTTGAAGACGTCATCGACCAGGCTGACGCGCTCGAACAGCTCCGTCCAATCGACGTCGGTGATGAGGCGCATGCTGGTGATGATGTTACGCACGGTGACGCTGCCGGCGACCTGCCTCTGGTGCTCGCCGCGGACGACGGCTTCGGCAGTCGTTCCCTGCCGGGCCAGTTGCTCGTCGAGCCACTCCAACGCCGGCGCAATGCTGGGATCCTGATCGCGCAACCGATGGACCAACTGCATGAGAAAACTGTCTGGGAACGTTGTCTGCGGATGCGGCGGAAGCACGGCCTCGGCTGGTTCGACGACGCGGCCGCCAGTCCCCAGCAACCGGTCCGCCACGACGTCCGCGGCGCCGCGCCCGGCCCGGCTGTCGACGACGCGCTCGGCGATCCGCCTGAGGTTCTCGACGAGCACGATGCGCAGGGTGGTCGCCACCGCCCACAGTTCGCCAATGCTCAGCGGCTGCACTTCCTGATAGGCGCGCAGGTAGCGGCGCAGCATCTCCGGGTCGAAGAGGCTGTCGGTATGGGCCACGTACGCCCACGCCACGCCGAGCACGCGCGGATACCCCACGAAGGGTCCGCTGGCGAGCTTGGGCAGCTGCCGATAGTAGCCGGGCGGTAGATCGACCCGGACCTCGCGGATCTGCTTCTCCACCACATGAAAATTGTCGATCAGCCACTCGGCCGTGGGGGTGATGGCCGCCCCCGCATCGACAGCCTTGGCGACGTCGCGGTAGGCGGCCAGAAGCACAGCCTCATTGTCGGCAAGCCTCGCCGTCAATGAGGGGCCCTTCACGTGGTCGGGCATCACGGCTTGCGCGGTGGCAAGGCTGTGCGCGTGTTCTTCAAGCCGCTCGACACTAAATAGCTCGGCCCGGATCGGAGCTCCGTCGTCCCACGGCGGGGACGGTCCACGTGCCCCCAGCCATCGCCGAAACCGCAAGCTCAGCGCACTCTTGAGGCGCGGTCTGCGCCGGCCCGCGAAGTCATCGATCTCGACAAGCATGGTCTTGCGGCCCCTTCAACGTGGGCCTGGCCGCCGGCCACGCCAGCGTCCCACACTCCCACCATCCTTCGGGAGCGGCCTCAAGCCGAGACGGATCTTGTGTCCGTGGTCTTCGTAAGCGGCTCGCTCGGGACGGCACCCTCGACAATTACTTCCGCGCACTCGCCATGGCAGCGGATGGCGCGGGCCAAACAGTTCGCCTCGCGGATCGCCAAATCTCTCGACCAGAAGGGCGTCATCATGCGCTTATCCATCCGGATGGCCCAGCCGTGCTGCTCTTTGACAACGTTAAATGTGATCATCGCATTTCACCGCGAATGGGCTGCAAGGAATTCCGTACCTCACCAGGACATTCGGAACTGCAATTATTATCTATTCATCGCAGAGGATCGGCGGCGTTGATCTACATCAAATTTTCTCGCGGCCCGGCTCCTTAGGCAAACAAGAAGAATCGTCCCATGCCGGGGAGATCGAGCTCTCCAGCCTGGATCCGAGCCAACGATCGCGGCTCTGCGCAACGCCAGGAGGCGAGCAAACCTGCGCAGCTATCGGGTTTCGACCGGAAACAATGTCGTTGAGGCCCTAACTGAAAAATTGGCTCTATCCGAGGAGAGTAAGCATGACTGACACACAACTCCGGCAGGACATCATTGACGAGCTCGAATTCGATCCGAGATTCAACGGCTAACATATCGGCGTTGTCGTCGAAAAAAATGTCCTGACCTTAACCGGGCACGTCAACTGCTATGCGGAAAAGCTTGCTGCGATCGCTGCGGCGCGCCGTATCAAAGACGTCCATGCCTCAGCCGAGAATATTGAGGTACGTTACCCCTACCAGAACAACACCGCGGATGATCAGATCGCCAAGCGGGTCATCGACATCATCAGTTGGGATGCTCACATTCCTTCCGGCGCCGGGACGTTTTGGTACCGGACAACTGCTGGATTACGCTTAGCGGGACAGTCGACTGGTACTATCAACGAAGAGCGGCCGAAGATGACATGCGGAGGTAATCCGGGTGCGCGGTGTGTCAAACACGATTTGCCATTAAACCCGGCTTTTCGCCGCGATGTATGCAACTGCGCCGTCGAGTGTGACGAGCTTCGGATAGTCGAGCTCGGGAATATCGACGCCGAGGCGATGGTGGATCGCGGTGATGAAGTTCAGGAAATCCATGGAGTCGATGTCGAAGGTTTCGCGCAAATCCCCGGCAGGGTCGACGGTCGCCGGATCAATTTCGGGGGCGATATTGTTGAGCTCTTCCTGCACCACCTTGCGAATGTCGAGGTCATTCATAGCTTGTCTGGCTCCTGCAACAGCCTGCCGATCTCGGCCAGGAACAGCGCACCTGCGTGTCCGTCACTGACCCGATGGTCGGCAGACAGGGTGATGGTGACCACCGAGCGTGGTTTGATGGCGCCGTCAATAACCCATGGCCGCGTCACGATCTTGCCGAAACCGACAATCGCCACCTGCGGCGGATAGATGATGCCGTACAGTGTTTCGACCCCGCGTTCCCCAAGACTCGTAACCGTGATTGTCGGATCGGAAATCTCCGAACTGCGAATGCGACCGGCCCGGGTACGTTGAACGAGGTCCCGCATACCCGCCATCAGTTCGTCGACCGGGATTTTATCGGCTTCATGCAGCGCTGGCGCCGCCAGCCCGCCACCGCGAATGGCGATTGCAACGCCGGCATGCACCGCGCTCGCCGGTTCGAATTTGCCATCGCGGTAAAAGCCATTGAAGGCGGGGAAACGGCGCGCTGCCAGGGCAGCCGCCTTGATGGCGAGCGCTCCGATCAGCAATCGGTTGTCGGGCGGCCGCGTCGCGTTCTTCTGCGTCAGCCATTGCTCGCAGACCGTGACGTCGACCTGGTGCTCGAGATAATAATGCGGAATTTCCCGCTTCGATCGCGCCATTGCGGCGGCAATGGCTGCTCGCATCGCGTCGAGATCAAGCCACGGCGCTCGCTTCTTTTCCGGCGCGAGCGACGGCCTCGCCGAGACGGCGCTCGACATCGGCATAAGTGATCGCCCCCGCAGGGCCGCTTCCGGTCACCGTCGAGAGATCGATCCCGCGCGCCTCGGCGAGCCGCCGCGCGGCTGGCGATACCCGTACGCGCGCCGCAGCGCCTGGCGCGACGGGCGGTGGCAGGCGGCGCAACGGGCGCCCGCGCCAAAGGCGGCGCTGCGAGCGGGACGGCCGGCGCTGCCGGCGGCGGAGCGGCCGTGACAGCACCGAGCGGTTCTTCGAGTTCGGTTCGAATTCGCGCCAGCGGGGTCCCGACCGGCACCTTGGTGTTGAGGCCGACGAGAATCTGCTCGATCTTGCCGGCCTCGAAGACTTCGATCTCGATCGCACCTTTCTGCGTCTCGACCACGGCGACGACGTCGCCACGTTTGACCTGATCGCCGGGCTTGACCAGCCATTCCACCAGCGTGCCCGCTTCCATATCAGCGCCGAGGGAGGGCATGCGGAAATCGACCACGGCGTCGCCTCTACGTTCGTCCAAGTGCGGCCTTGGCGGCAGCGACGATCCTGGGCACCTGCGGGATCGCCGCGTTCTCGAGGTGGCGGGGATACGGAATTGGCACCTCCGCGCTGCACACGCGGCCGATCGGGGCGTCGAGTTCCCAGAACGCCTGCTCAACGATACGCATGCCGATTTCCGCCGACAGGCTGCCGCTCCGCCAGCCTTCGTCGATGATGACCGCGCGGCGTGTCTTGGCGACCGACGTCATGATGGTCGCGTCGTCGAGCGGCCGCAGGCTGCGCAAATCGATCACCTCGGCATCAATGTTCTCGCCGGCGAGCGTGGTGGCGGCTTCGAGCGTCTTCCACAGCGAACCGCCATAGGTGATGAGCGAAATATCACGCCCGGGACGCCGAACTGCGGCCTTGTCGATCTCGACCGGGCCGGCGTCCGCGGCCAGCCTGCCCGTCATGTTGTAGAGCATGACGTTTTCGAAGATCAGCACCGGATCGGGCTGCTCCAAAGCCGTCCACAACATGCCGCGTGCATCCTCTACGGTCGCCGGCGCCAGCACCTTGATGCCGGGAATATGCGCATACCAGCCTTCGAGACTGTGCGAGTGCTGGGCAGCGACCTGGCGGCCGGCCCCGGTCGCCATGCGGATGACGAGCGGCACGCCGAACTGATTTCCCGACATGTGGCGCACGGTGGCCGCGCTATTGAGAATTTGGTCGAGCGCAAGAAGGCTGAAATTCACCGTCATCAACTCGACGATCGGGCGCATGCCGGCCATCGCCGCACCGATGCCGGCGCCGGTGAAGCCGGATTCCGACAGGGGCGTATCGCGGATACGCTCGGGGCCGAACTCGGCCAGCAAGCCCTTGCTTACCGCGTAGCAGCCGCCATAGCGGCCGACATCCTCACCCATCAAGAACACGCGTTCATCGCGCCGAAATGCATCGCGGATCGCCTCGCGCACGGCGTCGCGGTAGGTGATCTCGGTCGCTACGGGCTGCGTCGTCACTTGTGCCATGATGCCTCGCCAACCGGCTCGCGCGCGCTATCTGCGTAAGTGAAGCGGGTAAGCTGCTCGACCGGCTCCCACGTTCCGGCCTCGGCGAAGGCGACCGCCTCGGCGATCTCCGCCGCCACCTCGGCCTCGATCCGCGCCAACTCGTCCGGATGAACCATGTGATTGGCCTCGAGCCAGGCCTGATAGCGCAGGATCGGGTCCTTGTGCCGCCAGGCCTCGACCTCGGCCTTGTCGCGGTAGAGCTGAGCATCGAACATCGAATGCGCGCGCAGCCGGTAAGTACGGCATTCCAGGAAATAGGGCTTGCGGCTCTCGCGCACGGCGTGCACCGCCCGGCGGGCGGCAGCCTCGACGGCGATGACGTCCATGCCGTCGACCGCCTCGGCGGCGATCCGGTAGCACGCCGCCTTGCGCTGGATGTCGGTCTCCGATTCCGAAAGCGCCAAGGCCGTTCCCATGGCGTAAAGATTGTTCTCGCACACGAACAGCACCGGCAGTCCCCACAACGCGGCAAGGTTCATACTCTCGTGAAACTCGCCTTCGGCGACAGCGCCGTCCCCGAAGAAGCAGGTCGTCACGATATCGTTGCCCTGCATGCGATCGGCGAGCGCGAGCCCAACCGACAGCGGCAGACCGCCGCCCACGATCGCGTTGCCGCCATAGAAATTTGTCGCCCGGTCGAACAGATGCATGGAGCCGCCGCGTCCGTGGCTGCAGCCCTCCTGTTTTCCGTACATCTCCGCAAGCGCCGTGGTCATCGGCACGCCGCGCACCAGCGCTTGCCCGTGCTCGCGGTAGGTCGCCACGATCCGATCACGCTTCTCAAGCACCGGAATGATGCCGACCGCAACTGCTTCCTCGCCATCGTAGAGGTGCAAAAACCCCCTGATCTTTTCCTGCGTGTAGAGCTCGGCGCACTTGTCCTCGAAGCGACGGATGCGGATCATCTGCTTCAACAAACCCAGCATGTGTTCGCGCGACAGACGCGGCTTGTCGGTTGGCGCGGTCATCGCTCCTCGCTTTCGAGCGTCGAAATGTCGCCCTCCGGCAGGCCCAGCTCACGGGCCTTGAGCAAGCGGCGCATGATCTTGCCGCTGCGCGTCTTCGGCAAATTCTGCCGGAACGCGATGTCCTTCGGCGCGACGGCCGGGCCGAGACGCTGGCGTGCATGGCCGAGCAATTCCTTGCGCAGCGCTTCGCTCGGCTTGACAGCCGTTCTTGAGCGCAACATAGGCCTTGACCACCTCGCCGATCGTCGGGTCGGGAATGCCGATCACGCCTGCCTCGGCAACGGCCGGATGTTCCATCAGCGCGCTTTCCACTTCGAACGGGCCGATGAGATGGCCGGCGCTCTTGATGACGTCGTCCGCCCGGCCCACAAACCAATAGTAACCCTCTTCGTCGCGCATCGCGAGGTCGCCGGTAAGATACCAGCCGCCCACGAAGCACTTCCGGTAGCGTTCCTCTTCGTTGAGATAGGCCCGCATCATCGACGGCCAGCCCGGACGCAACGCAAGTTCACCCATCGCCATCGGCTTGGTGATTTCCCGCACGGAGCCGCCTTCAACGCGCTCAACGACGCCAGCCGTGATGCCCGGCAACGGGCGGCCCATCGAGCCTGGCTTCACGTCCATCGAGCGGTAGTTGGAGATCATGATTCCGCCGGTCTCGGTCTGCCACCAGTTGTCGTGGAACGGTTTGCCGAAGGCCTCGACGCCCCAGACCACGGCCTCCGGATTGAGCGGCTCACCGACGCTTGCCATCAAGCGCAGCCTGGACAAGTCATACCGCCTGGCGATATCGGCCCCCACCTTCATCAACATGCGGATCGCCGTCGGCGCCGTGTACCAAACGGTGACCTTCTGCTCCTGCAGGATGCGATACCAGCGCTCCGCGTCGAATTCGGCCTGGTCGACGATCATGGTCGCGCCGATGGTGAGCGGCGAGATGATGCCATAGGATGTCCCGGTCACCCATCCCGGGTCCGCAGTGCACCAAAAGACGTCATCCGGATGCAGATCGAGCGCGAATTGGCCGGTGATATGATGAGCGACGACGGCTTCATGGACATGCACGACACCCTTTGGCCGCCCGGTCGTCCCGCTTGTGAAGTGAAGCAAGGCCATGTCTTCGGGGCTCGTCCATACTGTCTCGAACGAATCCGGGGCTTGCGCCAACGCCGCGGCCAGATCGATCGTGCCCGTGGGAAGGCTGCCTGAACATTCAGTCAGGAAGACATGCTCCAAGCTCGCGAGCTCTTTTCTCCAAGGCTCGATCTTCCGCCGGTAAAATGCCTCGGAGGTAATAAGCACCTTGGCACTGCCGATCGTCATACGGGCTTTGATCGGCTCCGGCCCGAACGCCGAGAACAGCGGCGAGAAGACGCTGCCGTTCTTGAGTGTGCCGAAAGCGGCGATGTAGAGTTCGGGCACGCGGCCAAGCAACGAAAAAACGCGATCCCCTTTGGCCACCCCATGCTGTACGAGGATGTTCGCAAACCGGTTCGCTGCGGCGCCTAATGCAGAGTAGCTGTAGTCGCGAATTTGGTCGTCCCGGCCGATCCAGTGCAGCGCCAACTTTCTGCCCACGACCGGCCAGGACATGGCGGTCGATCGCCTCATGGGCGATATTGAGCCCGCCACGCGGCAAGCCGTCGAGAAGCGACTTCGCCTGCGACCAGGAGAATGTCCGGGCGTATTCGGCATAATCCAAGAGGTTGGCGCCGATGTAGTCCTCGGGCCGCTTCCGGATCTGCTGCCATTCCATGGCTGACCTCGAGGCAATTTGCACGAACAGGATACATGGCGGATGTCGGGCAACTTTGACGTGGGTCAAGCCGGCGAATGCTTCCTCCAGGACCGATTTGCTTGATCAAGATCAACGAAGCCCCGCGAGCCGCACGCTGTATCATTAATTAATTGGCGAGGTCGCGCGGTGCGCGCTACCCATGCCATGGTCGTAGTTTTCACGGATTGAATTCCCGGAGAAGCGGCGAATGGCACACAAGCAAATCCTGTTTCATTCCGCCGCCCGCGAGAAAATTTTGCGGGGCGCAACACTGCTTGCCGATGCGGTGCGCGTCACGCTTGGCCCGAAATCGAAATCGGTTCTGATCCAAAAGAGCTGGGGCGCACCGATCGTCTGCAATGACGGCGTCACCATCGCCAAGGAGATCGATCTCAAGGATCCCGAGGAAAATCTCGGCGCTCAGGTTCTTCGTCAGGCGGCGGAGAGGACCGGAGATGTCGTCGGTGACGGCACCAGCACCTCCACCATCCTTGCGCATGCGATTCTCGCCGACGGTGTGCGCAATGTCGTCGCTGGCGCCAGCGCCATCGATCTCAAGCGTGGACTGGACCGCGCCGCACGCGTGGCGATCGAGGCGCTGCGCGCCATGTCTCGCCCGGTCAGGACGAAAGCGGAGAAGGCCCAGGTCGCAACCTTATCGGCCCACAATGATCCATCAATCGGCGCACTCGTTGCCGACGCCATCGAGAAGGTCGGCAGCGAAGGCGTGATTTCGGTCGAGGAATCCAAGACCACGGAAACCACACTGGACGTCGTCGAAGGCATGAAATTCGATCGCGGCTTCATATCTCCCTACTTCGTTACCGACGCAGAGCGCATGGAGGCTGTGCTGGAAGATCCCTTCGTGCTGCTGTGCGACCACAAGATCGGGGCGCTGCGCGACCTGATCCCGGTACTTGAGCAGGTCGCCAAATCCGGCCGACCGTTGTGATCGTGGCCGAGGATGTCGAAGGAGAGGCGCTTGCGACCTTGATCGTCAACCAACTCCGCGGAGTTCTCAAGGGTTGCGCGGTCAAAGCGCCGGGCTTTGGAGACCGGCGCAAGGCGATGCTGGAGGACATCGCGATATTGACCGGGGCACAGGTGATCTCGGAAGAACTGGGGCTGAAGCTTGAGAGCGTGACGCTGCAACAGCTCGGGCGCGCCGCGCGGGTGGTCGCGGACAAGGAAAACACCACCTTGATCGGCAGCGGCGGTGACCGGGCTCGGATCGATGGTCGGATTGCGCAAATCCGGCGAGAAATCGAAAAAACGACCAGCGACTATGACAGGGAAAAGCTCGAAGAGCGGCTCGCCAAACTGTCCGGTGGCGTTGCGGTGATCCGCGTCGGCGCCCCGACGGAAGCCGAGATGAAAGCGAAGAAGGAAGCTCTCGACGATGCCATCAGCTCCACCAAGGCTGCGGTGGCCGAGGGAATCGTGCCGGGCGGCGGTCTGGCGCTTCTGAGATGCATTGAATCGGTTACCCGGGAAGAGGCTGCCTGCGAAGGCGACGAGAGGACCGGCGTTCAGATCTTGAAACGCGCGCTCGAAGCACCAGCGCGCCAGATCGCGGAGAACTCGGCCGTCGACGGCGGCGTCGTCGTGGCGCGGATGATGAGCGGCCAGGGCAATTTCGGCTTCGACGCCGCGCGCAAGGAATATGTCGACCTGGTCGAGGCCGGCATCGTCGATCCTGCAAAGGTGGTTCGTACCGCATTGGAAAATGCAGTCTCGGTCGCCAGCGTGCTGCTGCTCACCGAAGCGACCATGACGGAAATTCCGGAGACGAAGCGAGAACGCCCGGCTGAGCCGGAGATGGCAATGTGATCTGCAAAAGTTTAACAGCCGGCACGTTCAGAGGAAAACGCTCGCCATCGAAACATCAAGTAGGCACATCGAAAACCTGGCAAAGCGCGCCCATTAATCTTTCTCCTCCTTCGGACGACATTCCTTTTGCTCTTCCTCTGCCAGCAACTTGAGGAGCACTTCTCGCTCCGCGCGGTGCGTGGCTCCTCAAGGCGTTTTTTATAGAGGGCCAGGTTTTCCCGATGGATGAATTTTGCCATGACAGTCTTCCTGAGGCATGGACTAGCTTCATAAGAGCCGCCCACGAGCGTAATCGAGTCCTAATCTGGTCTGTTTCGAGGCAAGCGCCGCGCCTTTCCCCTCGTCGCCCGTCGGAAGGCCTCGGGTAAGGTCTCGCTGCTACGGCGTAACTCCAGAGATTTTAGCAATCGCTTCCGGCATGACCCAGCGCCGTCAATGAGACATCAGGCAGCAGATCGGGCTGGACGCCAGGAGATCGTTAGTCATTCCGCCGAAGATCCATTCGTTAAGCCGGCTGTGTCCGTACGCCCCGGTCACAAGCAGATCAGCTTCCTCGTCCTCGGCGAACCCGATGATCTGATCGGCACCTGATCCCAGCAACTGCGTTTCGACCCGACCTTCGGCCTTGATCCGGTGCCGCGCCAGGTAGAGCACAACGTCATCGACACCATGACGCGCGGCCTCCTTTCGATCATTCTCGCAGATTTCAATGACCGTTACGCGCTTCGCCTCGTGCAGGAATGGCAGCGCGTCCTGAATCGCCCGCCGTGACTCACGCGTATCCTTCCATCCGACCACAACATGGTCCGCGGTGAGCGATTTCACTGACCCAGGCACTACCAGGAACGGACGCCCTGCCCCCAGAATTGCCGCCCCGCTATCAGCGGCGCTATAAAAATCTATCGAACGGCCGCTTTTTTCGAGCACGATCAGATCGGCACATCGCGCTTCACTAATCAGGGTATCCGTGGGGATCTCGAGCGCCGATCGCCACTCAACCTGATGGCCAGCTCCTGCGGCTGCACGGAACTTTTCTTCGGCCTCAGCCAATCTTGCCTTCATCTGTGCAATATCGAATTCCGACGCATTGTCGGCGATTACCACTCCCTCCGCGACAAATGGCGGCGTGATCGCAAGAGCGGATAACCCGATCAGCTTTGCCGAGAATTTGTCTGCGAGGCCTGCGGCGACGCCGACAAGCGTTTTCGAGACGTGATCGACATTGACGTAAACCATCAGCGTTGCATAGGACATGGTGCCTTCCCCGTGTGCGACAATGGATAATTGAGCCACCTCCTGCAGCGGAGCCTTTGACACACATCAAGGTTCGGGTCTTGTGATTCGGTCGGTTGAGAGTGGCTCGCCTGCCGCCCGGACGGCTGCTTTTTCCGCGGTGGACCGCAGCCCCGGTCATTCTCGTCACGGCATGGCTGCGCATCGACGATCGACTTCCTCCGCGAGAGCTATCAGTCCGGGCGATATGGTGACCGGGAACGTTGTCCCGTCACTCAGGCGGCGCAACGACTCGGGCAACTGGGCAAGGCCTAGCGCCGCCCTCTTCGGATATCGGCCAGTGTCGGAGGCGCAGCGAGGCGCTGGCCATGGCGCATGACGGGTATCAGCAGCGGTTCGCCGGCCTGTTGATCATCCTGGAGAGCCAGCACGTCGCCGGCCATGCGGCCGTCGGCTCCAAAGCTGCGCCAGACCTGCTTGCGGCCGGGCCATGTGGCCTTTCCGACAGATCGTTTGCGTCGCGCTATGCCCGCATATTCCTGAAGCTTGTAGGCGCAATCGAGCGCAGGCGCGTCGGAGGATGTGGTCAGGCTGGTGCCGACGCCGAAACCGTCGATCGGGGCATTCGCATCCATCATCCTCGCAAGTTCGTCTTCGTCCAGCCCTCCACTCGCAAAAATTATTACATCCTGCAGGTTTCCCTGGTCCAGAATGCGCCGGACACTCCTCGACAACGCGATCATGTCGCCGCTGTCGAGACGGACCCCGCGCACGGTAATCCCTGCCTTCTTGAGGCGAGGTGCCAGTTTGACGACTTTTCGGGCCGCCGCTTCCGTATCGTAGGTATCGATCAGCAACACGAGATTGTCGGGTCGCGAGCGCGCAAATGCAAAAAAGGCCGCGCTTTCATCGTCATGTGCCTGGATGAAGGAGTGGGCCATCGTTCCGAAGACCGGAATTCCGAAATCCTTTCGTGCAAGAACCGTGCCGTTCCGGCAAATCCAGCCAGATAACTGGCTCGCGCGGCCATCAGCCCGGCCTCCGCGCCATGCGCTCGCCGCAGCCCGAAATCGATCAGTTGCTTGCCCGGTGCGGCAAGGACCATTCGCGCCGCCTTGGAGGCGACCACCGATTGAAAGTGAAGGATGTTGATAAGGCGGGTTTCGACCAATTGCGCCTCCGGAAGCGGCGCGATCACCCGAATGATCGGTTCGTTAGCAAAGAAAATGGTGCCTTCCGGCATGGCATCGACGTCGCCGGTGAAGCGTAGACGCGAGAGGTAATCGAGGAATCGATCCTTGAACCGATAGTTTTGCCGGAGCCAATCGATCTCTTCGTTCGAGAATTGCAGGTTCTCCAGAAAGTCGAGGGCCTGCTCCAGCCCTGCCGCCATGAGGAAGCCTCTGCGAGCTGGAAGCCTGCGCACGAAGAACTCGAATACAGCCGTATCCGTCTTGCCGTGGTCCAGATACGCCTGAAGCATGTTCAGTTGATACAAATCGGTCAGCAAAGGGCTTGTTGCTGGATACATTGGCCGGT
>CAWHIO010000052.1:0-25473 GCA_963829315.1 uncultured Alphaproteobacteria bacterium | reverse complement strand
CACCAGCGCGGCGATGAAGGGCCAGCTGAGATGCATCAGCAGCAGCGCCGTGGTATAGGCGCCGACGGCCATGAAGGCTCCGTTGCCCAGCGAGATCTGGCCACTGAGCCCGGTCAGCACGGTGAGCCCGGCCACGGCCGTGACCTCGATCGCGACCTCGGCGATCTGGTAATCGCGGAACGTATTCAGCTTGATGGAGAGGAACCAGACGATCACTGCCGTCACGACGGCGACACCGAGCCTGCGCGGCAGCGTCTGCATGGTCATACCCGCCGCACCGCAGTAGTGGAGAACAGGCCGTCGGGCCGGACCATCAGCACCAAGATAAGGATGCCGAAGGCCACCAGCGAGGTCAGGTTGGAGCCCTTGGAGCCCAGGTAGCCGCCGACATAGCTGAGCGCGATCCCTAGCAGCAGTCCGCCGACCACCGCGCCGGCCGGGCTGTCCAGGCCGCCGATCACCGCCGCGGTAAAGCCGAACACGAAGATCGTGTCCATGCTGTTCGGGTCGAGGAACGTCGATGGCGAGACGAGTACGCCCGCGAGCGCGCCGAGCAAGCCGGCCAGCGCCCAGCCGACGGTCAGGACCCGCGCCACCCGGATGCCCGACAGGCGGGCGATCGTGGCGTTGAACGCCGCCGCGCGCATGCGCAGCCCGGCCGAGGTGTACTTGAACGCCACCGCCAGCGTCAGCGTGGTGACCAGCACGGCTGTCACGACGAACACGTCGTAGCGCGACACGCCGATCGGCGTCCCTGCGACCCTAAGCCCGATGATCGAGAACGCCGCCGGGAACGACCGGGGCTGACCGCCGAACAAGATGCCAGCTAGGCCCTCGAGCAGGATAAGCAGCCCGATCGTCACGATCACCGCGTTGAGCTGCGGCTTGTTCATGGTCGGCCGGATGACGGTGAGCTGGCAAGCCGCGCCGAGCACGACGCCGGCCGCGAGCGCGACCACGAACCCGGCCCAGTAGGAGCCGGTGTGGTAGATGACCTCGATGGCTATGTAGGTGGTGAACATGGCCATCCCGCCCTGTGCGTAGTTCAGCAGCCGGGTCCCTCGCCAGATAAGCACGAGCGACAGCGCTATCGCGGCGTAGACCATCCCGAAGACGACCCCGCTGAGCGTGAACTGGAGGAACTCGACCACTGGCATGCTCCCCTATGAGTGGCTAGAACCCGAGGTAGTGGTGGCGCAATGCGACATCGGCTGCGAGCGTCTGGGCATCCGCGGAGGCGACGACCCGGCCCAGGTTGAGTACCACGCCGTGATCCGCGATCGCGAGCGCGCCGCGCGCGTTCTGCTCGACCAGGATGATGGTGATGCCGTGCTCCCGGCTGAGCCGGACCACCAGCTCCATGACCTGTGCCATGACCCGTGGCGCGAGGCCGAGCGAGGGCTCGTCGAGCAGCAGCACCCGCGGCCGCGCCAGCAGCGCACGGGCGATGACCAGCATCTGCCGCTCGCCGCCCGACAGCGTGGCGGCCAGCTTGCGTCGCCGGTCGGCCAGCGGCCGGAACCGCTCGTAGGCCTCCTCGAGCGCGGCGGCCCGTTCGGCCCGCGAAGGCCGGTTCCCCGAGGTGCGGCTCAGCGGTCCCGGCCAGGACATCATGCCCACTCGCAGGTTCTCCTCGACGGTGAGCTCGGGAATGACCCCCTGCCCCTCAGGGACGTGCGCGATGCCGGCCCTGACGATCTGCTCAGGACTGCGGCCGACCACATCCGCGTCGCCCAGCAGGATGCGGCCGCGGCGCGGCTTGATCATGCCGCTGACCGCGCGCAGCAGCGTCGTCTTGCCCGCGCCGTTCGCGCCGAGCACCGCCGTGATGGCGGCTGTCCCGGCCGAGATGCTGACCCCTTCAAGCGCGATGACCCCGCCGTATCCCGCGGTGAGCCCTTCGACGGCCAGCGCCGGGGACTCGTCCTGCCGGGCGGCCGCGCTACTCATCAGCGGGCACCTCCTGCGCCTCGCTCCCGGCCGGCGGCGCCTGATCTTCGAGGGCGCCAAGGTAGGCGGCCGTCACGGCGGGATCGTCCTGAACCTGCGCAGGGGTGCCCGTCGCGATCACCCGCCCGAAGTCGAGGACCACGATCGAGTCGCAGACGGACATCATCAGGTCCATGTGATGCTCCACCACGACCAGGGATCCTTCGGTGGCCAGATCGCGGATCAGGCCGCCGAGCTCGGCCAGTTCGCTCTCGTCCAGGCCGCTCGCGGGCTCGTCGAGCAGGATCAGCCCAGGCTTGGCCACCAGCGCCCGGGCTAGTGCGACCCTCTTGCGCATGCCGTAGGGCAGCTCGCCGGGCCTAGCCTGGGCTACCTGGGCGGCGCCGACCCGCTCCAGGGCCGCCACGGCCTGCTCGCGCAGCTGGCGCTCGTCGCGGGTTGCGCGCGGCAGCGACAGCAGCGCCGACCAGAACCCGGCCGACGCACGGCAGGTCGCGCCGACCATGACGTTCTCGAGCGCGGTCAGCCCGGCGTACAAGCCAACCCCCTGCAGGGTCCTGGCCACGCCGAGGCCGGCCAGCCGGTGCGGCCTGACGTTGTGCCGACGGCCGCCGAACAGCACCTCGCCGACATCGGGCCGGATGAAGCCGCACAGCACGTTCAGCAGCGTGGTCTTGCCCGCCCCGTTCGGGCCGATGACCCCTAGGACATGCCGGGGCGGGACGGCGAGCGAGACCGAATCAAGCGCGGTCAGCCCGCCGAAACGGACGGTCACGCCTTGGACTTCAAGTACTGAACCGGGATTCATCGGTCTTTTTCCTCGCCATGGTCAGCAGGAAGTTCCGGCATGAATCCTCATTCAAGGCTGGCGCGCAGGGCCGGGCAAGACCGGATCAGAGTTGGCACCGATTCGTAACTGAACCGAAACACGAGCGGCAGGCCGGCCGTGGGCCGAGCGCCACCCGGCGTCGCAGCGGTGCGCCTAGGCTGTCTGGATCACGCTGACCATCGGGAGCCTTCTTGACTGCCCTGACGTACGAGGAGGCGCTAGCGCGCTCCCGGCTCATCGAGGTCCTCGGGTATCACGTCGAGCTCGACGTCACCGGCGGCGATGACGTCTTTGAGTCGGTCACCGTCGTCCGGTTCAGCTGCCGCGCGCCGGGCACGGACACCTTCATCGAGATCAGGCCGGCCCGGCTGCGCCGGGTGGTGCTCAACGGCCAGGACGTGGATCCGGCGGCACTGGCCGGGAACCGGCTGCCGCTAACCGGCGTGCGGGCCGTCAACGAACTGCGGGTGGAGGCGGACATGGCGTATTCGCGCACCGGCGCGGGCCTGCACCGCTTCACCGACGCCGCCGACGGTGAGACTTACCTCGCGCTGCACGGCGGGCTGGACAACGCCCAGCGTGTCCTGGCCGCCTTCGACCAGCCCGATCTGAAGGCGGTTACCACCGCGACGGTCACGGCGCCGGCGTCGTGGACCGTGATGGGGAACGGGCTGGCCCGTCCGGCCGGTGAGGGCAGGTGGGAGCTGGCCGCCACCCCGCCCATCTCCACCTACCTGTTCACGCTGGTGGCGGGTCCGTATTGCAGCATCCGCGCCGTGCATCACGGCATCCCGTTTGGCCTGCACGCCCGGCAGTCCCTGGCCGGGCACCTGCACCGGGACGCGGCCGAGATCCTCGCCATTACCCGGGCATGCTTCGACCGCTACCGGGAGATCTTCGCTGAGCCCTACCCGTACGACTCCTACGACCAGGTGTTCGTCCCCGAACTGGAATCCGGCGCGGTGGAGAACCCCGGCTGCGTGACGTTCCGCGACGAGTTCCTGTTCCCGGCGGCGGTGACGCGCGCCGAGCGGCAGCTGAGGGGCATGGTGATCGCGCACGAGATGGCGCACATGTGGTTCGGCAACCTGGTCACCATGCGCTGGTGGAACGACGTGTGGCTGAGCGAGTCGTTCGCCACGTACATGGGCTTCCAGGTGCTGGCCGAGGCTACCGCCTTCACCGCGACGTGGACCGACTTCGCCCTAACTCACAAGACCCGCGGCTATGACGCGGACCAGCGTCAGTCCACCCACCCGGTCGCGCCGGAACCGCAGGATGTGCCCGATACCGACGCCGCCAGGTCGAGCTACGACGACATCTCCTACGCCAAGGGCGCCGCCGCGCTGCGCCAGCTGGTGGCCTGGCTCGGCTGGCCGGCCTTCCTGGCCGGGATCAACGACTACTTCGCCCGGTACCGGTTCGGCAGCGCCACCCTGGCCGACCTGCTCGACTGCCTGACCCGCGCATCCGGCACCGACGTCGGCGAGTGGGCCGAGCCCTGGCTCTGCAGCTCCGGCGTGGATACGCTGACCGTGGCCCGGCCCGAGCGGCCCGGCCGGACCGGATGCATCAGTCACGTCGGCCGCCGGCCGCACCGCGTATGGGTCGGGGTGTACGACGAGGCACCGGGCGAACTCACGCTCCGCACCCGGGTACCGGTGCTGGTGCCGGCCGATGCGGGTGCGGTCGTGCTTTCCTGGGGCCGGCCCGAGCCTGCCCTGCTGCTGCCGAACGACGGTGATTTCAGCTACTGCAAGGTCCGGCTCGATCCGGCTTCCCAGGCCACCCTGGCCTCCTCGCTGGGACGCCTGGCCGATCCGCTCAGCCGCGCCGTGGCCTGGAACACCGTCCGCGACCTGGTCCGCGACGGAGAGCTCGCGCCGCAGCAGTACCTCGCCCTGGCGGCCCGTCACCTGCCCGCCGAAACTGACAGCTCCATCGCCGGGCAGGTGATCGCCCACGCCCGCTGGACGGTCGCCGACCGCTACCTGCCCCCCGGGTTGCGCAATGCCGCGCTGGCGGACATCACCAGCCTGTGCCGGGATCTGCTGAGCCCGCTGGGCGATGCCGACGGGATGCGGCTGGTCGCGGCGCGGGGCCTGATCGACAGTGCGTCGGGCCCGGATGACGTTGCCGCCTTGTGGTCCTGGCTGGCGGCCGGGCGGGTACCCGGCGGACCGGATACCGATTCGCGGCTTCGCTGGCAGATCCTACTGCGGCTGACGGTACTCGGCGCCGCCAGCCGGGCCGAGATCGAGCACGACGCCAGCCTGGACATCACCGCGGCCGGGCGGCTCAGCGCGGCGCGCTGCCGGGCTGCGCTGCCCGACCCGGCCGCCAAGCAGGCGGCTTGGGCGGCCCTGCTGGACGGGACGTTGTCCGGCTACGAGCTGGCCGCGACCGCGCAGGGGTTCTGGCAGGCCGACCAGGCCGGATTGCTGGCCGCCTACGTGCCGCGCTACTTCGCCGCCCTGGCCGATATCGCCGCGGGCGGCGGCGCCGAGGTGGCCCGGGTGCTGTGCCAGCACGGATTCCCGCACCACGCCGTGGCGGCGGCCACGGTACGGTCGGGTGAGCAGTGTCTCGACAGCGGCGGCGTCACCGGCTCGCTGCACCGACTGCTGGCCGATCAGCTCGCGGACCTGCGCCGCTCGCTGGCGGTGAGCTCTGCCGTCTCGGCGTCGAGCACTGGCTAAGCAGTGAGCCCGAGCAGGCGGGCCGCGTTGTGCTTGAGGATCTTGGGACGGACTTCCGGCTTGATCTCGAGCTGCTCGAAGTCACGCAGCCAGCGCTCCGGGGTCAGCAGCGGGTAATCGGTGCCGAACAGCACCTTGTCCTGCAGCAGCGAGTTGGCCGCCCGGACCAGCTGAGGCGGGAAGTACTTGGGTGACCAGCCCGACAAGTCGATATACACGTTGGCCTTGTGGGTGGCGATGGAGATCGCCTCGTCCTGCCAGGGCACCGACGGGTGTGCCAGGATGACCGGCATGCCGGGGAAGTCGGCGGCCACGTCATCGAGCAGCATCGGATTAGACAGCCGCAGCTTGATACCGCGCCCGCCGGGCAGGCCGGCCCCGATGCCGGTCTGGCCGGTGTGGAAGACGGCTGGCACGCCTGCGTCCTCGATGACCGCGTACAGCGGATAGTAGCTCCTGTCATCCGGCGAGAACCCCTGCAGGCTGGGGTGGAACTTGAACCCGCGTACGCCGTGATCGGTGATCAGCCGCCGGGCGCGGCGGACGGCCTCCTCGCCGGCCAGTGGATCCACTGAGCCGAACGGGATGAGCACGTCGGCATGGGCGGCGGCCCGGTCGGCCATTTCCTCACTGGACAGCCCCGGATGGCCGGTGCCGGTGGTGGCGTCCACGGTGAACACCACGGCGGCCAGCTGGCGCGGCCGGTAATAGCCCGCGATCTGCTCAACCGTGGACGTCCGGTCGTGGTCGGCCTTGAAGTACCTCGCCGACGCGGCCATCAGCTCGTCGTCCAGGGACAGCTGTCCGTGCCCGTCGGACTCGACGTGCACGTGAACGTCGATCCCCCGCAGGGCGGAAACGTCTAGGCCAGGCATTGAAGACACCCTTATACACATTGCCATTCGTTAGCACGGCCCGGCTTGTGGCAGCGTCTGCGATGTGGAGTCGCAACGCCGGGTTCGCGAGGGTGACCTGCTGTGGACGCCGGGACCTGATCGTGCCAGCCGCGCCAACGTCACCGCGTTCACCCGTTGGCTCGCCCGCGAGCGCGGGCTTGCCTTCGCCGACTATGACGCGCTGTGGCACTGGTCAGTGACCGACCTGGACGGATTCTGGCAGGCGGTCTGGGACTACTGCGGCATCGAGGCCTCGGCCCGGCCGACGACCGTCCTCGGCATCAGGACCATGCCCGGTGCCGACTGGTTCCCCGAGGCCCGGCTGAACTACGCGCAGCACGTGCTAGCAATACGCCTTGTTAGGCTGGCACATTGTATCGCTTGTTTCAGCTCCTGTCGTAGTTGGAGCAATGACATCGTTCCTCCCACTAAACTACGCCCACGAATTATGTGGCCAAACCCGGCCTCAACATCGGCACCGCGTGCCACATCTACAGCCTACGGAACTGGCCTGCTGCCGGTTTGATGGACACGAGGTTAAGCTAATCCCACCTTCCTTTCGAACTCCACCGGGCTGAGATAGCCGATGGTCGAGTGCCTTCGCATCGGTGTTGTAGAAGCGCTCGATGTAATCGAACACGTCGGCCCTGGCGTCGTCGCGCGTGCGGTAGACCTTGCGGCCGATCCGCTCGGTTTTGAGCGACGAGAAGAAGCTCTCCATCGCCGCGTTGTCCCAGACGTTGCCTGACCGGCTCATCGAGCAGGTGACGCCGTTGTCGGCCATCAGCCGCTGGAACTGCTCGCTGGTATATTGGCTGCCCTGGTCGGAATGATGCAGCAGGGCGTCGGGCTTGCCGCGCCGCCAGATCGCCATGATCAGCGCGTCGGTGACGAGTTGCGCGGTCATCTCGGCCTTCATCGACCAGCCGACGACGCGCCGGGAGAACAGGTCGATGACGGCCGCGACGTAAAGCCAGCCCTCGGCGGTCCAGATATAGGTGAAGTCGGCGATCCACTTCTGGTTGGGCCGCTCCGCGGTGAACTGGCGATCGAGCACGTTCGGCGCGATGACTGGCCAACCGCTGCCCGTCGTCCTTCGGCAGCCCGCGCCGGCGCGGCCGCGCCCGCAAGGCGTTTGCCGCATCAGCCGCTCGACCTTGTGCAGTCCGCATGAAAAGCCTTCGGCCAGAACGTCGCGCCAGACGCGCCGGGCGCCATAGGTGCGGTCGCTGGCGACGAAGCTCGCCCGGACCTTGGCCGCATTTCCTCGTCGAGCTCGCGCACGGGCGCTCGGCCCGCGATCCAGCCAGGCGTGAAAGCCAGACGCGAGACACCAAGCGCCTCGCAGATCCATGCCACCGGCCAGACCCACCGGTGCTTCGCGATGAAGGCGAACCTCATGTCGCTTCCCTCGCGAAGTAGGCCGCGGCCTTTTTTAGGATGTCGCGCTCCGCCTTGCAGCTTGGCGACCTCACGGCGCAGCCGCTCGATCTCCAGCTGCTCCGGCTTCATCTGGCCGTGGCCGGGAAAGGCCTGCGACGGATCAGCCGCCATCTCCTTCCCCATTTGCGCAGCACGTTCTCGTGCAGGTCCAGATCGCGCGCCGCCTGCGCCACGCTCACCCCGCGCTCACGCACCAGCTTAACCGCCTCGAGCTTGAACTCGCGGCTGAACTTCCGTCTCGCATCTCCACCTCCGGTTCCATAAACACCTTATCTCGGTGTCCACGAAACCGGCAGCAGGCGGACATCGTTTTGCAGAAGCGCGGCCAGGGTTCGCTCCTTCGCTAAAGCCTCTAAGCCGGTGAGCCTGAAGAGCGTCTATGCAGGCTGTAGGCTTATTGGTCACTATGATCCCGGTAGCGGGGATCGAGCGCTCGATGTCCTTCGCGAGTGGTGACATTGTCGACGATTGGTGGATGGATCGCGACTTAGTGGCTCTCACCTAACTTGTTGCGATAGCGTTGCGACAGGCATGGCTTGCTTGAGTTAGCGACATCATAAGCCATTGGTTCGGTCAAGAGAAACATTTGGGTTGACATAGGCGCATCCAGCCTTTGGGTCGCTGTTCTGCAATTTAGAGCAAGCCGAGCTGGCATAATCGCGGAAGTGTTCAGCGTCATGCACATAGACAATCCTGTTGGACGTGGCCGGCGCTTTCCGATTGGCACTCCTCTTATGCCTCGCAGCGTGGCCCTGACGGCTACTGAATTTAGCGGGTGACGGATGGTCTGCCCACACCGGATGGTGGCAGGATGCCGAGGATCGTGAACGCTTTGATGCCGAGATTGGCTTGAGAAGCTAGCTAGGAAAGTTCAGGTTGGGAGGGCAGTGGGACTGGTGTGCTTTGTTTTGCACTTTGGGCATTTCTGGCTTGATGCGAACGGGCAAGAGAGCGATGATTTTCATGCGTCTGCCGTTTGCGATTTGCATTTTCAAAAATGCACAAACACATGACGAGAATATCGAAGCCCGCTGCAATTTTCGATCCTGCCCGCAAGCAGGCGGTGATCTACGCCCGCGTCTCCTCCAAGGAGCAGGAGAAGGAGGGCTTCTCGATCCCGGCGCAGTTGAAGCTGCTCAAGGATACGCGGCGGCCCAGGGTTTCGCGGTGGTGCAGGAATATGTGGACGTGGAGACGGCCAAGCAGACCGGCCGCACCGCCTTCGGCGAGATGGTCGCCTATCTGAAGGCGCATCCGACTGTCCGCGTGCTGCTGGTCGAGAAGACCGACCGCCTCTACCGCAACCTCAAGGACTGGGTGACGCTCGACGAGCTGGATCTCGAAATCCACTTCCCCAAGGAAGGCGTGGTGCTCTCGCGGGAGTCCCGCTCCTCGGAAAAGTTCATGCACGGCATCAAGGTGCTGATGGCGAAGAACTACATCGACAACCTGTCGGAGGAAGCCCGCAAGGGAATGCAGGAGAAGGCCGAGCAGGGCATCTGGCCTACTTTTGCGCCGCTCGGCTATCGCAACGTCGACGGGGCCGGACGGCAAGAAGATCATCGCGCCCGACCCCGATTCTGCGCCGATCATCTCCAAGCTGTTCGAGCGGTACGCGACCGGCAAGCTCTCTCTGAAGGAGGCGGCGCAGAAGGCGCGGGACGCAGGGCTGTCTACCGCAAGAGCGGCGCCAAGGTGCCGGTGAGCACGGTGCACACGATCCTGCGCAACCGGCTCTACACCGGCGAGTTCGAATGGAACGGCAAGCTCTACTCAGGGCAAGCACGAGCCGCTGGTCTCCGCGAACTGTGGGAGCGCGTCCAGGGCGTCCTGGACGGCCGCCACGCCAAGAAGCACCGCGCATGAAACACGACTTCGCCTTCTCCGGCCTGATCGCCTGCGGCCACTGCGGTTGCGCCATGGTCGGCGAGATCAAGAAGGAGCGCTACGTCTACTACCACTGCACCGGCTACGCGATAAATGCCAGGGCAACCCGGCCCTGCCGCCGCAATATGTCGGGAGGAAGTCCTGGAGCAGCAGTTCACCGAGCTGCTCGGCCAGCTGCATTCGACGATGAGGTGCTCGCTTGGGTGCGCGAAGCGCTGCGCGCCAGCCACGCCGACGAGAGGCGGGAGCACGAAGAGGCGATCGATCGGCTACAGGCCGAATACGACCGGCTTCAGGACCGCATCGACGCCATGTACGTGGACAAGCTCGACGGGCGGGTGGACGCCGCCTTTTTCGACAAGATGTCGGCCGAGTGGCGCGCGGAGCAGGATCGTTGCCTGCGCGAAATCGACCGGCATCAGGCCGCCGACCAGTCCTACATTGAGGAGGGCGTCCAGATTCTCGAACTGGCGCGCAACGCGCAGCGGCTGTTCGAGAAGCAAGAAGCCGCGCGAAAAACGCCGCCTGCTCAATTTCGTACTTTCGAACTGCACCTGGAAGGACGGCGAGCTGGTTGCCAATTTGCGCCAACCCTTTGATCTATTGGCAGAAACCACGCCGCGACGCCTGCCAGGCGAGTGGCGGAACACCCCAATTCGGCGAAAAATGAGATTTGGCTCCCCGGGCCGGATTCGAACCAGCGACCAACCGGTTAACAGATAGCCGCGCCGCCCTTGCATCGGCTTGCATACCAGTTGATCGCATTTCAAAAAGCCCTGCACGGCTTGAATTTCCTAGCGCAAAGCCTATTATTCCATTGCATTGGGCTACACTCCATTGCACCTAATTGCACGGGGTTTGTAGCCCAGGTGTAGCCCAGAGGGTCGAATGGTCAAGCCGAGCACAGCGCCGCGGGCGCGCAAGAAGAACCCGAAAAAGTACCTCGCCGATCGCGCGCTGAAGGCGCTGCCGCCGGCCAAGGCGGGCCAGCGCTACGAGGTTTGGGACACCAAGCTTCCGGGCTTCGGCGTGCGCGTCAGCGATGCGCGCCGATGAGGCCCGCCCGGGCAAGGCCGGCCGCATCATGTTCATTCTGTATGCCCGCTACCCGAGCTCGCCGCTGCCGACCCGCCGAGCGCTGGGCCGCTATGGCGCCTTGTCGCTGGCACAGGCCCGGGACAAGGCCGCCGATTGGCTGGACAAGATCCGCAAGGGCGTCGATCCGGCCGTGGCCGAGGAGCAGGCCAAGCAAGCGGCACTGCGCAAACAAGCGCTGAAGCAGGAGCGAAGCTTTGCCGCCGTCGCCGAAGCTTTCATCGCCGACAAACTGCCGGGCGAGCGCAAGGGCAGGGAGGTCGAACGCGACATCCGCCGCGTGTTCATGCCGGCATGGGGCGCCAAGGCCATCGACGAAATCAACGAGATTGATGTGCTGGGGATCATCAATCCGAAAAAGCGGGCCGCCCCGGCACAGGCGCGCAATTTGCTCACCACGGCGAAGCGGCTGTTTGCCTGGGCGATCGACCAGCGCGTCTACGGCCTGAACGCCTCGCCGTGCGACCGGCTCAAGCCCAAGGCGATCATCGGCGAAAAGGTACCGCGGCAACGCCAACTCAATGACGATGAATTTTTTGCCTTCCTGCGCGCCGCCCGCCGCCTCGGATATCCGTATGGGCCGGTCTATCAGCTGCTGGCGCTGACCGGCCTGAGGCTGAATGAAGTTGCCGACGCCCAGTGGGGCGAAATTAGCAACAAGATTTGGACCGTTCCAGCCGCCCGCATGAAGGGCAGGGAATCCAAAGCGCGCGATCACGCGGTGCCGTTGTCGCCGGCCGCGCTGGCGATCGTCGACAATCTGCCTCGCTTCCGGCAGGGCAAATATATGTTCTCGACATCCGCCGGCGCGAAGCCGGCCTGGATATCGAACAAGATCAAAGCCAGGCTTGACGCACGCATGCTGCGCACGTTGCGCGCGCTGGCCCGCAAGCGCGGCGACGATCCCGCTGCGGTCAAACTCGAGCCGTGGGTCAATCACGACCTGCGGCGCAACGTGCGGTCCGGGCTGTCGGCGCTGAAGATCGACCATCGCGTCGCCGAGGCGGTTCTGGCGCACAAGCCGCAAGGCATCGTCGGCATCTACGACGTGCATTCGTTCGCCGATGAAAAGCGCGAAGCCCTGGAATTGTGGGCGGCAAAGCTGCAAAGCATTGTCGAGCCGCCGCCGCCGAATGTCGTGACGCTGAGGCGCGCGTGATGGCCGCGTCTTTGGCGCCGCTTACAAGAGAAGTTGCCCGCATGAGCTGGGCCGACTGGTCCGAGCAGACGAAACCTCGAATTCAATTGCTTCTGCATGATATGAGCAGACAAAGAACCCTGGCTCTACCGCTCTTGGAGGCTATCGACGCGGCGCCTCAACGCGGTGAGCCAATTCCTGAATGGTTGCGTACCGTACATTCGATGATGTAGCGGTGACGTTGACGCATCTAGCGCTTCGTCATATTTCAACAAAGGCTGAATTTACCACCGTTCAAGCGCTGCGGCTGGTCCCCCAAGCACTGTCGCTTTCCACAGAACGTAAAACAGGAACTCATTGCCACTTTGCCAAAGGTTCGTCGCGCATGATCGAAGCCAAATGGCTTCAAGCAACATGAATTCTTGCGCGATTCATACGGAAGATGCGCATGCTCAAGCGCTTGTAGAAAAGAAGCAGTGTCAACGTACGCCTGGATCAAGCATCGCAATCGGCACAGCAGCTTCCGGCTGGGGGATTTAGTCGCCTATTATGCGCTCGCGGTAAAAGCTGCCACTTGAGTAGTTTTGCCCCAACCCTGCGGGGCGATTGATACCCTAAAAAAACGCCTTAACCTTGCATGTGAAACCTTATGCAAGGGCATTCCAATGCGTTTCCTCACGTATGACGATCTGAAAGCCAAGGGTGTGCGTTACAGCAAGCCGCACTTGTGGCGACTGATCAAAGAAGGAAGATTCCCGGCTCCGGTGAAGGGCCTCGGTCCGCAAAATGTTTGGCCGGAGGACGAAATCGACGCCGCCATCGCCGAGCGTGTCGCCGAGCGCGAACGCGAATTCGCGTGACGCATGCCGCACAAAGAGAAACCCGCCGCGCTGGCGACGCGGCGGGCCTTGGATGTGATTTCAGCGGCAGCTTAAATCGGCCCGAGGTTAGCCAACCGAAGCCGGAATTGCAAGGCCGCGCCATGTCGGCGCCCGAAGACGGCGCCAGGACATTCGGCTCCTGGACCGTCGTCTGCCTCGACGTCACCAAACGCCGCGCCACATGCCAATGCCGATGCGGCGCAATCCGCATCGTTGCCGTCGAAGCGCTCGAGAACGGCGTCAGCACATCGTGCGGCTGCGTCGCGATGACGCGCGAACGCATTCAGGCGATGAAAGACGAAACCGCGGCGCGGCGCAGGCAGCGCGAGCAAAATGTTGATTGGCGGCCGGAGGGCGGCTCGTGAGCGAGCGCCAACGCCTGCCCAACCGGCGCGCGTCCGAGACGCGGGATATCGAAGTCAGCGGCCGCCGCTACCGCGCGACGATCTCACGCTACGCCGATGGCCGCGTCGGCGAGATTTTTCTGAGCAACAATAAGAGTGGATCGGACAGCGACACGGCAGCCAGAGATAGTGCGGTCGTCTGCAGCATCGCCTTGCAATACGGCGTGCCGTTGACCGTGATCCGCCGCGCGCTCATGCGCGACAGCCAGGGTCGCCCGAATGGGCCGCTGGGCGTCGTCCTCGATCTGCTCGCCGACGAGGAGGGTGGGTCATGAGAAACCCTGTGTACAATCTGATCGCATCCGCGCCGGCTGAAGTTCGTTACAAAATCGCAGCGGGTATCAAAGAAATTATTGAGACTGAAGGCCCGGCCGCTTTTGAATCGCCAAAAGAAGCAGCAGCGATACACGAAGCCGCACACGCGATCGTCGGCGAACACGAAGGCGTCCCGGTCCACAAGATTTGGATTTTTCAGAAAACTTGGAACGACGACACTGCCTGGTTGGGATTTGCTCATAGCCGGAAGCGGTGGAGTGTCGGCGCGGCGACCGATCCTGACGACGATTTGCGCCGCGCCAGATTTCAGCATCGCTGGCCTGATCGCTGAAACCATGAGTAGGTTTTTTCGCGCCGGCAGCTCGATCGACGAGTTGATCCTGGCACAGATGATAACGGCGACGGCGGCGGAGAAGCTCGGCGTCGACGGCGAAAGCCTCTGGCGCGGTCAAGTCTGGACGCGCACGGCGATGATTATCCGACACAACGCTGACCTGCTCGAGCGAATAGCCGATCACCTGCTGCGCACGACGACAATCACCGGCGCCGTTTTGAAAAAGATGTTGGGCGAGGTCAAGCGGCTGGAGGACAGGCCATGAAGGCTCCTGGCGCCAGCGATAATAAGATCGAGATCACGCTCCTGACCAAGACGGGCGGGCCGCTGACCAAGAGCATCTCGCTGAACGCGGACGGTACGATTAAAAGCGATGGCAGCGCCTGCCTCATGGCCCGCGGCATGGCCGCCCGTCTCGCCATCACCGACGCCGCCGAGCTCGCTAGGATTATCGATCAACTGAAGCCGGCTCAGGCCCTCGCACTCGGCGCACTCCGCGCCGGCCTGCCGAACGAGGTGAAAGTAGTCACGAAGGCGAAGTTGAACGGCGCGACGCAAGATGTCATCGCGCGGAGCGGTGACGATATTACTTATCGCGAGCGTCTCCCGGCGTTCGCGCTCATCGACTTCGACGCCAAGGGAATGCCGCGCGCGGTCGCCGCCCGCATCGATGATCTCGGCGGCTTCTGGGCGGCGCTCTTGACGGTGCTGCCGGAGTTGAAGGACACCGAGCGTGTCACGCGCGCCTCGACCGGCGCCGGGCTGACGCGCGCCGATACCGGCGAGGAGCTGCCGGGCTCGGGCGGCCTCCACGTCTACCCCAAGGTCAAGGACGGCGCCGACATCGAACGCTTTCTCAGGACGCTGCATGAAAGGTGCTGGCTGGCCGGCCTCGGGTGGATGATGGTCGGCGCCGCGGGTCAGCTGCTCGAGCGTTCGATCGTCGATCGCATGGTGGCCGGCCCGGAGCGCCTGGTGTTCGAGGGCGGCGCCGATTCTGAAGCCGCCGCTGCGGCAGGATCGCGATAGCCGCCGCGCGATCGCCTGCGCCGGTACCGCACTCGACACGGTCGCGGCATGCCCGCCGCTGACGACCGTCGAGACGGCGACGATCAAAGAGCTCAAGACCAAAGAGGAACACCGCCTCGGCCCGGACGCGGCCAGGGCGCGCGCGGCCTTCGTCGAGCATCTTGTCACGACGACCGGCATGACGAGGGCGGACGCCGAGCGCTCCGTTGCGAAGCGGTTGCGCGGCATCCTGCTGCCGGACGTGGTGTTGCCGTTCGACGACGAGGAATTCGCCGGCTGCACTGTCGCCGACGTGCTGGCCGATCCAGGGCGCTTCGAGGGCGCGACGCTGGCCGACCCGCTGGAGGGTGTCGCCTATGGGCGCTGCAAGGCCAAGATCTTCCGTCGCGCCGACGGCACGCTATTGATCAACTCCTTCGCGCACGGCCGCAGTATCTATGACTTGAAGCATGACGCCGCCGCGGTGCGTGAAGCGGTCGAGGCCGCCGACAACGACAAAGTCGTCGAGACACTCCGCGAATGTGCTGCGAACGCCGATATCGACGATGTGGTGCTGCATGAGATGATCGATCTGGCGGCGAAGCGCTCCGGCGTCGGCAAGACGCCGATCAAAAAAGTGCTGAAGCTGGATCGGAGCGAGCGCAACAAGGAGCGCGCCAGGGCGGCGCGAACGCTGCAATGGCGGGAACGCCGCGCCAATGGCGCACCGGCGCCCTGCCTGCACAACGCGCGCCTGGCGATTGCCGCGCTGGGCGTCGCATGCAGCTACGACACTTTCCACAACAAACTGTTGTTCGGATACCACGGCGACAAAGTGCGGCACGAGATCGCATCAATGCTGGGCGAGGTATCCGACAACGGCATCATCCGCCTGCGCCAAATCATATCGGAGCGCTTCGGCATCGATATGGGCGACAAGGTAACGCGGGACGCGGTCATTTCGCTGGCGCTTGAGCACTGCTTCGATCCAGTCTGCGACATGCTGAGCGAGGCCGAAGCCGGCTGGGACGGCATCGCGCGCCTCGATACGTGGGTGACGGATTATCTGAAATGCGAAGACACGCCGCTGAACCGCGCCATCGGCCGCAAGGTCTTGATCGCGGCGGTGCGACGCGCGCGCCATCCCGGCTGCAAATTCGACAGCATCATCGTGCTGGAATCGGACGAGGGCTACAACAAGAGCACGGCCTGGCGGGTGCTGGCCGGCGACGAGAACTTTTCCGACGCGAGCATCCTCGGCCACGGCGCGCGCGAGGTACAAGAGCAGCTTGCCGAAGCTTGGATTCACGAGAACGCCGACCTTGCCGGCATGCGCAAGGCCGAAGTGGAAAGCGTGAAAGTCTTTGCCAGCCGGCAGTCCGACGATGCCAGGCCGGCATACGGCCACTTTCTGAAGAAGCAGAAGCGTCATTCAATCGAAGTCGGCACCACCAACAACGACGAATATCTGCAATCGCAGACCGGCAATCGCCGGTTCTGGCCGCTGGTCGTGCGCGAGGCGATCGACATCGAGCCGCTGAAGCGCGACCGCATGCAATTGTGGGGCGAGGCGGCAACCCATGAGGCCTTGGGCGAAAGCATCACGTTGGATGAAGAGCTGTGGTCGGCGGCGGGCACGGAGCAGGAAAAGCGGCGCGTCAAAGACCCGTGGGAAGAAACTCTCAGCAACATTCCGGAGACCGTCGAGATCGATCAATACCGGACCGAACAAATCATTCATCGGATCGACGATCAGGAACGCGTCGCCAGCGCCGATTTGCTGACCTACCTGCTGCGGGTCCCGATAGGACAGCAGGAGCCGCGGCACGCCATGCGGCTTGCGACGGCGATGGGGCTGGTCGGCTGGCGGCGCACGTCGAACGGCAAGGTCACGATCGCGGGCAAGCAGGTGCGCGGCTATTTTCGGTTCTGCAGCAGCACGGTTGTTCCTGAGGTCGAGCCGGCTTCGCCAAAGCCGAGAAAGCCGAAGCCGTGGGACCACCGACAAAAATAGCCGCCCAAGCCAGGGTTGGCTAAAAATAGCCGTCCTTCGTGCCATGCAAGTTGTTCAATGAAATAGGCCATTAAGCCGACCTAGCCGACCTAGCCATCTAATAGTGACACTATTCAGGAATAGGGTAGTTGGTGAGAGGGGTACCCGAAATATAAATGGATTTGAAAAAAGATTTGGGAAAGCCGGTTTAGGGCGGCTAAGCCGGGCTAGGTCGGCTATTTCGCCGCTGGGCTTCGGGTTTCGCCGCGCCCGCGCCCGACTGGGTTCCATCTCGAAAAAATCTCCGGCCTCCCGACCCTCGATCCAGCGCCGCAAAAACGGCCGCCAAAAATTGCGTCGAGACCCGCCGCTTTCAGCGGCGAATTGTTGGGATCAACTGTCGATCAACCGGTTGATCTATTGTAAAAAACTACGTAATATCAATGATATATACTGCGCTTGCCACGCCATTATTGCTATTGGGCTACGGCTGGGCTACAAGAAAGCGCGCCCCGGCCCTTTTTTGCAGGAGCCGGAGCCCGAAGGCGAAAAGGCCGTGTTCGAGACCATGCGCGAGGCCGCCCCGAATGAACTCTGACCAGCCCGCCATTTGCCAACCAAAGCCCGCCAAGGTGCCGCTGGTCGTATCGCAGCGCCGTCGGCGCCGGACACCATTGGCGCGTCGTCGCCGGCTCAACGGGTTGATTCGGGAATTGGCCGCCGATCTCGGTTTCAGCCTTGAATCTGTCACGCGGGCGGAACGCGCCACGATCCATCAATGCGCGACGTTGCTGCTGCAGGTCGAAGTCGCCGGCGATCAGTTGGTCGGCGGCGCATCGATCGATCCCGACACCTGCATTCGGCTGACGTCCGAAGCGCGCCGCTTGTTGTCCGGCCTGCGCGAGCGGAAGAGCACTGAGCCCGCACCGCCGCCCTTCAGCCCGATCCGCGCTCGCTGGCGGCCGAGGAAGAGGCGAAGATGGCACCCGCGACTGCCGACGGTGATGCGACATGAGCCTGACCGCCGGCAGAACGACGACGGGCCACGCTGGGTCGACATCATCGAGGCCGTCAACGATCCCTGGTCGGACTGGCTCGTCAATGTCAAAGACACCAGGGTGCGTTGCGCGCGGCACGTCCCGCAGCAAATGCCGTGGGGCAATGTCGAGTACGATGTTGATGCCCTTATTCGCGCGGCCGATGCGCGGCGCCTGGCGATCGTTCCGACGACCGAGCACTTCGCCGTCATGCTGGTCGACCTTCCGTCAGCATCACGAAGCTAATCGAAAGTGTTCAATCGCCGCCGCACACGCTGGCAAGTCTGGTATGCCGCGGCGCTGAAAGTGCTGATCGAGCGTGACCGATTTCAGGACGACATGGACGCCAGCAAGCCGGGCCAAGTTCGCCGCGACCGAGCGATGTTGGCGGCTGATTTCGATCGTGCGTCGTGGTCCGCAGCCCGCTCACCGAATACGCCTGCATGGTGCTGAGCCTGATCTAGGAACGTCGCATGGTTCCCGCAGGATGACAAAATGACCGACGACCAGGCCCGTGATTATCAACGAGTTGCGCACCGAGACCGGCGAACTGTTCAGTTTCGACCCCGCCGCTTTGACGAGCAATGCAGGGTTTGCAGATCGATCTGGTTTCGCTGTTGAGGCTCGAGGTCGACGCCCACCAGGGCCGGCGCTCGCCGGCACCGCGCCCGACCTGGCGCGGCTCAGTGCGGCCGTCACCTTGCTGCAGAAACTGGTACCGCAGCGGGCTCTCGAAGCGCCATCCGCCATCCGGCGCCGACCCGACGACGCGGTGAAGCAGCTTCAACAACTGATCGAGCCAATACGCCGTCGCCGCCGACGAGGAGATGGTGAAGGCCGAAGAACTCAAAGCTGAAAATGAAGAGCTGAAGGCTGAGATCGAAAAGCTGAAATTCCCAAGCACTGCTGCACCACCAAGCCCAACACCAACCCCACCACCACACCGCCAGCACCGCTGTCAACTCCGCGCTTGGCCACGACCGACGGCACGCCGGTCGCACCAGGACCGAAGCGGGCCCAGCCTCCACAGCCATTATTTGAAAAACGCCAGCCCCTCGATCCCGGCATTAGCTACGTCAATCCCGACGGCAGCATCAATCGCGGTGGGAATTAGTGGGGACCAATTTGACAGAAAGGAAATAACGAACGTGACCACAATCGAACTAACAATCCAGAACCTCGAGAAGAAACGCGCCGCTTTGATCGAGCGCGGCGCCAAGTTGAGCGAAGAGCGCCGAGAGCATCAGTTTCGACGCACACACTTCCGGCGACAAGAATGCACGCGCCAGGCTTGATAAGCTGCACGCCGAGTTCGCGACGCACGCCAGCGAACTCCAGAGCCTCGACGCCGCCTTGCCGACCGCCAACAAGAAGCTGGAAGCCAACAGCACGCCGCCGCCACGCAAGAAGATCGCAAGCAGGCGCGCCGCGCCCGCGAGGCGTATGCAGCAATTCGTCGCGGCGGGCCTGGCGTTGGACGCTGCGCTCGCCGCCGTCGTCAAGCACGCAGCGACGATGAAGCAGGCACTGGACGAAGCGCACCGGCTCGGCTGCGCCACGCCGTCGAATGCAGCAGTTGTCCGACGCTCGGCGAACTGGCCATCCAAAGCGCTTGATGGCAACGCCGTGGGCGCGAGCGTTTCGGCATTTGGCTCCGAACCAGCGGCATTCGTTCGCAACGCTGGTGCGCGGCTGGGCCCGGAGCGCCACGCCGGCAATCGCAGCTCGCCTCGGCGAAAGTCAAACCGAGGAGGCTGCGTAATGTCCCGCGCCTTTGGATACGAACCCGAGCCAAACGAACGCGCCATCCACCGCCGCGTCAACGCCGAAATCTTTCGACGAATTTTCAAGGACGGCCTCACCGCCGACGAGGCCAACCTCGCCGTCGCCCGCGAGAACGGTTTCGATGTCGTCGAAGACAAACCAAACGACAACGCGCCAACAACCGACCAGCACCGGCGCGCAACACTCAGCGAATTGGCCGACCTGATCGTCGAGGGCAGCAACGGCAAGATCGATCGCGCGACGCCCTCGAGTGGTTGATCAACAACCGTCACGGTCGCAGCTCTCACCAATGCCTACAAACGCGAACAAGAGGAAGAAACAATGTCAGACAATCCAAACTCTCTGAAAGACTTCCCGTCGTCGAGATCGCCAAGGTGATCGTCGACATGCAAGATCCCTACCATTTCACCGAGCCCGAAGCTTTCACCAAGGCTGATCAGAAGACTACGCCGAGCGCGATCGGCTGCCGGGCGAACGCAAGCGCAGGCCTTCAGCTCGCATGTGTCAGCGCCAGCAACGACGACGGCCTCGCGCTGCGCAAGGCGCATCAGACGTAAAGAAGCGGCTGGCTGACCATGTCGCTGGTCCCGACCTATGTTGGCGGCCGGGCAGGCAACCGACGTCAACGATCCGACAGACGCGCTCGAACAGCTCATGGCCTTAGCTGAAAAGCTGCGGCCGGCCATGCCGCAACTGAAGCTCACAGTCGCAGGCTTCGCTAAAGTTTATGCCGATCCAGATAACGCGAACTCGCTGCGCGCGAGCGCCAAGAAAACAGGCCGAGCGCCTGATCATGGTTCCCGTCTTGCCCGTGGCGGGGTCGACCCCGGCCCGCTTAACCTTTCACGGCCCTGGGCATCTACGGCGCGGCTCCTCGGTTAGATGGGCTGGGGGCCGCGCCGACTGACTGTAGGTTGGTGGTGGATGCGGCCGGAAGGCCCGGCTGCCGTGGATTAGACGGGCGGTGCCACGATGACCAAAACTCCGTCAGCCGGTGGAGTGGTCGTCCTGCCATTCCGCTCGCTCAAAATCTCTGTTGGTCGATCGGCAACCCTTGGTTCTCAGGTGCTGAAATGCACGATCAAACAAACGATGACGACGAGGTCATCGTTTATCGCGGCTGCGCCAAGCCCGGCGACACGAACTTCGCAACGGTGCATTGCGTCGACGAGGAGATTGTCGACTTTCTGGAATGGCGCGCCCAACGCGGCGTCCGGTTTCGGACGCCAAAGCAGAAGTGACCAGCGCGGAGCCGGTGCCATTGAACAACAACACTAGCGATCCGCGTTCTTAGAACTACACCAGAGCGGCCCCTGAGGCTTAGGGATAGCATGAAAGAAAACAATCCCATTGAAATCTTGCTTACGCCGGAAATGATTAAGGCGGGGGTTGAGGCCCTTGTCTGGCCGCTACTTTGATCTAGTGGATAGCTACGAATACCCCGAGATCGCGAAAACTGTGTTCGAGGCCATGGTGGCAGCGAGCGAAAAATCTCATCGCGTAATTGATCGAAGCGCCGAATACCGTCTTGAATGTCATCGAAAAGACGTTTGAGTTCGTCAACGGAAGTTGGTGTAAATCCAAAACTAAAGGCACCCTCCATTGTGACGTGTATTCGTTTGACTTCGCATGTAGTTTCATCAAGCGCCCAACTATCGTGAACATATGAATTACGACGTCGCGACAAGCCTCCGGCACCCTCAGCAAATTTATGGATTTTGCTAATGATTTCTGGCTGGCCGCCGCGAACATGAACAAGTGAAATCAGCGCGCGAAAGCGGGCTGACGGAGAGAAAATTTGTGTTGTCAGACAGGCCCCGATCCATCGCTCTACGTTTGCAAGTTCCCAAATCGCCATGTTGACGCTAAGTTCCAGCGACGCCCAAATTGCAGACACATGGCCAAGCCATTTCATGTGTTCATCAAAGCGCGGGTCAGACATGGGATATTCTCCACGGGTAAAAATAAACAGAGCGATCAATACAGCGAAGAAAAAACACAACGGCACTTCATCGCTGCAGTCAAAGTTGGTCTAAATGCCGGCTAAGACGACTTTTAGTGTCGCCGAGATCGGCCGCAACTCTGATATATCATCGCCGCAAATGTCAAAGCCGCCCCCTGTCTTCGAGCATTTAGGACCGCTCGCTCATCCCCCGGCCGTCGCCGCCTGCTGTCGCCTGACCGAACGTGTCTGGTTGAGCTTACAACGATCTTGCAAAAAGCAACCGGCTCTGGGACCAGCACAGCCGCGAATTCTTGATCCAGCGTATGCTCTATATAGCGGAAATCACAAGCAGCGCCGTCCGGCTTAACGCGAGTTGGGGGCTCACCCACGCGGCGATGTCTCTCTTGCGGGACCGTTACGAGCAAACACTCCGCTTTTCGTGGCTTGTTCGCAATACCGATCCGCAGGCGTTCGACAAGTACGACCGCACGAAGTTTTCAAAGATGAGCGACTTAGCCAGAAGCGCCAGACCGGAAACCCGTGAGCAATTTGAGAAATTGTTTGGACCGTTTCCAGCGTGGGCTACCGAAGCGCCTACGAAAGAGCAACGTGCCTTTTTTGAGGAATGGTCAAAGCTCGATCTTCGCTCGATGGGGCAAAACGCGACGAATTTCCACCACTCGCCGATGAGTTGATTGCAAAGGAGAAACTTGGGCCTTGGTACGACAGGTTATACGCGCAGTTCAGCTCAGTGTCGCATTACGACAGATACAGCATTGAGCTGATGACCACTTACAAAGCCAGGGACGGCCGAACCATTCTCGGTGCGAAGCCACATTGGCCGAGCATGCTGATCTTGCAAAATGCGCTCTTCGACATAATCCAATGCTTCGAAGCTGCGCATGTTTGTCACAAGATCAACTCGGCAACCACGTTTGATGCCTTCCACGCTGAGTGCTTGGCTATCGCCCAAGAAATCGCTCCGACGATCGAGGGCATTGTCGGCGCCTGAAGGACCGTCATCGACCCCAATCTTCTTCGGCCTCGCGCCGCACCGCTGGCGTGTTCGGGTTCTTGACCTTCACCCAGCAATCGGCGCGGCCGGATAGGTAACTTCGAGGACCCAGCCGCTTCGAGTGGTCGCTTTCGGAGCGAAGCGGAAGTGCGTAGGCTTGGGGCCTTGACCAACGGCGACGCGAATGACCCCAAGCGGTCCTCGCGGGGTCAGTTAATTCGCACTGCAACAACCGCTCAGTTGCCTACTCAATCACCTCGTCAGCGACGGCGAGCAACTTGGACGGCACCTCAAGGCCGAGCGCCTTTGCGGTCTTGAGATTGATTGCGAGTTCGAATTTAGTTGGTTGTTGCACGGGCAGATCGGCCGGCTTCGCGCCCCTGAGAATGCGATCGACATAGGACGCCGCGCGAATATAAGTCGATCGGATTGTGGACATAGGACATCAACCCGCCGCTCGCGATAAATGCACGCGAGGAATACATCGCGGGTAAGTGATATTGCGCAGCCAGTGCAGCGATCAGATCGTGACGAGCCTTTCAGGGGAATAGCCGGCAGCACGATGAGGCCGCCATCTGAAGTCGACGCGAAATCCGTTATTGCTCTTTCGATTTCACCAGCCTCGCGAACCCCAGCCGGGATAACTGTCACTGCCGTGGAAGGTGCTGCTGCTTCGATAGAGTGAAGCAATCCCAGATTTCCGGCGTTGCCGAAAAGAAAGAGCACCAGCACGCGGCTAACATTGGGCGCGATTTCCTTCAGCAGCCCCAGCCATTTTGCTCCGATCGAGAATTCGTAATTCGAAAACCCCGTGACGTTGCCACCCGGCCGCGCCAGACTTGCGACGAGGCCGCTCGACGAGCGGATCAGATCCCTCTACGAATACGATCGGAGTCGTTTGGGTCGCTTGCCAAGTGGCCTGGGTCAGGGGCGTGCCGTTGGCCACGATCACATCCGGGTTTGACTTCACTAATTCTGCGGCGAGGGTCGCAAGCCGGTTGGAAACATTGGAAGCCCAGACGTAGTCGATCGCGATGTTGCGTCCCGCCACCCATCCAAGCTTGTCCATCGGGGCTCGGAACGCCGCGAGAATTGGTCTCCCCCTCTGAAATCCCCTTCATCATAGAGCGTGATCACGCCGATACGTTTCATCATGCCTGACTGCGCACGCGCCACGAGCGGCCACACAACGGTCGCGCCGCCGAGCGCCGATATGAATAGCCGTCGTGCAATGCCGCCTGCCATGCGCCCCGCCTTCAATTTGGCGAAGAATATCACGCCGTAACCGGCAAGTCCGTGAAACGCTCGCTGATTTTCTGCGCTGCGGAATGACGCAATTGGCCCTTCTCGTCGGTTAGTGCGGGGCAGCGAATACTTCCGCTCTCTTGGGGCTAAGCGGACCGTGGCTGCCGCTTCAAGAGGTCCGGCAGCTTGGCGATGTTGGCCGCGATGCGCCGCGCCTCGTCCCGGGTCATCAAATTCGCCGCCGATCGCGCCCCGGCTCCTCCTCGTAATAGACATAGGCGACCGCCTGTCCGTTGGCGTCGTGGACGATGAAGCAGGCGTTGTTCTTGTCCTCGACGGTCCACGGTGGCGGGAAGCGGCGGGCGAAGGGCATGGGGTCGATCATAGCTCAGCGCGTTTGATCGCAGAGCGCTCGTCTTCAGCGTGGGTGGTGGTCTTCGCCTAAAATCTTGCCGGTTGATCGGTTTACGAGATGCACCCGCCTACAGGCCAGACAGGTAACGGCCTCATCGGCTAAAAGATTCCTCCGCCGGCACGTCGTCGGCAAATAATCCTTGGACGTTCAGACCCATTACGGGGCATCGATAAACAAACGGAACCATTTTCCCCGAATATTTGAGCCACGAGCATTTCTTCAACTCAGGAAACATCCTTAGGCTGGACCGGGGCCTACTTCTCCACCTTTAGAGTGACTCGCCTGTTTCGCCCCTCTTCCTCAACCAAAAGGCGTTGAAGCATAGTTCTTCTGATCGGGTCTGTTTCTGTTTTGAGTTGCTTTACGTAATGCTCAATGTTTTGACGCTCGACGAACTTTTTCCATGCGAAGCCTCCCTTGGGGTAGCGGGTGGCCGACACACAGCGTTGCGCTTAAAAGGCGACAAAGTCGATCCCTTCTAGCACCGGATATTGGAATTTCTTTCGGGGACCGGCAGGCAAAAGCAAGTGCGGCACAGAATGATCTAGATCAACGCGGCGAATTTTGTCGCGGTACAGAAATTGCACATGGAGTGGAAGCCCATATTGGCTGCGCCGTTCGACCGCGATCTCGAGCTAGCTGTGATCGGGGAGCGGGCCTGCACGCGCTCGTGTTTCCATGCCCGTCGCATTCTCGGTGGCTGGATCGACGCAAAAACCAAGCAGTGGATTAATGTGGACCCGACCCACTGGCGGGAATGGCAGAGCAAATCCTAGCCTTGCACCTTCTTCCCATCTAGCGCGGCCAGTTTGGCTTCTTCCTCGGCCAGCAGGCGAAGCAGCCATTTGCCGCTTCGTTTCATCGCCTTCTTCTGCCAGCTTTTTGCGGTAATGCTCGATGTTGAGACGCGCAATAGATTTATCCATGGCCAGACAGTGTGCGCCGTCTCGACCCACGAGGTAAAGTGATAGTTTCGTGAATTCGCTTCTGCGGCCACGGCCGCGCTCCCGGAGCCTCATCCCGATGACCATCGACTTCAGGACAAATGAAGAGGGTCAAGGCGGCTGAGCTGTGGAAGCACGAGGAACACGACTTCACACCTTGGCTGGCGACCGAAGATAATATTGGCCGGCTTGCCGAAGCGCTGGGGCTGGAGTTTCAAATCGAAGGCGTCGAAGTCCCGGTTGGTCCATTTTCG
>CAWHIO010000051.1:0-63486 GCA_963829315.1 uncultured Alphaproteobacteria bacterium | reverse complement strand
GGAGCGTATTTTTTCGAAGTATTCCGAGGATCCGTCAAACAGGGGCGTGTAAATCACGCAATCGGCAGTGGCAGGCGAAAATACGTCACAGGTCTAAGTCGAAAAGGACCACAAAAAAGGTAGCCTCGGACAGCCGTCGCAGGGCAACCCAAGCTCCCCGGGCTACCAGCCGCCGCGGAGCTCCCGTGGCTAAGGCGGCTGTCGGCACCAACAGGCCAAAGGGTCAAGCAGAAAGTCAGGGAATGACCTCGAAGAAGGCTACGCAACGGCAAGGCTTCAAGACCAGCGAGTTCATTGTTTATCCGGCGCATGGCGTCGGGCAGATCGTGGCGATCGAGGAACAGGAAGTTGCGGGCTGCAAGCTCGAGCTGTTCGTGATCAACTTCGTCAAGGACAAGATGACCTTGCGGGTCCCGACCGCCAAGATCGCGGCGGTTGGCATGCGCAAGCTGGCCGAGCCCCCGATCGTGAAGCGCGCGCTCGAGACCCTGAAGGGTCGCGCACGGATCAAGCGCACCATGTGGTCGCGCCGGGCGCAGAAATACGAAGCGAAGATCAACTCCGGCAACATCGTCGCGATTTCGGAAGTGGTTCGCGACCTGTTCCGCTCCGAGAGCCAGCCCGAGCAGTCCTACAGCGAACGCCAGCTTTACGAAGCAGCGCTCGACCGGCTGTCGCGCGAGATTTCTGCGGTCCAGCGGATCACCGAGACCGAAGCTATCAAGGAAATCGAGGCAGCGCTCGCCAAGGGTCCGCGGCGCGGCAAGAGCGCCGAGAGCGAAGAGGCCGTGATCGAGGACGAAGCGGCGTAAGTGGCTTTCCCGACATAGATCCAGACAGAAAAGCCCGCCTCAAGCCGGGCTTTTTTCATACCGCCGATTGTTTTGCCGCCGATTGTTTCATGCGGGCGATTGCAGCCCGAAGTGCTTAGAACGTGACGCGTGCCCTGCCCTACTTCGCCGCGGCCACCACGCGTGAACCCTCGCGGATCACCTGCCCTCGCGCCGCTGACGCGCCACCGCCGCCTCGCCACCACTGGTCGCCTGGTAGAGGTCCAGCGTGTCGAGTTCATTGCCTCGGGCGGCTCGATGGCGAGATCGGTGTAGGTCCAGCGGTCCGGCGCGCGCAGCACCTGCTCAGGATCGCATCGCGCGCCGTAGACCAGCAGTAGCGCCACGCCTTCACCACGATTTCGGCGGCGTAGCGCGGATAGAACAGCAGCGGCTCTCTCGCTGCATGCCGTGCCGCCGGTCGCGACGGAACTTCAGCCGGAACGCCCCGCCTTCCAGCGGATGCACCGCCTCGAACAGGATCATCAGGTAGAACCACAGGATCGTGGTCAGCGCGGTCTTCGGCCGGCCCAGCGTGCGCGGCGGCGCGGCGGAGGATCGTGCGCATGTGCTCGGGCGTGTAGTAGTTCGTCCCAGGCGGCACGGTACGCCTCTTCCCATTCCGCATCCGACATGCGCGGATGGTGCGATCACGCGTGGTTGAGATCGTACTTGTTCAGGTCGGGGTCCATCCAGGCCCCTGTTGCCACAGCACCTTGTGGTCCTCCGATCCCGGCAGCGGCGTGAGGAAGAAGAATTCCAGGATGTCGAGCGGCAGTTCGCGCTTGATGATCTCGATATCGCGCAGGATCGATTCCTTGGTGTCGCCGGGAAAGCCGATGATGTAGCCCGCGTAGGTGATGGCACCATGCTCGCGCCATTTCTGCAGCATGGCGCGATATTCGGTGATCTTGTTCTGCCGCTTCTTGGCGGCCATCAGATTCTCGGGATTGATGTTCTCCAGGCCGATGAACACGCGCCGCACGCCGGCCTGCGCCGCCTTCACGATGAAGTTCGGGATTTTGTGGCACAGGGTGTCCACCTGGATGGTGAAGCCGATGTTAGCCCTTCCCTCGCGCAACGCGATCATCCGGTCGAACAGCGGCTCCCAATGGCGGTTGCGGGCGAAGTTGTCGTCGGTGATGAAGAAGCGCTTGATGCCCTGCGCGAAATTCTCGCGGATGATCTGCTCGAGATCGTCGGGCGAGCGGAAGCGGCTCTTGCGGCCCTGCACGTTGATGATGGTGCAGAACGAGCACTGATAGGGACAGCCGCGGCCCAGATCGATGCTGGACAGCGAGCCGGAGGTGCGGCGCACATGCTGGCGCGGCAGGATCGGCGGCGGCTCGCCCTGCAGCGCCGGCAGGTCGTCCATGTGGTTGTAGAGCGGCGCAGCTTGCCGCTCCAGGCGTCGCGCAGCACCTCGTCGAGGCGGCCCTCCTCGGCCTCGCCGGCGAAGAAGCGAATGCCGAGTGCCTGCGCCTCCCGCATATTCGGGCGGCAACTCCGGCAGCATCGCGATGCAGCCGGAGACGTGGAAGCCGCCGATGCCCACCGGCAAGCCGGCGGCGAGGAATGGCCGCGCCAGATCGACCGCGCGGGGAAACTGATTGGACTGCACGCCGACCAGGCCGATCAGCGCCCGGCCGCCGGCGGCGGATCGTCGCGGATGATGCGATCCGGCCGGACCCGCCGATTCGTCTCGTCGTAGGTATGGAGCGGATGTCAACGTCGGGCCCGAGCACCTGGCCGCCGCGCATCCTCCGCCAGGCCGTTCATGCAGGCGAGCGTGTTGGACGGGATCGCCGACGGATCCACTGGATCGGATAGCCGTCGTCATCGTAATGCGTCGGCTTGATCATCACGAAGTGGAGCAGCGACGCGCTGCTGGTCGCGGTGCCTTCCATCGCCTGCAGCCCCCCAGTCGTTCTCAGCTAATCGACCTTAGCAGGCCTAAATCGAAGGCACCACCTAAACCGGGGCACCTGCAACTGTGCACAACCCCGCCTATTGCGGGATGAGTGCCAACGCCTTGGCAATGCTGGCGATCTGGGCGCGCTGGGTTTCGATCATGGTAACGAAATCCGCCGTGGTACCGACCCGCAGCGCCTGCCCGATCGCAGCGAGCCGCGCCGCCAGCGCCGGATCGGCGGCGACCGCCTCGACGTCGGCGGCGATCTGGGCGCGCAGCTCCTCCGGTATACCGCGCCAGCCGTAGAAGCCCTGGAAGCCGTCTGCGGCGAGTTCGGGATGGCCGATCTCAGCGGCAGTCGGCGAGATCGGGCGCCGCCGGCGAACGATCGCGGTTGGTCACCAGAAGAAGCTTGACTTTGCCGGCCTTGGCGAACGGCAGGAGCGGCAGCGGCGCCGTCACGGCGACACCGATGCGGTTCTCGGCGACATCCTGCAGCGCCGGCGAGAAGTTCGGTAGGACGCCTGCGTCATCTCGAGCTCGGCGCGCTTGAGGAAGCCCGCGAAGATGAACTGCGGCAGGCCCGGCGTCGACGCCCAGGTGAGGCTTGCCGGGCTCGGCTCGCAGCGAGCGATCAACGCGTCGACGGAGCCGACGCCGAGCGACGGATCGCGGCGACCGTGAGGAAGGAATCGACGCCGACACGATCGGCACGAGATCGCGCTCGGGATCATAAGTCGAGCTTGGCGTGAACCACCGGATTGATGGTGACCGGCCCGCCGTTCGAGAACAGCAGCGTGTGATCATCATGCGTGCCCACGAACGCCGTGAGCGCGACGAGACCGTCGGGCCCGGGCCGATCCTCCACGACGGGCCGGCGGTTCCAGCGTCGGCCAGGCGCTCGGCGAACAGCCGCGCCGTGGTGTCGGCCGCGCTGCCCGGACAGAACGGCACGATCAGCTTGCACGGTTCGTGCGGCCAGGATTGCGCCACCGCTTCCGCTGTCGGCAAGGCGGCGACGAGAAAAATGGCGGCGAGAGCGCGGCGAGGTGCTTGATGATGGCCATGGTCCACCGCCGCTCAACAGACGCGGTTCAATCGGCAGCATTATTTTGCCGGTGAGGCGGAGAGGTCAACTGCCGTGGTCGCGCCGCGGCGTCTTCACTCGACGATGATTTTTGCGAACTCGCCGGGCTTCACCCGATCGCCGGGATCAAGTCCATTAAGGACGCGGAAGCGCTCGCCAGGCCGATCGACCCGCGCCATGCGCGCCGCGAGCGATTCGGAGGTATCATGCGGACCGACTTTGACGACCTTGAGTCGCAGTGGCCGCGCCATGCGGATTTCCGCAAGCGTGAGGCGGCGGAAGGTCTGCACCGTTTCGCGGAACGTGCGGTCCGCCTCCGGCGTGCGGTTTCGCGCCGCGAAGATGAACCGATAGACCTCGCTGCCGAACCGGATGGCGTAGAGTCGGAATGCCCACTGGTCGCCCTTCGCCGTTGCCGTCGCCGCCGGAAATCCATTGAGCGACATCTCCTCGAGCGAGCTCGTATCGACATTCTCGATCCAGCCCGAATTGAGATACTCGACCAGCGACTGCTCCGCGGGAACCTTGACGATATCGAGCCGCAGCGCCTGGGTGCCGCCGTCCTTCAAGCCGAGGACCGCCTGGTTGGTGTTGTCGAGGCCGAAGCCCTCGGGCGCCGTGAACGTGAAGCCGAGCTTGGGATGAATGAAGCGGCGGCCGCGCACGAAGCCGTCGGCCGGATCTTCGCCGTAGACCATCCCATCGATGCTGGCGAGATAGGCTGGTCTGTCACGATCGCCGGCGCCCGGCGCACCAAACTGCCGCGCAACGCTCTGGGCGTTCTGAATGCGCTCCAGTCGCGGGATGTGAGGATGGAAAATCGCGGACGTCGCCGCCGCGCCGCGCCGTCACGAAATCGGCATTGCGGCTCATCGAGCCCAGCAGGCGCGCCGCGCCGAACGGATCGTAGCCGGACTTTGTCGCGATCTCGACGCCCATGCCATCGGCCTCGAGTTCCTGGGCGCGCGAGAAGCTGGCCGCCTCCATCTTCGATCGGGTGAGCGCGAGGGCGCCGATTTCCGGGTTTCTCAAGAGATCGGTGACGCTGCTGATGAGGTCGGTCTTGTGCGCCCGCTCTTCGCGGAGCGCCGCATGATTTGCGACCACGTGCGCCATCTCGTGGGACAGCACCGAGGCGAGTTCGGACGAATCGTTGGCGAGTCCAAGAAGACCGCGCGTCACATAAAGCTCGCCGTCGGGCAGCGCGAACGCGTTGACGGCCGGGGAGTTGAGAATGGTGATGCGGTATTTGACGTCTGGGCGGCTCGACGCAGCGACCAAGCGCTCGACGACGGTCGTGAGCTTGGCATGCAGCTTGGCGTCTGAGTAGGCGCCGCCGTAGGCCGCAAGCACCCGCTGATGCTCGCGCTCGGCCGCCGCGGAGGCGCCGCCGCCTGCTTTTGGCAGTTCGGGAAGTGAAATCGGTCCAATCGAGGGCATGCTCGAGCAGGCGGCGACAGCAAGCGTCACCACCGCTGCTGCGACGAGCCCCCCGGCTCGACGACCGATTTGCGAATGCTCCCCCTCATCGCTGCGAACAGCCTACTCGTTTTGGCCCCTGTCGACGAATTCGATTTGCTCCGGCCGCGCCACCTCGATGGCAGGACCATTGCGCGCTTCAACCCATCCCCGAACTTCGACGCGGCGTCCGGTGAGTTCCTTCGGCGGCATGCCGGCTCCGGCAAATAGACGCTCATTTCGTTTAAGAATCGTGACGGTAAAATCTTCCGACCAGCGTCGTCCGAAGTTCACGTACACGATGCCGCCGCTTTCGCGCACCGACAGAACCTTGCCGCCAACTACGGCGAAACGTCCCTCGTCACCCATCACATCCGAGGGATCATCGGCGCGCCGAACTACATAATATGGTTCGCTCCAAAGGCCAAGCTTTGCGGTCCGCGCCGCCCGCTCCGCGGTGCGCAGGTAGGTGCGGCATCCCGGCGCAAGCCCGATCGGGGATAGCAGCGCATGGCCTCCGGCAAGCATATCACGCTGGACCAGGGTTTCGGCGGCTGGCGACACGACAGAAACGAAGGCAACGATTCGGCCATAGCGGTCGGAACTTGTTCCCGCTGGACGCAGCACGATCATGCGATGGATCACAAACGATTCGAGCGCGGCCTTGGCTGCAATCGCCACCTCGGCCCGGCCATCATCTTCGGCGTCGGTGTTTAGCGGCGGCGTCTCGATTGCGGCAAGGCGAACCTCGCGGCCGTCCGTAAGCCGCAGCGAGCGGCCGTCGGTGACGCTTGCGACCTCCCCGGTCAGGCTCGTCGCGCCGGCACAGTCGGCAGCGGACGGCGACGGCGTGTCGAGAGGCGCGCGTCCCTGCGCCGCGGCGCCAAAGGCAATGACCGTCGCTGCCGCCGCGATCGCGAATATTGACGCGTACACAACAAAACTCGGATGATGTCGCAGCGGCATACCAACAAATGGAACCGGCCGCGCCTGCCGGCTGTAAATGGTCACGCACCATCGATCGCTGCCCACACGACCGCGCAGCCGCGGCAGGCAACGTCGTCGGCCGCTCGAACGCGGCCCCTAAACCCAAACCGCGCCGTGAGCGCGAGTTTTTTACTGATGTTGAAGTGTCCCCCTACCCAGTTCGAATCAACGCACGTGAAGATGTCAAAACTTGGGAGGGGCTGTGCTTGGCATCATGCGCCAAAGCCGCTATCCCCAACGCGCGACGAGAGGGAGGACGACGCGTGAAGATCATCGCTATCATTTTGGGCTTGGTCTGCCTGGCGGCGGCCGGCGCCTATTTCATGCTGCCCGCGGGCTCGCTGCCGCAATTCTTCCCCGGCTACGAAGCCGGCTCCGATCACATTCACACCAAGCACGCGCTCGTGGCGCTCGCCGCCGGAATCGCGTTGTTCGTCATCGCCTGGTTCGCCGGCCGCTCACGCACGGCGTAAAGCAGATCATGTAGCCCGGATGAGCGCAGCGACATCCGGGAATGTCTTCACCAATTGCCTGGCTGACCCCGGATATCGCTGCGCTCATCCGGGCTACGAATGGCTACTGCTTTAGTGCGGCGCGCCCGCCGGAAAATGCTCTGCGTGCCAATCGGCCTCGAAGTCCGGGTTGATCTTGCCGTCCACCACGAACACGCCGGGCGCGCCGGCATCGACCCACGCGCGCAGCGGCGCAAGATCCGCGGGCGTCCGCACGGTCGCGCCCTGCGCGCCGTAGCCGCGCGCAATCGCGGCAAAATCCGTGTCGGGAAACTGCACGATGTCGATCGGGTAGCCCTGGCGGCCGAAATAGTGCACCTCCGCAGCGTACGAGGCATCGTTGTAGACGAGGATGCACATCCGCAAGCCTAACCGGATGACGGTCTCGAGATCGGAGATCGACATCAGGAAGCCGCCGTCGCCGGTACCGAGCACGGCGAGCTTGCCGGGGTTGGCGACGGCGAGACCGATCGCGGAGGCAAGTCCAAGCCCAACCGACTGAAACGAATGCGAAAGGCACGACGCGCGCGCGTTCGGCACCCGCAGATAGCGCGGCACCCAGCCGCAGAAATGACCGGAGTCGGACGCGACCACGCGCTCGGCGGGCAGGATCGCGTCGACCGCCTTGCTCAGCGTTCGCGGATCGATGAAGCGCGCGCTTGATTCGTCTGTTTGCGGAGCTGTGATGATTGTCGCCGGCGCGAATGCGATCGCGCACGGCAGCGCTGTGCCGTCCACGCGACTCTCCGCCGTCCTTGCCGAGTTCCGCGAGCAATGCCTCGGCGGTCGCCTTGGCGTCGCCCAGCACCGCCTGCTGGATCGGCCGCTGATAGCCAAGTTTCGCCGCCTCGATATCGATTTGCACAACGGCGGCGTCCGGCGCGATCAGTTTGCCGCGCTTCGTCGTCCATGACGTGAAGCTCGCGCCGAAGCCGAGAATAAGGTCGCTATCGCGGATCATTTCATCAGCGCGCCGGCGATGAGAAGCCGCCGCAAATGCCGAGCGACCACGGGCTCTGTGCAAACAGGCCATGGCCGCACACAGTGGTCGCCAGCAGCGCGCCGGTGCGGTCGGCGAGCGCGAGCAGTGCGCCTTCGGCGTCCGACAGCACGGCGCCGCGGCCGCCCAGGATGAGCGGGCGCTGCGCCCGCGCGACCGCGCCAGCGAGCTGGCGTACCGCATCGGGATCGGGATAGAGCCGGCCCGGCGCAGGCGGCAGTTCCAACGGGCCGACGTTCGTCGCCATCGGCATGTCCTGCACATCGAGCGGCAGGCTCAGCACCACGGTCTGGCGATCGCGCATGGCGCGCACGACCGCGCGCCGCGCATCCTCGCGCGCCGACGCCGGCGTGTGTATGCGCTCGGATACCGCGCCGACCGACCGCACGAGGTCGCCCTGCTCGATATAGAAATTGTTGGTCACCGCGCCGGTCGGCACATCGCCTGCGAGCACCAACATCGGGGTCCGGCTTTTCGCCGCTTCGGCGATACCGGTGATGGCGTTGGTCAACCCGGGCCCGGAATGCACGCTGACGAGCGTCAGCTCGCCGCTCGCCTTGGCGTAGGCATCCGCCATGCTCGCCGCATTGCCTTCATGGCGCGCCGAGATCAGCTCGACACCGGCGTCGACCAGCGCACGGCTGATCTTGAAGTTCGCCGTGCCGAGAAGCCCGAAGCAACGCCGCGCACCGAATGCGGCAAGATCCCTGGCGATGACGGCGGCAACCGTCGGATGACCGTTCATGTTGTCCTCATCGATACATCAGCCGCCGAGCGCCGCGGGCGCGCGGGACGGCAGGTAATGAAGCACGTGCCGCTCCATCAAGATGACGGCGAGGTAGCACACGCCGCCCACGATCGTCAGCATGACGATCGACACGAACACCATCGGCGTATTGGCCTGGCCCTCGCCGAAGCTCAACAGAAAGCCGAGCCCGACATTGCCGCCGACGAGTTCGCCGACCACGACCCCGACCACCGCGAGCGTCGAGCCGATGCGCAGACCGGCGAACATCGGCGGCATCGAGTTCGGGAATTCGACCTTCCAGAAAATCTGCGCCCGTGTCGCTTTGAACGCGCGCGCCAGATTGACGAGGTCGGGATCGACACCGCGCACCGCGGTCAGCACGTTGACCATGACGGGGAAGAACACGATGAGGATCGCGACGAGAATCTTCGGATAGACAGTGAAGCCCATCCACAGGATGAACAGGGGCGCGAACGCGACCTTCGGCGCAATTTGCAGCGCCAGGATATAGGGCGACAGCGCAAACTCCGCGGTCGGCGACATCCCGAGCACATAGCCGAACACTGCGCCGAGCAGACTGCCGAGCAGAAAGCCGGCGACGACCTCGGCGGTGGTGACAAGCGTGTGCATTATCAGGTGATTGACCTGCCACATCCGCACCGCCTCGTCCCACACCGCGGACAACGGCGGAATGATGAAGGCCGGAATGCCGAGCGCGCCCGGTCCCCACTGCCACGCCGCAAGAAAGGCGACGAGCAGCACGATGCTCGCAAGCGTGCCCCGCTGCACCATCGATTTTTGCGCTGACCCGGTCATGCGCGTGCGCCTTCCGCCGCGGCCGGATCGATGTCGAGGCGATCCATCAGGCGCGCCACGTACTCGTGCACCCGCGCGTCGTGGCGGCGCGCGATCGGGTTCTCCCGATGCGGCAGGTCAACCTTGATCTCGTCGATGATGCGGCCCGGGCGACGGCTCATCACCAGCACGCGGTCCGACAGCGTGACCGCCTCGACGAGATCGTGGGTGATGAGGAGCGCAGTCTTGCGGGCGCGCTGCAGCGTCTGTGCGAGTTCGCGCTGCAGAACCATGCGGGTCTGCGCGTCGACCGCGGAGAACGGCTCGTCGAGCAGCAGCACCGAAGGATCGACCGCGAGCGTCCGCGCCAGTGCCACGCGCTGCCGCATGCCGCCCGACAGCTGATGCGGATAGCGTCCGGAGAACTCGGCGAGGTTGAAGCTTTCGAGCAGCGCCATCGCCCGCGCGCGGCGCTCCGCCGGCGCGACGCCCTTGATCTCGACGCCGAACATCACGTTCTCGGCGACCGTGCGCCAGGGCAGCAGCAAATCCTTCTGCAGCATGAATGCTACGTGATCATTTGGCCCCGCGACGCGCTCGCCGTCGACGAAGGCCGCGCCGCTGCTCGGAGCAGCAAGCCCTGCCCCGATGTTGAGCAGCGTGCTTTTGCCGCAACCGCTTGGTCCGATGAGCGACACCACCTCGCCGTCGCCGACGGCAAAACTCACGTCGGAAACGGCGGTGAAGGCCGCCGCACCGGCGCCGGTCGCAAAACGCATGGTGATGTTGCGATATTCGAGGCGCGCAGGGCCGGACATGTTCTTGAAGCTCGACAGGGTCACGACCCGCGGGTGCTGCTTCCCCGCACGCCGCCGACAAGTATAGTGCAAGTCCAGCGGAACTCGATAGATTGCGGCAGATGATTGCGCCATTTTTCCGCGACCGCGTTGGAGAGTTGAATATGTGGAAAGCCTTTGCCCAATCCGTCGACCGCCCTGCCCTGCGACGTCAAGCCGTGCCACGCGGCGATTGCCCGCGGACGATGACCGCGTTCGTTGCGCTTGCGGCGCTAGGCCTCGCGCTGGAGTTGCCGATTGCTGCGGCCGTGCCAGTCCATGCAGGCGAAGCAGTCACCTATCTCTTCCCGGCGCCGCCGCTTCTTCCCGCCTTCGGCCCGATCCAGCTCGCCAAAGGCAAGGGCTATTTCACCGAAGCCGGCCTCGACGTGACCTTCGAAGTCGGGCGCGGCGGCGTCGATGTGGCAAAGCAGGTCGGGGCGGGCAACGCGCCGCTCGGCGGCATCGTCGCTGACGGCCCGATCATGGTCCGTCAGAACGGCGTGCCCATCAAGATCGTCACCGTGTTCGGCGGCAAGGGCTTCATGCAGCTCGTGGTGCGCGCAGGATTCCGGCATCGAAAAGCCGGCCGATCTCAAGGGCAAAACCATCACCGTCATGTCGTACCAGGACACGACCTACTACGCCCTGCTCGGCCTGCTCGCGAGCGTCGGGCTCTCCCAGGACGACGTCAACGTGCAGTCGGTCGGCCCGACCGGCGTGTGGGAATTCGTCGCCGCCGGCAAATCCGCCGGCATGGCGGGCGTGCCCGACTGGATCCCGCCGGTCGAAGCCGCCGGCGTCAAGGTCAAGGTCATTCCGACCGACGAGTTCTTCCCCACCATGGCGCAAGGCATCGGCGCCTCCGACCGCATCATCAAGGAGAAGCCCGAGTTGGTCCACGCCTTCGTCAAAGCCGCCCTGCGCGGCATGAAGGACATCATGGACGATCCCAACCAGGCCGCCGTGGACTTCGTCAAATTCGTTCCCGAGTGGCGCGGCAAGGAAGGCGCCGTCAAGGCCGCGTTCAACTTCTACGTCAAGCTGGTCTATCCGGGGCAAAAGATGCTCGGCGAAGTCGACGCCGACCGCCTCGCGAAACTGCAGGACTTCTATCTCGCCAAGGGCCTGATCCAGCGCAAATCCCCGGTCGAGGATTTGTACACCAACGCCTTCATCAAGTGAGGGCCACCTTCGAACCGACGAATTATTCGCGGATCGAAAGCCGAACGAGCGCACAGCGATTACAAATGGAGCGCGTCGACCGATGTGTCGACGCGCGGACAACGAAAATCTATTTCTTCCGGTAGCTCTCGGTGCCTTGCCAGCCGTTCTCGGAAATGTCGAAGATGACGCCGTCGGGGTCCTTGAACTTGCGTTCGAAATTGCCGTGCCGTTCGTCGCCGAGATCGAAGAAGAATTTGCCGCCATGAACCTCGATGCGCTTTTGCGTCTCGACGAGGTCGTCGACCTGGAAACCGAAATGATGGGCGCCGACGAAGCGCGAGCCCTCGGCAAGATCAGACGCTTTGCTGCCCGCCTTGCCGGTGAAGTTCAACAGCGCAAGATTGATGACGCCGTCACTCATGTAGATCGCCGAGCCGATCTCCAGATCCTCGCGACCGATCCGTTCGAGCTCGAAGACGTCGTGGTAGAACGCCGCCGCCTTGTCGAGATCGCTGACGACAACGGCGAAGTGGCGAAGACGGGCCATGAGTTTCTCCTGAGTAACGATGCGCGCGCCGATCGTGGCGCGCGTTGGATGTGGCATTATCATAGGCCGGCGGGCGCGCAGCGTCACGCACCGCGAAACCGCGCGCGGCGAGCCGCAGATGAGAGCGCGATAGACTACCTTCGAGGGCGGGGCAAAAGCACGTCACCGCATTGCGCTCCTTCTCCCCTCCCCCTTGTGGGGAGGGGTCGGGGGTGGGGGTCCGGAGATGGGGCACCTCTTCGCCAAAACCCCGACCCCCCACCCCGACCCTCCCCCGCAAGGGGGGAGGGAGAAGAAAGCGCAGGATCATCGACGACTGCCCAGCCTTCTAATTGAAAGCGCACGCACGCAACCGCCCGAAAGACGGTTGACAGCACGAGGCGGCGCCGCATGAACCGCCACGCCGAGATCGTGGGGGCGGGCTTCGCCGGGCTCACGGCAGCGTGCGCGCTTGCCCAGCGCGGCTGGAGCGTGCGCGTCCACGAGCGCGCCGACCGGCTGCGCACCACCGGCGCCGGCATCTATGTCTACGAGAATGGGCTGCGCGTGCTCGAAGCCGTTGGCGCCTATGACGCTGCGGTCGAGGGGGCCCAGCCAGCGCATACCCGCGAGGTGCGCGACGACCAGAACCGCGTCATCTCGGTGCATCGCTGGACCGGCAGCCGCGTGTTTTCGATCGTGCGCCAGAACATCATCAATGCGCTGGCGGCGGTCGCCTCCAAGACCGGCGTCGAGATCGTCACCAACTCCACTGCGACTGGCGCGACGGCCGATGGCGAACTCTCTCTTGCGGACGGCAGCCGCCGCAAGGCTGATCTCATCGTCGGTGCCGACGGCATCAATTCCTCCGTACGCGACACGCTCGGCCTCGTGGCGAAACGCAAAGCTCTGGTCGACGGCTGCACCCGCATGCTGCTCGACAAGACGGCTGTGGAACGCACGGACGACACGAAGACGATCGAATACTGGTCCGGCACGCGCCGCGTGCTCTTCACGCCCTGCAGCGACAGCGACATCTATCTCGCGCTGACCATGCTCGACCGCGACGAGGCAGCGAAAGCGGTGCCGGTGCGCAAGGACGTGTGGAAGCGCGCGTTCCCCCACCTCGAGGCGCTGATCGACCGCATCGGCGCCGAAGGCCGCTACGACCGCTTCGAACTCATCAAGCTCTCGCGTTGGTCGAAAGGACGCGTCGCCATCCTCGGCGACGCCGCCCACGCCCTCCCGCCCAACATCGGTCAGGGCGGCGGCTGCGCCATCATGAACGCGCTCTCTCTCGCCGTCCATCTTGAGCGCGAGCCCGATCTCGCGACAGCACTCGCGTCCTGGGAACGCCGCGAGCGCCCCCTCACCGACCACACCCAGCGCGTCTCGGTGCTGCTCGGACTGCCCACCACCTGGCCGCCGCCGCTCCGCGCCGCGACCCTCGCGCTCGCCGGCCGCTCGCGCTGGCTCGTGCGCCAGCGCACCCGCACCGCCCTCCACCGCCCGACCGGGACGTGAGCCTCACCGGCCCGGCGCCCCTTCGCTTCGACCTGGCGATTCTCACGCCACCTCGAGCAAAATCTCAGTCAGCCGATCGGGCATGTCCACCATGACGTCGTGTCCCGACGGCACCTCATAAGTCCGCCAGCTCGAATCGGTTTTCAGCTTGGCGAGGAACTTGTCGAACGCCGGCGCGGGGAACGCGGCGGCGCGGATGTAGGTCTTCCTCGCGATCTTTTCGCGGGCGCCGGTGAGCGCGATCGGCTGCAGCGACACGAAGGTCGGCTGCGGCGTCATCTTGCTGTTGACCCAGGCCTGGTCCTTCTCGTTGACGCCGAAGGCCTTGGCAGGCGGCACCGGACGGCCCGACGTCGTTCTTCGCGGCCGCGGCGAACGAGCTCTCGCGCATATCGGGCGGCGAGTAATCGACGACACGGTCGCCGTTCTCCGGCAGGAACGCGTCGAGATAGACGATGGAGCGGATCGCGGATTGCGCCTTCTCCGCGACGCCCGATATCACGAAGCCCGCGTAGGAGTGGCCGACCAGCACGACGTTATCGAGGTTCTCCCATTTGATGACGTTGGCGACATCGATGATGTGGGTGTCGAGCGTGATCATCGCGCTCATGAGATGCGCGCGCTCGCCGACGCCGGTGAGGGTCGGCGTATAGACCTTGTGACCCTTGCTCTCAAGGCGATCGGCGACGCGGCGCCAGCACCAGCCGCCATGCCAGGAACCGTGGACGAGGACGAACGTCTTGGGACTGGTCTGCGCCTGGACAGGCGTCACGAGACTGTCGAGCGCGCCGGCGGCAGCGCCCGCACCGGCCGCCATGCCGGACAGCACGATGCGCCGATTGGGCGCAGGCTTCGCGGTCGCCGTCTTGGTGGACTTCGTCATGGTTTCCTCCGATGTGCGTATGCCAGCCCTTCCAGGGCGAGGACTAGCGACAAGAGTACATCACCGCGTTGTGCGCGCGAAAGGGTCGCATCGCCACAGTTCGGCTCGACCGACCCCGGCACTAGCCTGATATACTCGCCGCAACGAAAGCAACGACTGGCGGCATTATGCGGTCCGTCAAACAACAAGCGGGAGCGGGCTCTGGCCCATCGGACAACGGCCCGCGCAGCAGAGGTTTCACCCCGGTGACCCGCATCGCAACATCGAGGGCCATTGTCGCCCGTGCCCGCCATTTCGTTGTTCTCGCCGTGATGAGCGTCGGCGCCGCGCTCGTCGCCACAACGCGTGCTCAATCGGAAACTTTGATCGATTTAACCGTGCGCGCCGAAATGCTCAAGCATCGTGATGGGTCCGTCGCGCATGTCGAAACCGAGTACAACGATGTTTTCATCCTGAAGCACGGCGCGCTGCTCGCGCTGTCCACGCGTTACAAAGGCGAGGAGCACGTAGACTCGGCGATCGATCTGACCGATCCAGACGCACTGCCGGCGACCTATACGCAGCTTCTGACGGTCGGCCTGGTTTATCCGCCGGAGATCAAGCGCGTGCTGATGATCGGCATGGGCGCCGGCTCGGTCTCGACCTACATCGCGCGCTTCATGCCGGACGTGCAGATTGATTTCGTCGAGATCGATCCCGGCGTCATCGCCGCCAGCAAGAAGTATTTCGGCCTGCAGGAGAGCGAGCGGGTCCGCATCATTCAAAGCGACGGCCGGGTATTCCTCACGCGCCAGAAGGACCTCTACGATCTCATCATCCTCGATGCCTATCGCGAGCTCGGCGTGCCGTTCCACCTCCTCACCAAGGAGTTCTACGACCTCGTGCGCCAGCATCTCGCGCCGGGCGGCGTAGTCGCCTCCAACATCACGGGCGGCACCAAGCTCTATACATCGACGCTCGTCACGTTTCGCGCGGCGTTTCCGACAGTCGACGTCTACCCCGATTTCGAAGACGCGAGTGAAGCGCAAGCCATCATCGTCGCCGTGCCGGCGCCTCGCCCAAGCAAGGAGGCGCTGATGGAGCGCGCCGCCGCTTTGCAGAGCCAGTTCAGATTCCGCTATCCACTGCCTGCCATTGTCGGCAAGCGGGTCGAAAACCACCCGGCCAAAGGCGGCGAATTGCTCACCGATGATTTCGCCCCGGTCAATCTCTACGAGACCATCCGCATCGCGCCGCGCCGGCGGCGGTAGCGGTCGCCTTCCAACTCCGCAGCTTAGTAGGGTGGGCAAAGCGCGGACGCACGTCCGCGCGTGCCCACGTCGCGTCTCTCAACGGGGCCCATACCGCGTGGGCACGCTTCGCTTTGCCCACCCTACGAATTCCGCCTATTCAGCTGGCGCTTCGACCGTACCAGCCGCGCGCGGCGCCGTGCGCCACCAGCGGCGGCGATCGAGTTTGTCGAGCAGGAGATAGATCACCGGCGTGGTGTAGAGCGTCAGCAGCTGCGACACCACGAGGCCGCCGATGATGGTGATGCCGAGCGGGCGGCGCAGGTCGGAGCCGGTGCCGGTCGCGACGAGGAGCGGCACCGCGCCAAGCAGCGCGGAGAGCGTCGTCATCAGGATCGGCCGGAATCGCGCGAGACACGCCTCGTGAATTGCCTCCTCGGGCGAGCGCCCGGCGCGCTGCGCGTCGATGGCAAAATCGACGAGCATGATGCCGTTTTTCTTCACGATGCCGATCAGGAGAATAATGCCGATGAAGGCGATGATCGTAAGCTCGGCGCCGAACATCATCGAGTGCGAGGAGCGCGCCGAGACCGGCCGACGGCAAGGTCGAGATGATGGTGAGCGGGTGTGCGAGGCTCTCGTAGAGTACGCCAAGCACGATATAGACCGCGATCAGTGCGGCGAAGATCAGCAGTTCCTGTGCCGACGCACTCTCGCGAAACACCTTCATGTCGCCGGCGAAGTCGTTGCGCACGGTGTCGGGCATGTGCAGGTCCGCGACCGCCTTCACGACCTCCTCCGCGGCAGTCTCGAGCGCAACGCCCTCGGCCAGGTTCCACGTGATCGTCACCGCTGGAAACTGGTTCTGGTGATTGACGACAAGCGGCGTGTTCGATTTTTCGATGCGCGCGACTGCCGACAAAGGCACCGGCGTTACGGGCGAAGCGCTCGGCGCGCTCGCCGGGGGGCCCTGGGTGCTGGCGCCCGATGCCCCCGACGCAACGGCATTGCCGCCCGCGACCGGCCCGCCCGGGCTCCAACCGGACAGCCCCTGCGAGCCCTGGGCACTTCCGCCCGTGACGTAGATGCGGCTGAGATTGCTCGGGTCGAGCTGGAACGGCGCCTCGATTTCGAGGATCACGCGATACTGGTTGCGCTGAGTGAAGATGGTCGAGATCTGGCGCTGCGAAAACGCGTTGTTGAGCGCATTGTCGATGTCCTGGACCTGGACGCCGAGGCGCGCCGCCGCGGTGCGGTCGATCACCACATTAGCCTGCAGGCCGCCAAGCTCGCGGTCGGTCGTGACGTCGATGATGCCGGGGATTCGCCGAATGCGATCCTGCACCCGCGGCACCCATTTCGCCAATTCCTCGGCGTCGGTGTCCATCATCGTAAACTGATATTGCGACCGACTTGAGCGGCCGCCGACATTGGGCAGTTGTTGCGCCGGCCACATGAAGACGCGCAGGCCGGGCAGCGGCTCGAGCGCAAGGCGCAGGCGATCGACGATCGTCGCGGTCGGCGTCCACCCGCGTTCCGCCGGCGTCTTGAGCGCGATGAAGAGCCGACCGTTGTTGACGGTGCCGCTCCAGTTGCTGCCGCCGACCGAGGTGCCGACGCCATCAACCGCCGGATCGGCCGCGACGATCTCGGCCGCCCGCTGGGCAAGGCCAATCATGGACCGATACGAGATATCCGGTGACGCCGCGGCATAGGCGCCGACGAAGCCGCTGTCGTCGGGCGGGAAGAATCCCTTGGGCGTGTGGATGTACAGATAGACCGTCAGCGCCATGGTCGCGGCGAGTGTCAGCAACGTGAGCGTCTGGTGACGCAGCACGAAGGCAAGGCTCGTCGCATAGCGGCGCACGAGGCCGGCGAGCATCCCTTCGATCAGCCGATCGAGCCGCGTTGCCCGCGCGCTCGGCGTCTCGCGCAGGAAATGCGCGCAGATCATCGGCGTCACCGACAGCGACACCAGCGTCGAGATCGTGATCGCGAACACGAGCGTCACCGAGAACTCGCGAAACAGCCGCCCGGCAAGTCCGCCCATGAAGAGAAGCGGAATGAAGGCCGCGATCAGCGACACGCTGATGGAGATCACCGTGAACCCGATCTGCTGAGCGCTTGCGACCGCCGCGGCGAACGGCGTCATGCCCTTCTCGAGATTGCGGAATGCGTTCTCGATCATCACGATCGCATCATCGACGACGAAGCCGACCGCGATGGCGAGCGCCATCAGCGAAAGATTGTCGATCGAATATCCGGCAAGCCACATGGCGGCGCAGGTGCCGGACAGCGACAGCGGCACAGTGATGCCGACGGCAATGGTGGGCGTCAGCCGGCGCAGAAAGATGAACACCACCATCATCACCAGAATGATGGTGGCGCCGAGCGTCAGCTGCATGTCGCGCACGCTGGCGCGGATCATCTTGGTGCGGTCCGACAGCACCGAGAAGCGGATGCCCGCCGGCGCCCAGCGCTGCAGATCGGGCAGCAGCCGGTGGATGCGATCGACGGTCTCGATCACGTTAGCGCCGGCCTCTTTGGTCACGACGAGGAGCACCGCCGGCTGCTGGTTGTACCAGGCGGCCGAGCGGCTGTTGCGCGTGCTCTGCTCGACGGTCGCGACCGCGCCGAGCAAGGTGACGGCGCCGTTTGCCGACTTCACCACGATGTTGCGGTACTCGTCGGGGTCGCGCATCTGCGCATTGACGGCAATCGACCAGGCCAGCCCGTCGCCCGCGAATTCACCGAGCGGGCCGGTCGCATTGGCATTGACGATTGCGTTGCGCACGTCCTCCATGCTGACGCCCATGTTGGCGATTGCGATCGGGTTGACGCGCACCCGGATCGCCGGCTGCTCGGCGCCGGCGACATTGACCTCCGCAACGCCGTCGACCTGGGACAGGCGCTGGGCGATCACCGTATCGGCGATGTCGTAGACGGAACTCGGCGGCAGCGTGTCCGACGTCAGCGCCAGGATGATGATGGGCGCGCCGTTGGGATTGGCCTTGCGAAAGGTCGGCAGCGACGGCAGATCGCCCGGCAAGTCGGCAACGGCGCCGTTGAGCGCCGCCTGCACGTCGCGGGCCGCGCTGTCGATCCGGCGGGAGATATCGAACTGGATGGTGATCTGCGAGTGCCGAGCGAGCTTGACGAGGTGAGTTCGATGACGCCGGGAATCTCGCCGAGCCGCCGCTCCAACGGCGCCGCGACCGTCGCCGCCATGGTCGAGGGATCGGCGCCGGGCCGGCTCGCCGTCACGTGGATGGTGGGGAACTCCACATTCGGCAGCGCCGCGACGGGAAGGAATCGATACGCCACCGCCCCCGTCAGGAACACGCCGACGGACAACAGGATCGTCGCGATGGGTCGCGTGATGAACGGCAGCGAAATGTTCAGCGCTGGTCTCCCGCGCCGGCATCAAAAGCGTGCCGGGCAATCGATCCAGCTTCTAGCACATTTCGCTCAAACCCGCGGAATGCTTCATATGGCCTCGCATTCGCGCCGCCGCGACATATCTTTGAGCAATGCGTCCCGAGGAGCTTTTGTGTCCCGCCGCGGCCGGCCTGTGCAGCCGGCTCGGCGGTTTTCATGTCGATCCGGTGCGCCCGGTCGACCGGGCACTCATCACGCACGGGCACTCCGACCACGCGCGGGCAGGCCACGGCGCCGTGCTGGCGACGCGCGAGACCATCGATCTCATGCGGCTGCGCTACGGCGAGGGGTTCGCGGGCAGCGTCCAGGCGATCGAATATGGCGAGCCGATCACGCTTGGCGGGGTGACGGTGAGCTTCCATCCGGCCGGGCATGTGCTGGGCTCAGCGCAAATCCTGGTCGAGGCCGGCGGCGTGCGCGTTGTGGCGTCGGGCGACTACAAGGACGCGCCCGATCCGACCTGCACGCCGTTCGAACTCGTGCCGTGCGACGTGTTCATCACCGAGGCGACGTTCGGCCTGCCGGTGTTCCGTCATGGCGATGCCGCAGCCGAAATCGCAAAGCTCTTGCGCTCGGTTGCCCTCTTCCCCGAGCGCGCGCATCTCATCGGCGCCTACTCGCTCGGCAAGGCCCAGCGCATCATCGCGCTGCTGCGCGCCGCGGGTTACGATCAGCCGATCTACCTGCATGGCGCGCTCGAGGCGATCACCTCCTACTATGCGGCGCGGATGGACCTCGGCCCGTTGCGGCTCGCGCGCGACGCCGAAAAAAGACGACCTTGCGGGCGCCATCGCAATCTGCCCGCCGTCCGCACTCAACGACCGCTGGTCTCGTCGCTTCCCCGACCCGGTGACGGCCTTCGCATCGGGGTGGATGCGGGTGCGTGCCCGCGCCCGCCAGCGCGGCATCGAGTTGCCGCTCGTCATTTCCGATCATTGCGATTGGGACGGGCTGACCCGGACCATCGCGGCGACCGGCGCTTCGGACATCTGGGTCACGCACGGCGCCGAGGAAGCGCTGGTGCATTGGTGCGGCACGCGCGGCCTTGCGGCGCGGCCGCTGCACATGATCGGCTACGGCGAGGAGGATGGCGAAGCGGTCGAGGTCGACAAGCCATGAATTGGTTTGCGGCCCTTCTCGATCGCCTCGCCTACGAGCACGCGCGCAACGGCAAGCTGCGGCTGCTCGAACATTATTTCCGCACCACGCCCGATCCTGACCGCGGTTATGCGCTCGCCGCGATCACCGGGGCGCTGTCATTCCGCTTCGCCAAGCCTGGCCTGATCCGCACCCTGATTGCGGAACGCACGGATCCGGTGCTGTTCGCCATGTCCTACGATTACGTCGGCGATCTCTCCGAGACCGTCGCGCTGATGTGGCCGGCCAGGGATCAGTCATCAGTGATCAGTCATCAGCAAGAAAGGGGGCCGACGCTTACGGAGGTCGTGACGACGCTCGGCGCGCTCGGCAAGACTGAGTTGCCGGCGCAGCTTGCGCATTGGCTCGATGAACTCGACGAGACTGGGCGGTGGGCCCTTCTGAAACTCGTTACCGGCGCGCTGAGGATCGGCGTCTCCGCGCGCCTCGCCAAGACCGCTGCTGCCGCGATCGGCGGGCACGCGCCCGACGAGATCGAAGTGCTGTGGCCGACCTTGAAGCCGCCCTACGGCGATCTGTTCGCGTGGCTTGAGGGCCGCGCCGGCAAGCCCGAAAGCCGCGACCTTGTCCCGTTTCGCCCGCCCATGCTGTCCCATGCCATGGAGGAAGCCGATTTCGCCGCGCTCGATCCGGCGGATTTCCTCGCCGAATGGAAATGGGACGGCATCAGGGTCCAGGCCGTTGCCGCGAACCGGGCCGAAGACGGCAAGGCGGCACGGCTCTATTCACGCACTGGCGAAGACATTTCCTCCGCCTTTCCGGACCTGATCGAGGCATTTTCGTTCGATGGCGCGCTCGACGGCGAATTGCTGATCATGCGCGAGGGCCGTGTGCAATCGTTCAACGTGCTGCAGCAGCGGCTGAATTGCAAAGCGGTGACGGCAAAGCTTTGCAGGAATTCCCGGCGCACCTGCGCGCCTACGATCTTCTGGCGGAGAATGGCACCGACCTGCGCGGCGAAGCTTTCGCAGCGCGACGTGCCCGGCTCGAGGCGTTCATCGCGGGGCTTCACGAGCCGCGCATCGATCTCTCGCCACTCGTGCCGTTTGCGAGCTGGGAGGCGCTTGCCGCCGCGCGCGCCAATCCCGGCAATGCGGGTGCGGACGCCGAGGCGGTCGAGGGCGTCATGGTCAAGCGGCGCGACGCGCCCTATCTGCCGGGCCGCCCCAAAGGCCTGTGGTGGAAGTGGAAGCGCGACCCGTTCGTCGTCGATGCGGTGCTGATGTACGCCCAGCGTGGCCACGGCAAGCGCTCGTCGTTCTATTCGGACTATACCTTCGGCGTGTGGACCGCAGGCGAAGACGGAGACGAACTCGTGCCGGTCGGCAAAGCCTACTTCGGCTTCACCGATGCCGAACTCGCCGAGATCGATCGCTTCGTGCGGGCGAACACGATCGACCGCTTCGGACCCGTGCGCGAGGTCGTGCATGAGCCCGACAATGGACTCGTCTTTGAGGTCGCGTTCGAGGGTCTGCAGCGGTCGGGACGGCACAAATCCGGCATCGCCATGCGCTTTCCCCGCATCAGCCGGCTGCGCTGGGACAAGGCGCCGCGCGACGCCGACCGGATCGAAACGCTGGAAGCGCTGCTCGATCGCCGCAACAGCGGCGACCTCCTGGCGGGCTAATTCCGCCGTGGGGATGCGTCAAGCCGCGGCTGGCGCCTCGGCGCGCGGCTGCCGGTAGGCCTTGAGCCGCGGCAGCACTTCCTTCGCAAACAGCGTGAGATTGTCGACCGTATCCTCGTGGGAGAGGCTGCCGGCGTGGCCCATCATGATGAGATTGCCCATGCCGCCGCAATATTCGCAGAAGTCGACGATCTGCGAATAAACCTGGTCGGGCGTGCCGCAGAACATGATGCCGCCGTCGATCAGGTCCTGCACGCTTCCCGAATGCATGTCGATGAAGCGGCCGTCCTTGGTGCGGCTGCGCGGTCGGGTCTCGCCGCGCAGAATACGGGCATTGTCCTCGATGGAGAGGTATCCGGGCGGATTGCGGAACTGCGGCGCCACGACCGCCGACGTGCGCAGATAGCTCGCGACGAATTCCGCGCGGGCGCGCGCCGTCGCCTCGTTATGGGCGACAGCGACCAGACCGAGATAGCCGAAGCGGTCGGCCGCCGGCGCGGGCCGGCCCTTCGACACGTAGCCCGTCGCGGTAGGCGTCGTAGAGCGGCGCGGGTCGCGAAGCCGGAGCCGAGCGTCGCGATCACGTAGCCCTTCTCGCCGAGCACCCGCGCATTGTCGCGGCTGCCGGTCGTGCTCCACACCGGCGGATGCGGCTCCTGCCACGGCCGCGGCCACAGATTGACATGGCGATAATGGAAATTCTCGCTCTCCCAGTTGAACGGCGTGCCATGGCTCGTCATCGCCTTGATGATGAAATCGTGCGCCTCCCAGTAGCGCTTCATGACGCCGACCGGGTTCTGGTTCGAGACCGGAAACTCGTAAGGCACGCCCTTGATGAAGCCCATGTCGAGCCGGCCGCGCGAGAGCACGTCGATGGTCGCAAGCTCCTCGGCGCAGCGCAGCGGATCGGGCCGGTGGCCGATCGGATAGCCGAGCACGAGGAGCCGCGCATGCTTCGTCTCGCGCGCCAGCACCGAGAGCGCCACGATCGCGGTGCACGACATGCAGGTCGCGGTCGAGTGGTGCTCGTTCACCATGATGTCCAAGCCGAGCTCGTCCGCGAGCCGCCATTCGTCGTAGTACCGATGCAGCAGGTCGGCAGCGATCCGCGGGTCCTGCTTGGCATTGGGAAGATTGACCCGCAGCGAGCCGTCATGCTCCGACCACGCCGGGAAGTAAGGCTGCTCGGTGAACTGGTAGACGCGCATGCTGGGACTCCGGTGGGGAAGACTGACGGCGGGAACCATCTTACACCGGCGGGCGACGAGCCGTCATTCCATGTGAGCCCGCAACCCAGCTACCCCTTAATGCAGACCAGCAGTCCGAGGCGCGCCACGCCGCGTACAGAGCCTTTCGTTCTCACCGACAAGATCGAACGTCAGGCTGTTTTGAGGCCGAGCTTGTCGTTGAGGTAACCAACCGCACCATCGAGCGTGATCAACTTCGGATAATCGCGTTCTGGGATATCGACGCCGAGCCGGCGATAAATCGCGGCGATGAAGTTCAAGAAATCCATGGAATTGATATCGAGGGCTTCCCGCAGATCGGCGGCAGGATCGACCGTCGCCATATCGACTTCCGGGGCGATGTTGTTGAGTTCTTCTTGCACGACAGTGCGAATGTCCGGATTGCTCATAGCTTGTCGGGCTCCTGCAGCAACTTGCCGATCTCGGCGAGAAAGAGACCGCCCACATGCCCGTCGCTGACCCGATGGTCGGCGGCGAGCGTGACGGTAAGCACCGAACGCGGCCCGATGGCGCCGTCGATGACCCATGGCCTGCTGACGATCTTGCCAAGACCGACAATCGCGACTTGCGGCGGATAAATGATGCCATAGAGCTTCTCGACGCCGCGCTCGCCCAAGCTCGACACCGTGATCGTGGCGTCGGATAGCTCTGAGCTGCGGATGCGGCCGGCCCGCATGCGTTGAACGAGGTCGCGCATGCGCGCCATCAGTTCGTCGAGCGAAAGGCGATCCGCATCGTGCAGTGCCGGCGCCGCGAGCCCGCCGCCGCGGATGGCGATAGCCACACCAATGTGGGCGGCGGCCGCCGGCTCGAATTTTCCATCGCGGTAGAAGCCGTTGAACACAGGAAAACGCCGCACCGCCATCGCGACGCATTTGATCGCCACCGCGCCGAACAATAGCCGATCATCGGGCGCTCGCTTTGCATTGGCGTTCGCAATCCATTGTTCGGCGGGCGTGACGTCGACCTGGTGCTCCAAATAGTAATGGGGGATTTCCCGCTTGGAGCGGGCCATCGCCGCGGCGATGGCCGCCCGCATGGCGTCGAGATCGAGACCGATCGCACGTTTCTTCTCAGGTGCAGGTGCAGGTGCAGGTGCAGTGCAGGCGCCTGCACCTGACGTTCAACGTCGGCGTACGCAATCGCCCCGCCCGGCCCGCTGCCCTTGATTGCGGCCAATTCGATGCCGCGCCGCTCGGCGAGGCGACGCGCCGCCGGCGACGCGCGCAGGCGCCGCGAAACCGCGGGCGGTCCGGCTGCGGTCAATGGCAACGGCGCAATCGGCGTCGGCGCGGAGCGGCGGGCATGACCGGCGGCACCGGCGGTGGCTTTGCGGCGGCTGCCGGCGGCGCCGCTGCAATCACCTCTCCCCTCTCCTCCTCGGTGCGAATCTGCGCCAGCGGAGTCCCGACCGGCACCTTGGAATTGAGACCGACCAGAATCTGGTCGATCCTGCCGGTCTCAAAAATTTCGATCTCGATGGCGCCCTTTTGCGTCTCGACCACGGCGACGATATCGCCGCGCTTGACGCGATCGCCCGGCTTAACCAGCCACTCGACCAGCGTGCCCGCCTCCATGTCGGCGCCCAGCGACGGCATGCGGAATTCGACCACGGCGCTCACGCACGCGCCAGCACGGCTTTTGCGGCCGCGACGATCTTCGGGGTTTGCGGAATGGCGGCGCTTTCAAGATGGCGAGGATAGGGAATGGGCACCTCCTCGCTGCAGACGCGGCCGATCGGAGCATCGAGTTCCCAGAACGCTTGTTCGACGATGCGCATGCCGACTTCGGCCGCCAAACTGCCGGTACGCCATCCTTCGTCGACAATCACCACCCGGCGGGTCTTGCCGACTGACGTCATGATCGTTTCGTCGTCCAGCGGCCGCAGGCTGCGCAGATCGATGACTTCGGCGTCGACGCCCTCGGCGGCGAGCGACGTCGCCGCATCCATCGTCTTCCATAGCGATCCGCCATAGGTGATGAGTGAGATGTCCCGGCCCGCGCGCCGTACCGCGGCTTTCGCAATATCGACCGGGCCTGCATCCGCTGCGATCTTGCCGACCATATTGTAGAGCATGACGTTCTCGAAGATCAGGACCGGATCGGGATCCTCAAGCGCCGTCCACAGCATGCCCCGCGCATCTTCGAGCGTCGCCGGCGCAAGGACCTTGATGCCCGGAATATGCGCGTACCAGCCTTCAAGGCTGTGCGAATGCTGGGCGGCGACCTGGCGGCCGGCTCCGGTCGCCATGCGGATCACCAGCGGCACACCGAACTGGTTGCCGGACATGTGGCGGACGGTGGCAGCATTGTTCAGAATCTGGTCGAGGGCCAGGAGACTGAAGTTCACGTCATCAGTTCGACGATCGGGCGCATGCCGGCCATTGCCGCGCCGATGCCCGCGCCGGTGAAGCCCGATTCGGAGAGCGGCGTGTCGCGGATGCGCTCCGGGCCGAACTCCGCCAGCAGTCCCTTGCTCACCGCATAGCAGCCGCCGTAGCGGCCGACATCCTCGCCCATCAGGAAGACCCGCTCGTCGCGGTGCATCGCATCGCGGATCGCTTCACGCACCGCGTCGCGATACGTGATCTCGATCAGTTCAGTCTGCTGCACCGCTTGCGGCATGGCGTGTCATCCGACCCTAAGCGGCGTTCTCGGCATAGGTGAAACGCGCAGAGCTCTTCGATCGGCTCCCATGCGCCGGCTTCGGCAAACGCGACCGCTTCGGCGATCTCAGCGGCAACTTCCGCTTCCATGCGGGCGAGATCGTCCGGGTGGATCATATGGTTCGCCTCCAGCCAACCCTGGAAGCGCACGATCGGCTCCTTGCGGCGCCAGCCTTCGACCTCGGCCTTGTCGCGGTAAAGCTGGGCGTCGAACATCGAGTGCGCGCGCAGCCGATAGGTCCGGCATTCCAGGAAATAGGGCTTGCCGGTTTCGCGCACCGCGTGAACGGCGCGGCGCGCCGCGGCCTCGACCGCAACGACATCCATGCCGTCGACAGCTTCCGAGGCTATCCGGTAGCAGCCCGCCTTGCGCTGAATGTCCGTTTCCGATTCCGACAGCGCCAGCGCCGTTCCCATGCCATAGAGATTATTCTCGCACACGAACAGCACCGGCAGCTCCCAGAGCGCTGCCAGATTCAGGCTTTCGTGAAATTCGCCTTCGGCGACAGCGCCGTCGCCGAAGAAGCACGCCGTCACGATCTTGTTCCCACGCATATGATCGGCAAGCGCGAGACCGATCGACAGCGGCAGGCCGCCCCCGACGATGGCGTTGCCGCCATAGAAATTGGTGGCGCGATCGAACAAATGCATCGAGCCGCCGCGGCCGCGGCTGCAGCCTTCCTGCTTGCCATACATCTCAGCAAGCGTGGCTTCATCGAAACGCCGCGCACCAGGGCGTGCCCATGCTCCCGATAGGTCGCGACGATCCGATCCTGCTTTTCCAGCACCGGGATGACGCCGACGGCGATGGCCTCCTCGCCATCATAAAGATGCAGGAAACCCCTGATCTTCTCCTGGGTGTAAAGTTCGGCACACTTGTCCTCGAAGCGGCGGATGCGGATCATCTGTTTCAGGAGATCGAGCGCATGCGCCCGCGACAGATGCGGCTTGTCCTTGGCGAGAGTCATCGCTCGTCGCTTTCCAGTGTCGAAATATCGCCCTCGGGGAGGCCGAGCTCGCGGGCCTTGAGCAGGCGGCGCATGATCTTGCCGCTTCGGGTCTTCGGCAGCCCCTTGCGGAACGCGATGTCCTTGGGTGCGACCGCCGGACCAAGACGCTGGCGCGCATGGCCGAGCAGTTCCTTGCGCAGCGCCTCGGTTGGCTCGACCTTGTCCTTGAGCGCGACGAAGGCCTTGACGACTTCGCCGACGATCGGCTCGGGAATGCCGATCACGCCGGCCTCGGCGACCGCCGGATGCTCCATCAAGGCGCTTTCCACCTCGAACGGCCCGATGAGATGGCCTGCGCTCTTGATGACATCGTCCGCGCGCCCGACAAACCAGTAATAGCCGTCGCTGTCGCGCATCGCGAGATCGCCGGTGAGATACCATCCGTCCGCGAAGCACTTGCGGTAGCGTGCCTCCTCATTGAGGTAGGCGCGCATCATCGACGGCCAACCTGGCCGCAACGCAAGTTCGCCCGGCCATTGTTCGCGTGATCTCGCGCACGCCTCCGCCTTCAGCCCGTTCGACGATGCCGGCCGTGATGCCGGGCAACGGCCGGCCCATCGATCCCGGCTTCACGTCCATGGACTGGAAATTCGAGATCATGATGCCGCCGGTTTCAGTCTGCCACCAATTGTCGTGGAATGGCTTGCCGAAAGCCTCGACGCCCCAGACGACGGCCTCGGGATTGAGCGGCTCACCGACGCTCGCCATCAATCGCAGATGCGAAAGATCGTAGGTCTTCGGAAGATCAGCTCCGAGCTTCATCAGCATCCGGATGGCGGTCGGCGCCGTATACCAGACCGTTATCTTTTGCTGCTCCAGGATGCGATACCAGCGTTCGGCGTCGAACTCGGCCTGATCGACAACCAAGGTGACGCCATTCGTCAGCGGCGAGATGATGCCGTAGGACGTGCCGGTCACCCATCCGGGATCGGCGGTGCACCAGAAGACGTCATCGGGATGGAGGTCAAGGACGAGGCGGCCGGTCGCGTGATGCGCGACCACCGCTTCGTGGACGTGAACGGCCCCTTTCGGCCGCCCGGTCGTGCCGCTGGTAAAATGAAGCAGCGCCATGTCTTCGGGAGCGGTCCACACGACATCGAACTTATCGGAGGCGCTGCCATAGCCGCGGCCAGATCGGTCGTTCCGGGCGGCGGCGCGGCGGAACAATCGATTAACAGGATGTGCTCAAGACTTGGCAGTTCGGAGCGCCACGGCTCGATTTTGCGCCGGTAAAACGCCTCGGTCGTGACCAGGACCTTCGCATTGCCGATGGTCATGCGGGCCTTGATCGGCTCAGGCCCAAACGCCGAAAACAGCGGCGAGAAAACGCTGCCATTCTTGAGGGTGCCGAAGGCGGCGAAGTAAAGCTCGGGCACGCGGCCAAGCAGCGAGAACACCCGGTCGCCCTTGGTCACGCCCCGTTGCGCCAGCACATTGGCAAACCGATTGACCGTGGCGGCAAGCTCCGCATAGGTGAAGTCGCAGAATTTTTCATCGCGGCCGATCCAGCGCAGCGCGAGCTTTCCGCCCTGCCCTGCATTGACGTGCCGGTCCACGGCCTCGTGAGCGATGTTGAGCCCGCCGTTCGGGAGGCCTTCGAGCAACGCGCGGGCTTGCGTCCACGAAAACGCTTTTACGCTCGCTTCGTAGTCCGCAACATTGGCGCCGACATAATCCTCAGGCCGCTTTCGGATGAGCTGCGTTTCCATTGGGGTCGTCGCCATTTCAATCTTCAACAAAAGAATGAACGGCTGGCAGCGCCGCTGCTTTGACGCGCATCAATTTCGCGGATGCCGTTCTCCATCCCTTTGACGCACATCAATGATGAGCGAACGGAAGCCGATCAGGTTGTGCGGCAAGCTTTGTTGCCGACCTGCGGCGCCTCGAAGATGCAAGCCGGCGCGCGGTCATGAGGAGGTGAGGATGGGCATTGCCCTTGCACTGGCGCAGTATCTCGCCGAACGCGACGTGCCATACGAGGTGATCGAACACCCGCACTCGGAAACGGCTCTGGAGACCGCCGGGGCAGGCCACATTCCGCCCGATCGCATCGCGAAGGCGGTCGTCCTCAAGAAGCACGACGGATTCATCCTGGCTGTGCTGCCGGCGTCCCGTCACATCCATTTCGGCGAGCTGCGCAAACACCTCGGGCAGGACGTCGACCTCGCCAACGAGGAACAAGTCGAGACGCTCTTCACCGACTGCGAAGTGGGGGCAGTGCCCGCCCTCGGCGCGCCGTATGGGCTCAGGGCGATCGTGGACGATAGTTTGGCAGACCAGCCGGAGATCTATCTCGAGGGCGGCGACCACGAGAGTTTGGTGCACATCAGCGGAACGGTTTTCCGGCAGCTCCTGGCAGACGCTCGGCGGGCGCGTTTCACATCGCCCGGCCAAAATTGACCATTGGTGTCGGGCAAAAAGCACCGCTCAGGGATGCGGTGCCTTCAGGTTCAGCGAAGCATCAAGCTAGCTTGTTGACCGCAAGACCGGTGCCAGGCGCGAGCGGCGCCGATTGCACGGGAGCTGCGGCGGCTGCAGCCTTGTCATCGCCGTCGCCGTCCCGATCGGGGCCTGGCCCCTCAGCGGATTCGGACGACATCATTGGCATGACAGGTGCTGAGCCAACCGGAGATACACTCATGTGATCTAATCCTTCTTTTCTTAAGGTACTTATGGGCCCATACGGGCCAAATACTCATGGCCGGAATTGTTCGACGGTTCCTTAAGGACGCGGTGACATCTGCCTTTTAATTTGGCGTAAACGAATTCTTAAAGGGTAGGCCGCCCGCGTGAGCGGATTCGGCCATTCGTCGAGCCAGGTCGGGTTGCGCAGCGTAAGGCTTCCGGGCGCGCTTTCGCTTCGCAGCGGCGCCCGGAATCGCTTGTCACATCGCCAATCGGAATTACGAAAGCTTCGGCAGCAGTTCGGCGAAGATGTCAGGCTTGTAGCCCGCCGCCGTGAAGAGGTGGTTGCGCAATTCTTCGACCGCGGTCTTGAGACGCCTCATGTCGAGACCCACGACCTTGCCGCCGGCTTTGCGAACGCGACCACCGATGATGACCGTGTCGATATTGCTGCGCTCAGCGGCCTGCACCACCGTGCCGATCGCGTTGTTCGACGGGTAGAGGTTGATGTCGTCGGTGCGGATCACCAGAATGTCCGCCTCCTTGCCCGGTGTCAGCGAGCCGATCTTGTCTTCGAGCCCGGCACAGCGCGCGCCGCCCATGGTGGCGCAATAGAGCACGTCCTGCGTCATCAGCGGCTTCGGCGGATTGGCATCGCCCTTGAACTTGCGGTTCTGCGCCACCGCGCGCTGGATGTAGAGCGCGACGCGCATCTCCATGAACATGTCGGTCGAGTACGATGTCTCGTTGTCGACGGAGAAGCCCGGCTTGATGCCGTGGTCCCAGGCGGTCTGCAGCGCGCAGATGCCCTCGCCCAGCGCATATTGCGCGTCCGAGCGCGGGCACACGTTGAGATTGGCGCCGGTGTCGACAAAGATCTGCCAGGTCCGCTCCGGCAATGCGCCGCAGTGGTTGAAGGTGTTGTCGGGGCCGACGAGCTTCTCCTGCGCCAGCGGATCGAGCAGTGCCGCCTGCTGCGGACCCTGGAATTCCGTGGTGATGCGCAGCCCGAGCTTGCGCGCCAGCAACCAGTTGTCGCGGTTCGGGCCCGAGAACATGCGCAAGGTCACAAGCTGGTCGGCCGAGGAGAAATATTTCTTCTGCAGCCGTTCGAGGTCCTGCGGCCACTGGTGGTCCCATTCGCCGGCGGCAGGAGCGCCGGAGGCATGGACCGCGCGAACGCCGCTGTCCATCAACCCCTCGACCGCCGCATCGGAATGGGCGGCGCTGCGCGAGTTGTGGGAATTGTCGATGACGCAGGTGACGCCGGAATCGATGCAGCCGACCGCGGTGAGGTAGTGCCCGACGTAATGGTCCAGCGGCCGATAGTATTTCGCAAACGAAAGATGCGTCGCATTCATGTAGTCGGCGAGCGTTGGCGAGTTCGGGTTGATGCGGCGGAGCTGCGCTTCCCAGGAGTGGCGGTGGCAATCGACGAAGCCCGGCACGATGATGCTGTCCTGGGCGTCGATCACCTGCGCGCCGGCCGCGTTGATCTCCGGCGCGATCGCGGCGATCTTCTTGCCCTCGATCAAGAGATCGCCGCGCACGAAATTGCCCACACTGGGGTCGACGCTGACGATGGTGCCGCCTTTGAGCAGGATGCGGTTGCTGGCGTTGACCGCGCCTTGGCCTTCGAACCGCTGTACGTTCTGTGCCTCTGCTACGTTTGATAACACCACGGCGGCGCCCGCGGTCGCCACCGTCGCCCCGGCCTTCAGCGCATCGCGCCGTGTGATCTCGCTCGTCATGACGTCCTCCCGATTTTTGTCGCGAGGCTTAAGCGTAGCGCAGTTTCGCTGCGCGTCAGATGAGATTTCGGCAAGGCTGTCGCGATACGATGCAGCGTGTGGGACGCGGCCCGTAGCCCGGATGAGCGCAGCGATATCCGGGAACGCACTATCGTATGGCAATGGTGGTCCCGGATATCGCTGCGCTCATCCGGGCTACAGCTGCCGATGCAACATCGGCAGCGACACTGACAAAGATTGACGTTCCGCGTCGCCTAACAGAGAGTCGCGCGTGATCGAGAAGGGCCGCATGACATCCGACGTCGAGACAATCATGGCGCGATTTCCCGGACCGGTGGTGTTGCGTCCGTCGAACTGGCGATGGCTTCTCGTCGGCTTCATCGTCGTCGCGGGGCTCGGACCCGCCATCTACTTCGCGGTGACGAAGCCGGACACACTACAGCCGGCGTTGCTGGCGCTCGCGATCGTTCCCGTCATCCTGTCGTCATTATTGTCGCCGCAAGCGAGCTCGCTCACGCTCCGTGCCGACGGCTTCGAACTGCAATATCTCTTCTTCGGGAGAAAGCGATTACGCTGGCGCGAGGCCTCGGAGTTCGCGGCCGTCAAGTCCAACCGGAGGAGTCTCGTTGCGTTCGACGACGCGACGCTCTCCGGCGGCGCGATCGCAAAGTTCAACAAGTCGAGACTTGGGCGCACCTCAAACTTGCCCGACACCTACGGGCTCTCGGCCGAACGCCTCGCCAAACTCCTGTCGCAGTGGCGCGAACGCGCGCTCAACGTCGGCGCGACCGGCGCCCGCGTATTGCCGTTCCAGGGATTTTCCGGGCCGCCGCGGAGTTGAGTTTCGACCGGAATGTTCAAGCCCGCGCCAAGCCCCGCGACGTCAGCAATCGCGGCAGCGCGGTCCGCTGGTATGCACCGCCCGGACGCTGCTGTAGCGGCGATAGCGGTAATGCCGGTGCATTCCCCAGCTGCGCGCGATCGTCGGACCTGCGGTCAACCCGACCAATCCGCCTGCGAGTGCGCCGACCGGACCGGCGACCACCGCGCCCGAGACCGCGCCCAGCGCAGCATCGCCGAGTCGCTCCTGCGCATTCGCCGCGGGCGCCAAACGCCAGCGTGGCAACGACTGCTGCGGTCGCAAAGCACTTGTACATGGTGCCCCCTTACCCTACTCCGGATCGCGAACAGCGCGATCACCCCGACGCTTTTTTCAGCACTGAACGCGGCGCAAATTGGGCGTAATGGAACATTAAGCTTAGCGAGCGATTGACAAGCGGCACCATGGTAAAGGCTTGGTTACCGCCCGGCCTGCATCTCAAATCCAAATCGCTAACGGGAGTTCGGTCGGCGCCAGCCGTTCGGTGCTCAATCAAAAGGCATCCGCCGCGCATTCGGTGGCGTCGCGACTGCGTTCGCGGAGCACGACGCCTTGATCGAAGTTCGCCGTGCCGTCTTGCGCTGAATCCGTCGCCGCGGCAGGCTGCGATTAAGGTCTGCGATTGCCGTGCGCAGAAATCGCAGGCCTCATACATGTGCGCCTGGAATCGGCCCGTTCGTCCATGAAGCTGCATTTCCAATCCGCTGCTCAGATTGCCCATCTCATTCGGGACCGCAAGGTCAGCGCGACCGAAGTGCTGGAGCACTTCCTGACGCGGGTTGAACTCTATAATCCGCGCCTCAACGCGATCATCTGGCTTGACGCGACGCGTGCACGCGAGCGCGCCCAGGCGGCGGACGCTGCACTTGCGAGGGGCGAGATTTGGGGTCCGTTGCACGGCGTGCCTATGACGATCAAGGAGAGTTATAACGTCGCCGGCTCACCGACGACGTGGGGAATTCCCGAACTCCGGAACAATGTAACAACTACGAGCGCGCTCGCGGTCGAGCGGCTCCAGCACGCCGGTGTTGTTCTGTTCGGCAAAACCAACGTGCCGTTCATGCTTGCCGATCACCAGAGCTACAACGAAATCTACGGGACCACGAACAATCCTTGGGATCTTACGCGCACGCCGGGAGGATCGTCAGGCGGGTCAGCGGCGGCTCTCGCCGCCGGCCTGACTGCGCTCGACGCGGGCAGCGACATCGGCGGCTCGATTCGCAATCCGGCGCATTTCTGCGGCGTCTTCGGCCTCAAGCCGACCTGGGGCGTTGTTGCGACGAAGGGGCAAGCGCTGCCCGGCTCGTTCGCCTATTCGGACATTTCGGCGATCGGCCCGCTCGCGCGCAGCGCTGACGATCTGGAACTCGCCCTCGATGCCATGGCCGGGCCCGACGAAATCGACAGCGTCGCCTGGAAAGTTGATCTGCCGGCTTGTCCGGCGCGCTCGCTTAGAGATTTCCGGGTCTGCATCAAATTCGACGACCCTCACAGCGAGGTTGACACCGAATACGTGGACAAGCTGCACGCTTTTGCTGACGACCTCGCCAAACGGGGCGCAACAATTAAGGAAGCCGAGCCGAAGGTCGACACCGGGCGCCTCCACGAGATCTATATTCTGCTGCTGCGCGCCGCCACGTCGGCGCGCACGCCCCTCGAGGAAATAGAGCGCTGGCGCAAAGCGGCCGAGACGAACCGCGCCGGTGAGGCCGATCTCTATCTCGACCTTATGGTCCGCGGCAACACGATGAGCCACCGCGAATGGCTCGCCCTCAACAACGAGCGTCATGCTCTGCGGCGTACGTTTGCGGCTTTCTTCGATGACTGCGATATCTTGTTGTGCCCAGCCGGCGTCTCCGCGGCGACACCCCATGACCAAAACGGTGATCGCTGGGAACGCAGGATCACGGTGAACGGCAAGTCGATGCCGTCAACCGCGAACTTGTTCTGGGCAGGCTATTCGAGTGTTGTCTACCTACCTTCGACCGCCGGGCCGATCGGATGCCTTAGGTCGGGACTCCCGGTTGGATATCAGGCGATCGCGGCGAGCGGCCGGGACAAAACCGCCATAGCGTTCAGTCGCGCGGTCGAGAGGGAAATCGGCGGCTTTGTGCCGCCGCCCGGCTACGAGTAAGACTTCTCCCAAGGGACGCGGCGGCCGGCCGCCTCCTGACTTCGTTTAAAGCGATCGCGCGGGACAGGGCGGCGGCACGTCGTCGTCACACCGGCTTCTCGCCCAGGATGGCGATACGACGCATCAGACGTCGCTCGGCCGAGAGAAGTCGGTACGTGCGTGCAACGTGCAGCGATTATCCCACATCAGGATATCGCCGACGCGCCAGACGTGTTCATAGATGAACTGCTGCTGTTCCTGGTGATCGAACAGCAGATCAAGCAATTCGTTACTTTCGGCCTCGGGTAGGCCTTCGATGGCAATGGTCATCAGGCGGTTGACGTAGAGCGCCTTGCGTCCGGTCGCTGGGTGGGTGCGGACGACAGGTGCGAATATTGCGGGACACCCTCGCGAAGCCGCGTGCCTCGGATAGTCGAGGCGTTGTCGTAGTCATAGGCATTGATCGCTTTGCGGCCTTCGATCCGACGCTTGATTTCAGCGGGAAGCGTCTCGTAGGCGAGGTAGGCATTTGCGAACAGCGTATTGCCCCCGACGCTCGGCACTTCGATTGCGTACAGCATCGAGGCCGCCGCCGGCTTCTCCACGTAGCACTGGTCGGTATGAAAATGCATTTCACCATCGGGTAGCGCGCCGATCGGTTTGCCATCTTTGCGGATGTTGGAGATCAGCATGACTGCGGGATGGCTCCCGGTGTTGTGCACATTGATAGTCTTGGCCAGCGTACCAAAGCACTCCGCGAAGCGGACCTGGTCCTCCTCGGTCAAGGTTTGATCGCGCAGCAGCAGAATGAGCCCGGCGTGCCAAGCCTCGCGCAACTGAGTTATCTGCGCCGGCGTCAGCGGTTCGCGCAGGTCACGTCTAGAACTCCAGGCCAAGTGCGGCAGACAATGGTCTCGTTGTTATCGGCGGAATCGTCGTGTCTCTGCCAGGATCGGTGTGGATCGCTTCCATGTCTGCTGCTCCGCCTCAACGCGAAATCGCGATAGGCACGGCTTCTTGCCGTCCCTGGCAGAGAATTGTCCAAACCTGCTGACGCTGCAACCGGACCGAGCGTCCGAGGTGGATGCCAGGGGCGCAGGCTATCCGCCAAACGCAGCGGCAGGTCAGGTGATCATCTCTGTCGCGGAGTCGAAATACCCATTCGACTTGTGCCGCAAGGGGCGGTGAAGTGAGAAAAAACGAATATCCAATAGCGCCAACGGCTTGTTTCGGTCTATCGTCCTCGGACAGTCGAGCGGCGTGGCGGATGTGCATGGAACGAACCGACAGTAGATTTAACGACCTCGTCGCCGAGGCGGTTAAGCATCACGAAGCCGGTCGCCTGACCGAGGCCGACGCGATCTATCGTGCCGCGCTGGCGCTTTCGCCCGGCCATCCGGCTGTGACGCAAAATCTCGGCGTCATCGCCGCGACTCTAGGCCAGCACGATGCGGCGATTACTCGTTTTGACGAAGTGATCGCCCGCCAGCCCGCACATGTGCCCGCGCACTACAACCGCGCCAGCTCTGCAAGCGCTTGGCCTAACCCGGGACGCCATCAAAGGGTTCAGTCGGGTTTGTGCTTTGGAGCCCGGTCACTATGACGCGCACCGGGCGCTCGGCTTTTTGTGGCTCTCGGTCGGCGACAGAGGCCGATCACTCGATCATTTTGCGCGCACCTACGAACTGCGACGCGGGGAAGACCGGTTGGATTGGGAGGGCTGATCTCTGACCCACGCAACTCGCAGCAAACTTCAGCATGACGCCGAACAATTCCGTTTCCTCGCCGGTCAACGCCGCGATCGTTCGCGCTTTGACCGACTAGCGAAGGCGTATGACGCGGTGGCCAAGGAGCTACCGCAACAACCTACACAGTTGTCCCACGAACAGTTGGAGAGGCTCGGCGGCGACTACAACACGGCCATCTCAATTGCTGACGCACCGGAGCTGGCCCGCGCGCGGTGAGCGAACGGCCCGATGTCGAAGACCTCACCCGGCGCTTCAAAGAGGGTCCGACGGGCGTGGTCTATTTCGACGACTTGCTCACGTCGCGCGCGCTCTACAGTCTGAGGCGATATTTGCTCGAAAGCACCATCTGGCACGACTTCAGTCATATCGACAGCTTCGTCGCATCCTATCTCGAGGATGGTTTGGCTTGTCCGCTGATACTTCAGATCGCTGACGAACTTCGCAGCACTTTTCCCGATCTGCTGGCAAAGCATCCCTTGTCGCAGGCCTGGGCCTTCAAGGGGCTTCAGACGAGCTCGGCCGTCGATGTCCACGCCGATGACGCGGCGATCAGTGTGAATTTTTGGATCACGCCCACGGAGGCGAACTTAAATTCCGAGCGCGGAGGGCTGGCCGTCTGTCGGACGCGCCCTCCACGTGACTGGCAAATTAGGGGCTACGAAACCGACCGGGAGCGCATTGTAGCATTTTTGGAACAAAACGCCGGCGATACGTTGATCGTACCCTATCGCGAGAACCGCGCAGTCTTGTTTGAATCGCGCCTGTTCCATCAATCCGACGCACCAAGCTTTTTACCAACATACGATAATCACAGGATAAATTTGACATTTCTGTACGGTCGTTGCGAACCCTAGGGGCGACGAGCCTCGACCGGGCGTCATGCCAGGAACGATTCGGATCGATCATACCAAAATTGACACAACGGCCCGCCGAGCCCATATAACGTCTATCCCATTATGCAAACCGCATCCGGGACCACCGGGGCATCATGTCGTCCGAACCCTCAGGAAATACACCACTTCGGCCCTTCGGGTCGGCGATGTGGACCGCTATCCCCAACGGCTGGTCGGTGAGTTCATCGGCGAAGTCGTGTCCAACGACGCGGTCAACGACGAATACAAGCACCTGATTTTGGATGTTCACGAACACGCTTTGAGGCCTATGCGGGGCAGATGTTTCATCTGCTTTGCCCCTCGCCCGACGGCGCAGAAGTGTGGATGCGCCGGCCGATGAGCGTCTACCGCGTCGACAAGACGCGGGTCAGGTCGAGTTCCTCTACAAGGTGAAGGACGAGGAACGCGCGGTATTGCGATGCTGGCTCCTGGCGACGACTTCAACCTCGCCGGTCCGTTGGGCGTTGGTTTCGAGCTTCAGCCGGAGTGGAAGAATATCGTCGTGCTTGGCCGAGGTGTTGGCCTCGCCACCCTCGCGCCGCTCTCGCAGCTCGCGGCGGAGCACGGCGTCGGCGTGACCGCCATTTTGAGCGCGCGCAATCCAGGCGTCATCATGTCCCGACAGTTGTTTGAAGACCTTGGCGCGCGCACGATCACGGTTCTCGATACGGATAACACCAGCGCCGTCGAGAACGTCGAAAGGATCATTGAAGGGCTGATAGCCAAGGAAAGGCGGACGCTTTCTTTACCTGCGGTTCCAACCGATTGCTGAAGCTCATGCAGCGGCTAGGCAAGAAGCATAACATTCCTGGGCAGGTTGCCGTGGAACAGATCATGGTGTGCGGTTTTGGCGCCTGCTACGTTTGCGTGCGGACCTTCGAGGTCGATGGCAAGAAGGTACTTAAGCGCGTCTGCCGGGACGGCCCGGTGTTCAATATGCAGGAGGCCGTCGGATGGTAGATCTCTCGGTTAAGATCGGCGACATCACGCTGCAAAATCCGGTGACGCCCGCGTCCGGTGCGTTTTCGTGGGAATATAACGACGTCATCGACCTCAACCGTCTTGGCGCACTGGTCGCCAAGACCATCTGCCGCGAACCGAGGCTCGGCAATCCGACGCCGCGCATGGCGGAGACTGAGGGCGGGATCATCCAGTCGATCGGGCTGCCCGGCAAGGGGATCGAGTATTTCGTCGAACACATCGTCCCCGAATATGCGAAGTTCAAGCCGCCGCTCGTCGTCAGCGTTTCATCCGAAAGCATCGAGGACTTTGCCGCACTCGCTCAGGAGCTGAGCGTGCCGGACGTCGATGTGATCGAGGCCAACATTTCGTGCCCGACCCGCAATTCGAGCGGCGGCAACTTCGCGATGCACGAAGGCTATACGAGGGACTGCATCAAGGCCATTCGCGCGAAGACCGACAAGCCGCTGTGGGTGAAATTATCGCCCAACGCCGGCGACATCGTCTCGGTGGCAAAAGCCGCGGAAAAAGCCGGCGCCGATTGCCTCGTCATCGCCAACACGTTTTTGTCGCTCAAAATCAGGACGGACAATTTCCGGCCGGCTCTCGGCAACAAGTTCGGCGGACTGATTTCGCCTGCGCTCAAGCCGATCGTCCTGAGGATGGTTTATCAAGTGGCCAAGGTCGTCAAAATTCCGATCATCGGAATCGGCGGTGTCACCAAAGCGGAGGATGTCGTCGAATACATGCTTGCGGGAGCGAGTGCCGTGGGCATCGGTTATGCCGGCTTTCGCAACCCCACGGCCCTGGTCACGATTATCGAGGACCTTGAAGCCTGGTGCGACGATCGCGGAATCAAGAAGGTGAGCGAATTAATCGGCGCTGTGCGTGACGATGACATGGAGACCGATACCCTCGCAGCCGCATCGATGGGCGTCTGAGCCTGAGGGACTGGCTGCCGGAACTCCAATGGGCGTGCAAAATTTGCACGGCGATTGACTTTCACCCATAGCCCCAACGGCATCGGTGCGCTCGTGTAGTCGGTCACTGAGATCAAGCCGCCGGGCCCGACATTAATTCGCAGGACCGGTTGCTAGCGCAGTGCCGCCAATAGACCTTCCGCAGACTTCAAATCTGCCGTGGCCAGGCCTTCGACGAAGTGCTCGAACACTGGTCGCAAGAGGCCGTGAGCCCCATCGATTTTGCCTCGATCGGCCAGTAGCTTCGCCAGATCGATTGCTGCACGCAACTCCCATGCGCGCGCTCCCTGATCACGGCTCAAATCAAGCGACTGCATAAGGCATGCCTCAGCGTCGTCATCGCGGGGCCGCCGCATCGACGCAAGAAGCCCTCCCTTTACTCGCAGCAGTTCCGGCATGAAGATGCGGTTGCCGTTTGCCGCCACGCGACGGATCGTATCGTCGGCCAAGGCGATCGCTTCGGCGTGCCGTCCCGTTGCGCGAAGCCCCTCGACAAGCGCTATATTGAGCTCGGCACTGAGCAACTCGTAAGGCGCGGCGTGGAGTTTCTCCAGGGCGTCCTGCAGGATCGCGACGCCGCCGTGAGCATCACCTCGCCGGATCGCCACCTCGCCTTTAAATCCCCGTCCGACCAGAAGATATGGCGCGAGCGAATGGGATTCGGCGCGCGCGACGAGCCGATCGATATGCTTTTGGGCGCTCTCCAGATCGCCTCGCCAAAGGAAAACAGAAATGCCCCAGATCAGCGCGATGCACAGTGTCAGCGAGTGGTCCATGGCCGCCGCTTCATCGATCGCGGTGTCCGCTTGGCGTGCCGCTTGATCCGGACTTCCTTGCAGCCAAAGGTTACGTGCCAATATGGCACCGGCCAGATTTCTGCCCTCGAAGCCAAGATAGATCGTCGTGGTTCGTCGGGTACGGGGCCCGCGCTCCACGGCAGCCGCGAGTTCCGTTCCGGCCTTGCCGAGATCTCCGTTGAGGTGAAGCGAGATTCCCAGGATGGAATGGGCGAGAGCAATGGCGACAGGATCCTCGACGGAAGCGGCGGTAGCGGAACAGCGCCGTGCGTAGTCAAGGGCAGTCGTGAAATCTCCGATACGCAGGTGGAACATGTTCAGAGGGCCGAGCAGACGGAGTTGATCAAGTGCCTCGCCACGCTCCTCGGCGATCGAAAGGCTCCGCCCCAAGGCTGCACGTGCCGCTGCGTGTCCGCCGCGCATGAACATCAAGGACACGCCGAGGGCGGCCTGAAGATGCATCTCATCGAGGCCGCCGCGCGCAGCGTCATCGAGGGCGAGAATGGCCCGCTCTGACCAGCGATGACATTCGGGCAGGAGCGACATCGCAAGGAATACCGGCGCCGCGGCAGCCGCAAGGCTGATGCCGATGTGAATGTTGCCATCCTCGCCGAAGCACCGTTCAAGCGCGTCGCGGACATTGTTCAGGGCGGCAAAGTGGGGGGCCCGTTCGATTCCGGTCGACAATATCGGCCAGTCGCTGCCGTACTGTTCGAGCCAACGCCGGTAGTAGGTCGCGTGGCGTACCGCGAGCTCGGCGCTCTCGGCGGCGGCGACCGATGCCCAGGTCGAGGGCGTAGGCGCGCGTCATATCGAGGAGCCGGTAGCGCATCATGGCCCCTAGAGGACGCGTCGCCACCATCGATTTGGCGACGAGACTGTCGATGGCAGCAAATACGAGAGCGTGATCTACTTCAGCGCTGGTCGCGACAGCTAAGGCCGCATCGATGGTGAAATCCCCGACAAATATGGCAAGTCGGCGAAGCACCACGCGTTCAAGCTCGGTCAGGAGTCCATAGCTCCAGTCCAGCGTCGCCTGCAAAGTCTTTTGCCGCGGCGGCGCCGTGCGCGGACCCAGCCATAACAAAGTGAGGCGTTCGTCAAGGAGCGCAGCGGTTTGCTCAAGACCGTAGGCCTCGACACGGCGAGCAGCCAGCTCGATCGCGAGTGCCATCCCGTCAAGCTTTCGACAAATGCTCACCACGATGGCGACGTCCGCGTCGGTCAGGTCCAACCGAGAGCCGCTTGCCGCCGCTCGCTCAATAAATAGCTGCGGTGCCGGAAATGTCTTGGCGACCGCAGCCGAGAGACCCGTGTCGTCTGGCGGACAGGCGAGCAAATCCAACTTGTAGACATGTTCGCCCTCGACCTGAAGAACCTCGCGGCTGGTTGCCAGGATGTGAACTTGCGGCGCCGCCTCGAATATGCGCGTCGCGAGCGCCGCGGCGGCTTCGATGAGATGCTCGCACGTATCCAGGATCAAAATAATTCGCTTGTCGCGAAGATAAGCGATCAGGTTGGGGGTCGCGTCCTGAGACTGGACCGACAAACCCAGCATCGAAGCGACCGTTGTCGCTACCAAGCCGGGGGCGCTCAGCATGCCGAGATCAACGAACAACACCGAGCCCGCGAACGCGTCGATCAGGTGATGGCCGACTGCCACCGCAATGGTGGTTTTTCCAACACCGCCGGCGCCGGCGATAGTGACAAACCGCGTGGCGGTCAGATGTGTCGCCACCTTGAGAACATCGTCGTCGCGCCCGACCATGCGTGTCAGGCGGCTGGGCAAGTTGGCATGGAGAAAACCGGTGGAACCGCGGTCATGTTTCGGTCGCTCGACCGCGAGACAGGCGCTACGAAGCAGTATCCGCGCCCGGCCAGCGTCGTGATGTATCGCGCGCCATCCTTGCCGTCGCCGAGTGCCTTGCGCAGGCCGGCAACGTGAAACCGCAGGCTGCTTTCTTCCACGGTGACATCGGGCCAGATACGGGCCAACAGATCTTTTTTGCTGACGGCGTCGTTGGGCTGGGACACCAATGCGATCAGTATATCGAGTGATCGCGCGCCCAATGGTACGGGAACGCCGTTCCTCGTGAGGAGTTTTTCGCCGGCGACCAGACTGAAAGGGCCAAACGATATGATCTCTCTGGTCTGCGGCGCCACCGTACTCATGGCGTCATCTTTCGCAGCCGTGCGCCCCCGCACAAACTCATTCTATCTGACAGGCTACTGGTACAAAAGAGCGCCGGTCTGTGACAGGCCGGTGAACACATTTGATGCAAATTGCCGTAACGGCGCATAAAAGCCTGGCGGCATACATTTCCAATTCGCTTGATAACAGCCTCCCTGTTGCTTTTTGAGCGCGTGCGCGACTGCTCATGTTGCGCGAACTCCGCTCCTGGCAAGGGCTAACAGCGCATCACAAGACCTAACGGGCATTCCTTGCGGCTTTGCTCATAGTGTCCAGAATAGCAATTTTGGATTGCGACCCTGGAGATGCGCCATGCCTGAGCCTTCGCAGTTCAACACCGACCGCACCCGTCCAGGCCGCTGGACGATCACCTTCAGCAACCCGCCGATCAACATGTTTGTCCCCTCAACGATCGACGAATTGGGAGCGCTGATGACCGACCTCGAGGCGGACCCGTCGGTGAAGGTTGTCGTGTTCCAATCAGCGAATTCCGAGTTTTTCATCGCGCATCTGGACGTAGCCAAGGCAACTGAACGGCCAGGGGTGCTGGACCTTTGGCGCGACTTTGTGCTGCGCCTCTCGTCCGCGCCGGTCGTGAGCATCGCCAAGGTTCGCGGTCGCGCGCGCGGCATCGGCAACGAGTTCGTGCTGGCGTGCGACATGCGCTTCGCCAGTCGGCAGAACGCCGTTCTCGGTAACCCAGAGGTCGGTGGCGGACTGATCCCGGGCGGCGGTGCGCTGGAATGGCTCCCGCGTCTGGTCGGCCGTTCGCGGGCCCTTGAGATCGCGCTTAGCGCCGACGATTTCGATGCGGACATCGCCGAGCGCTATGGCTGGGTGAACCGCACTCTGGATGACAACGACCTCGACTTGTTTGTCGATGCGTTCGCTGGGCGCCTTGCCTCGTTCGACCGAGAGGTGCTCGCTGCAGCGAAGGCACAGATCAATCGGTTCGGAATGCCAACGGCTGCCGAGCTTCAGTCGAGCAACGACATGATCTTCTCACTCCTGGCCGGGCCCAGTGCGCAGGCGCGCCGCCCCAAAATGCGCGATATCGGTTACGGCGTCCCGAGCGACTTCGAATTGAACTTCGGCCGGTACCTCCCCGCGTTCGGGCGGGCGGACGACGCTGACACGAATAGGCAACCCGACTGATCGTCGCCCTGCTTGGCTTTTGCGGAAGTCCAGCAGAGCGGATGGAGCAAAGCCCGCCAGGTTTTCTCGATCTCTTGTCTTCAGAAAGGGAGTTCACCCATGAGTGCTGTCGAAAAGCTGGCAGAGAGCGACAAGACGGCTATCCGGGCGTTTCATGTGAATGTTCCGGAGACGGCACTTGCGGACCTCCGCCGGCGTTTGGCGAATACACGGTTGCCCGAGAAGGAGACCGTCTCCGATTTTTCCCAGGGCGTGCCGCTCAAAACCGTACACCAGCTTCTCCGCCACTGGCAGAAGGACTACGACTGGCGCAAAGTCGAGGCACGGCTCAAAGCCTTGCCGAATTACATCACCGAAATCGACGGGCTGGATATCCACTTCATCCACGTCCGTTCCAAGCACGAAAATGCGTTACCGATCATCGTAACGCACGGCTGGCCTGGCTCGGTGATCGAGCAACTGAAGATCATCGAACCGCTCACCAACCCCACGGCGTATGGCGGGACCGCATCGGACGCCTTCCATCTGGTGATCCCGTCGCTGCCCGGTTACGGATTCTCCGGCAAGCCGACGACGACGGGCTGGGGTCCCGAGCGCATCGCGCGTGCGTGGACCACGTTGATGCGACGCCTCGGTTATAAGCGCTTCGTCGCACAGGGTGGCGATTGGGGCGCGATCATTACCGATCAGCTGGGCGTTCAGGCACCACCTGAATTGCTGGGTATACACACCAACATGCCCGGCGCCATTCCTGCTGAAATCGACAAGGCGTCTTCCGCCGGCGCGCCGGCGCCTTCAGGTCTTTCTGCCGAAGAGAAACGGTCCTACGAACAGCTCGTTTTCTTCTACAAGCATGTTTATTACGCCTTCTGGATGGCATCGCGCCCGCAAACGATGGCCGGGTTTGCAGATTCGCCCGTTGGCCTCGCGACGTTCCTGATCGACCACGACGCGCGCAGTCTGGAGCTCATCGCGCGTTCGTTCGACGGCCAGGCCGAAGGCCTCACGCCAGACGACGTCCTCGACAATGTGACGCTCTACTGGCTGACCAACACGGCGGTCTCGTCAGCCCGCCTTTATTGGGAGAACAAGCTCCCGTTTTTCACTCCGAAGGGCGTCAAGGTCCCGGCGGCCGTGAGCGTTTTCCCGGACGAACTCTACGAGACGCCCCGGAGCTGGGCGGAGCGGGCCTATCCCAATCTCATCCATTACAACAAGGTGAAAAAAGGCGGTCATTTCGCCGCCTGGGAACAGCCTGAGCTCTTCACCGCCGAAATGCGGGCATCGTTCCGATCGCTGCGCGCCGCAACCTGAAGCGATTAGCGGCGCTCCTTGTTGGCGCGCCGCCGCCGTCGTCGTCCTCGGAAGTCGCCTCCAATTCGAAAGAGAAGCTCATGAAGCGGATAGTTTGCTTGACGGTGGCCGTCGTCGCGGTGGCTGGCACAGCGGCCTTCATGCGTCCGGTCTCCGGAAAGGTCGATGAAGCGGCTTCCCCGATCTACGGGGTCACGGTTCCGCCTGGATACCGCCATTGGAAATTGATCGCCGTGGACCAGCTTCAAACAGACAAGGTCGACCAGCTGCGCGCCCAACTGGGGAACGACATAGCGATCAAGGCCTTTGAGAAAGGAACGCTCCCGTTCCCGGACGGTACGATCATCGCCGCGCTGCATTGGAATTGTATCGCCTCGGCGGACAACGGCAAGGTGCTGGAGATCGAATTTCCCGGCGCTCGTTCTTTCGTCGTCGGTTCCGGGGTCAACGTCCAGTTCATGGTCAAGGACTTGAAAAAATACGCCAAGACCGGCGGTTGGGGCTTCGCCGACTTCAAGGACGGAAAACCCGGCGACGCAGCGTTGCACGAAACCTGCTTCGGCTGCCACGCGCCGGCGAAAGACCACGACTTCGTTTTCGCCCGCTATGCACCCGCGCCTTGAGGCCCGTTCGATCGACGCAGACGCCGAGACTGGCAACCATGAACAGACATAATGCCCACGAACACATCGACCACGAGTGCCGCCGTTGCTTCGGCGCCACCGTCGGCGGTTCTTTTGCATCGCTGGCCGTAAGTGACCCGGAGGGAATGTGATCCAAGCTGGCAGGGTTGTGTACACTGCCAAGACCGCGACCACCGGCGGCCGCGAACATGGCGTCTCGCGCAGCTCTGACGGCGTGCTCGACATCCGGCTTTCCAACCCCGGTTCGGCGCGCATCGGCACGAACCCGGAGCAATTGTTCGCAGCCGGCTGGTCGGCCAGTTTCGAAAATGCGATCGCGCTCGGGGCGCGTCAAAGACACATCGCCCTGCCGGCTGAAGCGAGCATCGAGGCCGAAGTAGACCTGAACCTCGGGGAAGACGGCTACTTTCTCAGCGCTCGGTTAAACGTCAGGCTGCCCGGTTTGCAGCGTGATGTGGCGCAAGCCCTGGTCGATGAAGCGAAGGAGACTTGTCCGTATTCGAAAGCGACACGCGGCAACATCGCAGTAACGATCAACCTGGTCTGAGTTCGATTGCACTTCGCTGTGGCGGCAGCAGCTCATCCGCCATTCGCCGCCAGCACCTCGCGACATCCGAGGAGCGAGTCCGCTGGAAAGCCCAAGATACTATCCGGTCAAAGGAGAAACCAAATGAGACTGATCGCATTCCCGTTCGTTGGAGTTGCAATGCTCGCCGGTGTTGTCGCCTTCACGGCGCCCGCAGCCAATCAAGAGGGTGCCTCGGTCTTCGTTACCGATGTTCCCCCCGGATACCGCGACTGGCGTCTCATCTCCGTGGCCCACGAGGAAGGCAACTTCCACAGTTTTTCTGCCGTTTTGGGCAACGATTTAGCGATCCAGGCCTTTCGTGAAGGAAAGGTCCCGTTCCCCGACGGCGCGATCATTGGCGCTCTGCATTACCGTCACGTTCCGTCGGATGAAAACAACAAAGTCTTTGGCCAAGCCCAATCTTTCGTGCCCGGTGCCCCGACGAACATTCAGTTTATGGTCAAGGACACAAAAAAATATGCCGCAACGGGAGGCTGGGGTTTCGCTCACTTCCAGGACGGCAAACCCGGTGATGCGGCGTTCATGAAAACCTGCTTTCCCTGCCACAATGAGATCAAAGCGCGCGACCTTGTTTTCACCCGATACGCGCCATAAGCGCCGCCGTCGGCTAAGCAGAGTCTAACGCAGAAGAGGCCTTACCATTCCCGGGAGCGCTTTTGGCAACCGGCAACGAGGTGATCCAGATTGAAGTCACCGCATTGCGCGCGACTGATCCTCGCCGAACCGGTGGCCATTGTGACCTGGGTCACGCTCACTTTTCATCGGCAGCGCTACGATCGGCACCTCTTAGATCGCAGGGGAGCGTGCCATGTCCGGACAGTTTCGTGTTGACCATCAGGAGCCATCGTTGGGGATGAGCATCGGTCTGCTCTGTGTGGTGCTGTTGGCAATGTTTGCGATCGTTGTGAACATCAGCGTTCCCGAAGTTCAGTTTGCTCCAGTGGACTTATTGGACCTGTAGTAAGCGTGACCGCCGTCTATACCTGGATCGGCTTTGCGATCGTCTGTCAGTCATTCGTCGCCGCCGCCGATTTCTTGGTGCTGCATTCAAGCTCCTTGCGCTGCTCAGGTCGTGAAGAATTTGACGAAATAATCGTAGACGCGGTCGGGCGCTTCCTCTTGCAGGTAGTGGCCGGTCGGGAGCGGCTGCGCGTCGACGAGGTTGCTCGCGAACTTGCGCCACACGGTTGGAAATTCCTAAGTTGGCGGCGCGCCCCGGGTTCCCCACAGGATGAGCAGAGGCATTCCGATCTGGCGATCCTTGTCGGCCGAATCCATCTCGAAATCGATCGTGGCGCCGGCCCGATAGTCGCGGCAGGAGCCGATGATCGTCTTCTTGGTGAAGCAGCGGATGTATTCGTCGAACACGATCTTGGGGACCTGCCTGCTGCTGCCGCGGCTCTTCAGGAACCACTCGCCCGGAACGGCGCTCATCATTGTTTCGGGAAACGGTTCGGGCTGCGCCATGAAGAGCCAGTGCCAGGAATTGAGAGCCCAGTTCTTGTTGGCGTTGGTCCATACGTAATAGTTCGGAAGCATGTCCAGGAGACAGAGCTTCATGACCCGATCCGGGTGATCGAGGCACAAGCGATGGCTCAGCCGCGCGCCGCGATCATGGCCGGCGAGGTAGAAACGCTGGTGGCCAAGGCTTTCCATGACCTCGAGCATGTCCTCGGCCATGACGCGAAAGCTGTAATTGATGAGGTTCGGGCCGGGCTCGGGCAGCGAGCTGTCGCCGTAGCCGCGCAGGTCGGCGAGGACGACGTGATAGCGTTCGGCAAGGCGCGCCGCCACCGCATACCACAGCACGTGATTATTGGGATTGCCGTGCAGCATCAGGAGCGGCGGGCCCGAGCCGCCATGGCGCACGCGGATCGTGGCGCCTTTGGTGCGCATGTCGAGGTGCTTGAACCCCGGGAACAGAGCCGCGACTTCCGGGCTGCCCCAGCGCGTCGGATCGCGGACATAATCGGCGGCGGTTGCCTCGGCCTCGACCGCCGATGGCTCCGCGGCTGCGGGCGTGACGACGCTCGCTGCGGCGGCGCCCGCCGCCAACGCCTGAACCAAACCGCGACGGCTCACGCTTCCTTGCCCATGTTCGGACTGAAGATGCTCGTTCATGTGACCCTCACTCGTCGGTTGCGCGTTTCCCTTCAGACATTTTGCGCCGCCACGGCGGCCGGCCTCTTTTCGCTGCGCAGTTTCGCGGCCTGCACCAGTGGCGGGCAACGCTTGTCGTCATAATATTCGACTTGGCAGTCGAGGCACTGAAAGCATTCGGCCGTGACGATCCTGCCGGTCGGCTCGATCGCCCGCACCGGACACGAGCGCTCGCACAGACGGCACGGGTTGCCGCACTCGGGACGGCGCTTGAGCAGGTTGATGAGGTGCAGCCGATCAAGCGCCGCCAACACGCCGCCCAGCGGACACAGGAAGCGGCAATAGGCCCGCTCGGAAAACAGCCCGATCGCGAGCAAGGCACCGGCATAGATCACGTAGGGCCAGGCTCGGGTGAATTTCGAGATGATTGCGGTCTTGAACGGCTCGATCTCGGTGGTAGCGCCCGACGGATCGATCTCGGTCATCACCAGCACGAGCACGACCGCGGCGGCGATATACTTGCCGAGCCACAGGCGCTTTTCGAGCGCGACCGGCGGATTCCATTGCGGCACGCCGAGTGCACGCGACAGTTGGCCGAGCAGTTCCTGCAGCGCCCCGAACGGACACAGCCAGCCGCAAAACACGCCGCGTCCGATCAGCACCAGCGAGAGCAGCGTGTAGCCGGCGACGATCACCATCAGCGGCTCGGCAAGATAGACGCCGAGGTCGAGATGAATGAACGGCGCCCGCAGATAGTTCATGACATTGACGATGGAGAGCTGCACGCCCGCGGTCCAGCCAAGCCAGACCAGGACGACCAGCAGGAAGCCGTTGCGCACCAGCCGGTGCGCAAGGCGAAAGCGCGACAGCGTCGCCTGGAAGACGAAGATCAGGGTGAGCACCGCAGCAGGGCGGCAAGCAGCGCAACGTTGAGCGGCTGTCTGCCCAGGCCTCGACCCAGGCCGGGACCGGGGTCGTGTCGAGTCCTCGGCCCAGACGGCGACTCGGCCTCCGGGGGCTTTTGCGGGTCCTTATCGTCTACGCCGGCCGCCTGCGGCAGCCGCTTGGGCGCGGCGCTCGCCGCGGGCATCATCGAGATCTGTCAGGGCCTGCAGGTCGGGAACCTGATAGTCGAGCCCGAACGCAACCGTGACCGGGTGCGCGCGCCGTCGCCATTGACCAGCAGTTCGAGCCGCCACGGCTTGACCGGATCGAAGCCCGCGCTCGGCCGGCACCGCAAACAGCCCGGCATCCTGCATGCCCCTGATGCCCTTGGCGTATGGGTTGACCCACTGGTAGTCGCCCTGGACGAAGCCGAAAGTCTTCCCGTCCTGAACGACGCGCAGGCGATCGAACCGATGACCTTCGGCCTCGCGAAAGAACTTGTTGCCGCGGAAATCGTAGGGACCGGTGGAGGCGACGAAATCATCTGGGCATCGTTCGGCATCCGGCGCTTGTATTCCTCGAAATTGACGCATGCCGACGAGATTGCCGCCGATCGCGGCCGGCGTGAACAGCGCGGTGGCGATTTCGACATAGAGGTCGTCGCTCTTGCCGAGCGGCACGTCGAGCCTGGCGTCCGGCGCGCCCGCCTCGGCGAGCGCCGCCGCGACCTCGCCCAAAGTCACCCGCCGGCGCACCACCGCGCCCGCGGCGACGAGCGCGTCCCAGGACTTGCGGCTGAAGCTCTCGACATCAGGCGGGTGCCGTCGGAGCCGCGCCGTGCGCCGAGCAGCTCGACCGCGGCCGCACTGCGAGGCGCGCGCGCGCAGCACCAGTCCCGCGGTGTGGAGAAGGCGGCACGCATCGCGCGCGCGCTGACCGTCGCGCCGGCGACGAAGTCCGGCGGCAGGATGTTGGTGCCGCCGCGCAGCGGCCGGCCGGCTTCGCGAGCCAGAAAGTATCGAGCAGGCGCTGGCGGACGGGATCGTGAACGATGTAGGGCTCGTTGTGGAACACCACTTTGGCCCCGGTGATGCGGCCGTCCAGATCGACGCCGCCGATCACGTCGAACGGCGTCGTCGAATAACCAGGCGCCGCGATGATATCGAGGGTCGAAAAGACTAGGCTACGATCTTGTCGCCCTGGTAAACCGCGATCGCAGGCGGGGTACCCTCCTCCGGCCCCAGCCGTTCAGCACCGGGATAGACCACCGCCATGACCTCGGGCGTCAGGCGTTCCGCAGCTTGCCTTTTTCCGCGATAGCGGGAGAGGCAAGTGCGAGCGCCGTGACCGCGATCGCGAGGCCGCGCGCCCATCCAATGAGGCGCCGATGATGCGCCGTCCGAGGGCGCACGGACGACGCGGTCGCATTCATGCCGAGGGCACAACAGCAGAATGACGGCCGATGGTCGCCGAGGTTCCATCCGGCCGCGTGATGATCGCAAATGTTCCTGGAGAGGCGTCTAGGAAGGGCTGGCCGCGTTCTTCGCCAAGGACGCAGATTGCGACCGCAAGCGCGTTCGCTGCCGTCGCTCGCGGACCAATGACGGCCACGCCGGCGAGGTTATTGGCGCTCGCTCCACTCTGCGGATCAAAAATGTGATGGAACCGCCCGGTCGGCTCGAATGGGGTACCGTAGCCGCCGGATACTGCAAGTGCCATGTTATCGAGGTCGACGACACGATCGACGTTGCCGCTGGCCAGCGCATCGCGAATACCGATCCGCCATGCATGGCCATCCGGATGGCGGCCCAAGGTCCGGACTTCGCCGAGATCAACCACCGCCGATTTCGAAGCCTTCGTTGCGCAACATGTCGGCGATCGCGTCGGAGACATAGCCTTGCGCGACGCTGTTAAGAGTTATGCCCATGTTTGCGCGCGGAACGCAATACGCCGCGGTCCCGTCTCGATGTTGCGGAAATCGACCAGTTGGCGCGCCACATCCTGAGCGCGGGCCATAATGTCTTCAACAACATGATCGCGCGACCAGAAATGAGCCGCGTAGAGCCGCCAAAGCGGCTGTACCGATATGTCAAATGCGCCGGCGCTCGCAACGCCAAAGCGCTGGCTTTCCTCGATGAGTGCCCGAAGCTCAGGGGCAGGGTTCGTCAACACGCCGGAGGCGTTGAGGCGCGAGATTTCGCTGTCTGGCCAATAGAGGCTGAAGATCCGCTCGTAGCGCTCGACCTCTGCCCGCACCTGCAAGATCGTGCGCCGGGCGAGCGCGGTATCGGTGTGCCATAAGGTCAGCTCCGACAGGGCGCCGAGCACCTCGCCTTGCCAGTGGAACATTTGTGGTTGCGGTGCAGCAGCGCGGACTACGGCGATTATGGACGATAGCCCAGCAGCGGCTGCCGCGATGCGGATCGCGCTGCGGCGCGTCAATCGGTGAGCCACGGAAGGCTCCCGAATTCCGTATTCCGCACTCGGTGCCTCACGCATTTCCGGCTCCGCGAGAGTCGCCCCGACAGTTGAGCAAATTTGCCTTTCCCCCAGACGAACATCAAGGTGGTCACCGCGCGAAAATAATTCGGTAACTGGCTTTGCCCCAATTCCTCGGCTAAGTTCATTCGGGGATTTCCGGGACAGACATAACCCGCTTGCGCAAACTCATCCTCTGGATGAGTTCGCGCGGTCAAAGAAACGAAGGGCGGAGGCGCGAGCGGACTGGCCGGCAAGAAGCCGGCTAAAAACGCGCCCACGAGAGCTTAATCTCGGGGCCAGGGAGGAAGCTGCATGCACGTCATCCCGCAATCCTGGGCGCACTTGCACATTCTTGTCGGTGTTTTCCCGTCGTTTGGGCTCCTGTTTGTACTCGGGTTTTATGCTACCGCGTTTTTGACGAATGATACGAGTATGAAGCGAACCTGCCTCATCTTGTTCGCGCTATTAGCTATCCTGTCGATCCCGACCTATCTCAGTGGCGATAATTCGATGGCGGTATTGTCGGGCAATCCCAGAATACCCAGGGATCTGTTGAACGCGCACAGCCGCTGGGGGATAGCGGCGCTCATCGTTCTCGTCATCACGGGAGCCGCGGCACTGGCGGCATTGCGGCAATCGGGGCGGGCCGGCCGCGCGTCCAATATTGCGTTCGTTCTAGTCTCAGGGCTTTGCCGTTGTCGCGCTCGGACTGATCATCGTGGCGGACGGCTGGGAGATCAATCACCGCGAGCTGCAGTCGACCACCGTCATTCCCGACGTGACGACCCCCCCGGCCTGGCCGCATGTCCATATGATCTTGAACCATTTCCCCACCGTCGGAATCGTATTCGCGATCGCATTTTTCGTCATTGCGCTCGTTGCAAACAATGATGGCATGAAGCGGGGTAGCCTCGTTCTGTTCGTCCTTTGCGCCATCTCCGGCATCCCAACCTACGTCACCGGCACCGCGGCGATGTGGGCGCTGACCCAGCCTCCCGTACCTGAAATCTCCAAGGCCGTGATCAACGCGCATCGCGACATGGCGTTATGGACGTTGGTTGGGCTTGGGTTTACCGGCTCGGCCGCCTGGATCGAACTGTGGCGGTATCGATATTTTGAGCGATTTTCGAAACTATCGTTCACGCTGGTTTTTGTTTTCGCAATCGTTACCTTGGGAATAATGACAGAAACCGGCCATCGTGGCGGGTTGATAAATCATCCGGAAATCCGATCGGCGGCCGAGATACTGCCAACGGATGCGACTACGTGGATAACTCCTGCAATTGAAAGCCTGATCAGCAACATGATCTGGTTCGTACCCGTGGCAGGTCGTGCATTTCTTTGGATATTGCCTGATCTTCGGGTCGGCCGTCGCCGTCGTGTTGCGGGTGCTGGGCTGCTGGAAGTCCGCGTCGTTTGCCGCGATGCACCGGCTGCTGCTGCTCGGCTTTCTCGGCGTGCTCATGAATGTGGTCAGTGGCATGCTCATGATGCTCGCCGACAGCTATCGTTACGTGGTGAACGATTATACGTTCGCTCCGAAGATCGCGTTCATCTCGCTCGGCGCAACCGCTGTGCTTTATTTCTCGGTGTCCGACCGGCTGTGGAACATCAAGGCGGGAGAGGATGCGCCCGCCGTCGCGAAGTGGATTGCCGCGGTGACGCTGCTGGCGTGGACCGGGGTGATCGTTTGCGGCCGATTGTTAAACTATCTTTGATCGCGAGGCATGGCGATGAACGGGCTGCACATCTTGCTGATGATCCTCGCAGTCAATGCTTGTGTCCTCGGCATTGCCTTCGTCGCATTGTACCAGCTCAACAAGGCCGTAAGGCCACTCGGCCGGTAACGCTATTCGCGGTTGGCGGCCCGGAACAGGCGAGGGAGGAACGGGCAGTGCTTCAGTCGCTGGAAAATTCGCAGTTTGCTGCACTGATCCGGGATGAGTTGTGGGGCTGGCCGCTGGCGCTGACCATCCATGCGCTCGGAACGGCGCTGTTCGTCGGTTTCATCCTTATCGTCGGCTTGCGGCTGCTCGGATTGTTCGAAACCATCCCCTACACCACCCTCAGCCGGTTTTTTCCGATCATCTGGATTGCCTTGGCGGTCCAGTTCCTGAGCGGGTTTGCGCTGTGGACGACGAAGCCGACCCGCTATGTCGCCGACGGAGCATTCGTGCTGAAATTCTCGTTGGTGGTCGTTGGCGTCATCCTCACAGCCTACTACCAGGTAAGGATCAGCCGGGAGGCTGGCGCGTGGGAGGCAAAAGGGGCCGTTCCTTCGCGAGGAGTGAAGTTTGTCGCCGCGGCTAGCCTGCTGCTGTGGTGCACGGTGCTTATTGCCGGACGACTGACCGCATACCTCGGATCGATCTACGCCGGCTAGACCGGCGGCATCATCGCCGTCGGAGGTAAGAAGCAGGTAGCCCGGATGAGCGAAGCGACATCCGGGGCCGAGTCTGTTCCCGCATATCGCTACGCTCATGCGGGCTACAGGCAAGTGCCAGCCCCATATCCTTCCGGTTGACCCGGCGACGTTATCGCCGTATCCGCGCCGCGGGCTATTCCCCCAGGCCGGCGGTCAAGTCGCCATTGCGCTGGAGCACGGCGTTCACGCCGGATTTGTTGAGGGGCGTGGCGCCCAAGCGGAGGAGAAGCTGGGCCGTCTCCGCACGGTATCGCCGCGGAATCTGCAGGCGGCGAGCACCCGCCTCCTTGGTGAGGACCGAAAGCGAAATGCTCAAGGGCGTCTGTCCAAGTTCATCCTTGGTATCGAGCTTTGTGCCCTTGCTCGCGAGAAATTCGATGACGTCATTCAGCCCCTGATAGGAGGCTGCGTGCAGCGCGGTCCAGCCGAACTGTCCGGCAGCATTGACGTCCGCGCCATGGTCCACCAGGAACTTGGCCGTTTCGATCGCCAGTCGCGCGTTCTTCAATCGATCGCGGCCGCTGCACGTCGGTGCCGGCCCCGGCTGCCAGCATGAGCGGCGTCGTGCCCTTCTCGGTCGGAATGTTCGGATCCGCCCCGGCTTCCATCAAAGCCTTGATGGCGTCGAGGTTGTTGACTTCCGCCGCAAGCGCCAGTGGCGTCGCGCCCTGCAATTCGATTTCGTCGGGCGTGCGAGCGCTGGGCTTTTCCTGCTTGAGACGTATGTTGGCGTTTGCTCCGTGCGCAAGAAGCACTTTGACGATTGCCACGGCCGTCGCCCTTTGCGTCCGGTTCTCCCCGTAGTCCGAGTCGCGGATGGCCGCGTGCAACGGGGTGAAGCCATTGCGGTCCGCGCATTTGGCGTCGGCGCCGTTCTCCACACAGCACCTTGACGACGTCCGCCTGACCCATGGTGCTCGCAATAATCAGGGCCGTGTGACCCCACTCCGGAATCGCTGTCATTCGGGTTCGCGCCGGCCTTGAGCAGGGCGCGGGCGGAGATCACATCGTCTTGCTGGGCGGCGAACATCAACGCGGTCGAACCCTTCTTGGAACGGGCGTTGACGTCGGCCTTGTGCGCGACCAGTTCTTCGGTAACGGCGGAATGGTGCTCGCGAGACCGCCCACATCAGGGCGGTTTGCCCGCCCTGTTTTTCCTGCGCGTTAGGATCAGCACCGGCGGCCAGCAATGCGCGCACGGTGTCGAGATTGCCCCGCACGCCGCTTCCATCAGCGGCGTTTCGCCCGACGCCAGAGCCGCATTGGGATCGGCTCCCGCCGCCAACAGCTTCACCGTTATGGCCGGGTCTCGGTTCGCCGCAGCGGCATAAAGCGCCGTTGCGCCGTATTCGTTGGCGCCCTTCGGGTCGGCGCCCGCGGCCAACAGCAGGTCCGATCATCTCCACGTCGTTGCGGGAGGCCGCCCAGATCAGCGCGGCGGTGCCTTGCGCTCCGGCGACATCCTCCTTGGCGAGGCCGTTCAACAGCGACCGTAGGGCGTCGCTGTTTCCATGCTTCGCTGCTTGCGCCAACGACAGATTGGGAGTTTCCGCAAATGCGGAGAACCAGCGAGGAGTGGCAAGCCCAATACACCTGCGAGAAGAGTTGCCCTGATGCTCATGGTCGTTCTCCAGCTTGGGCAGTTTCCTTTGGTTCCGTAAGGCTTCCATGCGAAGTCGCCGGGCCAAAACCCGGCGACGACGGTCAGATGGATAACAACAGGCCTCGCGTGTCAGAGCGTCTTCCGCGGCGCCTGTGCGTCCGCTGCCTTTGCAGCCGATGAGACGAACTCGACCCGTCCACTGCTGTCGCCCAGTTTCTCCACGTGAGGGACGCCGGCCTTGTCCAACATGGTCAGCAACAGATTGGTCATCGGCGTGCGAAGCGGATAACGAATATGTTGACCGCCTTTGATCCCGCCGACACCGCCGGCGACCAGCACCGTGGCAGATCCGTGTAGAGATGCAGGTTGGCATCGCTGAACGCAGCGCCGTAAAGGATCAGGGAATGATCGAGGAGCGAACCGTCTCCGTCCGAGGTCGAGCGCAGCTTGTTCAGATAGTAAGCCAACATCTTCATGTGGAAGATGTTGATCTGCGATGATCTTTGCGATCTTCTCCGGCTCGCCATGGTGATGCGTCACGGAATGATGGGAATCGCCGAACCCAAGCTCGGGATAGGCGCGGCCGCTCATCTCGTGGCCGATCTGGAACGTGAAGACGCGCGTCATGTCGGTCTGCCAGGCGAGAACCATGAGGTCCGCCATCAGCTTGTAGTATTCCGAGAAGATTGACGGAGCGCCGGCGGGGCCGCTCAGCGTCGGCAGATCGCGATCGTTCCTTGCGCCTCAGCGCAGCTGGATGCGCCGCTCGACGTCGCGCACCGCCTCCAGATACTGGTCAATCTTACTGCGGTCCGCACCGCCGAGCTTTCCGCGCAGCCGCATGACGTCCTCGATTGACCGCGTCGAGGATGCTGCGATCCTCCTGCCGCAAGCTCCATGCGCGCTTGCGGATCGGTCGTGCCGGCTGCGCCGAACAGGCGCTCGAACAGGCGCGCGGGCGGTTCTCCATGGGGAGCGGCGTGTTTTCGTCGCGCCACGAGATCGTGTTGTAGTACGCGCAGCTATAAGCGGCCTCGCAGGCGCCCACGACGTCCGGCCGACTCCAAGCCCATCTCGAGCGAGGCGAGCTGGGTGTATTTGCCGAATTCCTTGGCGGCGATCTGGTCGACCGAGATGCCGGCTTGCAAGTCGGCGCCGGACGGTCATCTTCGCGTGCGACCCCGTCAGCCAAGCCGTGCAAGCGCGCGGATGGTCGCCCGCCGACCTCAAACCCGAGGCCCGCGGCCTGGCTGCTGATCGAGCCCGCTCAGCACCAGCATGCGGTCCTTGAAATCCGCGAGCGGCTGGAGAATCGGGCGTTATCTCGAAGTTCGGCCGACGGCCTTCGGCGCGAGCTCACTTGTCCAGTTCATGATCCCGTTCGGAACCTCGATGAACGCCATGCGGGTCGGCCGTGCCGCGTCGACGGCAAAGGCCGGCGTCATGGCGTCCAGCAGCGGGCAGCGCCAGGGCGGCACCCGTCCCGCGCAGGAAAGCGCGGCGGGGAATCGATTTCCTAGTAATAACCATCGCTTGCTCCTCTCGTCTATCATCTGAAATGGCTTGCTCTTGACGATGCCGAGAATGATGGCCGACCACCGATGATCGTCCGCGGCGGCTTCACGCGTGATCTTGCGAATGACGGGGCGGTCGTATTCTTCGACGCCGCGCCCGAGCGCATAGGTCAACAGCCGCTCGGTAAAGGTTTCCACGAACTGATCGCGTCTGCTCAGCAGGATCTCGCGCAAGCCCCCCGGCCCGTTGAACAGGGTGCCGTCGGGCAGAACGCCGGATGGAATCGATCGCTCCGTTCCCTCGTCGCCGTCGGTGTCGCGCCATCTGCCGATGCCGTCGAAATTCTCCAGCGCAAAGCCGAGCGGGTCCATGATCCGGTGGCAGACGGCGCAATGCGGACTGGCCCGGTGCTCCTCCATGCGCTGGCGCATGGTCAGCACCTTGGCGCGCGCGTCTTCCTTCAACGCGGGAACATTGGGTGGCGGCGGTGGCGGCGGCGTGCCCAGAAGCTGCTCCAGCACCCACTTTCCGCGGATCGTCGGCGCCGTCCGGTTGGGATAGGACGTCACCGTCATGATGCTGGCCTGCCCGAGCAGGCCCTGTCGCTCGCGGGTCTGTCGACCGCCACGCGGCGAAACTCGTTGCCGTAAATGCCCTTGATCCCGTAATGCTCGGCCAGGCGCTGATTGACGAAGGTGTAATCCGTCTTCAACAGATCGACGACGCTGCGATCCTCGCGCAGCGTGCTTTCGAGCAGGAGCTCCGTTTCCTTGCTCCAGCGCCTCGCGCAGGTTTTCGTCGAACTCCGGGAAGGACGCCGAGATCCGGCTGTGATCCTCGGCGATATTGCGCAAGAACAGCCATTGGCCGGCGAAGTTCTTCACCAGTGCCTGCGAGCGCGGATCGGCCAGCATTCGCCGCACCTGGCTCTCGAGTACCGACGGATCGCTGAGCTCCCCGCGCTCTGCAACCGCGAGCAACTCGTCGTCGGGAATGCTGCTCCACAGGAAGAAGGACAGCCGCGACGCCAGCTCGATGTCGCTGATCCGGTGAACGCTTCCCGGCGCCGCGTCCGCAGCGGATCGAGTTCCATGCGGAAAATGAACTCGGGCGATACCAGGATCTTCTGCAATGCCAGCCTCACGCCGGCCTCGAATCCGCCGGTCGCGGCACCCTGCTGGTAGAGCGCGATCAGTTGCGGCAGGTCGTCCGGCTTGGACCGGGCGCCGGTAGGCGCGGTGCGCGAGATTGCGATGATCTTTTCCGCGCAAGCCTCTTCCTCGGCACGCGCCGCCGGATGGCAGACGAAGATCTTGTCGCGGCTTGGGGTCGCACCCGGCCCTTGCGCATTGAAGGGACCGGCGACCGAAACGGTGCCCACGCCTTCGAAGTAGCGCCTGGATGGCGTCGACCTCGGCCTGAAGAGGATGTCTTCCGGCACCACCGTGTCTTTTAGGAACGTCGCGATGATCGTTCGCGCGCCCGCCTTTACCGGCACCCGGACCTTGAGATGGGCATCGGGATCCGTTCCGGAGCCGAAGCCTGGGCCTGGCCTGTCGCGCGTAACGGCCGCGATGGTGAACAGCTCCAGCCTTTGATCGTCGAGCCGCAGATCGAGCTTGCGCTCCCGCTCCATGCCCAGGACACTCGTCGGCCCGGCCCCGCTGCGAGGCGTCACCGCGATCTCGTATTCGCCGTCCACCGGAAAACGTGGCTCGATCGCGTGCCGCCGCGCGAGCCGAGCGGCATGTCCTCGCTCATGCGGTCGTCCTGTTTGAGCCCGTGCGGAACGTCGTAGGTCTGATAGGACGGCGGCATCGTGGTATCGCCGACGGCCTGCCGGCTGATCTTGCCCGCCGCCGAAAGATAGCGCTCCAGCAACACGGGCGATACCGTCAGCACGTCGCCGATATTGTCGAAGCCGTAGCCGCTGTCGTCGGCCGGCAACAGTTCCGCGACGTCGATATCGAGCGCCAGCAGATCGCGAATGGCGTTGGCGTATTCCGCGCGGTTGAGGCGATGGAGCGTGGGGCGTCCCGGATTGGGCTTCATCTCGGCGACGCGATCGCGCTCGGTCTCGATAGCCTTGACCAACGCCTCATAGGTGGCCTCGTCGGGCCGCGCCACTCCCGGCGGCGGCATCTCGCGACTGCGCAGTTTGCGTAATACCTTTTCCCAGGCGGCCCGTTGCGATCGAGATTGGCGAGATCCAAAGTCTCAAGATTGACGCCGGCGCGCGCCTTGGGACCGAAATGGCAGGTATCGCAGTATATTTTCCAGGTCTGCCAGACCAAATGCTGATCAAATGTCGGCGGAGAAAGCGTAGCGGGCGCAGGATGTTCTGCTGGCACGGTTTCTCGCGGCAGCGACGCCGCGGCAATGAATATGGCAATACCTATCGCACCCAGCGCGGGGGTTCGAATCATCGCTTCCTCCCACAACGCAATAAGGTAGCATCGAGCAGGTTATGCCGATCTAAAGTGCCTCGCAAGTAACGCTGTGGAGTTTTGACTGGATGCGCCGCGTTTATGCTGCGGTGCGGAGGCTTCCGAAATTCACTTTGTCCGGCACGCCGTCCTGTCGGGTTCGCGATCGCTTTTGCGTCCGCAGCTCATTCGATAAACACCGTTATCTTCGCTGGTTCATTTGACAAGTCGGGTCCCAAACGGACTCGCGCCAAATTCGCAAGCGGTGTAGCCTTTTGCTGACCGCCTGCGGGATATGCCGAGATCACGCAATTCGGTTTGGCGGCGTAAACTGCCATCGACCGGCTTAATTCAATGCTGGTGTTCCTGGTTTTTGTTGGCGCTAATTTATCGAGCGCGCCTGTTCTCTGGTGCGTTTGAACCGCAGAGAAGGAGAATTGGATGAGCACGACGCGACGCGACTTTTTGGCGGCCGCGGCGGTCGCCGCGGGCACGACGGCGACGCCCGATTTGGTGCATGCCGAGACACATGAGCACGACCATCAGACTGTGCCGTCAGATCTCGCGCTGCGGACCAAATCGCTGGAGTCGCTTATGGTCGAAAAGGGGCTCGTAGATCCCGCTGCCCTCGACATTCTCGTGGACGCCTACGAACACAAGATTGGGCCGCGCAACGGCGCGCGCGTGATCGCCCGCGCCTGGACCGACGCTGCGTTCAAGCAGCGGCTCCTCGCCGACGGACCCGCTGCTCTCAAGGAATTTGGCTATGGCGGGGCGCAAGGCGAAGACACGCTCGTTGTCGAGAATACGCCCCGCGTCCACAACCTCGTCGTCTGCACGCTGTGCTCCTGCTATCCGTGGCCGTTACTCGGTCTTCCGCCGGTCTGGTACAAATCGGCCCCTTATCGCTCGCGCGCAGTGATCGATCCGCGCGGCGTGCTGCAGGAATTCGGCGTGGCGATTGGCGACGACGTCGAGGTCCGCGTCTGGGATTCGACGGCCGAGGTCCGCTACCTTGTGATGCCGGAGCGGCCCGCCGGCAGCGAACACATGGGCGAGGATCAACTAGCGGGGTTGATTACGCGGGACGCCATGGTTGGCGTTGCGAAGGTCGCGCTACCCCAGAAAGGAGCTCAGCTATGAACGGCGTCCATGACATGGGTGGCGATCAGGGCATGGGCCCGATCCAATATGAAAAGAACGAGCCCGTCTTCCATGCACCCTGGGAAGGCAGGGTGTATGCGCTCAATCGAGCCTTGGGCGCGTGGCGCAAATGAAATCTTGACGCATCTCGTCACGGCGTCGAACTCATTTCGCCGGCCGACTATCTCCGCATGAGTTATTACGAGAGGTGGATCGAAAGGCTGACTGAAATCTCGATCAAATCGGGTCTCGTGACACGAGCAGAAGTCGAGAGCGGCACTCCCACCGCGGGATCATCCAAAGCAACGCCGCCGCTCACCGCCGCGAACGCGGAGCCCGCCGCGCGGATCCGTGCTTCGGCCCGTCGCCCCGAACCGGTGGCGCCCCGTTTTGCCGTCGGCGAGCATGTGCGTGCTCGGAATATCAATCCGGTCGGCCATACACGCCTGCCGCGTTACGCCCGCGCCAATACGGCGTGATCGACCGCGATCACGGGGTCTTTCTTTTTCCCGATACCAACGCGCACTTCCTCGGCGAAAAGCCGCAGCACGTCTATTCGGTTCGCTTTGCGGCACGGGAGCTCTGGGGCGAGCAGGCGAAGCCCCAGGACACGGTCTACGTCGATATGTGGGACGATTACCTGAGCCGCCTGATCCTCTCGGTGATCCTCTTGGCGAAACCGGACGGCTCGACGCCTTGCCGCGCCTGCCGCGTGAGAAGGACGGGCCGGTATTCGCGGAGCCATGGCAGGCCCAAGCCTTTGCCATGACCGTCAAGCTGTCCGAGGCCGGGCACTTCACCTGGAACGAATGGGCTGCCGCGCTTGGTGCCGAACTCAAGGCCGCGTCGGACCGCGGCGAGCCTGACGACGGCTCGCACTATTACGAGCATTGGCTCGCGGCGCTTGAACGCCTCGTCATGGAGAAAGGCTTGACCGACCGAGCGGCGCTGGCAATGCGCAAGGAGGCTTGGGCAGAGGCATATCGGCATACGCCTCACGGCCAACCGATCGAACTCGCGGGTGTATCGGAGGGTGCGAAGTCGCCGTAAGCCGGAGGAAAAACTTTTCGCATTCGTCAACGAAGTGATCGGGTGAGACGCTGCTCATTCATCGCGGACGGATGCGGCATTGGAGGGAGGAGCACTCATGACAACGCGCAAGAACATCATCGCTGCGATCATTGTTGCCACGGCCGCGGCGGGCTCGCCAGCACGGTTTCAGTCCGCGCCGGCGGCGACAAGATCGTGTTTCCCGAGGACTACGGCAAGGGCGTGGTCTACATGACCCTGGACCGGCCGGATAACAAGCAGGTCCGCGAATACTTCACGAGCCCGAAAGCGGCGGATGCAGCCAAGAAGGGGGCGCCTCTTCCGGAGGGTACGATTATTGCGGTCGTGCAGTACGCCGCCCAGCTCGACCCTCAGGGCAATCCCACCAAAGATGCTAACGGCCGCTTCACGAAGACGGACAAGATCGTTGGTTACACAGTGATGGAGAAGCGCGCCGGCTGGGTGCCGAATACCCTGAGAACGTGCGCAATGGCGAGTGGGAGTACCAGGCTTTTCGCGCCGACAAGACGCCGAACCCCAACGCAAATCTGAGTACCTGCTTCAATTGCCACAAACCGCAAGCCGCCAACGATTTCGTCTTTTCCTATGACCAGCTCAAAACAGCGGCGCGATAGGAAGGTCGCCGAACGAGGTTGAACAACCGCGCCGTGCCCAATGCGGAGGGCTATTGATTCGATGGCAGTGAACTAACGGAGGTTTGCACGCGGCCTGATAGCTCAGTCGGTCAATCAAAAAGAAAGCCGCGGTTACCGGCAACTCGCGAACGGGAGGATGCAAATGACATGTTCTCATGCGGTTCGAGGGACATCGCAGTCGCACATGACGCTGCCGCATTGCTTCATTCGCGAAGCGGCGCTCGCGACCATCGTCCTGTTGAGTGCTTCTGCCGGCTTCGCCTCAGCCGATGTGACGCCAGATCGGCTCGTTAACGCAGACAAGGAGCCGCACAACTGGCTGATGAACCACCGCACCTATGATGGACAGCGTTTCTCGCCGCTTGCGCGCATCAACAAGGACAACGTCAAGCACTTGAAGCTCGTCTATGCCGTGCCGCTCGGCGGCACGAGCAATGATGAATGGGTGGAGGCGACGCCGCTCGTCGAGAACGGGTTCATTTACGTCACCGATTCCTGGGGCTTGTTTTACAGATCGATGCGACTTCAGGAGATTTGGGCCGGATCGTCTGGCGGATGGAGCCGAATAGGAGAAACAATCCAACAACCGCGGTGCAGCGTTCTGGGCAATCTCGTGATATCGCCCGCCAATTTTCCTGCGAAATCGTTGCGACCGACAAGGAGACCGGCAAAGTCGCCTGGGAAACCAACACCGTGTTCGGTCAAGCGGCGACGCGGATTAGGCAGCGCCGCTTGCCATCAAGGACAAAATCATTGTGGGCGCATCCGGTGGCGACAGCGGCGTCCGCGACTGGGTTGCAGCACTCGACGCGGCGACCGGCAAGGTGCTGTGGCGCAAGTTTACGATTCCCGCTCCCGGCGAGCCCGGCAGCGAGACTTGGAAAGATAAGAACAATGCCTGGCAGACCGGTGGAGCTGCCGTGTGGGTCACCGGGACTTACGATCCCGCGACCAACCAGACCATCTGGGGCACCGGCAATCCGGTCCCGATGTACGATCCAACCTACCGGCCGGGCGACAATCTCTACACCAACAGCGCGATTTCCTGGGATCCCGAGACCGGCAACATGAACTGGTATTTCCAGTACACGCCCGGCGACAGCTGGGATTATGACGAGATCGGTACGCACATCATGTTCGACAGCGAGGTCGCGGGCCAGCCGCGCAAGCTGCTCACCCATTCCGCGCGCAACGGTCATCTCTACACAATGGACCGGCACAACGGGCAGATCATCGGCGCCAAACCCTACACGAAGGTGAACTGGACTAGTGGCATCGACCAAAAGACCGGCCGGCCACTCGAATACGACCCGACGAAGGATGTCCAGCTTTATGCCGGCGTCGGAAATCTCAACCCGGCCAGCCGCTCAAACAAGTCTGTCCTTCGATCCTCGGCGGCAACAACTATCAGCCAAGCTCATACAACCCGCGGACCAAGCTCATCTACATCCCGGCGATGACGGGATGCATGACCGTGACCGTCGATCATGCCAAACATAACGCCGAGCGCGGCTGGTGCGGCGGCGAGTGGACGTCGAACGAGCGCTTTGAAAGCAGCCTCACCGCCGTCGATCCGGTGACCCAGGAATCAAGAAGAGCGTCCAGCTGCGCTATCCCAACTATGCGGGAACGCTCTCGACCGGCGGCGGACTTGTGTTCATCGGCCTGTTCGACGGCACAGTCGCGGCCTTCGACGACACGACGCTGGAAGTATTGTGGAAGATCAATGTCGGCTCGGGCTTCGCTGCGCCGCCAATGACATTCGAGGTCAATGGCAAGCAATACGTGGCGATCGCCTCCGGGCGCAGTCCGCTCGCCAAACGCCGGCTGATGAATACCCCTGAACTCAAGGAACAGCGTAACGCCACCGTGCTCTACGTCTTCGGACTTTGAGGGAATCGAGCAAGGTCAGAGCGGAAACA
>CAWHIO010000050.1:0-40421 GCA_963829315.1 uncultured Alphaproteobacteria bacterium | reverse complement strand
CAGAAGAACGTGGCATGGCGTCTTTTGAAAATCCGCTATCGTCCATATCTTGAAATGCTGGAAACATCTGCATGGCCGAAGGGATTACCGACGTAGCGGGAATTGAAATACCTTCCACTGATCCAATTTTCCTGGCGGTGGTGGGTGTTCATGTCCTGCTGGGACTTGCGAGCACGGTCACGGGCGCTATCGCCATGCTAAGTCAAAAACGCGCAGGCGCCATCCCCGGTACGGCACGATGTACTTTTGGTGTTTGGCCGGGGTTTTCGTAACGGCAACCGGTCTCGCCGCAGCGCGTTGGACCGAGGATTATCACTTGTTCGTTCTTGGCGCGCTGTCGTTTGCGGCAGCGTAGTTCGCCGCCAAGCCAGACGACGACGCTGGCGCAATTGGACAAGACTGCACATCACCGGCATGGGGACATCTTACGTTTTGCTGCTGATCGCTTTCTACGTTGACAACGGAAAGCAGTTGCCCGTTTGGAAAGAGCTCCCCCACTTCATCTATTGGCTGTTACCTCTTGCTGTCGGAATTCCGCTCATCGTTCGCGCGCTGTTGTGGCATCCGCTGGCACGGCAAGTGAGCTAGCCTTAATCAAAAGAGCCACCACGAATTGCTGTATAGCTAACGTCAGTAAGTCAGCTTCGGGTCCAACAACGGACCTTTGGCATCCAATATTTCATTCATTGCAGGCCGGCTGTTGCTCCCAGCTATTGATCCATCGCAACGAAGCACCCCATCGGCGTTGCTATTAAATTCCAGGAAATAGCCACATCGCAACGCGCCGCCGCAAGAAATGAGGAGCTGACCCATGGCCAATAAAGAAGTCGTAATCTGTTCGCCCGTGCGCACCGCCATCGGCACATACGGAGGCACGCTGAAGGATATGGCGGCGGTCGATCTCGGTGCCGTTGCTGTCCGTGCGACGCTTGAGCGCGCGAAACTGCCGCCGGGTGATATCGACACCGTCGTCATGGGCAACGTGATCCAAGCCGGCAACAAAATGAATCCGGCCCGACAGGCAGCCATCAACGGCGGCATTCCGGTCGATGTTCCGGCGATGACGGTCAACCGTGTTTGCGGCTCGGGTGCGCAAGCGATTGCGAGCGCGGCACAGGAGGTGATGCTCGGCATGATCGATAGCGCGGTCGCCGGCGGCATGGAGAACATGGACCGAGCCCCGTATCTCATGGGCTCCGGGCGCTGGGGATACCGCATGGGTGACGCGCAAATATTCGATGCGATGCTGATGGACGGTCTCAATGATGCCTTTTCCGGTAAACATTCCGGATGGCACACCGAAGATCTCGCCAGCTCGCACCAGATCACCCGCGAAGAGCAAGACCGGTGGGCCGAACGCTCGCAAAAGCGCTTTTCCGCAGCTCAGGCTGCTGGCAAGTTCGTTGCGGAAATCACCGCGGTTGAAATTGCCTCGCGCAAGGGTCCGACAAAATTCGACAAGGACGAGCATAATCGGCCGGAGACCACGATGGAGAGCCTCGCAAAACTCAAGCCCGCATTCCGCAAGGACGGTACCATTACTGCTGGCAACGCGCCCGGACTCAATACGGCTGCATCAGCGATGATCGTGGCCGATCGGGCGTGGGCCGACAAGAAGGGCCTGGCGCCCCTGGCGCGCCTCGTCGCCTACGGTATAGGCGGCGTCGAGCCGGGCATGTTCGGATTGGGTCCGGTGCCGGCGGTGAAGCAGGCGCTTGATCGTGCCGGCTGGAAAACCGCAGACATCCAGCGCATCGAGATCAACGAGGCCTTCGCGGCGATATCAATTGCAGTCGCGAAGGACCTCGGTCTGAACGCCGACGTGGTCAACGTAGAAGGCGGCGCGATCGCGCATGGTCACCCGATCGGCGCGTCCGGCGCGGTGCTCACGACGCGCTTGTTGCATTCGATGAAACGCGATGGTCTTAAGAGAGGCATCGTCACACTCTGCATCGGCGGCGGCCAGGGAATTGCACTTGCGCTCGAAACGGTGAATTGAGCCGATCAGAGACTTAGCCCGATGCATTCATGAGGCGAATTGGCGCGCCGGTTTCCAGCGCGTCCGCTTCGACGTGAAAGCTCACTTGGACGCGTGACCGGCCCGGTCCCAGGATAGATTTCAATGTTTCATTTTCACGCTCTGGAAGCTCCCACGCCATTCCTTTTTTTCACCGGCAAGGGCGGGGTCGGAAAGACCTCTCTTGCGTGCGCTACCGCCATCGGCCTCGCCGATCGTGGATTGAGTGTCCTTCTCGTCAGCACCGATCCTGCGTCGAACCTCGACGAGATGCTCGAAGTTACTCTGACCGATCGCCCAACCCCGGTGCCAAACGTGGCCGGACTTTCCGCGATGAATATCGACCCGGAGGCTGCTGCCGAGAATTATCGAACCCGTGTGCTGGAACAACTCGGACCAGAGGTTACCGCTAGCGAGCGGTCAACTGTGCGCGAGCAGCTCTCCGGAGCCTGCACCACCGAAATAGCCGCCTTCGACGAGTTCGTGGGACTCCTAGATGGCGATATGGCGGGGTTCGATCACATCATTTTCGATACGGCCCCGACCGGCCACACTCTGCGGCTCCTTAGCCTCCCAAAGGCATGGACCGGATTTCTCAGGGACAATGACCGGGGGGCATCCTGTCTCGGTCCACATTCCGGCTTGAAGATGCAGGAAGGCCACTTCCGCAAGGCGCTTCGGGCCCTGGGCGACTCTAGGCGGACTACCATTATTCTGGTCACTCGCGCCGACCGGGGCGCGATCCGCGAGGCCGCCAGGACTTCGGGCGAACTCGATGCGCTCAATCTATCGAACCAGCTGCTCGCCGTGAACGCACGCTTCCACGCCACGGACCCAACCGATGCTGTTGCCGCTGCGCTTGAGCGGGATCAGGAAGAGGCGCTGGCTGCGATGCCAGCGTCACTCGCGAATTCTGCCTCAGGACGAAATTCCATTGCTCGGCTTTGACCTCGTCGGTCTCACGGCTCTCAGGGCGCTCGCGTCGGCCTCCACCCCATCCCTACCCGCAGTGAGTGAGCCCGAAGTCGAACCGGTTGTGCTGCCCGGCCTCGGCCGGCTGGTCGATGAGATCGCGCAGGGCAAGCACGGTCTCATCATGGTCATGGGCAAGGGCGGCGTCGGAAAGACGACGATTGCCGCCGCCATCGCCGTGGGACTCGCGAGGCGAGGTTATGCAGTCCATCTCAGCACGACCGATCCGGCAGCTCACGTCGCTTTCGTCGTGGATGGCGCCATGCCGGGCCTTACGGTCGATCGGATCGACCCTGTGATCGAGACCGAACGCTATGTTGCAAAGATACTGGCCACCCGCGGCCGTGATCTCGACGAGCAGGGCAAGGCGCTGCTGCGCGAGGACCTTGCTTCACCATGCACCGAGGAAGTGGCCGTGTTTCACGCCTTCTCGCACATTGTTGCCGAGGCCCGCGCCGCCTTTGTGGTGCTTGACACGGCTCCCACAGGCCACACCCTGCTACTGCTGGATGCGACCGGCGCTTATCATCGGCAGATGACAAGCCAGCTCGAACCGAGCGGACCTGGGCGCATCATCACCCCGCTCATGAGGCTGCAAGACCCCGCCTATACCCGCGTGATCCTGGTAACGCTGCCGGAGACAACTCCGGTTTCCGAGGCCGCAGCCCTTCAGGGTGACTTGCGGCGCGCCGGCATTGAGCCGTTCGGCTGGGTCATCAACAAAAGCCTAGCCGCGTCGGGAACCCACGATCCATTGCTGCGATTACGGCTCGTTACAGAGCGCGCGCAAATAGCTCGCGTTCAGAACGGGCTCGCAAAGCGAGCATTCATTATCGGCTGGCGAAGCAAACCCCCGATCGGTGTTGGTGAGCTCCAGACTCTGTCATGATGAGTTGAGAAACCATAGGGTTACGCGACTGCCAATCGAAAACACATATATTCCTGATACCCCGACGAGGTCTGCTGCGTTGGGTCATTGACAGACGTGACGACGTGGAATTGCGATGCCTGGTCTCTGATCCTCTGACAAACGTGTCTGACCCCAGTCAGGTTGCAATTAAAATGAGGTCAAAGGCGCGCTGTGATGCTCGCCCTTAAATTTGCTTTGGAGAACGTAAAATGAGTGCTGTCGAGGTTACATATTTCTCTGACGTCCTGTGCGTCTGGGCATACGTCTCACAGGCTCGCGTCGATGCAGTCAAAGAAAAATTCGGTGACACCGTTCGGATAAGGCATCAGTTCTGCTCGGTGTTTGGCGATACCGCCCGCAAGATCACCACGGCCTGGAATGACAAAGGCGAATATGACGGGTTCAACGCGCATTTGCGACAAGTGGCGGCGCGGTTTCCTCATATCGAGGTTCATCCAGAGGTTTGGTTGAAAACTCGCCCTGCGACATCAACGAGTCTACATCTGTTTATGAAAGCCGTCCAGCAGTGGGAGCGCGATGCCGGAGCGGCGCAAAATCAGTCTTCGGAAAGCATTTTCGATCAAGTTTTGTGGGCTTTCCGCTGCGCATTTTTTCGAGACTGCCAGGATATTGCACGCTGGGATGTCCAATGTGAGATAGCCAAAGGCTTAGGGGTTGATATCGGTGCCATCGAACAATGCATTCAAGATGGTGTCGCATTTGCTCGCTTGGACGCGGACTACCGAGACGCCGACAAGATGCGGATAGAAGGCAGTCCAAGCTTCGTACTGAATGAGGGGCGCCAGAAGCTCTACGGGAACATCGGATTTCGCTTGATCGAAGCAAATATTCAGGAGCTGTTGCGGACACCCCAAACAGAGGAGGCCAGTTGGTGCTGACCTCCGATACATTTGGGGGGTCCCTACGCCGCAGCTTCACCGCCAACCTTCACCGTTGCCAGCCGTTCCGCTCAAGTTTCCACTGATCCCCTTAAAGCTCGCCAACCCACCATGCCGGCGACATAATGTTGCACATCCTGCCTACCGGCAGCTGACATTCGTTCTAAAGCGGCGGCTGATCTGCCCCCAGCTTGGCAGATTAGTACGATCCGACTACCACACGGCACACGGTCAGGATCGAATCGCGAGAGCGGTTGATTGACGGCGCCGGGTATATGGCCGCGAGCATATTCGTCCGCCTCACGCACATCCACGACGGTGCACCCCATGTCCTGAAGCAACTTTAGAAATTCGTCATGCGCAATGGCAGAGGTGCCAGCCGTTTCCATGAGCCTATTCAAAATTCTTGATAACATCCGGTTACCTCTCCTATCCATCAAGTCTATATATTCACATATTTGAATATATGAGACAATGATTTTGCATTCGTGAACCGCATAAATGACCGCAGTGCGCGCGACGAATTGCGCGAAGCCTTTGGTCGATATTTCCTTGGAGCAATCGCGATGGCATTAACTTTGACGCAAGCCGCACTCGCGATCGCTTCCGGCTCCGTCGTCGGCTTCTCGCTCGGCCTCGTCGGCGGAGGCGGCTCGATCTTGGCGGTCCCGCTGCTTGTCTACGTGGTCGGGCTGGACAATCCACATGTTGCGATCGGCACCAGCGCGATCGCAGTTGCGCTGAATGCGGCGGCAAATCTCGCGATGCACGCCCGGGCCGGAACTGTCAAGTGGCATTGCGCGTCCGTCTTCGCGGTGGCCGGAGTTGTTGGCGCGTTCCTCGGGTCGACTCTCGGCAAAATGATGAATGGGCAACGGCTACTTGCTCTGTTCGCTGTCCTGATGATGGTCGTTGGTGCGTTGATGCTACGACACGGCACCCGTACGGGAGATCCTACCGTCAGGTTGTCGCGGGAGATTCTGCCCAAGCTGCTGGGACTCGGCCTGTTGGTCGGATTGCTATCAGGCTTCTTCGGAATCGGAGGCGGCTTCCTCATCGTGCCTGCGTTGATGTTAGCCGCCGGGATACCGATGCTCAATGCAATCGGTTCATCGCTTCTGTCTGTCGCCACATTCGGGCTGACCACGGCTGGAAACTACGCCTGGTCTGGGCTAATCGATTGGCCGCTGGCCGGGCTCTTTGTGGCAGGAGGCGTGCTCGGCGGATTGCTCGGCGCACGTTCGGCAAAATCGCTTGCCAGCCGCCGTGGTGCCTTGACGACGGCATTTGCGGTGCTGATCTTCGCAGTGGCTCTCTACATGCTTGTCCGCAGCCTCGGCTGAGCTGAGCGGGCGATGTGAAATAGAGATCGGTAGCCGCCCGCTTAGCCTGCGCGCGGCTCGCATACGTGACCCACGGGCCAGCCTCTTGATAGATCGACATTCCGGGCGTCTCCAGGGCCTCGTCATGGGTCGCCCCGTGCTCAAGCACTGGCTTTAACCGGGAGGCTATACAACCATTGCAACGAATTGTGGCAGCGGTACTCATCGCGACCAAAATTATTGCGACGCAAGACGATCTTAGAAAAGAAGCCAATCGACAAATTCATATTTTTGAATATATTAAGTTAAAACAACTAAAGGTAAGGGAGGCTGCAATGGCTGACATCGTCATCATGGGCGCCGGATTGGGCGGCGTCATCATGGCCTATGAAATGAAGGACCAGATGCGGCCGGGAGACACGCTTACGGTCGTTACCAAGGATCCCATCTATCATTTCGTGCCTTCAAATCCGTGGGTTGCCGTCAACTGGCGAACCCGGGAATTGGTCGAAGTCGATTTGGCTCCGACCTTCGCAAGGCGCGGAATTGGCTTCAAAGCGGTCCCGGTCAGCAAGGTGACGCCGGACGAGAACCGGCTTCAGCTCGAAGACGGTTCGACGTTGCGCTATGATTATCTGATTATCGCGACAGGACCTGAGCTTGCCTTCGACGAAATCAAAGGGCTCGGTCCTGACGGCTTCACCAGCTCGATCTGCCATATCGATCATGCCGAGAAGGCGGCTGTGAGTTTCGAGGAGTTCTGCAAAAATCCGAAGCCGATCGTGACCGGCGCGGTTCAGGGCGCATCCTGTTTCGGCCCGGCCTACGAATTCACTTTCATCCTCGACACCGAATTGCGCCGGCGGAAAATTCGCGACCGCATCCCCATGACGTTCGTGACTGCCGAGCCCTATATCGGCCATCTCGGCCTTGACGGGGTCGGTGACACCAAAGGCATGCTTGAGAGCGAGATGCGCGAACACCACATCAAGTGGCTCACCAACTGCCGTGTCAAGATGATCGAAGACGGCAAGATTACCGCCGAGGAAGTTGCTCCCGACGGGTCGGTTGCCAAAACGCACGAGCTTCCGTTCGGCTTTTCGATGATGCTGCCTGCCTTTCGGGGCATTGCGCCGCTGCGCGGCATCGACGGCCTGGTCAACCCGCGCGGGTTCGTCATCGTAGACAAGCATCAGCGTAACCCGAAATTCAACAATGTCTTCTCGGTGGGCGTGTGCGTCGCAATCGCTCCGGTCGGTCCAACACCTGTCCCCTGCGGCGTACCCAAGACTGGCTTCATGATCGAATCCATGGTCACGGCCACGGCCCTCAACATCGGCCAACTGCTGCGTGGCAAGACGCCGACATACGAGCCAACATGGAACGCCGTCTGCCTCGCAGATTTCGGCGATAACGGAATTGCCTTCGTCGCCCAACCCCAGATTCCACCGCGCAATGTAAATTGGTCTTCCGACGGAAGATGGGTTCATGCCGCCAAGATCGGCTTCGAGAAATACTTCCTGCGCAAGATGCGGCGGGGAGAAAGCGAACCGTTCTATGAAACGGCGGCGCTCAAGATGCTGGGTATCTCGAAGTTGAAAGAGGTGAAGGCGGCCTGAACCCAGCTGTACCCGTCGATAAGGGAAGGACCGGCGGAGACCACGCCAGCCCTTCTCTCGTTATAGTCATGACGAAGGACGATCCGGGGCGCTTCATCGTGATCTGGCAAACCTCGAACCAGACGCCCTGAGCCTTGAGCGCGGAAATCAGCGCCCCATATGCGCGCCTCCGTCACTAAAACAGCGACCGTCAGCCAGCGATACCGATATTGCCATCGACGTTCTTGAGACGCGGCAGGTTGAGTTCGGGCGCCGCAATGGTCTTCTTCGTCCGCAAATGGCGCGCAACCAACTCCCATATAGGCTCGCCGCCAGCATCGCGCGCGGCTTCGGAAACAGGTGCCCAACCCGCCACTTTGTAGGTCTTGCCGGCCTCGATCGGATTGCCTTTGAGCGTCATATCGCCGATGCGATTGCCGATATTTGCCGTCGGATCGCAGGAATATCTCATCCCTCCCACGCGCACCATGTCGCCACCCTGCTGGTGATAGGGGTCCGCATTGAAGAGATTGTCGCAGACGTCTTCGAGGATCTGCTTGATTTGCGAGCCGTTCATTTGCGTGACCGTCACGTAAGGATAGGTGATGGCGGTCTGGTCGAGCACGTTCTCCATGGTGATGGGCTCGCCGGGCAAGATCGTCGTGCCCCATCGGAAACCGGGCGAGAAGGAGATCTCGGCGTCCTTTTCCGCCATGAGCGCGTCGAGGATGATCTGATCGAAACTGCCGTTGAAATTGCCGCGGCGGTAAAGCAGACCCTCGCTGACGGCCAGCTTCTCGCCAAGCTTGCTCTCGTAGGGCGCACGCGTCTTGGCGATGAGCGCCTCCATTTCGGCATCCGCCGGGAGCAGGTTGGCAAATACTGGAAGAAGCCGATAGCGGTAATCGGCAACGCGGCCGCCCTTCACGTCGAGATCAAGCACGCCGATGAATTTGCCGGCGCTACCGCCGTTCATCACGATGGTCTTGCCGCCGGCATTGCCGACGATGCTGGGAGTTGGCACGCCATCATGGGTATGGCCGCCAAGTATGGCGTCGATCCCGCTGACGCGAGAGGCCATCTTCAAATCGACATCCATGCCATTGTGCGACAGGACGACGACGGCCTGGGCGCCTTCGGCCCGCGCCGCATCGACCGTCTTTTGCATGTTGTCGTCCTGGATGCCGAAGGTCCAGTCAGGAACGAAGTAGCGCGGATGGGCTATCGGCGTATAGGGCATGGCCTGGCCGATGATGGCGACTTTCACGCCGTTCACGGCGCGCATGACGTAGGGTTTGAAAACCGGATCGCCGAAATCGGCGGTCTTGATGTTCTGCGCAATGATCTCGATGCGGCCCGCGAAATCCTTCTCGGCGACCTCCTTCACGCGATCCTGGCCGAAGGTGCTTTCCCAATGCAGCGTCATGAGGTCGACGCCGAGCAGCTTCTGGGCCTCCACCATGTCTTGCCCCTTCGACCACAAGGCCGAACCCGAGCCTTGCCACGTGTCGCCGCCGTCGAGCAGCAGCGCGCCGGGCCGCGTGGCGCGAAGTCGCTTGATCAGTGTCGCGATATGGGCGAAGCCGCCGACCTTGCCGTAGATCGGGGCATAGCGCTCGAAATCGAGGTAAGTGAAGGCGTGAGAAAGCCGTGTATTTGGCGCAATCCCGAACTGTTTGAGAAACGCCTCGCCGACAACGTGCGGGGGGCGCCCTGCCATGCTGCCGACGCCAAGATTGACGTTGGGCTCGCGGAAATAGATCGGCCGCAGTTGCGCGTGACTGTCGGTGATGTGCAGAAGAGAAACGTTGCCGAAGGCCGGCGCGTCGTAAAGCTCCTCTGCCGCTTGTTCGGCACGAGCCGCGGACAAGGGCAGCGGCATGCCTGCCACGCTTGCCATGCCAAGAAGGTGCAGAAATTCCCGACGATCCATTAGAGCAGCCCCCAACTTTGGCTTATTGATTGACAAGTGAATTGGAATCGAAAGGCAGAGTCATCAGATCGCGGAGCTGGGCCTCGGTGAGGATGCCCGCGTGTCCGCTGCGCGGCATGTTGGGGCAGGCGTTGGACGCTTTGGAATCGTGAACCCTGCCCCAGGTGTCGCGCGCGGTTTCCGCGTACTTCTACTCGAAGACTTCGGCGGCGCGTGGTCGGCACCGCAATCCCTGCTCAGCTTACGGTCGCCTCGTCCGTGCGGGCGTCGCCCGAGCTGTCCTTCCACGAGATGCTCACCTTGTCGCCCGACTTGCCGCCCTTCACTTTGAAGGCCAAGTACGGGTTCCTCGCCACCGCCGGGCCCCATTGTGCCTGCATCACCACCTTGTCGTTGAGCTTGGCGGTAACCTCGTTGATGAACAGGGCGGGAACGATTTCGCCGGAGGGATCCTTGCGCAACCCCGTCTCCATCACATGGTTCATCAACACTTTCACTTCGGTCACGCCGTCCTTGCTGGTGGCGCGGATTTTCATTGGAAGGCCCATGAGATTTCTCCTCTGATTTCGAATTCGAGCGAACGGGCGCGGGGTGCTCGACGACCAGCGCCAATGCTTCCGTGACGTCAGCCGCCGCAGCCGCCGAGCGTCACCTTGATTTCCTTGGTCGCCGTGTAGAATTTCCCATCGGCCTTCACCAGCGCGATAATATTGGACGTCTCGGCCATTTTCACGCGTGTGCTGATCTCGGGAAGCATATCCGGTCCGAGATCGAACTGGGCGGTGAGCGTGGTCGGATTCTTTTCCACCAAAAAGGATATCTGGGTGGTGTTGGGAATCTTGCTGATTGCCTCGACTGGCACCACGGCGCCGTTTTCGGCGATATCCGAGGCATTGATCTGAACGTCGCCGCTGGCAATCGGCGACTCGACGCCAAGCGCCTTATAGGCATCGGCGAGCGCCTTTGTTTCGAAGGCGGCCTTGTTCCAGGCCGCGAACGCCAGGCGTGGCGCAAGCGCCAAGACCGAGGCCGCAAGGCCGAGCAGCCCGGTCAGGCGCAGAAATCCGCGACGGCTGGCTTGGTGTCTGAGATTCATGAGTTTCTCCTTGGAGTGATGATCAAAGCGGAAAGCTCGTGTCGGCGAACGGCGCGATGCGCAGAGCAGCGGTCATCGAGAGTAGGAATTCGTGACAACGCGCCGCCACGATGGAGGTCGCGGCACTTAGCGGACGACGGCGTTGCGCCAAAGTGTCTTCTGCTCATTTGCCTGTTCCACTGAAAGTTTGGCCTGCGCAATCGCCTCATCGGCGGCCGCTTTCGCCTCGTCCCACTTCGCCGGCAGCGAGCGCCTTCCGGGCATTGGACAAAGCGGTCTCGGTCGAAGTCCAGGCCGCCTTGGCGGCGATCGCCTCTGATTCGGCCTCCTGCGCGGCGGCGAGCGCCGCTTCGGCTTCCGCCTGTGTGGCCGCCAGAGCGGGTAGGCTCAGCAACGCGAGCCCGGCAGCAAGAATGATTGCACGTATCATGGACGAGTCCCCGGACCGATGATGGGAATTCCGTTGCTCATGTAGGAGAGGAAATATTCGAGATCGCGATAGTCCTCGTCGTCGGCCTTCAACGGCACCGCGCGGGTCTGCGACGAGCAGGTGGAGATACGACGAATTGAGGTGCCCATACTGCCCCAGTCGGAGCGGTAGATCGGCATCGCCGCGAGTATGCCCAGCGCCGGGGCCAGAATGTCGCCGCGCATACGTTCACCCGCCGGCGACATATGGCACGACGCGCAGGAGACGCCGAGCTGGCCTTTGCGGGAATAGAAGAATTCCTTGCCGCGATCATAGGCGGCCAGCGCGCGAGGATCGTCCGGAATGGCGATCGCGATCGGCTTGCCTCGCGAGGACTCGGACATCACGGCAGCCAGCGACGCCATCATGCCGGTCATTGGATCGAGTGGCTTTTCGCCATTCTCCACTCTGCAGCGATTGATCGCACCTTCCAGCGTCTCGACCTGCCCGGTCTCGGCAATGAAGCGCGGATAGGTCTGCCGCACGCCCTCGCCCTTGTTGTCGAAACAATCGGCGTAATGCTTGCCGTTGGCGAACGCCTTCTCCCACTCGGCGTGGCCTTCGTCGAGCGCAATTTCGTAGGGAGGAAATTCCATGATTTCCTTCCACTCCTTGCGCATCCCTTCGTTGACCGCATAAGGGCCATTACCGAAATCGTCCTTCGCCACGTTGGGAAATTTGGCGAAGAAGAATGCCTGGAAGGCTTTGCGATCTGTTTCCGGGTCGGTCTTGTCGGCGGCCTTCGCCGACACCATCGCCAGCAGCAGAGCGCAAACGACATTCAGGGCGACTGCAGATCGGTGACAGCCGGCTGGCCTTGAGGTGGAATTCCGCGTTTAGATTGCGATGAACCATGTCGATCACAGCGTGTAGAGGAAGTCGATGATCTTCTCGATCTCGGCCCCGGTCAGAATATGATTGCGGCCGAAGGCAGGCATTGGCGCTATCGAATTACGCATCGGCTCGTTGGTCAGGATCTCCACCAGATCGGCGCGATTGGGGAAGCGACGCCTCATGTCCACCAACTCGCGGCCGACGCTGCTCGGCGCGTCGCCGCCCTTGATCGTGTGGCAGGCGAGGCAATTGCCCTTGCCACGATCAAGCGCCAGCTCCTGCCCGGCCTTGACGTCATCGGCACGGGCCGACAGCGGCTTCGCGTCTTCCGGTATATGATCGAACGGCTTCTGGGCGATTACGCCACGCATGGCGGCAACATCGTTCGCAGAGACCGGCGATCCTTTGTTGCCCCAGCTGGTGCGGATGAAGGTGAGTATGTCGGCGACAGTGCGGTCGTCCAGCTTGGCCAGCTCAGGCATGGAAGGGCGCGTCTTGTCCGCCGGGGTTCTGGCCATCGCGCCGCCAGTGAGCGTGATCTGGATCAGCGAACTCGGATTGTCCGCCTCCACCACCGGATTGCCCGCCAGAGCGGGGAATAGCCGAGGAGTGCCCTTGACCGTTCATGCGATGGCAAGGCGCGCACTGCGCGACATAGCCGAGCGCTCCGGGGCTATGGTCTGCGCCTTCATAAAGCTTCGCAGTGGTGGCGTCCTCCGCCTTTGAGGCGGATGCGGCATGGCCCGGCCGGGCCGGCCGGCTTGCCAGATAGGCGGCAATCGCCGATGCGTCGGCGTCGCTCAGATGTTGCGTGCTGTGCTGAATGACTTCGGCCATGCTGCCGAATGCCGCCGTGCGGGCGTTGCGACCCGTCTTGAGGAAATCAGCGATCTCCTGCTGGGACCAGCTTGCCAACCCGGTGTCCTCGTGACGCAGGCTCTTGGCATACCATCCCTCCAATTCCGCGCCGGAGAGGAAAGCGCCACCCGGTCCATCCTTGAGGGCCTTCTCCTGGAAGGCCACGCCGCGCGGCGTGTGGCAGGCGCCGCAATGCCCCGCTCCCTCCACGAGATACGCGCCACGCGCCACCTCCGGCGTCGCGCCTTCCGGCGGTTTGAAGCTGCGATGACCACCGAACAGCATCTGCCACCAGACAAGCGGCCAACGCATATTTGTCGGCCACGGGATAGTTGAGGCTTGGTTGTGCTGCGCGACCGGTTGAACTGCGGAAACGAAATAGGCGTAGAGCGCCTGCACATCCTCATCTGTCAGCACGGAATAGGAAACGTAGGGCATCGCCGGATAGAGCGGGGAGCCATCCTTGCGGATGCCATGACGGACCGCCCGTTCGAAATCGGCAAAGTCGTATCCGCCGATGCCGGTGTCTTTGTCCGGTGTGATATTCGTCGAATAGATTGTGCCGATCGGCGTCTGCATCGCCAGACCGCCAGCGAACGCCTTGCCCCCTTTGGCGGTATGACACGCCACGCAATCCGACGCTTGCGCGATATACCGCCCCCGTTCGACCAGGGCCGGATCGGCAGAATTCACATGAAAATTCTGCCGAGGCGCGAACAAGACCGGCGCCAGGTAGCTGCCGCCAATGGCAACCACCAGTCCAATCGCCGCAGCGGAGACACCGAGCTTGAGAAATTTCATGATCGATACTCGTCCCCATGCGCCGGATCAGCGAATGTAGGCCTGGCCTTCGGTGATCTTGTAGGTCCAGGGCAAGTTGGCGTTCTTCCAGCCGTTGACGTCGCGGCGCCCTGCGGGGCTCATGTCGCCCTCGAATCCGTCCACCACCGAATAAACCTTGGTATAGCCAGCTTCCTGCAACAGATTGGCGGCTTGCGAGGAGCGGTCGCCGGAGCGGCAAATCAGGATAATCGGGTCGCTCTTGCCACGGTTCATGTGGGTCGCGAGCGCAGAGACCGCGCCGACAAAATCCGAATTGGGCGACATGGTGTAGCGATTGTTTTTCTTGTCCCAACTCGCCGGATCGTCGATCTCCATATAGGGGATGTTCTGGTCAATGACGGTGGGGGTGCCAAGGAACTGGAATTCGCCTTTGGTGCGAATGTCGATGAACAGCACCTTGGCGCCACCCTCCGACTTCATTTTATAGGCCTCGGGCGCCGAGAGGTAGAGGCCGAGCTTGGTCTGCTTGACCAAAGGCAGTTTATTGACATCGACGGGCTGGTAATCGCCTGCGAAGGCCGGGCTTAGCAGCAGGGCCAGAGCCAGCCCAAGAATAGCGGTCCTCATGTGTTCCTCCTAGTGCTTTTCTTAACCGCAGTGCCGCGCTCACGCGACGACTGCTCGTTCTTTGGTACGAGCCGGCACGACAAGGCCTCGCCGACTTACGACATGCGCTTGATCAGGAATTCGAACTGCTTGCCCTCCGCCTTCGATTCCAGCAGGTCGTTTCCGGTTGTGCGGCAGAACGCCTCAAAATCCTTCACTGCACCGGGATCGGTAGCGAGCACCTGAAGCGTGCCGCCGATCGGCACGTCCTTGAGCGCCTTCTTGGCCTTCAGGATCGGCAACGGGCAGTTCAGTCCCTTGGCATCTAGAATTTGGTCGGCCATTTTGTCTCCTCGGTGATTACAATGCTGGAAACGAACTCAAATGAACAGATTGATGTCGCTCTTGGTAGCCGTTTCGATATAGGTCGCGGCGCCACCGAGAACCGGCCCCTCGATCATGTCGTCCTTGGTGTATTCGAACAGGTCCATGGTCATCTGGCAGGCGATCATCTTGACGTCCGCCTCGATCGCCATGGTGCGCAGTTCCTCGATCGAGGCGACGCCTTTCTTCTTGATGAGGTTCTTCATCATCGTCGTCGCCGCCGCGTCGACGCCGGGAATAGCAGAGACGAGATTGGGCATGCCGATATGCATGCCGAACATCGGCATCTCCATCGCCGGATTGCCGAGCGTGGAAATCTTCAGGTCGAGTTTCTTCTTCAACAGCGTGAGCCCATAGAAGGTGAAGAACATCGTCACCTCGAGGCCCATGGCGGCTGCGGTTGTCGCCAGGATGAAGGGCGGATAGGCCCAGTCGAGGGAACCCTTGGTGACGATCATCGACATGCGCTTGGTATTGGCTTCGTTACCCATTGCACCACCTTTGTGTTCGATCTTTGCAGGCGCGACTGCGCCGTTTATGCGTTCAAACTTTCCACACCACGACCACCAGGACCAGGACCGCTAGAAACACTGTCTCGGCGACGATCAGCGCGATCGCCCGTCCGCCGACGTCCGCCATCGCCTTGAGCGACGTCTTCATTCCCAGCGCCGCGATCGCCGTCACCAGGCACCAGCGCGAAACATTCTTGATGACCGCAAGCACGGGTTCGGGAATGACACCCATGCTGTTGAGCACCACCAGAGCGGCAAAGACGACGAGAAACCCGGGCAATTGGCGGCCGGCCTTGCCGACATTGTGGGCGCGGAACACATAGGACAGCGTCACCACCACGGGCAACAGCATCGCCACCCGCAACAGCTTGGTGAAGGTAGCGACGTTGCCGGTCTCCTCCGAGACGCTGAAACCGGCCCCACCACTTGCGCAACATCGTGAATGGTGCCGCCCGCGACGTTGCCGGTTTCCTCCGAGACGCTGAAGCCGGCGCCAACCACTTGCGCCACATCGTGAATGGTGCCGCCGAGGAACACGCCCACCGCCGCATGATCGAGATGGAAGAAGGCGATGATCACTGGATAAACAATCATCGCGATCGTGCTCAGCGCTGTGACGCCGATTACGGTGAAAACGGTGTCGCGCTCGTGGTTCTCACCTTTCGGCAGCACCGACGAGATCGCCAGCGCCGCGGAGGCGCCGCAGATCGCCACGGCGCCGGCGGTCAGAATTCCGAACGGCCGGCTCAGCCCCATGACGCGTGCCGCCAGCGCGCCGAACAGGATGGTGGAGACCACCGCGCCGACCACCATGATGACGGGTGCCGTGCCGAGCTTCATGATCTCGGCGATCGTGATCTGCGCACCGAGCAGGCCGACGGCGACACGCAGAATGCGCTTGGAAGCGAACTCGATGCCAGCGACGCAGCGCCCCTCCTGCGACAGGAAATAAAAGGCCATGCCGAGCAGTAGCGCAAACAGCATCACCGGCCCGCCGTAATGCTCGGACAGGAAGGTCGCGGCGATCGCGATGATCAGGCTCGCCAGCACGCCAGAAAAATAGGATTGCCCGGCCGTGAACGCGCCGAGGCCGCGGCTCACCATCGTCACCTTGGTTTCGGCGATTTCGCTCACGGACGGTCCATTCTCTTAACCAGCGCATCCGGCAAAATTGTCAGCGGTCATCTTCGCTTCATAGGGAGCGGCGACGGCGCTGCCGGGAACGAGGCTCGGTTTGGCGGCCGCCCAATCCTTCGGACGGACCTTCGCCATCCAACCCTCGCCATAGGGATCGCTGTTGGCAAGCTTGGGGGTCGCCGTGAGGGCATCGTTGACCTCGACCACTTCGGCATTGAAGGCGATCTTGGCCGGCCCCACCCACTTGCCGGATTCGACGGTAGCGCAAGACTTACCGGCATCCACCGATCGGCCGGCCTTCTTGGCCGTGAAGGCGACGAGCTGGCCGGCCATCGCCGCGGCGACGGCCGTCATGCCGAGCGTCACCGTGCCGTCGGCGTTCTCGCGATACCAGATGTTGTTCTCGACGTCGTAGAGAAGCTCGTCGGGAAGGTTGCAGCCACGGACGGTCGGCATGGGTTCTCCTTATGTCACACGGTTTCGGCGGGCTGCGCCGGCGTCGCGCTGGCGCAGCGGCCGCGATGAGCAGCAAAACTCGCCGAGCCCCGCCACTTCCAGCTTGCCGCCAATGAAAAGCTGCAGATGCCGCGCCACCATGGCGCCGAGCCGCAGCCTGCGGGCGACGTCGGCATGCGCAGGCTCGAGGCGAAACGAGATTGTGGTGGTAGACGAGTTCGCGGCAGGTCTCGCGGCAGGCGTTGAAGCTCGGCTCGCCGCGCGTACCCTGGCGATGCAGCGCCAGCAGCCGGAAGCCTTCGACGCTGCGCGCCGTCGGCCTCTCGCCGCGCGCCGCGAGCCAGACTTCCGAGAATCGTCTCACCAAGCGCCAACAACTCGTCCGCGAGGTCCGTCGCCGCCGCCGCGAGCACGGCATCAGGCGCGGTGACCATCCAGTCGAGACGCGCCGCAATGTCGTCGAGGCTCATGTTGTGGGCCATCAGCCGAGCCCTCGAGCGCGCAGAAGATCTGAGGAATCGGAGAAGTTTTCATGCACGCCGACCTTCCGTGCCGACAGGCCGAGCGCCATGCCGAGAAGCTGGGTGAAGTACAGAATCTTCACCGTGGTCTTGCGGCCGAACACCTTTTCCGCGCGCACCTGATGCATCTCCAGGCCGGTGTGGCAGGTCGGGCATTCGGTGGCGATCACGTCGGCGCCGCACGCTTCTGCGGTGGTGAGCAAATTGAGCACCAGCTTGGTCGAGGTGTCGCTGTCCGACAGCGTATGGGCGCCGCCGCAGCAGGCGGTCTTGAGCGGATACTCGACATTCTCGGCGCCGGCAGCAGCCAGCAGGTCGTCCATGAAATGCGGCTTCGAGGTCGATTCCGAGCCCGGGCCCTTGTCCTTCTCGGGAAAGATGTGGCGCGGACGCGTGTACATGCAGCCGTAGTAATTGGCGACCTTGAGACCCTTGAGCGAGTTCTTCACCCGCGTCTTCAGGCCTTCCTCGCCGATCGACTGCTTGATCCAATCGAGCGCGTGAATGGTCTCGACCTTGCCCGCCTCATAGGTCTTGTGTCCGGCCTTGCGCGACAGCCGATCGGTGACCTCGCGCGAGGCGGCATCGTTGGCGAGGTCGTACTCGGCCTTTTTGAGATTGTGATAGCAGCCGTTGCACGGCGCCATCACGGTGTCGAAGCCCATGCCTTCGGCGATCGACAGGTTGCGCGCCGACAGATAGGTCTGCAGCTTGGGGTCGACGTTCTTGACCTCCATGGCGCCGCAACAGTTCCAGTTCTCAAGCTCGACCACGTCGAGGCCGAGCGCCTTGCCGAGCTCCTTGGTAGAGCGGTTGTAGGCGTGCCCGGTGCCTTCGAGCGCACAGCCTGGATAGTAGGCGACCTGCTTGTACTTGCCGCTCATCACTCAGCTCCCTGCACGTCTAACCGAAGCGCCTTGCGGGCGACCGCCTCGCACTCTTCGACATATTCCTCGATCGCAGCGCTGGCCGCACCCCAGCCGTGCGTTCGCGGGCGAAACAGGGTGGCGAGGCCGAGCTTCATCATCAGGCCGACCGGCAGCCGGCTGACCAGGCCGCGCACCAGCGCGACGAGCCAGTCCTGCATCAGCGATTGACCCGTGCGGGCGAAGAACTGGCGCAGCACACGGCCGTCCTCGATCTTGCCGGTGGCAAAGACTTGCTCGGAGAAGGCCTCGTCGAAGACCGTGGACGGCTTCTTCTCGGTATGGCCCTTGAGCTCGAGCCAATGCGCCGTCGCCTTCATCACGCCTTCCGGATTGACGTCGCGCGGACAGGCATAGGTGCATCTGTTGCACGACACGCACTGCCAGATGATGTCCTTGTCGCGCAGCAGCTCGTCTTCGAAGCCCATGCGAATCAGGTAGATCCAGTAGCGCGGGTTGAAGTCGGGATTGATGGCGTTGATCGTGCAGGCGTTGGTGCATGAGCCGCATTGCCAGCAGCGGTGGATGAACTCACCGCCCGGCAGCGCAGCGATCTCCTCCTGCATCTCTTCGTTGTAGTCGGTGACGGCGCGCGAGGTGATGAACGTGCTCCAGTGCCCGGAGACGTCGACGCCTTCGATCTCCAGGTGCTCGTGCGTGACGAGGTTTTCAGGACGGATCAGCGATTTTTCGTGGATCGGCATCGTCGCTCCCTCACGAGCTCAACTGGCGCGGCTCGCCAAGCACATAGGCCTCGCCGTCAATGAGCTTGAGGCGGGTGCGGCCGGATTCGGTATCGACCGCGTCGAGACCCAGCAGCCGGCGCGTGTGCGCCATCGCGTCGGCCTTGGCACCGCCGCAGAAATCCGCATGCAGATATTGCCCGCCCCGGTCGTTGATGTAGCCGGCATAGATATGGGCGCAAAGCAGGTCGATGTAGAACGACAGATCGCGGAACACGCCGTTGCCCTGCAGAAAGCCCTCGAGCTCCTCGCGCAGCACCGCAAAGGTGGCGAAGCCGTCGCCGACTGCGATGTTGCCGGGGTCGACGTTATTGTCGCTGTGCCAGATTTCGCGTAGCACGCCGGTATTGACGCGGGCATCCCACATCCAGCGGGTCATCAGTGGATAGCGGTCGGGCGCGGTGAAGTGCAGCACCTCGGCGGCCAGATCGCGCGACCAGCGGTGCTCGCGGTCGGCCGGAAAACTCGCTACGAAGGCGCCGATGCGCTGATCGGTCGTGCTGATATCGGACCAGCCGTCGAGCAGCGCGACCAGGCGGGAGCGCATCGCAGCGAAACCATTGCGGCCGAGCCAAGCGCCGATGCGCCGGCGCACCGGCGTAGTGAAGGCGGCAAGATCGTAGAACTCGGGCTCGGTCAGTTCGCTGACCTGGCCCTTGCCAAGAACCTCCTCGAACAGCGAGGCCTTGAGCGCCAGCGCGCCGACGTAACGCTCGACGCCGCCGGTGTCATCGGCGGATTCCACAAGATTTTCGAACGCCCGCCGCAACGTGGGACCGGACAGGTCGAGCACCGGCCGCGTCCGCGCGGGCGCCGCCTTGGCCTTGTGGCTGTCGATCATCCACATCACTCGGCAGCCTCCAGCACGCCGCTGCGCACCAGCGTCAAGGCCGCCATGGCCGCCGATTGTCCTTGCGCGATGGAATCGTCGATGGTCTCTGGACCGGTCGCAGCGCCGGCGACGAACACGCCGGGCCGCGAGGTCGCCGACATGCTGGAATAAGTCGATGCCTTCTGGATGTGGCCGTACTTCTCCAGCTTCACGTCGAATACCGCCGACAGCGTCATGTTGTCGACATTGGGGTCCATGCCGATGGCGTGCACCACCATATCGAAGGGAATGGAGATCGGGCGCTTCACCAGCGTGTCCTCACCCTTCACGATCAGTCGCTTGCCGTCCGAGGTCACCTCGGCGATCCGCGCCTTGATGTATTTGACTTTGTGTTTCTCCTGGCTCTCCCAGTAGTACTGGCCCTCGTACAGGCCGAAGGTACGGATATCCATGTAGTAGATGTAGACGTTGCACTTCGGCAGCGCCTCGCGGATTTCCATCGCCAGGTTGGACGACACGGTGCAGCAGATTTTCGAGCACCATTCGCGGCCGATCTGGCGGTCGCGCGAGCCGACGCAGAGCAGAATGGCGACGCGCTCGGGCACGCGCCCGTCGGATGGACAACGCACGCCCTTGCCCGAGGAAAACATCTGCTCGACCTGCGTGGTCGTCACCACATCGGGATAGGTCCCAAAGCCCCATTCCGGCTTGCTGACCGAGTCGAAATGGGTGAAACCGGTGGCGAGGATAGCGGCGCCCGCCTCCACAAGCGTCCCGTCCGACAGCGTCGCGCGGAAATCACCCGGGCCGCCGGCGAAGGCCTTTACCGTAGCGTTCTTCCTGACCTCGATCAGCTTGTTGCTCTCGACCCGCCGCACCATGCCGCCGATGGCGTCCTTGGCCCACTCGCCGGACGGCACCAATTTGGCATAGCCGGACAGGATCGGCGCGCCGCCGAGCTGTTCGGCCTTGTCGACGAGAACGACGCGCTGACCAGCCGTCGCCAACGCATTGGCGGCCGAAAGCCCCGACGGACCGCCGCCGACGATAAGGACAGGACGATTCATGCGGCACCTCCTGGAAGCGCGGCGACGGGCTGCGGCTTGACGTAACCCGGACCCGACGTGATCGCGCGCTTCGGGTCATAAAGTGTCTCGATGCGGCCGGCCTTGACCTCCTCGAGGTAGGCCTCGAACTCGACCTTGGCCTTCTGCCAATCGATGCCGAGCTTCTCCAAAAGCCCTTCGAACGGCGAGGCGTGCCAGTGCAACTGCGCCAATTTGTAGGGATGCGCGCCCAGTGCGAGTGCGGCGAACTGGCAATCGGCCAGGATCGGCAGCGCATAGACCTTGTCGACCGCCTTGCCGATCCACTGGTTCTTGTCGAGCGTGGTGATGCAGCCGGTATCGTGGCCCACCATCACGTCGGCTTTCGCCTCCTCTACCGCCACCTTGATCTTGCGGTCGATGGCGAAGGAGCGGCTGAACTCGCGCTCGCCGATGATGTGGCGAAAGCCGAAGCCGCAGCAATCGTACCAGGTGGAATAGTCGATCACCTGGGTGCCCAGGGTCTGCATCAGACCCGTGGAGACGGCGACGCGGTTGCCGTCCATCACCGTGTCGTCGTAGATCACGTCTTCCGGCACCATCTTGTAGACGTGGCAGGCTGGATGGATGGTGGCTCGGATGCCGCTGACGTCCACGACCTGGTGCTGCTTGATGCGGTCGCGCATCACGTGCAGCCATTCCGAATAGTGCACAACTTCTTCGGGGATCAGCAGCTTGCCGTCGACCAGGCGGCCGAGCTTGCCGAGAATCTTCTTCACCTGCTCGCGCAACTCGGCCGAGTGCATCAGGAAGATGCGCATCTCCTTGTAATTGCCGAAGGAGGTGCCGCAGTGGACGAGCGGATAGTAAGTGCCGACCGGCAGACCCTGCGCCTTGGCCGACACATAGGCCTGATGGAAGTTGCGCAGGAACACGGCGGCGAGGCTAACCACGTTGCCGATGCCGGAGCCATGATAGTTCCACGCCGTGCACGAGGTCTGATCGGTTTCGTCGAGATAGCGGACGCCAAGCTTGTTCATCAGCCACATCACGCTCGACGGATAGCCCGGGATATTGCCGCACTGCCCGCAGGATTTGTGCTGCCAGAGATTGGTGGTGGGGATGCGTTTTTCCCAGCCGTAGAGGGTACGCGCTACCACCGGCTCGTGCCGCTCATCGATCCGGTGGACGAGGATTTCACCGTCCTTCTCGAGCTGCCACATCGCGTCGCGGATGTCGTGGACGCGGTCCTTGTTGGTCAGCATCGAGCGGCGATCGATCCTGGCTTCCACCCAGGAAGTGGCGGCGCGCGCTTCGCTCGGCGTCAGGTTGGACGGCCGCCATTCGGCGCCGAATCCCGTGAATGCCGACTGGCCATCGTCACGTTTATCGTCCATCGTTTCCTCCGTTAGATTCACGGCATTGACCGCCGGCCGCGATTATTTGTTCTTAGTTATTCGCGTCCTGGCCTTCTTTCTGTTCCTCAAGCCATTCGTTGTACTCGTCACGTTTCTCGTCCATCACATCGTTGACGACGTCGAACAGGTTCTCGTCGATGGTCTCGAGCTGATCGAGCACGCCGGTCGCCTCCCAGATGGTGTAGAGCTCGACCGAAGTCTTCAGATTGACTTCCCAAGCCGTGTCCATGGTGTGCATCGTCGGCACCGGAATCGCCTTGCGCAGGATATTGAGCGGGGCATCGACCTTGGTGACGTTCGGACCCCAGTCCGGGAAGGCATCGCGCGTGATCATGTTGGGTGCGAGCTGATTGCCAGTGGAGATCACCTTAAGGAGCACCCGCGAGAACGGCCGCAGCACATCCTTCGCCGACTGCATGCCGTGCTTGATCGCGACCTCGCGCATGATCATGACCAGCCCGCCCGGCGAGTTCTGGAACGGACAGCGGGCGGCGCAGGTATAGCACTGGGCGCAGGACCAGATTTTTTCCTGCATCGCGTCATAGATGCCTTCGAGATTCTCGGTCCACAGAAGCTGGACGATCTCGCGCGGCGAATAGTCGTAATAGTGCGCCGAGGGACAGGTCGCGGTGCAGATGCCGCAGTTGAGACAGCCGTGCAATTCGTGGTCGTAGAGCATGTGAGAGCGGATGTCCTCGAACACCTCTTCGAGCTTCTCGTAGGGAACGACCGGCGCGCCCGATACGGGGTCGCCGATAGCCGCTCGTTCTGCTGCCGGGCCACTTGTCATCTATGCGTCACCCTCAATAGGTCAGGACACGCGCGTCGTCGTTTTCCATCACGTCCTCCATGACCTTGGCGCCGCCGACAATGCCGGCGCATTCGGGAATGAGGTCTTCCTCGGTCATGTCAAACAGATCGAGGTTGGGGGAGCAGCAATAGAATTTCACCCCGGCGCCGTGCGCATCCTTGATGAAATCATAGACCGTCTTGGGCGAGCCGGGCTTCACGACGAGCTTCTCGGCCACACCCTTCTTCATTAATTGGCCTGCCGTCGCCGTGCAGACGACATCAACTTCGTAGTCCATCGCCGCGGCGACGGTCGCCTGAAAGAACGGCGCGCCCAACTCCTCGCCGTTGCGAGGGTCGGTATTGACCATGATGATAATGAGCTTTTTCGCCATTCCTCCGTCCCATTCAAACTATTCTTGTTTTTGATTCTGCGCTGCAAACGACCCTCAGACGGACCGTCGAAACGCGAGTTACGAAAATACATATTCTAATATTCGAATATATGCTATAGGGTGCCGGAAAATATTTGTCGTTCGGGAGAGAGCGGTTCCTAAGGAGACGGCTGCATCAAATGCGTCGCTTGGACCAAGCCCACCATGACTTCACCCAGCGCAGCGGCGATCTGGCCCTGCGCGGCGCGCAGCTCGACGAGCGTTTCCGCCGTGCGCTCAGGCACTTCGTCGAATTCCATGATCAGATCCTCAACCATCGCCGACTTGATTCCCGGATGGCCGAGGAACCCAAAGCAATTATCGCGGATCTGAAAGAGCACAGCCTCGCCGGCAGAATCGACGGCGAGAATGTTGGCATCAGCGGGAAGCATCGGGCGGTCGCGCATATACACGGCGATCGGGAACGTTTCCGGCAAATGACCGCCCAGCGCCTGCGGCACGATACTTCGGGCCGTGTCCAGGACAAAGCGCAGCGCCGCTTCCTCGGCGCCGCCACCAGCCTCGGTCGCGAGTATGCAGGCACCGATACCGATGCCGATGATGGGCAGCCGGCGCGCGAGAAAGTCCCGCGTCAGCCGCAATTCCGGCCCGAGGCTGGGAATCAGATTACCGCTGACCACGCCCAACGGTCCTGCGCCGAGAATAATGAGACCGTCATATCCCTCGGCCGTGGCCGGGATCGTGCCTCCGGGCGTGAACGGCCGGCAATAGCGGAAGCGAATGTTGCGACCTTCGAAGTGGTCCTCCATCAATCCGAGATAGTCCGATTCAAAATGCTGCAGGACGCAGAGCGTTTTCATGTGCTCGCCCGATCGGATCGAAAAGAATACCGTATGCGGCACCGGTGCCGCATGCCAACCTAGATATATGATTTTTTGCATGTGAACGCGGGGAGCACAATGGCTTGGTTCGACAAATTGCAGGAAATCGAACCCTTTGACGATCTGCCTTTCGATCGCGATCTCGTCGATGCTCTGGAGGTTGCGGCGCGCGAGCGTACGCTCGGACCGATGCGCTTCTACACGCCGACCTTCCGAGCCTATGCCAGCGACGAACTCAAGGGCTGTGGCAAGGCGAGCTTCCCCGCCTTCTCGATCACGGGCGGCGCCTGCGCGCTGAATTGCGATCACTGCCAGGCAAAAATCCTCGAACCGATGATCCCGGCAACCAGCCCGGCGGAACTCGACCGCAAGGTGCGCGACCTAGTGCTGCTCAAGGACCTGCGCGGGTTTCTGCTTTCCGGAGGATCGAACCGGCGCAACGAGGTGCCATACGATCGCTACTATCCCGTCCTCGAAAAGCTCAAGCGGGACTTTCCCCATCTGCGAATTGCCGTGCATTCCGCCCTGCTCGATGAGCGGCGCGCCAGGCTGATGCAGGACTCGGGCGTCGACGTCGCGATGATGGATGTGATCGGCGCGCAGGAGACGATCCGCGACGTCTATCACCTGGACCGCACAGTAGCGGATTTCGAGGGGACGCTCTCTGCGCTGTCGGCTACCTCGATGGACGTTGTGCCGCACGTCGTCATCGGTCTGCACTACGGCCGGCTGCTCGGCGAGCAGAACGCGCTCGACATCATTTCGCGCTACAAGGTCGCAGCGTTGATCCTTGTCGTGGTGACACCGATTTACGCGCCCGCGGACCGCCCCTTCGCCACCATATCCACCGACGACGTGGCCAGGGTTTTGGTCGCCGCCCGGCAGCGTATCAACCATGCGCCGGTTCAACTCGGCTGCGTGCGGCCGGCGGGCCGCCACAAGCTGATCACCGACGCCTATGCCGTGATGGCGGGCTTCGACGGTATCGCCTATCCTGCTGAAGGAATCGTGGCGCTTGCCCGCGCCATCGGTCGGCCAGTCGAACAGGAACACGCCTGCTGCTCGATCGCACTCGACGGCCTGGGCGGGCGGAAGGCCTGCGCCGCATGAAAAGCGAGATGGGCAACGAAGCTCCAGACGTCGTGGTCGTCGGGCTTGGGCCGGCCGGCAGCCGGGCGGCCGCGGTTGCCGCCGACGCCGGTTACGGCGTCGTTGCCATCGAGCGCCGCGCCGAGGCGGGATGCCCGGTGCAATGTGCCGAGTTCGTGCCGACCATGATCGAACGGGACGTGCCCGGCGTACCGACGGTAACCCGGCAGATGGTCGCCCGCATGCTGACCTTCACCGAATTCGGATCGCCCGACGAAACGCCGGACTTTCGCGGACGCATGATCGACCGCGCTGCGTTCGACCGGATGCTCGCTGCCGAGGCCGCACGTGCGGGAGCAGACTGCCGATACGGCCGATCTGTCGTTGCCATCGACGCCGACGGAACGGTGCGCATTTCGGACGGCCGAATACTGCAGCCGCGTGTTCTGATAGGCTGTGACGGTCCCCATTCGCGGGTCGGCGCGGCCATTGGCCAGATCAATCGGGCGCTTGTCGATACAAGGCAACTTACGGTACCGCTCGTGCTTCCGCACGATGCCACCGATATCTTCCTCAGCGCCGACTATCGCGGCGGCTACGGCTGGCTGTTTCCCAAGGGAGCGGTCGCCAATGTCGGTATCGGCGTGGTGATGGAGGAACGGCAGCGGCTAAAGCCGATGCTCACCGAACTCATTGCCAGACTGTCCTCATTGCGCCGCATCGGTACAAACGCTTTTGGCGCGACCGGCGGCGCCATTCCGGTGGGCGGCCGGCTGCACTCGATCGGTCGTCTCGGGACGGTGCCCGTCATGCTGGCTGGCGACGCGGCCGGCTTGACCAACCCGGTTACCGGCGCAGGCATCGCCTCTGCGGTGCAATCGGGAACGCTTGCCGGACGCGCCGCGGTGGATTGGCTTGGCGGACGCACAACCGCTCTCGGCGGCTACGAGGAAGAACTCGGCGACATTTTCGACGCAGCGCTCGGCCGCGCGCTGCGTCGACGACGGCGAAGTGCTCGCGCGCTACCAGGGGGCAGTCGCCCCGACGCGCGAGCCCTCGCCGACGGATGGATCGGTTCGTCCAATTATTGGGCGGCATGATGATACCAAACCAAGAGAGGAAGTCATGAGCTGTCTCGAAATGCCAAGACAACCGGCGCCCGATTTCCTCGATGACCAAAAGCGCGCTTTCAACGATCCGGAAACGATGCAGCCACGCGAGCCCGGCGCGGTGCCGGCGGACGCGCGCAATGGCGCGCGGGTGAAAACGCAGGACGTGCAGCCCGAGGGCGTCTACCTGCCGAACTACAATTTTCTTACCCCCAACATGCGTTCGCCGGAATACGTCCAGATGTCGACCGCGGCGGCGATCACGCTCGGCGTCATGAACGGTTACATGCACCGCACCAGCTGCACGCGTTGCCTGAACCTGTTGCTCACATATCCCGAGGGATGCCGGGCCAACTGCGCCTATTGCGGGCTTGCGCGCCATCGCGAGGCCGAACGCAACTATGCCGACCGCAACTTCATCCGTGTCGACTGGCCGGCAGTTCCTTACGATCAGGTGATCGACATCGTCGCCGCGGGCGGCGACGGCGGACGCTTCCACCGCATGTGCATCAGCATGATCACGCACCCGCGTTCCGACGACGATACCCGCGTGGTGCTGAAGAAGTGGGTCGAGCGCATCAAGCATGTGCCGGTATCGATCCTGTCCAATCCGACCACCATGACGCGGCTGGACGTGCAGGAACTATACGACCTCGGCGCGGAGATTTTCACCGTCGCGCTGGATGCCTGCAATCCAGAGGTGTTCGACCGCACCCGTGGGCGCGGCGTGCAGTCCCCGCACAGCTGGGACAAATATTGGGAAATCCTCCATGCCGCCGCGGAGATCTTCGGCCCCGAACGGTTCGGCGCACATCTCATTGTCGGCATGGGCGAAAGCGACCACGACGTGCTCACGCAGGTGCAGAAAATCCGCGACCTCGGCGGCCACAGCCACATGTTTGCATTTTTCCCCGAACGCGGCTCGCTCATGGACCATCTCCCGCCGGTGCCGCGCCCGCAATGGCGCCGCGTTCAACTCGCCCGTTATCTGATCGACTATCGCAACCATCGTCTGGAGCGCATGCGCTTCGATCACGATGGCCAGCTGGTCGATTTCGGCTTGCCGCAGGACGAACTCGACGCGGTGATCGACGCGGCGTTGCGTTTCGGACGTCCGGCTGCCCGGGCAAGGAGGCGGCCGATGTCTCGGCCTGCGACCGGCCCTACGGCGATTTGCCGGTGCGCGATATCGCCTCCTACCCGTTCAAGCTCGATCGCCGGGACATTCGCAAGGTGCGAAGCCAGCTGCGGCGCGGGCTCCCGAAATAGGCGAGAAACCCGTATGACCTCCAACGCAGCAAAGCCATTTCGGGTGATCGATACCGGCATTCGCGGCGGGCGTGCCAATATCGCTTTCGACCAGGCGCTGATCGAGGCGCACAAGGCCCGGCGGATTCCCGACACGATCCGGTTCCTGCGGTTTCGACCCTCGGCTCTCGTCGGCATCCATCAGATCCTGAGCCACGAGGTGCGCCTCGACTATTGCAGGACCAGGGGGATCGAGGTCGGTCGCCGGATCACGGGAGGCGGCGGTCTCTATCTCGACGAGGGCCAGATCGGATGGGAACTGGTGTTCGACCGCGCGAGCCTCGGCCACATGGATCTCACGGAGACAACGCGACGGATCTGCGAGAGCGCGGCACTCGGGCTCAACAAGCTCGGCGTTCCAGCGCGCTACCGTCCGCGCAATGACATCGAGGTCGACGGCCGCAAGATCAGCGGTACCGGCGGCTTCTTCGACGGCGACACCCTGTTCTACCAAGGCACGCTGTTGATCGATTTCGACCCAGGGGAGATGATCGCGGCCCTCAAGGTGCCCGTCGAGAAGCTCGCCAAGCGCGACCTCGCATCGGCGCGCCAGCGCGTCGTCACCATGCGCGAGATCCTCGGGGACAGGCTTCCCGACCTCGCGACGATTTATCAGGGCCTGCTTGAAGGATTCGCCGAGGGACTGGGCATCCTGCCGCAATGGGGCGAGGTTTCCGCTTACGAGGAGCAACTCGCCGACCGGCTGTATCGCGAGGAGATCGGCAGCGATGAATTCGTCGAGATGGTCGATGCCCCTGAGGTGGACGACACACTGGTCAGTGCCTCTCTGACGCGGCGCGGCGGGAGCCTGCGCGCCGATATCCGCCTGGAAGGGCCGGAGCGCCGCCGCATTCGCGAAGCGCTGATCACCGGTGATTTCTTCGTCACGCCGCCGCGCGTCATCTTTGACCTGGAGGCGGCCCTGCGCGGCGCCGAGTTGGCCGACGCCGAGGCGATCATGGACGATTTCTTCTCGCGCGCGCCGGCCGAATTCCTCAACCTCGGTCCCGCCGACATCCGCGATGTCATCCTCGCAGCCACGCGACAGCTCAGCTTCGTTGCAGCCGGCCACCGTCTCCGCGGCCACCGTATCGCGGCGGCGCGTGCGGACAGGCCGCCCCTGGTGCTGCTCCACGATGCCCTGGGCTGTGCCCGGCTCTGGCGCGACGTCCCGGAGCGGCTTGCGGCAGCAACCGGTTGCGCCGTCCTGGTCTACGATCGCTGGGGGTCCGGCGACTCGGCGCCGCTCGAGCCGCCGCATTCGCGGCACTATCTGCTCGACGAGGCCCTGGAGTCGCTGCCGGAGGTCCTGCGGGCGACGCAGATCCGACGCCCGATCCTGGTAGGACACTCCGACGGCGCTGCGATCGCGCTGACCTTCGCTGGCGCCTTTCCCGATCTGGTCAGTGGCGTCGTCGCGATCGCCCCTCACCTCTTCCGCGAGCAACGAACGATTGCAGGCATTGCCGATCAGATCACTGACTTTGAGCACGGAGATCTCAAGGCGCGGCTCGCACGCTACCACGGCAGCAAGACCGATCAATTGTTTCGCCGGCTGGTCGATGCCTGGACCGGAGAGGAACCGCGCGACTGGGGCATCGAGCGGTACATCCGACAGGTTCGCTGCCCGGTGCTCGCCATTCAGGGCACTGAGGACGAGTTCTTCACGCGCGTGCAGCTCGATGCACTTCAGGCCCTCGTGCCCGTCCCGATCGAGACCTGCTTCCTGCCGGGCTGCGGCCATGCCCCGCACCAGCAGGCCGCCAAGGCGGTGGTCGCCGCCGCCGCGCACTTCATCGATCGCGTGACGACCGACGCCGGCGTCGAGGCTGCGCCAAGTTTCGGCTGATGAACATGCCGGTCAAGATCCGGGAGAGGCCTCCACCGTCGGTCAGGAAGGAACGGGCCAAGGACTACCTGCTGCGACGTGGGAGGCCACCGCCGATTCGCGTCGCCGGCCAACGCCCCGCAAACGCTGGCACTTCGTCGCGTCACCGGCAGAAGGTGCGATAGAGCGCCGAGATGACCTCGACGACATCCGGCCGCGCGAGCGAGTAATGGACGCTCTTTCCGTTGCGGCGCGCCTCGACAAGATCGTCGGCGCGCAGTCGCGCGAGCTGCTGCGACACGGCCGCCTGGCGTATATTCAAAATCTGCTCGAGCTCGTTGACGGTCTTTTCTCCGTCGATCAGCAGACAAAGAATGAGAAGACGGGTCTCGTGCGAAATTGCCTTGAGGAAATCGCTCGCCTTTCGCGCGTGGTCGAGCATGGCGTCGGTGTCGATTGGCGATTTTGTAGGAAAGCGCTTCTTCCGCTTGCCTGTCGATGGCGTTGGCATTCGGAGTTTCAGATAACCTCTCGTCACAATCTCATAAGGCTTACTCATAAGCATTTTGCACTGCGGTGTCCACGGGGCCTGACCGAATTTCGAAGCCCCTGGACGAAAACGCGCTCGGAAGGCTTGACGCTGCAACGACCATGATATTCATTTATATGAATAACAAGATGGGAGGGGTGCTGGTGTGATGGAGAGGCGGTTGGCGTGCCCGTCGGCCGAAACGTCATCATATCGAAGCTGCGAGGAATTCAACGCCCGCTAAAGAGGCGATTACTTCTCGCGTATCCGATCGAGCTCCAACCCTTCGTCAAACGAGTTCTGCGATCCCGCATGTCCGGAAGGACATGCCGGTGAGAGGAGTGGCGCGTCGCGGACGCAAAACAGGGGGACGAAATGCGACAAGGGCTTGGGAATGCCGTTGGCAGGACGACGAAGATCATCATCTGCGTGACGGCGATGTCGTTCGCCGGCGGCGCCGCGGAGGCGACCGAGGGATACTTCCAATACGGCTATGGCGCCCGACAGGGAGCGCTCGGTGGCGCTGGCGTCGCCGATTCGCGCGATGCGATGTCCCTGTCGCTGAATCCGGCGGGCCTCGTCGATGTCGGCCGCCAAATGCAAATCGGCGGCGCGCTGTTTGCTCCCTTCCGTAGCTATGACGCGACCGGGACCGCTCTCGTTGCACCGGGAAGCTTCAACAGCAACTCCAATTACTTTGTTGTTCCGAATATCGCCTACAGCAGTCCGCTCGATTTGGATTCCGCCTGGGGCTTCACGCTCTACGGCAATGGCGGCATGAACACCGACTGGCCGAACATGGCCAATACGACGGGAGCCTGCCTCGCCCCACCGCCTTTCGGTTTCGGCGGAACACCGGGCGTTTTCTGCGGCGGCCCCGCCCGTGTCGATTTGATGCAGGCATTTCTGGCGGCCGGCTATGCGCGCAGATACGGCGCCTTTTCCTTCGGCATCTCGCCGGTATTCGCCATTCAGAGATTCAAGGCCGACGGGCTCGCCGCCTTCGCGCCCTTCTCCTCCGATTCTGCGCACCTGACCGACAATGGCTATTCCTATTCCTACGGGGGCGGGCTGCGCGGCGGCCTGGAATGGAGCGTTGCTCCCAACGTCCGTCTCGGCTTCTCGGCCCAGACGCCGATGTGGATGACCAAATTCAGCAGGTACAGCGGCCTATTCGCCGGCGGCGGCGAGTTTGACATCCCCGCCAATCTAACCGCCGGCGTGGCTTGGGATGTGATGCCGAATCTCACGCTGATGGTCGATTACCAGCACATCTTTTATGGAAGCATCGCGTCGATCGCGAATTCGTCGTCGATCACCGGGCCCGGCGTCCTTGGCTTGGGCAACGGACCCGGCTTCGGCTGGCACGACGTCGACGCGATCAAGTTTGGCGCCGAGTGGCGCGCCTCGCCGGTGTGGACGTTCCGTGCCGGCTATGTCCACAACACCAATCCGGTCCAGTCGACCGACGTGACCTTCAACATTCTGGCGCCGGGCGTCGTCACCGATACCTTCACCGGCGGCTTCGCCTACAAGGCCACATCGAATTCGACGATCGAATTGGCCGCCGCCTATGTTCCATCCCACAGCGTCTCCGGTCCTGAGAGGCTTGGCCCGCCGTTTCCCGTGCCGACGCCGGGAAGCAATATCGACATCAGCATGCATCAGTACCAAGTCACGCTGGGCTGGACCTATCAGTTCGGCACGGCTCCGGCGCCGGCGCTCATACACAAGTAGTCAGGTGGAAGTCTCGCTTGAGACGACCCACAATCGTCGGAATCGGCGGCTTCGCCATCGGTCTTGTGTTCGGAGCGGTCGTGCAGCGCACCAATTTCTGCACAATGGGCGCGATATCCGATCTGGTCCTGATGGGAGACGGGCGCCGCTTCCGTGCCTGGTTGCTTGCGATCGCGGTCGCGGTCATCGGCACACAGGCCCTGCACTTCGGCGGCGTCATCGACATCAACAAGGCGGTCTATCTCACATCCAGTCTCGGCTGGCTCGGCGCAACGCTCGGCGGCGCAATGTTCGGCTTCGGTATGACTCAGGCGGGAGGCTGCGGCAGCAGAACGCTGGTGCGCCTCGGTGCCGGCAATCTGAAATCGCTCGTCGTTACGCTGGTGCTCGGCATCGTTGCCTATATGACCTCGCGCGGCCTGCTCGCGCTGATACGGATGCCGCTTGAGACCGCCACCAACATCGATCTCGGGGCACGCGGGCTCGGCAACCAGAACCTCGGCGAAATGGCGGGCGCTGCGCTCGGACTGCCGGCCGGTCCCGCGCGCATCGCCGCGGCCGCCGCGCTCGCTCTCGCCTTCCTGGTCTATTGTTTCAAGGACCCAAGCTTCCGGCGCAGCGTTCCCGACATTGCCGCCGGCCTGATTGTCGGCCTCACCGTCGTGGCCGGCTGGATCGTCACCGGCGTCCTTGGGGCCGACGAATTCAACCCCATCCCGCTCGCGTCGATCACCTTCGTGGCGCCAGTCGGCGAAAGCCTGCAATATCTGATGACCTTTACCGGCTCGACCATCAATTTCGGCATTGCCGTCGTTGCCGGCGTCATCGCCGGCAGCTTCCTGATGGCCGTGGCGACTGGAGCGTTCCGGGTCGAAAGTTTCGCGGACCGCAACGACCTGGTGCGCCATCTCTATGGCGCGGCGCTGATGGGCGCCGGCGGCGTCATGGCGCTCGGCTGCACCATTGGCCAGGGCATCACGGGAATGTCGACGCTCGCGGTCGGCAGCGTGATTGCCTGGCTCTCGATCCTCGGCGGCGGCTATCTCGGCATCAAGTTTCTCGAAGAGGGATCCTTCGGCGGCGCGATCCGGGCAATGCTTACGCGCGGCTGACAAGCATCACCGCATGCGGACGCCTCTGCCTGCCTCGAAAGCGGATCAACATCTCCATCGTTCCGGCCGGCCAGAAACCCGCCATCAAAGATGATCGATGACGGCATTTGGCTGGTCAGCTTCATGCACTATGATCTCGGCTACTTCGACCTGGAGCAAAAAACCTTGCAACCCCTCGACAACCCGTTCGGCCGTGGCTCTCGCCAAAAATATCGAAAACAACCCCATGCAAAGTAATCGGCAGGCGCCGCAACCGACGATTTGGACCGAGAATTTGACACGTCGGGCAAATCAGCGGCACAATTTCATCATCCCAAAATGCGCTAAACGACCACCGGCACGCGCGCACGCAGGTGCCGGCTCGTCCCTTGCGCGAGGGTGCAGAAACCACGAAAATCAAGGCTGGATCAGAATTATCAGGGGAATCCCACAGAGATGCAATTTGATGACGTCATCCTCGGTCGCCGGAGCATCCGCGGTTACAAACCTGATCCGGTACCCAAGGCGCTGATTGCGGAAATCATTGGGTTGGCGATGCGCGCCCCGTCGTCGATGAACACCCAGCCCTGGAATTTCTACGTCATTTCAGGCGAACCGCTGGATCGGATCCGCGCCGGCAACACCGAGCGGATGGTGGCCGGCATTCCTCAGTCGCGCGAGTTTCGCACGGGCCAGGCCTTTGCAGGCAAGCACCGCGACAGGCAGGTCGGTGTCGCCAAGCAATTATTCTCCGCGATGGGGATCGAGCGCGACAACAAGGACAAGCGCCAGGACTGGGTGCTGCGCGGCTTCCGTCAATTCGACGCGCCTGTATGCGTGATCGTGACCTATGACCGCGTGCTTGATGGCAGCGACGATACGCCTTTCGATTGCGGCGCCGTGGCGACCGCCCTGGTCAACGCCGCATGGTCTCGCGGGCTGGGCGCCGTGATCAACAGCCAGGGCATCATGCAATCCCCCGTGGTGCGCGAGCACGCTGGAATAGCCGACGATCAGGTCATCATGAAAAGTATCGACTGGGCTGGCCGGACGAAACCTTTCCGGCAAATGCGGTCGTGTCGGAGCGAAAGTCTGTCGAGGAAGCGACGGTGTTTGTCGGATTCGACAGTTAGGCGCACGCAGGCGGGAGGGGCGCTACCGGTATGATGTCGGGCGAAATTTCTTCACCTATGATCGGAAGCTGCATCGCAATAGCTCCGTGCGCTATCGCGGTAACCGCGATCGGATTCGTCTATCGAATGTTATGGAATTTTGCTTGAGGAAGCTGCCAGGGCCCATGAACATCAGGCGCTTCATCGCCATGGGCGGGCCAGATCTATGAGACGTTTCTTGGTAGCGGGATCGTTGATCACCTTCTTCAACCGCGATAATCTTCAACATGCATCGTCGCACTGCCATCCAAATAGGTCGTGATGCTGTTGTGCGCGCGTATCAGGCCTTCGATCTCAACCCACTTCGGCTCGAACGGCTTTCCCTTAATGTCCAGTGGATATCGGAATCTGTCACCTTTGGGATCAGCCTCTTGCATGTGGGCGATTTGCTGCCGAACGATGAGACCCCAATCATCATCGGCAGACACGTCCCAACGGTCCATGTATCCGACAAGCTGATCCCACAACTCTTGGCGAGGCGCCTTACGAATGGCTTGTCTGCAGAAGAATGAGAGATAAAGATTTTGCCGAGAATAGTCTCGTCCATTTTGGAATCCCAATATGGGCCGACGTTTAACTGTTCGCTCGCCGCCGACGATTGCGTCGGCTAAAGTATTCTATGTTGGGTCCTGCTTGTCTAAAATCAACAGAGCCGAATTGGCCAAGGGATATTGAGTTTGTCAGTATAATGTTTTGTCGTCTGCAAGCGTCGACGAAAGGTGGGCGTTTATGGCAACCCTCGATTTTAGCGAGTTAGAAGGCAGTCCCCCAGGAGAAGCATTCGAAGCCCTCGTTCGATTGATCGGGGAGCGGCTTGGACTAAACGTCCAGTGGAGCGGTCGGGGAGCGGACGGCGGGCGGGATTTGTATTTTCTCGAGACCCAATCAGGAACACTGGGTAGACGAAAATCCCAATCACCATCAGAATTACGATCGTTGCCAATTGCCACATCGATGCCGATTTCGTCAGAGCTCTACAAAATTTGGCGACGCTTCAAGACCGCCACAGTCCCAATACCGCACCCGGCCGTTAGAACATCAACTCTTGAGTGAGCTGGGGACCAAAATGGGGACCATAAGAAATAATCTTGAACATTCATTATAAATTACAATGACTTAAGTTCTATGCTTGGCGGAGAGAGTGGGATTCGAACCCACGGTACGGTTTCCCGCACACACGCTTTCCAAGCGTGCGCCTTAAGCCACTCGGCCATCTCTCCGGATGCTACTCTCTTGAAGGGGCAGAAGGACTTTTGCAAGTGACCGCGGCCGCAATGTCGGCTATTTCCACAACCAATTGAAAACACTGAATATTTTTACTCTCACCCCGGCGTCGGGTGTCTGCTCAAGACCCTCGAATTGGAGACCGGTGGCCCGCGGCGGTCAAAAGGCCGACATGACGATCAACCCGACGCTGATGTCGGCGACCCCCTGTCCGCGGTCACGGTGGCCCATTCGAGGATCGCGCTGGCGTAAACCTGCCACCACGGCACGCAATCGAGTGCATCCCCAACCGGGTATCATCATCAGCAACAAATCGTCGGTGAAGGTGGACCCGGCGTTCGTGGGCCAAGACAAAGGCGCGGTGATCGCTGGATGATCCGAACGTGCCCAACAAGGCGCGTTGCGCCATTCTCGATGGCGTGTCGTATTGTTATTGGAGCGTTTTCAGGCGAAGTCCTGCCCGGACCGGTCGTCGGTACCGGTTCGCGCAAAGCACCCGTCAAAACGACAGACTAGTGATACCGCGCACCTGCGTTGACCGAACGGACCGGCCACAATGTCGAAGGCTCGATCGTCGGCCGCATCATCATACCCTTGTCGATCTGGGTCTCCTGCAACGCGTCGACAAAATCCGCAAACCATTGCTGAATGGTATGCTTGCGAAGTTTCGCCATCATCGCTTCCCAGCGCATGCGCCGCTCGAGCAGCGGCATCGAGAGCGCCACCGCGATGGTCCGCGCCATGCCGTCGATATCGTGAGGGTTGACCAGCAGTGCCGTATCCAGTTCGTCAGCCGCCCCGGCGAATTTCGACAGCACCAGCACGCCGGGATCGGCAGGGTTTTGTGCGGCGACATACTCCTTGGCAACCAGATTCATTCCGTCATTCAGCGGCGTCACGACGCCGACCTGGGCGGTGCGATAAAGTCCGGCCAGCACGGTCTGGCTAAAGCCCTTGTTGAGATAGCGGATCGGGGTCCAATCCACTTCGCCATGGCGGCCATTGACGTCGCTGACGAGCCGCGCAAGTTCGCTTTGCAGATTGCCGTAGGCCTCGATCGCGCCGCGCGAGGGCGTCGCGATCTGCAGCAGGGATACCGTGCGCGCAAGCGCCGGCTGCAGGGTCCACATCCGGTCGAATGCGCTGACGCGGTTGACCAGCCCCTTGGAATAATCCAGCCGGTCGACGCCGATGGCCAGCTTCTCGCCATTCAGGCTCCGACGCAAACGCGATACATCGGGGTGGGACACGGCCTTGGCGGCCTGCCGGGCGAATTTTTCGGCATCGATGCCGATCGGAAACACCGCCATGCGCGACTTGCCATGACGCGACGTCACCACGCCGTCCTCGATCTTGAGGCCGAGAGACGACGAAAGGTATCCGAGAAAATTCTCGCAATCGTCCCTGGTCTGGAATCCGATCAGATCGTAGGCCAGCATCGCCTCGATCAGTTCGCGATGATGCGGAACGCCTTCGATAATGGCGCGCGCCGGCCATGGCGTATGCAGGAAGAAGCCGACCGGTTGCGTCACGCCGAGATCGCGCAATTCCGCACCCAGCGCCAGGAAATGATAATCCTGAATCCAGAACACGGTATCCGGCTTTCTGAAACGCAGCAGCGCGCGCGCCATGAAGGCGTTTACTTCGCGATAGGAAAGATAATCTTCCTGCGAGGCGCGGATCAGATCGGCGCGGGAATGCAGTGCCGGCCACAACGCCGAATTGGCAAAGCCTTCATAGTACCCGCCATAATGGGCAGCCGGCAGATCCAGCATCGCCAGCGCGCCTGCGCCCAGCGCTTCGATTTCAGCGAATGGTTCCTTCTGGGCGCCGTCGCGGACGCGACCGCTCGAGCCAACCCAGATGGCCCCGGATTTCTCCACCACCGGCAGCAAGGCGGCAGCGAGTCCCCCCGTCATGGGCTCGCTGGCGTTGCCGCGCGCGACGCGATTTGAAACGACGACGAGGCTCACAGGGTCCCCTCCTGATGTTTCGCTCGCGGGTTAACAGCCATTCATCAATATGGTTCCTGGCCACCCTTTCAACGAAATGAAACCAAATTCAGGCAAGGGAGCACGATTGATCAAAGGCTGAGAATATCGTGGAAATCGCCATTTTCGCGCCAAAGCGCCCGGATCTCGTCACATACGCAGGAATGAGCTGACCCCGATCACCGTATTGCCCCGGCTTCGCCATCAACGAGACTTGCCAGCCATGCGCGCACGTCGCGGGGTTCGTCAAAAAAGCCGGTGACGCCTTGCGCGCGCCGGCCCACGGAAAACGCGAGTCCGCCAAGATCAGGCATCATCGCAAACACCGATTTGTCGGTGACGTCATCCCCGATGAAAAATGGACGACGGCCTCGAAACGGCTCGTGGGTCATCAGTTCGCGGACGCCGGTCGCCTTGTCAAAGCCGGATTGCTTGATTTCGCAGACGCATTTTCCGGGCAGTACCTCGATTGGCGCGTTGGGCAGATCCGCCCTGATCAGGGAGACCGCCTCGTAAATCGCCTTCTCCGCATGCGGCGCCAGCCGGTAGTGAAGCGCCAGCGAATAGCCCTTGTCTTCGAGCAGAATCCCCGGGCTGAGTTTGGCAATGGCGGCAAGGCGGCGCTTCAACTCCTTGTCCATCGGCGGAGCATGGGTCGCCACGGCTTCACTATCGGTGGAGATTCGCATTTCTGCGCCGTGGCCTCCGACCGCCGGAAATTGCTCGGGGGCAAAGATCAGATCGATATCGTTCAGCGAGCGTCCGCTGACCAGGGCAAGCGCGCCCGAAGTCCTGTCACGCAGGCGGCTCAAGGTCTCGGCCAGGCCCGGCGGGACCCACACCTCGCGCGGCGTCGGCGCGAGGTCGAGCAGCGTGCCGTCAATATCGAGCAGGATCGCGCATTCGCCCAGGCGCTGCGCAAGTTCCCCTGCCTCCAGCTTCGCCGGCGCGTTTGCCGCTTGTGACGTGTCTTCCTCGGTCAAATCCTGATCCACCAAGCCCTGGTTCATTTCATTCTACTCCACAAAGGCGAGCGGCCGTGCGACCGATTCCAGCGTCCGGCGCTCGGCCGCGATGCAATACCGCCATGCGATCGCAGCGGCGGCGACCATCAATCCTGCCCCCAGCAGATAGCCCGCAAAAACGCTGGCGCGCGATCCCGTATCGATCAGCGCCCCGAACAGGACCGGACCGGCGACGCCGCCAATTCCCGTTCCCACAGCATAGAACAGTGCAATCGCCAGCGCGCGCACCTCCAGCGGAAAGGTCTCGCTGACGGTAAGGTAAGCGCTACTCGCGGCCGGGGAAGCACAGAAGAAAATCAGCATCCAGGCAATGGTCTGGCTCTCGGCGCTCAACACGCCGGTCGCAAACAGATAACCCGAAACCGCGAGCAGAACGCCCGAAATTCCATAAGTGAACGTGATCATCGCGCGACGGCCCAACGTGTCGAACAGCCGGCCGAGCAACAGCGGCCCCAGAAAATTGCCGGCGGCGAAAGGAAGGATGTACCAGCCGACCTGATCCGCCGCGATCCCGTAGAAATCGGTCAAAACAAGCGCGAAGGTGAAGAAGATTGCGTTGTAGAAGAACGCCTGCGCGACCATCAATGTCAATCCGACCAGCGAGCGCTGCCGATAGAGGGAGAATAACGTGTGCGCGACCTCGCGGAGCGGCGTGTGATCTCGCATTCTCAGCTTCAGCTTCGGCCATGGGTTTCGATGCGGGTCTTGTTGCGGGTCTTGCGCATGTCCCGTGACCGAGCGCTCGATATCGCGCACGATCGCATTGGCCCGATCAGGATGACCATGGATCACCAGCCACCGCGGACTCTCCGGAATCCACATACGCATCACAAATACCACAAGGCCAAGACAGGCGCCGGTGAGGTAAGCGAGCCGCCAGCCAAGATCGGCGCCGATCAGGTCCGGATCGAGCAGCACGATCGCGCTGATCGCGCCAAGCGCCGCGCCGATCCAGAAACTGCCGTTGATGATAAGATCGGTCCATCCGCGATAGCGTGCCGGCACCAATTCCTGGATCGTCGAATTGATCGCGGTGTATTCGCCGCCGATGCCGGCGCCGGTCAGAAACCGGAACAGCGCGTAGCTTGCGAGGCTCCAGGACAGCGCCGTCGCCGCGGTCGCCGCCAGATAAAGCGCCAGCGTGACGAAGAACAACTTCTTGCGTCCGATTCGATCGGTGAGCCAGCCGAACCCCAACGCGCCCAGCACCGCGCCCGCGAGATAGAAGCTGTTGGAAAACCCGACGTCGAAATTCGAAAAATGCAGGGTCGGGCTTTGCTTCAGCGCCCCGGACAACGCGCCCGCCAGCGTCACCTCAAGTCCATCCAGGATCCAGGTGATACCCAGCGCAATCACGACGCGGGTGTGGAAGCCGCTCCAGCGCAGCGCATCGAGGCGGTAGGGAATGCTGGTTTCAACGATGCGGGCGTCGTTCGACGTCACAGGCATGGCTGCAGCAACCATCAAATCGCCCTGCCGTCGCTGCAAATCCATCGAACTGAACCAATGAGGAGATCCCCGCAAAGTGACGCTCCAGGGTTTTCAGCCCTGGCCGCCGACTGGGCCATCAACGCGCCGGAGGCATCGGAGTTCCCGCACTGCAGAAGTGGAACCGATCGCCTACATCTCCGTTTGCGCCAAAACAGGCTGGAAACGACATGACCGGACATCGGGAATCGACCTCGCGCCGCGTCGCAGCGCGCAAGACCCCTCGCAAAACCGCGCGAAAGACAACCAGACGAAAGGCTGCGTCCATGCGCTGGTCACAGCGCGTCACGAAAGAGAGCGACGCGCTCGACCTCAAGCAAGGCGTCTTCACACTGAAGGACCCAAAACGGATTGCGGCCTCGCTCAAGCGCTCGGCGGAGCGCAGCTCGCGCCGCAAGGCCGGCGCCTATCGCTCGGCGCTTTCGATGCTGACCTTCTACATCAACCGCGCCGGCACAACCTTGCCGAAGACGCAACGGGAGCGACTGGAGCG
>CAWHIO010000049.1:0-68766 GCA_963829315.1 uncultured Alphaproteobacteria bacterium | reverse complement strand
CACGTCTATGTTGCGATCAAGGGTGGTCTTCGGTTGGCCGCTGAAGGCGCAGTTGAGGGTTACGGCGAACTGGCGGTGGTGCCGCCAAATCTGCGGCATACCGTCGCCAGCGACTGTCGCTCGGTGATCTGCGTCCTGATCGAACCCGAAACCGTCTGCGCCGGCGCGCTGGATTTGCTTGCGAAGCGGCTCGCGGGAGCCGAACGCCAGTATTTCGTGGGCCGGATACGCGCTGCTTGCGAGCAGTTGCAGCACCGGCCGTCCGGTGGCGATATCTTCAGTTCCGCATTTGACATCATGTGCTTTGGCGGCGCGCTGCCGAGGCGGAGCCTCGATCCGCGCGTGGTGCGGGCGATCGCGCAAATTGGCGGGTTTTCCGGCGATACGGTGACCGCGGCAAGCTGTGCGGCGGAGGCCGGATTATCATCGTCGCGCTTCCTGCATCTGTTCAAGCAGGAACCGGCTCTCGTTTCGGTCCTTCCGCGCCTGGAAGCGCGCGCGCCACCTGCTGCACTTCGCCAATCAGGACCTCAATCTTGCGCATCTGGCGCAGCATATCGGCTATCCCGACTCGACCCATTTCAGCCACTCGATCCGGCGCTTTTACGGGCTGAAGCCGCGCGCGATCTTCTCGGGCTCCCGCGATCTCGCGATCTACCGCAGCGGCCGGGCCGCCGCCGGCGATAGCGCGTGGACGCAAGAAGCCGGATGATGCCTGACGCATGATCCGCCGGACCTCGGGTGGAAACCTCAAGAAAATCAAGGCGGCGCCATGAGCGACAAGGCTGTCATCACCTGCGCGCTGAACGGCGTGCTGACCGACCCGAAGCAGCATCACGTCCCGGTTTCGCCGGAGGAAATGGCGCGCGAGGCGAAATCCGCCTTCAACGCCGGCGCCAGCGTGATGCATATCCATTTGCGCCAGCAGATGCCGGGCAAGGGACACCTGCCGTCCTGGGAGGTTGCCGTATCCCGCGAAATTCAGCAGGCGATCCGCGAGACCTGCCCAGGCGTGATCATCAATCACACCACGGGAACGTCCGGACCCAACTATCAGGGCGCGCTCGACTGCGTGCGCGAGACCAGGCCGGAAATGGCCGCCTGCAACGCGGGCTCGCTGAATTATCTTAAAGTAAAGGCCGACAACACCTGGGCCTGGCCGCCGATGATGTTCGATAACGCGGTCGAGAAGGTGCAGGACTATCTCGACGTGATGAAGGCAGCTGGCACGATCCCCGAATTTGAATGTTTCGACGTCGGCATCGTGCGCTGCGTCGGGATGTACCGGCAGACCGGCATGTATTCCGGGCCGCTGGAATATAATTTCGTGATGGGGGTGGCCTCCGGCATGCCGGCCGATCCCGAATTGCTGCCGATCCTCCTGAAATTGAAATTGCCGGAAGCCCACTGGCAGGTCACCGCGATCGGACGGGCGGAAATCTGGCCGCTACATCAGCGCTGCGCCGAACTCGGCGGTCATTTGCGCACCGGGCTCGAAGATACCTTCTATCAGCCCGATGGGACCAAGGTGACGTCCAACGGCCAGTTGATCGAAAGCATCGCGGCCTGCGCGCGCCGGGCCGGCCGCGAAATCGCGACTCCGGCGGAGGCCAGGCAGATTTTTGGGGTTCTCCACTAAGCCGTCGTTCCGGGGCTTGCTCGAACCCGGAATGATGAAAATGAGGGATGTCATGTCATGACCAATCTTGCGGCAACCGGCGGCGTATCCGGTCCGGGACGGATCGGCCGGGTGGCGATCGGCGATCTCCTGAAGCGCGCGGCGGCGCGCTTTCCCGATCGAACCGCCGTCACCGACGGTGCGCGGCGCGTGACCTTCACCGAGCTCGAGCGCGACGCCAACCGCTTTGCCAATTATCTGGTCGCGCGTGGCCTCAAGCCGGGCGAGAAGATTTCGACCATCTGCAACAATTCGGTCGAATTCGTCAAAGCGCTGTTCGGCATTCATCGCGCCGGCCTGGTCTGGGTGCCGATCAATACCATGCTGGGGCCTGCCGATATGGACTACATCCTCGATCATGCCGAGGTGCGTTTCGCGCTGATTGACGATAATCTCTACGGCCAGCCGGACCGGCGCGCGGCGCTGCAAAAGCGCGGCATCGACCTGATCGCGGTCGATCTTGCCGGCACGGCCGCCGCGGCAGGTCTGGAAAACTTCAACGATCTGCTGAAAGGCCGTTCCGAGATCGAGCCGGAGGTCGAGATCGACGACCGCGATCTGGCGATGATCATCTATACCTCAGGCACCACCTCGCGGCCGAAGGGGGCGATGCATTGCCACCTCGCCGTGGTCATGGCCGTCATGAGCAACGCCGTCGAGATGCGGCTTGGCCGCGACGACGGCATCACCGGCCAGTTTCCGCTGTTCCATTGCGCCGGCCATGTGCTGCTGCTGAGCTATCTGTCGGTCGGCGGCCGCATGGCGCTGATGCGCGGCTTCGATCCGGTGGTGTGCATGGAAGCCATCGTACGCGACAAGCTGACCGTCTTTGTCGGCCTGTCGCTGATGTATCAGGCGATCCTCGATCATCCGCGCCGCAAGGAGTTCGATCTCTCCGGCTTGCGGACCTGCATCTACACCATGGCGCCGATGGGCCGCCCGCTGCTCGAGCGCGCGATCGCCGATCTGTGCCCGAATTTTGTTCTCACCAGCGGTCAAACCGAAATGTATCCGGCCACCACGATGTCGCGCCCCGAGGTCCAGCTCCAGCGTTTCGGCAATTACTGGGGCAAGTCGCTGATCGTCAACGAGACCGCGATCATGGATGAAAACGGCAATCTCCTGCCGCGCGGCCAGCCCGGCGAACTGGTGCATCGCGGGCCGAACGTCATGATGGGATATTACAAGGATCCGAAGGCGACCGAAGAGGCGCGCAAATTCGGCTGGCATCATACCGGCGATCTCGCCGTCATCGACGAGCACGGCGAAGTGCTGTTCCTCGATCGCAAGAAGGACATGATCAAGTCCGGCGGCGAGAATGTCGCCTCGGTCAAGATCGAGGAAACCCTGCTTGCCCACCCCGCCGTCCAGAACGCCGCCGTGGTCGGCCTGCCGCACCCGCAATGGGGCGAGGCCGTCTCGGCCTTCGTCAAACTGAAGCCGGGCGCGCAGGCCGATGAAGCCGGAATCATCGAGCATTGCCGCAAGCATCTCGGCGGCTTCCAGGTGCCCAAATTCATCAGGATCCTCGACGAAATGCCGATGACCGCGACCGGCAAGCTCCGCAAGGTCGAACTGCGCGAGGCGTTCGCCGAACACTTCGCGAAAGAGGGCGCGTAGTCCCGGAAAGTGTAGTCGGAAATGGCCGTTATTGAATCAACGATCGCGCCCGGCGGCGACGCCTACAAGGCCAATCGCGCCGGCATGCTGGCGCTGATTGCGCGGATGCGTGCGCTCGAAGAGCGAACGCGCGCGGCTTCGGCCGCCGCCAAGGACCGCTTTCACAAGCGCGGGCAATTGCTGCCGCGCGAGCGCGTGGCGCTGGTGCTCGATCCCGGCGCGCCCTTCATCGAGCTCTCCACGCTCGCGGGCTACCGGTTCGATGTGCCCGACCCCGACAAGAGCGTTCCCGGCGGCGGGGTGATCGCCGGCATCGGGTTCGTCGCCGGCATCCGCTGCATGGTCAGCGCCAATGATGCCGGCATCGATGCCGGCGCGCTGCAGCCTTACGGCCTCGACAAGACGCTGCGGGTGCAGGAACTGGCGCTGGAGAACAAGCTGCCTTACGTGCAGCTGGTCGAAAGCGCCGGCGCCAACCTGTTGCGCTACCGGGTCGAGGATTTTGTCAGGGGCGGCAACATCTTTCGCAATCTGGCGCGGCTGTCGGCGGCAGGCTTGCCGGTGGTCACGGTGACGCATGGCTCGTCGACGGCCGGCGGCGCCTACCAGACCGGGCTGTCGGATTACATCGTGATGGTGCGCGGCAGGACGCGGGCCTTTCTCGCCGGCCCGCCGCTGTTGAAGGCCGCGACCGGCGAGATCGCCACCGAAGAGGAACTCGGCGGCGCCGAGATGCACACCAGTATTTCCGGGCTCGGCGACTATCTTGCCGAGGACGACCGCGATGCGCTGCGCATCGCGCGCGACATCATGGCCAACCTGGAATGGGACCGGCCGGGCAGGGGCGAAGCCGCATCGTCCGCCGCGCCACGATTCGGAAGAGCTGCTCGGCATCATGCCGATGGACCACAAGCGGCCGGTCGATATGCGCCAGGTGATCGCACGCATCATCGATGATTCCGATTTCGCCGAGTTCGGCGCCAATTACGGCCCTGCCACGGTTTGCGGCCATGCCCGCGTCGAGGGCCAGGCGATCGGGATCATCACCAATAATGGCCCGCTCGATCCCGATGGCGCCAACAAGGCGACGCATTTCATCCAGGCTTGCTGCCAGTCGCGCACGCCGCTTCTGTATCTGAACAACACCACCGGCTATATGGTCGGCAAGGCCTATGAAGAAGCCGGCATGATCAAGCACGGCTCGAAGATGATCCAGGCCGTGACCTCAGCCACCGTGCCGCAGATCACGATCTATTGCGGCGCGTCCTTCGGCGCCGGCAATTACGGCATGTGTGGACGCGGCTTTCACCCGCGCTTCTGTTTCTCGTGGCCCAACGCCAAGACCGCGGTGATGGGCGGCGAACAGGCCGCCGAAACCATGGCGATCGTGACCGAGGCCGCCGCGATCCGGCGCGGCAAGCCGATCGAAAAGGAAAAGCTCGATGCGATGAAGGCGCAGATCATCGGGGTGTTCGACGGCCAGATGGACGTTTTTTCGACCAGCGCCCGCGTGCTCGACGATGGCGTGATTGATCCGCGCGACACCAGGGCGATATTGAGCGAGGTGCTGGCGATCTGCCGCGAGGCCGAACAGCGCATCCCGCAGCGCATGCAGTTTTCGGTCGCGCGGCCATGAGCAGACCGACGCAGGTTACGGCGTTCCGCAAAATCCTGATCGCCAACCGTGGCGAGATCGCGCTGCGGATCATGCGCACCGCGCGCCGGCTCGGCTATGGCGTGGTCGCGGTCTATTCCGATGCCGACCGGGAAAGCTTGCATGTGCGCGAAGCGGATGAGGCCGTCCGGATCGGCGAGGCGCTGCCGGCGCAATCCTACCTCAACATTGGCGCGATCATCGCGGCGGCCAAATCAAGCGGCGCGGATGCGGTTCATCCGGGTTACGGCTTTCTCGCCGAGAATGAGGATTTTGCGCAGGCCTGCCGCGATGCGGGTCTGGTGTTCATCGGGCCGTCGCCGGAAGCCATCAAGGCGATGGGCAACAAGGCCGGCGCCAAGGAGATCATGCAGGCCGCGGGCGTGCCCTGCGTACCCGGCTATCAGGGCGCGGACCAGAGCGATACCGCGATGCTGGCCGAGGCCCACGGGATCGGCTTCCCCGTGATGATCAAGGCCGTTGCCGGCGGCGGCGGGCGCGGCATGCGGCTGGTCGCGGATGCAGCAGCCTTCCCCGATGCCTTGCGCGGTGCGCGCTCCGAGGCGCAAAGCGCGTTCGGTGACGCCACATTGATCCTGGAGCGCGCGATCATCGACCCCCGCCATATCGAAATTCAGGTATTCGGCGACGCCTTCGGCAATGCCATCCATCTCGGCGAGCGCGACTGCTCGGTGCAGCGACGGCACCAGAAGTTGATCGAAGAAGCGCCGTCGCCGAAAGTCACGCCGGAATTGCGGGCGCGCATGGGTACCATTGCGGTCAATGCGATCAAATCGATCGGCTATGAGGGCGCCGGCACGCTGGAATTCCTGCTCGACCAAAACGGTGAATTCTATTTCATGGAAATGAATACGCGCCTGCAGGTCGAGCATCCCGTCACCGAGGCGATCACCGGGCTCGATCTGGTCGAATTGCAGTTGCGCGTCGCGAGCGGCGAGCCGCTCGGGCTTCGGCAGCAGGATATCCAGTTCTCCGGCCACGCCATCGAGGTCAGGTTGTGCTCGGAGGATGCGGCCCATGACTTCATGCCGCAGTCCGGCCGGATGGCGTTGTGGCGGATGCCGGACGGGCTTCGCGTCGAGCATGCGTTGCAGTCCGGCTCGGAGATTTCGCCGTTCTATGATTCGATGATCGCCAAGCTCATCAGCCACGGCGCCACCCGCGACGAGGCGCGGCGCAGGCTTATTCACGGCGTCGAACAAACCGCAGCGTTCGGCGTCACGACCAATCAGGCGTTTCTCGCCGCCTGCCTGCGGCATCCGGAATTTGCGGCAGGGGAGGCCACCACCGCCTTCATCGAACGAAACCGTGCCGATCTGCTTGCCCCGCGCCGGGACGCGCGTTCGGATGCAGCCTTCGCGGCATTGCTGCTCTACGTTACGGATCCTTTCGCGCCGCCATGGCGGGCCGGACGGACGCTGGCGGCGACGTTTCCGCTTCCTGCCCGCGTTGGGCTGGATCATGGCATCTACGATCTCGAGGTCGTGCGCGAGCGCGATGGCGGCTATGCGGCTCGCCTCGATGGGACGGAGTACAGGTTCGAGATCGACGAACTCGGCCGCGAGGCGATTCGTTTCCGCAGCGACGGCCTCACCGAATCGGCAAGATTCTTCCGCGACGGTGATCACCTTTATATCCTGCGCCAGGGCATCACGTATTTCGGCCCGCGATCTCACGATGTCAGCACCGGCGACGGCGGCGGCGAGCAGCGGCGATGGCAGGATCCGTGCCGCGATGAACGGCCGCGTGGTCGCGATTCTGGTCAAACAGGGAGAACGCGTGACGGCCGGCCAGCCGGTCGTTACGCTGGAGGCGATGAAGATGGAACATGTTCATTATGCCCCGGTTTCAGGCACGATTGCCGCCATCGACGTCACGGAGGGCGAGCAGGTGACGACCGGAAGGATCGTCGTCGAGATCGAAGCCTCGAGCGCGTGACTTGTCGTGACGTCCTGAAATCGACACGCCGCGTCATTTCGCTGCGATGCAATGACCCACCGGTTACGGGCGGAGCGCAACCCGCACGGCCCATTGATGAGTTCATGGCCTCGGTTGTCTCGGCTGGAGATGACTTCTTCCGGGATGGACGCGAAGCAAATAATCGATAATTCTATCAGCCGCGGTCCCGCTCACTCGCCGATCCAGAAAGATGCCGGTGCAGGATCGAGACGATCGGCCCAAAGAAGAGTTCAATTAAAAAACCTGGGGAAACGACACATGGGGAGGACAGGAAATGGCGGGCATACATTCGCTCGATCGATTGATCGGCAACGAATTTCCGGTTTTTGCCACGGAAGCCGATGTTCGCGCCTTCGAGCAGGTCCCTTACGCTGACCGCATCGCTGCCCAGAGTACCTATGATGCCATCAAGCTTGGTGCGGCCAAAAATCCCGATGCACCCGCCATCCAGTTTCTTCCCAACGCCGACCCGGCAGACACGCCGATAGTCATTTCCTACCGCGATTTCGTCGCGCGCGTCACTCAAGCCGCCAACATGTTCCATGCGCTCGGCGCCACCGGCAACGACGTGGTAAGCTTCCTGCTTCCGTTGTTGCCGGAGGCCTTCATTACGCTGTTCGGCGCCGAGGCCGCCGGCATCGCCAATCCCGTCAACCCGCTTCTGGAGCCGCATCAAATCGCGGAAATCCTGCAGGCCGCCAACACCACGATCCTTGTCGCCCTCGGTCCGGTGCCGGGCACGGACATATGGAAGAAGGTGGAGCAGGTTCGCGGGAAACTGAAGCACCTCAAAGCCATCGTCCAGGTCCACGGCCCCGGCGATCCGGCGAACCAGGTTTATTCCTTCAGCGATCTCATCAAGGAGCAGCCTTCCGACAGGCTCGTCAGTAACAGGCAGATTTCCGGCGAGCAGACTGCAGCCTACTTTCATACGGGAGGCACCACCGGCACACCGAAGCTTGTCTGCCACACCCACGCCAACCAAGTCTATCAGGCCTGGGCCTGCAATCTCCTGCTCAAGTCGAGACCCGGAGCCAATCTGCTTTTCGGCATGCCGCTGTTCCACGTCGGCGGCTCGCTCACACAGGCGTTGAGCAGCCTGGCGGCCGGCAATTGCCTGGTTGTTCTGTCGCCCTCCGGATGGCGTAATCCCGCAGCCGTAAGGAACATCTGGGGCCTTGTCGAACGCTTCAAGCCCGAGGCGCTGTCCAGCGTTCCAACGGTGCTGGCGGCGGCGTTCGCCATCCCGCCCGGCAATGCCGATCTATCGAGCTTGCAATATGCGGCCGGCGGCGGATCGGCGATTCCCGTGGCGGTGGGCAGCGCGATCGAGGAAAGGTTCAAGATCCCGGTCATCGAGGTCTACGGCATGACCGAGACCTCAAGCGTCCACACCATGGCTTACCCGGATCGTCCCATACGTCTGGGGTCTGTCGGTCTCCCGGTGCCCTATAGCCGCGTTCGCATCGTCAAGCTCGACGAGAACAATCGCGTTGAGCGTGACTGCGAGCCCGACGAGATCGGCGTCGTGATCATGGCTGGACCCGGTGTCTTCGGCGGCTATCTCAACGAAGCCCACAACAAGAACGCGTTCGTGGATGGAGATTGGGTCAACTCCGGAGATCTAGGCCGTCTCGACAAGGATGGCTACCTCTGGATAACCGGCCGCGCGAAGGATCTCGTTATTCGCGGCGGCCACAACATCGATCCCGGCCCGATCGAAGAAATCATGTTTCAGCACCCCGCCGTCGGCTTGGCAGCCGTGGTCGGTCAGCCGGATCCCTATGCCGGCGAGTTGCCTGTCGGCTACGTGCAATTGAAACCAGGTGCGAGTGTTGAACCAGGCGAGCTGGAAGCCTGGGTCCGTGAGCGCACGCCCGAGCGTGCCGCCGTTCCGGCGCAGATTATCCCAATCGATCCGATGCCGCTCACCGGCGTCGGCAAGGTGTTCAAACCTAAGCTTCGGTGGGACGCGGCCAAGCGGGTATTCACCGGCGTTCTCGCGCCTCTCGTGGAGAGAGGCGTCAAGTGCGAGGTTCAGGTGGGCCCCCATGGCAGCCATGGCAGCATCGCCACGGTCACCATCGCGCACGTCCCGGAGCAGAAGCACGAGGCAGTCGCTGACGAGGTGCATGCCTTGCTCGCCCCGTTCGTGATGCGCCACCAGATCGTCTACGTGTAGTGATGCTACGTCGTGGTGGCACGATCCACCCAGCTCGATAGGGCAGAGCCAAAAGTCGCGCGGCATCGATTTAAGGCCCCAGCCATTGATCGGGGCCGGGAATTGATCCGGACTGTGCACAGCCCAGGGAGCCTCTGGGTCGCGTTCGATTCCTCGCTGACCAAACCCCGGGTGGATGGATCTCTCAAGAGCCCCTACGCAGCCCGCAGCGGCCCTTGTCGCACGCAAGCTCAATGGCCGCTGGCTGCATTGTTTGGATGAGCGGACAAAATGCGAACCGTTGTGCCAGTTTTGTGTCAGTTGGCACACGCTTTCTTGGTCTGTTCCGGCCGAAATAGCTGAGATGGCTGAAACCGGCAATCAAACGAAAACGTGGATTTATGCTGATTTTACAGGGCTTTTTCGAGAGAAAAACTGGTGCTGCCAGACAGGATTGAACTGTCGACCTCTCCATTACCAATGGAGTGCTCTACCACTGAGCTACGGCAGCATGCCCGGATACGAGAATCGGCCGAAAAGGCCCCTACAAGGCGGGCCGATCCTTGCCACAAGGCCGGAGGGCGCGCAAGCGCGGGGACCCGCCGCCCGAGCCTGCCAAACGGTCGAAATCGGGCCTGATTGCCTCCCGCCGCCTTCGGCGGGCTCGGTTGCGGGCCGATCCGGTCGCCGTTTTCTCGCCCGGTGCCCGAATTTTGCCCATCCGGTTGGGTTTTCGGCTGATAGGGTTTTCAAGAGCCTTTTCCGTTTCGATTGAATTGAAACGGGGCTCTAGATTCTTTATTTGACGCGCTTTCTTGACGCGAACCGTTCTCCACTTCGCTTGAAAACGCTTTAGTGCGAGGCATTCGGACAGGTCGACGATGAAGGACGGCAAGGACAAAAGCGAGGGGCGATCCGGAAGGCCGCAGAAGGATCTGCGCCAGGACCGGCTGAAGCTGGCGCTGCGCGAAAATCTCAAGCGGAGAAAATCGCAGGCGAGGGGGCGCGACGATGTCACGATCGCGTCTTCCGATTCCGATGACGTCGGCTCCCGTGACGGCAGTGAAAAAGACCCGGGCAAATAGCCGGTTGGCTCGCCCGGGAATATCCTTGATCGTCTGGTTTTCTTGGGCTGAGGCGGCAGCGAAATGGCGGCGGGAACCACGATGGGCAGTGAGGCAGATCAGGATGTGCCGGCAGCAAGCGCATTCCCGCGTTACGAGCAGACCTTTCCGACGCTGACGCCGCAGGAAATCGCGCGGATGCGCCGGTTCGGCGCCGAGCGCAGTTACAAGGATGGCGAAAGACTGTTCGAGACCGGCCAGCCCGGACCCGGCATGTTTGTCGTATTGTCCGGCCATGTCGCGATCACGCAGCGCGACGGCTTCGGCCATGTCACGCCGATCATCGACCAGGGGCCGGGGCAATTTCTCGCCGAGATCGGCCAGCTCTCCGGCCGCGTCGCGCTGGTCGACGGCCACGCCGAAGGCGAGGTCGAGACGCTGCTGATTCCGCCGGAGCGGTTGCGGGCGCTGCTGGTCGCCGAAGCCGATCTCGGCGAGCGCATCATGCGCGCGCTGATCCTGCGCCGCGTCAGCCTGATCCGGGGCGGCGCCGGCGGCCCGGTGCTGATCGGCCCTTCCGATTCGGCCGGCGTGATTCGCCTGCAGGGATTTCTCACCCGCAACGGCTATCCGCATCATCTGCTCGATCCGGTCGCCGATACCGATGCCGCCGAACTGATCGCGCGGTATTCGCCGTCGCAGGCCGACTGGCCGCTGGTGGTGGCCCCCGACGGCACCGTGCTGCGCAACCCGCGCGAAGCTGAACTTGCGCGCGCGATGGGCATGATCCGCGCGCTTGCCAAGGACAAGGTTTACGACGTCGCCGTGGTCGGCAGCGGTCCGGCCGGATTGTCGACCGCGGTCTATGCCGCCTCCGAGGGGCTTGCGGTTGCGGTGTGCGATACGCGGGCGTTCGGCGGACAGGCCGGCGCCAGCGCGCGCATCGAGAATTACCTTGGCTTTCCGACCGGAATTTCCGGGCATGCGCTCACCGCCCGGGCCTTCAACCAGGCCCAGAAGTTCGGTGCTGAAATGATGATCCCGGTCGAGGTGAAGTCGCTGGATTGTTCGTACGGCGACGGCGCCTTCGGCCTCGCGCTCGACAATGGCGACATGTTGCGGGCGCGATCGGTCGTGGTCGCGAGCGGCGCGCGTTACCGGCGGCCCGAGATCGAAAACCTCGCTGACTTCGAGGGCCGCGGCGTCTGGTACTGGGCCTCGCCGATCGAGGCGCGGCTGTGCACCGACCAGGACGTGATCCTGGTCGGCGGCGGCAACTCCGCCGGCCAGGCCGCGGTTTTCCTGTCGGGCCACGCCCGCAAGGTTCACATGGTGATCCGCGGCGGCGGCCTCGGCGCCAGCATGTCGCGCTATTTGATCGAGCGCATCGAGGCCGCGCCGAATATCGAGCTGATCTTCAACGCTGAGGTGGTCGGGCTGGAAGGCACCAGGGACGGCTCGCTGGAACGCGTGCGCTGGCGCAGCCGCCTGTCGCCTGAAGAGATCACCCTGAACATCCGCAATCTGTTCCTGTTCGTCGGCGCCGATCCGGCTACCGGCTGGCTCGACGGCTGCGGCGTGTTGGTCGACCGCGCCGGTTTTGTGGTGACCGGCGCGCGCGACAAAGACAACAAGAGCGATGGGCAATGGGCGTCGGCGCTGGAAACCTCGGTGCCCGGCGTTTTCGCCGTCGGCGACGTGCGCTCGGGATCGGTCAAGCGGGTCGGCGGCGCCATCGGCGAGGGCGCGCAGGTGGTTGCCGCGCTGCACGGCTTTCTCGGCGATCCTGCGAAACCGGCACTTTAGCGGGGGGAGAGATGACAAAGGCAAAGGGCTGCACGCACATCGCCGGCATCCAGAACGTCACGCCGAGCGCGCTCGGTTGCGAGGAATGCCTGAAAAGCGGCAGCGTGTGGCTGCACTTGCGCATCTGCCGCAGCTGCGGCCACGTCGGCTGCTGCGACGATTCTCCCAACAAGCACGCGACCAAACATTTCCACGCCACCGGCCACCCCATCATCGAGGGCTATGATCCGCCGGAGGGATGGGGCTGGTGCTATCTCGACGAAGTATTATTCGATCTGTCGGACCGGAAAACCCCGCATGATGGTCCGATCCCGCGTTATTATTAGAAGCAGTTTTCAACGCTGTGAGGGAATACCGGATGGAAAGCAAAGTTGCCGACGTCAACGGCGTCAAATTGCATTATCTCGTCGCCGGCAACGGCGACCCCGTCGTGCTGCTGCACGGTTTTGCCGAAACCAGCCATATGTGGTTGCCGCTGATTGCCAAGCTGTCCGACACGCACACGGTGATCGCCCCGGATCTGCGCGGCTTCGGCGAATCCTCCGCGCCTTCCGACGGATACACCAAGACGGCGATGGCGCAGGATATCCATGCGCTGGTGAAGAGCCTGAATTACGACCGCATCCGGCTGGTCGGGCACGATATCGGCTTGATGGTCGCCTATGCGTTCGCGGCGCAATACCCCAATGAAGTCGACCGCCTGGTTCTGATGGAAGCATTCCTGCCCGGTGTCGGCGACTGGAACAGCGTCTTTCTGCTGCGCGATCTCTGGCATTTTCATTTCTACGGCAAGACGCCGCTCGCGCTGGTCACCGGTCGCGAACGCATCTACCTCGAACATTTCTGGAATGACTTTGCCGCCGACCCCCAAAAATCGGTGTCCGAGAAGGATCGCGAATTCTATGCGAAGGCCTACGCCCAGCCCGGCCACATGGCTGCCGGAATGGAGGTTTTCCGGGCCTTTCCAAAGGACGCCGAGGATTTCGCGGGCTTCGCCAGGACCAAGCTGACGATGCCGATGCTGGTATTGTCAGGAGAAAAAGCCGGTGGCCCGTTCCTGATCGAGCAAGGCAGGATGGTGGCGAGCGAGGTCGAGGGCGTACTCGTCAAGGGATCGGGACACTGGTTGATGGAAGAAGCGCCTGATCAGGTGATCCCCAAACTGGTGGAATTTCTCAACCGTTAGCAGACCGGCCGCTCGGTTGGCGAAGATTATGACAGTCATGCAAAAAACCTGGGCAGCGCTCGCTACCTTTTGATCGATGCGGCATGGCCGGAAGGCCATCCATGCGCTGAGGCATGTGGCAATTTTCGACCTGCGGTCGTAGCCTTTGCCCGGTTCTAAAGAGGGGAGCGCGTCATGGTTCTGGGTATGAGTTTGTCCGCCTTCACAATGCTGCATGTCGTCATAAGCCTGATCGGAATCGTTTCAGGACTGGCGGTTTTGTCCGGGCTTTTCGGCTCCAGGGCGATGCCGGGCATGACCGCACTGTTTCTGCTGACGACGATTTTGACCAATGCTACCGGCTTTCTGTTTCCGTTTGAGAAGTTGCTGCCGTCGCACATTATCGCCGCTCTCTCGCTGGTGCTGCTCCTGATCGCATGCATCGCGCTTTACGGCATGAAGCTCTCCGGCGCGTGGCGCTGGATCTACGTGGTGACCGCGATGATCGCGCTTTACTTCAACGTGTTCGTGCTGGTGATCCAGAGCTTCCTGAAGGTGCCGGCCCTGACCGCGCTGGCGCCCGGCAACCCGCCCTCCGGACCGGTTTTCGCCGTGGCCCAAGGCATCGTGCTGCTGTTCTTCGTTGTCGCGATCATCGGTGCGGTCAGGCGATTCCGGCCGATCTGACGTCTCGCCGGATGAAAATCATCCTGTTTGGCGCTACCGGCATGGTCGGGCAGGGCGTGTTGCGCGAATGCCTGCTCGACGCCGGGGTTGAAGGCGTGCTCGCGGTCGGGCGCAGCCCGACCGGGCAGCGACACCCGAAGCTGCGTGAAATCCTGCACGACAATTTTCTGGATTACTCGGCGGTTGAATCGCAATTGACGGGATACGACGCCTGTTTTTTCTGTCTCGGCGTCTCGTCGGTCGGCATGAGCGAGGAACGCTACCGGCATCTGACGTACGACCTCACCCTTGCCGCCGCGACGACACTGGCAAGGCTCAATCCGCAGCTGGTGTTCGTCTATGTCACCGGGCAGGGCACCGACGCGACCGAACAGGGCCGGCTGATGTGGGCGCGGGTCAAGGGCAAGACCGAAAACGATCTGCTCAAGCTGCCGTTCAAGGCGGCCTACATGTTTCGTCCGGCCGCGATCCAGCCGCTGCACGGCATCAGGTCGAAGACCGGCTGGGTTCAGGCGATCTATGTCGTCGCCGCGCCGCTGCTGTCGCTGCTCAACCGCGTGGCGCCGAAATACCTGACCACGACCGAGCAGATCGGCCGCGCCATGCTCAGGGTGGCGAGGGACGGCTACCCCAGGCCGGTACTGGAAAGCGAAGATATCAATCGTCTCTAACGCCAATTCCCATCAAATAGCCGCAAATTTCAAAGCTTTTGCCATCGGGGCGGCATTCGCCCTATACTTTGCGTATAGCAAACACCGGGTTTCAGCATGGATCGCATTCGCATCGTCGGCGGCAACAAGCTCAACGGCACCATTCCGATCTCGGGGGCGAAAAACGCCGCGCTGCCGTTGATGATCGCGGGCCTGCTGTCCGAAGAGACCCTGATCCTGGACAATGTGCCGCGGCTGGCCGACGTCGCCCAGTTGCAGCGTATTCTCGGCAATCACGGCGTCGATATCATGTCGGCCGGCAAGCGGCCCGGCGATCACGAGTATCAGGGCCAGACCCTGCACATTTCGGCGGCCAACATCATCGATACCACCGCGCCCTATGAGCTGGTGTCGCGGATGCGCGCCAGTTTCTGGGTGATCGCGCCGCTGCTGGCGCGGATGCATGAGGCCAAGGTGTCGCTGCCCGGCGGCTGCGCCATCGGCACCCGGCCGGTCGACCTCCTGATCATGGCGCTGGAGAAACTCGGCGCCGAGATCGCCATCGACGGCGGCTACGTGATCGCGAAGGCGCCGGGCGGCCTGAAGGGCGCAACAATCGAGTTTCCCAAGGTGACGGTCAGCGGCACCCATGTTGCCCTGATGGCGGCGACGCTGGCCAAGGGCACCACCGTCATCAGCAATGCCGCCTGCGAGCCGGAGGTTCTCGACGTCGCCGACTGCCTGAACAAGATGGGGGCGCGAGTCTCCGGCGCCGGTACGCCGCGCATCGTGATCGAAGGCGTGAGCAAGCTTCATGGCGCGCGGCACACCGTGCTTCCGGATCGAATCGAGACCGGCACCTACGCGATGGCGGTGGCGATGACCGGGGGCGATGTTCAGCTCCGCGGCGCGCGGCCGGAACTGCTGCAATCGGCGCTCGACGTGCTGACGCAGGCCGGCGCCGTTGTCACGGTCAACAACGAGGGCATCCGCGTCGCCCGCAACGGTGCGGGCATCCGTCCGGTGACGGTTTCGACCGCGCCGTTCCCCGGCTTTCCCACCGATCTTCAGGCGCAGCTGATGGCGCTGATGATTTGCGCCAAGGGCTCCTCGCACATCACCGAGACCATCTTCGAGAACCGCTTCATGCATGTGCAGGAACTGGCGCGGTTCGGCGCGCGAATTCATCTCGACGGCGAGACCGCCACCATCCACGGCATCGCCAAACTGCGCGGGGCGCCGGTGATGGCGACCGACCTGCGCGCCTCGGTATCACTGGTGATCGCGGGCCTTGCCGCCGAAGGCGAGACCATGGTCAACCGCGTCTACCACCTCGACCGCGGGTTTGAACGGCTCGAGGAAAAGCTCTCGGCGTGCGGCGCGTCCATCGAGCGTATCAGCGATTGAACTTGATCGCAGCTTCCCCACGCCCAAGACAAAGGTGATGCGGTGACGGACCGGCTCAAATTGATAGCGCTTGATGCCGAGGACCTTGCCGTGATTTCCGCGCATGTGCAGGACGCCCGCGTGCAGACCTCCGACATCATCTGGCGCCAACGCGAAAAGCGGCTGGTGGTCGGCATGAACCGGCTGGATTGGGAACAGACGCTGGCCGGAGAAGCCGCCCCGCGCCGCCTGATCGCGGCGCTGCGCTTCGATCGCGTGTTGTCGTGCAAGTCGCGCAATATCAATCCGGGGGGACCGGAAGCGGTACTGGAGCTGCTTGGAATTGAGTTTCACCCGACCGAGGCGCCCGGCGGCAGCGCGGTGCTGCTGTTCAGCGGTGGCGAGGCGCTGCGGCTGGACGTCGAATGTCTGGAGTGCGAGCTGTCCGATCTTGGCGTGGACGATCTCGGTGCCGGCGATCTCGGCGAGGGCGCGCAACCGCCGGGACTGGATGCCTAGCAGCTGTCAAGCAAAGGGTTGACGGCGATTTGCCGCCACGCCATTGAGCAGAGGGCCTTTACTTCAAGACCTTCGCCGGAAAGCCACCATGCCTGTTCGATTAGACCGCAGCAGCGCCGACTTCACCAAGCGATTCGGTGACTTTCTCTCGATGAAGCGCGAGGTATCCGCCGATATCGAGGCCGCCACCCGGGTCATTGTCGATGACGTGGCGAATCGCGGCGATCCAGCGCTGATCGAGGCGACGCGCAGGTTCGACCGCCTCGATCTCGATCCCTCTCGCCTGCGCGTCAGCGCCGGGGAGATCGCTGCCGCGGTGAAGGCCTGCGATGCCGGGACGCTCGATGCGCTCAAATTCGCCCGCGACCGGATCGAGATCTTCCATCGCCGGCAATTGCCCGCGGACGACCGCTTCACCGACGCGCTCGGCGTCGAACTCGGCTGGCGCTGGAGCGCCATCGAATTGGTCGGCCTCTACGTTCCCGGGGGCACCGCCGCCTATCCGTCCTCGGTGCTGATGAATGCGGTGCCGGCCAGCGTCGCCGGCGTCGGCCGCGTGGTGATGGTGGTGCCGTCGCCCGACGGCAAGCTCAATCCGCTGGTGCTGGCGGCCGCCGATCTCGGCGGCGTGTCCGAAATCTACCGGGTCGGCGGCGCGCAGGCGGTGGCGGCTCTGGCCTATGGCACCGCGACCATCGCACCGGTGGCCAAGATCGTCGGTCCCGGCAACGCCTATGTCGCGGCCGCCAAGCGGCTGGTGTTCGGCAAGGTCGGCATCGACATGATCGCCGGCCCCTCGGAGGTGCTTGTCATCGCAGATCGCACCGGCAATGCCGGCTGGATCGCGGCCGATCTGCTGGCGCAGGCCGAACACGACGTCAACGCCCAGTCGATCCTGATCACCGACGACGCGGCGCTCGCGGCCGACGTCGAACGCGCGGTCGAGGCGCAACTCGCGACCTTGCCGCGCGCCGATATCGCGCGGGCCTCGTGGAACGAGTTTGGCGCTGTCATTATGGTCAAGAGCATTGGCGAATCGATAGCCCTGGCGAATGCCATTGCCGCCGAGCATCTGGAAATCATGACTGAGGATCCGGAAAGCGTCGCGGCGCAAATCCGCAATGCCGGCGCGATCTTCCTCGGGCCCCATACGCCCGAAGCGATCGGCGACTATGTCGGCGGCTCCAACCACGTATTGCCGACGGCGCGTTCGGCGCGGTTCTCCTCCGGCCTGGGGGTGCTTGATTTCATGAAGCGAACCTCGATCCTGAAATGCGGACCGGACCAGCTGCGGGCGCTCGGGCCGGCGGCGATGACGCTGGGCAAGGCCGAGGGTCTCGACGCCCATGCGCGCTCGGTCGGACGGCGTCTCAATTTGTCATGACCAAGCCGCCCCCAGAGGACGATTCGCACAATCGCATCGTCGCGGTGACGCTCGATGAGGAATTGATCGGGCGTTCGGGTCCCGACATCGAACATGAGCGCGCGATCGCCATCTACGACCTGGTTGAAAAGAACCTGTTCGCGCCGGAGGGCCTCGATAACGGGCCGTTTGCGCTGCATATCGGCATGACCGGCAACCGGCTCGTGTTCGACATCCGCCGTGAAGACGGCACGCCCGTCGTGGCGCATCTGTTGTCGCTGACGCCGTTCCGGCGGATCGTGAAAGACTACTTCATGATCTGCGACAGTTACTACCAGGCGATCCGCACCGCGACCCCGGACAAGATCGAGGCCATCGACATGGGCCGCCGCGGCATTCACGACGAAGGCTCGCGCACGCTGCAGGAGCGCCTGCAAGGCAAGGTGCGGGTCGATTTCGAAACCGCCCGCCGGCTGTTCACGCTGATCTGCGTGCTGCACTGGAAGGGCTGAGCCGCATGATCCCGACCCGAAGGGCCGCGTTAGCGCAAAGTGGATACCGGTTTTCGGGCGCGACAAACGCGGAACGCGTTTGCGCGGAGATCATGCGCAAGACCAGCCGCATGATCCCGAAAAGTGGATACCGGTTTTCGGACCAGATCATGCGCAAGACCAAAGCAGCCTAAGCGATGGCGTCTCCGCGCCTGCGCACTCCGCAAGCCGTGCTGTTCGCATGTGGCTTGAACAGCGTGCGCTCGCCGATGGCCGAAAGCCTGCTGCGGCAGATGTTTCCGCACGCGTTTTATGTGAAATCCGCAGGCGTCCGGAAGGGCGAGCTCGATCCGTTCGCGGTCGCGGCGATGGCCGAGCTCGGCCAGGATATCTCCAGCCACAAACCGATGACGTTCGAGGAACTGGACGATTGGGAGGGGCTCAACTTCGACCTCATCATCACGCTCTCGCCCGAAGCGCATCACAAGGCGCTGGAACTGACGCGCACGCTCGCGGCCGATGTCGAATATTGGCCGACGCACGATCCCGCCGGAGCCGAGGGTAATCGCGAGCAGAAGCTGCAGGCCTATCGCGAGGTCTGTGACGAATTATTGCTGCGCATCCGCAAGCGGTTTTCGAAGGTGGGCGCGGCGAACGGATAAAGCACTCATGCCGTGGTCCCTGCGGTGGCGGGCGCGACAAGGAATTTCGGTGTCTCCACAATAGCTTGTTGCCCGGTTGTGGAATGGGATGCCTTCCGATAGGTTCCGCGCGCATTCAGCTTTCGAATCCCTCCCGCCGACAAAAATCCGCATGCTAGGCCGCCCCAAATTCGTTCTTGCTTCCGGTTCGCCGCGACGTCTCGGCCTGCTCAACCAGGCCGGCATCGAACCCGATGCGCTGCGACCCGCCGACGTCGACGAGACCCCGAAGCGGGGCGAGTTGCCGCGGGCCTGCGCCAACCGGCTTGCCCGCGCCAAGGCCGATGCCGCGCTCAAATCGGTGCAGCTCGACGACGAATTGCGCGGGGCCTTCATTCTCGCCGCCGACACCGTGGTCGCTGTCGGCCGTCGCATCTTGCCGAAGGCCAATCTGGTCGATGAAGCCTCGCAATGCCTGCGGCTGTTGTCGGGGCGCAACCACCGGGTCTACACCGCGATCTGCCTGGTGACCCCCAAGGAGGCGTTTCGCCAGCGCTTGATCGAGACGCGCGTACGCTTCAAGCGGTTGAGCGAGGACGACATCCAGGCCTATATCGGTTCCGGCGAATGGCGCGGCAAGGCTGGCGGCTACGCGGTGCAGGGCATCGCCGGTTCGTTCGTGGTCAAGATGGTCGGCTCGTACACCAATATCGTCGGATTGCCGCTGTATGAAACGACCGCGCTGCTCGGCGGCGAGGGGTTTCCGGTTCGCTTTGGCTGGTTGAATGCCAGTTAAGCCGCCAGCGGAAGCCGGTTCCGGCAAGGGAGGCGCCAAGCCGTGCCCGATCTGCGGCAAACCGGCCGCCGAGGGGTCCCGGCCGTTCTGTTCGGAGCGCTGCCGGGATGTCGACCTGAACCGCTGGCTGTCGAATTCCTACGCGATCCCCGGCCGCAAGGACGAGGACGAAGCGGACGATTAGCGATATTCGTGTGTTTTCGGGCTGTTAGCGCCGTTTTAGGTGGCGGGCCGTGGTCCGGTCTTCGCCCTGCGGGCTACGCCCGGCATGCGCCCGATCGCATGGCTGCGCCACGCGGAGCCGATAGGCGAAGCGTGGTGGACAGGGCTTCCCAGCCTGACTATAAACCGCCGCTCCCAAGCCCCCGCGGCTGGAAGTGCCCAGGTAGCTCAGTTGGTAGAGCATGCGACTGAAAATCGCAGTGTCGGTGGTTCGATCCCGCCCCTGGGCACCATTAAAATCAATAGCTTAGATACCAGATAGGCCACCCAAGAAATCGCCGTGTCCGCACTATGTCCGCATTAACGTTGCGGGTCAGGCCATGCCGCGCTGTGTGTTCTCGCCGAACGGCACTGCCGTCGCCGTCCCGTGGCGATACGCTGCGTAGCTCGTCGCAAACGGACCAGTCGCCGGCCCAGCCGGCGAACCGCCGCGTCGGCGACGCCACCAGAACCACCCAGCGCCGGCTCTGCCGAACGTCTCCATCGTGTGGTCGGCCCAGAACACCTCGATGCTGATGCCGGTCGGGTCGACGTCGTAGAGCGGCTCGCGGCATGGGTATCGGGGAACGGTCGCCGGGGTCATCACGCCGCCCTTTCCGCCGGTTCAGTAAGGGCCAAGCCCCGCAGGTAGTCAGCCGCCTTGGACGCTTGGCTGCAGGCCGTAAAGAACGCCCGTTTGTCAGCCTTCAGCAGCTCAATCCAAGAGGCGATATAGCCCGCGCTCCGGACGTCGCCGTCAAAGCCAAACTCCGCGCAAAGGAACGCCGCACCGAGCTCCGCAATTAACTCCTCAGCCGCGTAATTGCGTGAGCCAAACCGGTTTTTCAAATCCCGATCAAGCCGCGACTTATGGCCCGACCAATGCGTCAGTTCGTGGAACGCCGATCGTGTCCCCCGGCAGGAAGGCGTCGGCAAGCTCGTCGCGCGTGTCGGGATTGCGAACACGGATTGGCTTGCCGGTATTGATGTTATCGGGAAGGTTCTCGCACTGGTCGACGTTGAAAACCGTGTACTCGCGCATCATCGGGATCAGGCGCGTTGACGAGCTATCGTCCGCGCCTTGGTCGCGGACCTGCAGTTGCTTCACGAAATAGACTTTGGTGCCGTGCTCGCCCTTGCGGACGTTGCCACCCAATTCCAAGGCCTGCTTGAAGGTCAGGAAGCGCGGCGTGCGATAGCCGGCCGCTTGCGCCATCCACAACAGAACGACGTTGCAGCCAGAGTAGGGCCGGTTGCTCACGGCATTGCAGGGAGTATTCGCGCCGGGGGTTGCCGACCATGGCTTAACCCAAGGGGCGGCCCCGGCTTCTAGCTCTGCAATAATGCGTGCGGACACCTCCGCATAGAGATCACGCCTCATAACTCGCCTCGCTGTTATGGCTGACGCGGACCATGATTGGCCGCATGCCATTGGCGCGACGGGCAAGGCTTCTAAGTTTTGGTCAGGCTGACGGGCGCAAAATCTACCCCCCGGGGAGCATGGACAGGGCCCCCCGTCTCGCGCGCGCGAGACATGTGCCGTGCATATGTAGCCCCCAAAAAGCAATAGTTAATAAGGTATTAACAGTGAGGCCTGCCGTAGATTGAACCGATGCGCTGTGCAAAGATTGAATGTGTTGTTGAGTGGGGGACATGATGGATACGAATTTCTTGAAAGCACAAGCCGAGCGCTGTCGGAACCTTGCTGACAACGCCGACCAGTTTACCAAGCGACGATTACTCGACCTCGCCGCAAACTACGACAAGCGGGTTAGGGCTGCTGGACCCTCGGTAGCCACGCGCACTCTCAAAGTGCCGCTCCTTCTCACCGAGACGCCCAAGCAAGCCTGAGTGCCCGGGGTTAGCGGCGATAGCATGACAAGGTAAAGCGATCGAACCTCCAAGAGCATCAAGGCCCCGTTTTGCGCCCGCATCATCAGGAAATAAAAAGCCGCTCAAGTTGAACGGCTTCGCCTACGATAGGCGGAGGTTGATCTCAGTCCCCGAGGCAAATGGGGTGGCATTCCCACTGAACGTCGTGTATTAGTTGTACCTGATTTGCCCCCTTCTAGGCGCGAGTTACTCTTCCGCAATGCCTTATCGATATCCAGTCTTTGATGTCGTCTTGGAGGCGCGACGCCGAACATGGGTCTGGAGTGTGTGCACACCCGAAGGGGACGTGGTCATGCAGGGCTCGGATACCAGCCGACGCGCTGCCAAATACAAGGCTGACAGGGCGCTCTTCCTGCTGTTGCTGTCCGCGCCGTATCGATCGCTCCCGCTGAACGCGCATCTGCCGCGCGGGATAGAACCGCTGTAGTTGTTGCGCCTTTTAGCGTCGGCGGCCAATTCGGCGGCCAATGATGCAACCATGGATCGCCGCATGCTGATGGATTGCGGTAACAGCGAACACCGGTTACAGCCGAAAAAATGGGTCGGTCAATATGACGCTAAAATTAAAATTACTTGAAGTCCAAAATATCTGATTGTAGAGAAACCTTCCCCCCAGGGCGCGCTTTTCGTAGCTGCGCTTTTTTCATTTCTACATTTGCGGTTAGTACCAAATGATATCCTCCTCCAATAGGATTGCGCTGTTCATTGACGGCGCAAATATCCACGCGACCGCTAAGACGCTGGGTTTCGACATCGACTTCAAACGCCTGCTCAAAGAGTTTCAGAGCCGAGGAACCCTGCTCCGCGCCTTCTTTTACACGGCGATTATTGAAGATCAGGAATTTTCATCGATCCGTCCGTTGGTCGACTGGCTCGATTACAACGGCTACACCGTCGTCACCAAGGCGACTAAGGAATTTGTCGACGCCAGCGGCCGCCGCAAGGTCAAGGGCAACATGGATATCGAGCTTGCGGTCGATGCGATGGAGATCGCCGAGCATGTCGATCAGATCGTGCTGTTCTCCGGCGATGGCGACTTCCGATCTCTCGTCGAAGCGGTGCAGCGCCGTGGCGTCCGGGTTACCGTGGTCTCGACCATTTCAAGCCAGCCGCCAATGATCGCTGACGAATTGCGGCGTCAAGCCGACGTTTTCATCGACCTGATTGAACTGCAACCCAAGCTCGGCCGCGATCCCTCCACACGTCCAGCGCCGCGTGAACCGCGTCATCACATGCCGCAATTTCTGCAAAGCACAACCAAGATGTCGCCAAGGGGCAATGATGGCGATCACAACAGTTTCGACGCTTGATAGAGCCGGGGCGCTCCAACGCGAATTTCGACCCAATCTTGATCCTTTGAAAGTGCTGACGAGCGCACTCGAACCCCACGAGGGCCAAGATGGTGGCGGGACAGCACGATAGCGGCGAGTACGTCCAGCCGGGCTGCCTGAAAGTTCCAGTGATAATTCATCAAGTATGCTGACTGTTGAGAGCTTGCTAACCACTGCTGTTAAGCGTTTCGACGATCGCATCTGCGATCTTGCTCAAGTGCGGGCACCAAGACCTGTCAGGGAAGGCTACCAGAGGCTCGGGCATTCCAAGTGCCTGAGCCCCTCGGTACAGAAATAACCATGGCGCAACGCAAGCCAGTGACGAGGCAGCAAAGCAAGCCGCGCAAGCGCGCCAAACCTTTGAAAGCGCCGGAGCGGTCGGGTTTCTTTCCTGCCGTTAAATCAAATCTTCTAAACATGATTTTTGTGACGGCTGCATTTGCCACAGTGCTCGCCATGCTTTTTGGCGTGGCCAAATGGGCGTGAGGCATCAAGGCAGGCAACGTCCGCTTTCATGAATAGCACTTGAGGTTTGACAGATGCTGCAAAACGCAAGGTATTCTGTTTGGTTCAGAACACCGAAGGGCGAAGGACATGGCATTGTCTCGCTCATGAATGGCGACGTAAGCGGTGGTGACAATATAAGTCATTACGCCGGGACCTATGTTCAGGACGGCGATACATTTACTGCCACCATTGCGGTGAGGCGGCATACCGAAGGGCCGCCTTCCATTTTCGGCACCGACAATGTTGATATAACGCTATCGGGTAAATCCACGCCGACAACGGCGTCGTGTGTTGGAACCGCCAATCAAGCGCCGGGCACGACCTTCCAAGCTACCCTCATTCGGATGGTGGACTGATGGCCCGGTCGTGTCTCGGACATGACGCGATCATTTTTTCCAGACAGTCATGCGGGTAAACTCTCGAACCCCACGAGCATCAAGATGGTGGCGGTGTGGAAGGATGATACCTTGGAAGAGGTCTCGCCAACGCCCGTGACTTTTAATCATGGGGTCGAGGGTTCGCGTCCCTCCGCGCTCAACAAATTAAGCCCATTATATAAGGGTTTCTTGAGATCGCCTACCCAATCAACTACCCGGGAAACCCATTTGGGTAGTGTATGGGTAGTTGGTTGGGGGCAAATGGGCCGGGAAATCACGGAAACGCCGCTCAACGGAATGCAGTGATCCTTTTGCCGCCGCCCTGCCCGCCACTAGCCCTTACTACCCAAAATCCGTTTGGGTAGTTGTACCCTCCCCTACGCCGGTCTCTGGTGCCCGACAATCGCCCGACTACCGATGCCGCCGTGGCACTGATCGCACGCGCCCTAGACCGACTGGCGCCCCTGCCTGATCTCCGATTGCCTGCCGGCCCGGCCCGCGCTTCAATGGCCCCATGCCCATGCCCGAACAGCCCCGCCGGAAAATCACCTTCGGAGAAATGCGCGCGTCCGGCGTTCGCGGTCTCCTGATCTACTGCTCCGATTTTAAGTGCAGCCATTGGACAGCGATCGGTGGTGACCGTGCCGACCACTGGCCGGATGATGTCCGGCTGCTCGTCCAGGCCGGCGAGGTGATCCAATGAAGCGGCGGGGACATTTTGGTTAATTGATTGTGAAGGTTTTAGGCGCAAACTTAGAAATTATTGCCGTGATGCTTTTCCAGCGACCGAAAAGGTGCGGCGACAAGCTATCCGTCGCCATTGGCGGCCATCGATAAGGAAGAAGGACATCTTACATGCGAGCCTCTCCGCGCAACGGGTTTCCCGTCGTGATAGCTGCCCTCCTCGCGACCGCTTTTCCTGCATCCGCTGAAGATGGCGTCTCAGCCGACAAGATCGTGTTTGGTCAGGCAGCCGCGCTCGAAGGCCCGGCCTCGGCTTTGGGCCAGGGCATGAAGATGGGTCTCGAAGCGGCCTTCGCTGAAATAAACCAGGCCGGCGGCGTGAAGGGCCGCAAGCTCGAACTCAAGAGCGTCGATGACGGGTATGAACCGACCAAGTCCATTGAAGCGGTCAAGAAGCTGCTTGAACAAGACAAGGTCTTCGCTATCGCCGGTGCGGTCGGTACTCCGACGTCAGCCGCCACCCAGCCGATCGCGACCGCAGCAGGTGCTCCGCTTTATCGGCGCCTTTACCGGCGCCGAATTCCTGCGTGAGCCCTACAAACCCCTGGTGATGAATATCCGTGCCAGCTACTTCCAGGAAACCGAAGCCATGGTCGAACATCTGACCAAGGATCTCGGCGCATCCAAGATCGCGATCATGTACCAGGACGATGCTTTCGGACAGGCAGGCCTTGCCGGCGTCAGGAAGGCGCTTGAGAAGCGGCAGATGCAGCTCGCTGGCGAAGGCACCTTCGAACGAAACACAGTGGCTGTTAAAGCAGCGCTGCTGGCGATCAAGAAGGCTGAGCCTCAAGCAGTCATCATGATTAGCCCCTACAAGCCTGCGGCCGAGTTCATCAAACTGGCCAAGCAGGTCAAGCTCGACGCCACTTTCGTGAATATCTCGTTTGTTGGTTCCGACGCGCTTGCAAAGGAACTCGGTCCGGCGGGTGCCGGCGTTGTGATCACACAGGTCGTTCCTTTTCCGAAAGACGCGGCGATCCCGGTGGTAGGGCGCTATCAGGCTTCACTCAAGGCCAGCGCCCCGGACGCTCAGCCGGGCTTCGTCTCGCTTGAGGGCTACCTCGTTGGCCGTGCCATTGTTGCCGCGCTCGAAAAGGTCAATGGCGAACCCACCCGGAAAGCCCTGATCGAGGCCATACAAAAAGCCGGCACCTTCGATCTCGGCGGCTTCAAACTCACCTACAGCGACTCCAGCAACCGCGGCTCGGATCACGTGTTCCTCACCGTGATCCAGGCGGACGGCAGCTTCAAGGCGGTCGATCACCTTGAGAAGCCCGGAACGTAAACACAAGAGGCGGCAAAGCACTGAAGGAAATGCGTATGCTGTTTAATGTGTGATCTTGCGACTGATACCCGGAGATAGACAATGAAGACTGCGATGTCGTGGTATCACCTGGGCCTTCGCGGTCGATTGTTTACGGCTTTTGGAATCGTCGCTGCGCTCACCGTGCTGGCGAGCAGCAGCGCGATTATCTCCTACGACAGCCTTGGGCGTTCGCTCGGCGCAATCGCCGAAAAGAGCCTTCCCGAGATCACGCGCGCTTCGGAGGTCGTTAGAACCGCCGGTGAAGTTGCCGCCGCCGCGCCGCGCCTTCTCACCGCAACTGATGCAGTTGAGCGCGAGCAGGCCTTCAAGGTTATGACGGCCGCGCGCAAGGAGCTCACGCAGACCATTGGTGCACTCCCTGCGGAGGATGCCGCAAAGCTCAACCAGACAGCCGATCGCATCCTGGTGAACCTCGACCGGCTGATTCAATCTGTCACCGAGCGCCAGACTATTGCCGCCTCTCGGGACGCGCTTGTCGCAAGCCTCCGGAAATCGCATCAGAAGCTTGCTGAAAAACTGGCGCCGATGGCCGACGACGCCGGGTTCACCTTGACGATGGGCCTGCAGACCGCTGCGGACAAAAAGGACATGGAGGACGTTCAGAAGACGCTGGCTGCGCTGTCTGATAACGAACTCGTGTCCCTGCAGGCAATACTGGACCTGCGCGCCGAGTCGAACCTCATATTGGGCATCCTCGTCGAAGCGGCCGACCTGTCGTCCGCCGAACTGCTGCCGCCAGTCAAAGACCGGTTCACCGCGACAGCAAGCCACCTTGGAAAGGCAGCGACAAATATCAAGGATCCCGAGACGTCGAAGCTCGTCAATGAATTGGTCAAGATCGGCAAGGATGCCGGCAATATTTTCGAGCTCAAGCAAAGGGAGTTGGTTGCCGCCAAGACTGGCGCCAATGTGGTGATCGAAAATCGCGCGCTCGCCCAGGAGTTTGAAAAGGAAGTTGCAAATCTGAGAACGCGCAGCGAGGCGGCGGCGGCCGCTGCGGTTCGTGAATCCGAGGCGGAGATCCGGCAGGGTCGGATTATCCTAATTTGCCTGGCGCTTGTCAGTCTGGTCACTGCGCTTGTCATCGGCTGGTTTTACGTTGGCCGCGGGGTCGTACGTCGCCTTGTAAGTCTCCAGAACAGCATGAAATGCATAGCAGCAGGCGATTTGGGTACGGAAATCGCGACCAGCGGCTCGGATGAAATTGCCGACATGGCTGAGGCGCTGCAAGTCTTCAAGGGCAACATGCTCGAATCCAATCGGCTCCGTGCGGAACGTTCAGAGACGGAAAAGCAGGCGCGTGCCCAGCGAAGAGCCGAGATGCAGAAACTCGCTGACGAATTTGAGGCCGCAGTCGGCGAGATTGTGAAGACGGTATCCTCCGCTTCAACGGAACTGGAAGCTTCGGCGACCGGTTTGAGCAGGACTGCCGAGGAGACACAGCAGCTTTCCGGAATGGTGGAAATCGGCATCTGGGGAAGCCTCAAGTAATGTCAGATCGGTAGCCGCGGCGACGGAGGAGATGACTGCCTCCATTGCTGAAATCAGCCGACAAGTCCAGGAGTCGAACCGGATTACTGGTGAGGCCGTCAGTCAGGCAGAGGTCACCGATCAGTGCATCCACGAGTTGTCGAAGGCCGCTCTACGGATTGGTGATGTCGTCAATCTGATAACGACAATCGCGGAGCAGACCAACTTGCTTGCTCTGAACGCCACGATCGAGGCAGCTCGCGCCGGCGACTCCGGACGGGGTTTTGCGGTCGTTGCGCAGGAGGTGAAAGCGCTCGCCGCGCAGACTGCCAGCGCAACTCAAGAAATCAGCAGCCAAATTGCGGGAATGCAGGTTGCTACACAGGATTCGGTTGTGGCGATCAAGCAAATTGGGACCACGATCAGTCGAATTTCGGAAATTGCGGCAACGATCGCGACCGCTGTCGAGCAGCAAGGCGGCGCGACACAGGAAATTTCGCGCAATGTTGAGCAGGCAGCACAAGGTACCTCTGAGGTCGCCACCAATATTGTCGACGTGAACAAGGGAGCTCGCGAGACCGGTTCTGCTTCGGCGAAGGTACTTTCCTCAGCTCAGTCTTTGTCCGGGGAAAGCAATCGTCTCAAGTTGGAGGTCGCCAGGTTCCTAAACACTGTGAGGGCGGCTTAAAAACTCGAAACAGCTCGGCTAGACGTCACCTACGACTGTCGGCCAAAACTTGCCGAGCTGGACGCGCTGATAGCGACATTGTACGAACTGAGCCAACTCGAACGCGATGAGCTGGGGACGTGGTACAGGCGCCACTACCTGCTCCTATCAGGGGACGGCATCGAAGAATGAGTGCCAACCAGCGCGGAGTCATAAGGCGGCGGGGGCACGTCCGAAACCATAAAAATCTTCGCGCGAGGGCGTTCTACCCTTGTACCTTTGCCGAAATTCTGGTCGTAAATGAAGGCAAGACAAAGTGGTTCAGTCTTTGCTCATCGGCAGTATCTGAAGTCCGGCGCTAGATAACGCCTCGATGATAAATTTCGCAACTTGTTTGGCTTCCTCAGGGTCTATTCGGCCATCTGGGTGATCCTTGCGGGCGTCGGAAATTGCAGCTGCAATTATCGAATTGACCTGATGCTGATCGGACATAGCGTTCTCCCGGGTTGCGTAAGCGCCAGCCCTGTTTGGGTGCTCTGTCAGGATAACAGGGGGCACAAGCCGGTCGCAACGCGCGCCGGGAACAAAACGGTGCTGGCGGGCTTGCAAATCGTCGAACACTCCGTGAGGCCTGAGCAAATGACCGACGAGAACGAACCGTTCCACGACTTGACGTTCAAGAAGCTATCGACCTCCGTTGGACGCTTCGGGACGTCAGGGCAAAGCGCTGGAAATTGCTTCCGATCAACCCCTCCCATTTGGAGAGACTAAAATCTATGGGCTTGGTTGAGCCGGTGCTCACGAATGCCGGAATAGATGCAATTCCGCAAAAGGCGCGAGATTATATGAGCTGGGGTTCAATATTCAGGCATACGGCTATACTCATCGGCACGGTCTTCGTCGTAAGTGCGATGGTCTATCTTGCGGTCAGGGTGATTGCATTCGAGTTCTGAAGTCTCATGCTTCATGAACCGGGGACGGCGTCGGAGATTATCGAGATCGCGCTGGCAACAGTCGGCGGAGCCAGCCTTCATGGCCCGAGGGCACGATCGATGGTGACCTTTTTAACTCGATCTCATGGTCTACTTCGGCCAGACGATCCAACGATTTCCGAATAGGACGCGGTACCTTCTGCCGCCCCTCCAACCAAAAAATAATACGTAGGCGCTCGCCCACTTCGGCAAGAATGGCCTTGATATGCTCTTCGCCAATATGAAGGGTAGGTCGCATGGGTTTGCCTCGACTGGACAGGCAACGTGTAGCTTTGCTGGTGGTTCCCTTGATAGACGGTGCGCGAACCACCGCCATTAGGCACATCAGGCGGTTCGCAAAGTGGTCTTACCTTGCGAAGCCCCTTCGTGAACATGAACACCGAGACCCGCCACCAGCGCACCAGCCATCCGGTAAAAAGGGTTGTGCGACGCACTAAAGCCCATAACTCTCGATGTTTATGAGGTGCGCAGCGTGACTGATATGAATGCCGACGCTTGGGTTTCGTCGAGCCACCGGCCGATGGGTTTTCCCGAATTTGTTGTCGTGATCGCCTCGATCATGGCCCTGAACCCGCTCGCCATGGATATGATGTTGCCGGCTCTACCGAATATCGCCTCGGCATTCCACATCACTGTTGCCAACGAGCCGCAGGCGGTCCTGTCGGCATTCCTGATCGGCTTCGGTGCCGGTCAATTCATCATGGGACCGCTTTCAGATCGTTTCGGCCGGCGGCCGGTTCTAATCGACGGCATGGCGCTGTATTGCATCGCCAGCGTGCTCGCGATCACGGCTTCGTCGTTCGAGACGTTACTGCTGGCGCGCGTGCTGCAGGGGCTTGGCACCTCCGCCACACGGGTTATCGCGACTTCGATCGTTCGCGACTGCTACGCCGGCCGCCGCATGGCCAGCGTCATGTCATTGGCGATGATGGTCTTCATCGCAGTGCCAGTGATCGCGCCGTCGATAGGTCAGGCGGTGATGTTGCTGACGCAGTGGCGTGGCATCTTCATCGTGTTGATGCTGTACGGAGTGCTTGCGCTGATCTGGAGCGGGCTGCGGATGCCGGAAACCTTGCCAGCAACTGAGCGCAAGTCGCTCGCTATCCGGGACGTACTCGGCGCTTTTCGCCAAACCGTGACCAATCGGCAGACCTTGGGTTATGCGCTGGCGGCCGGCGGCGTGCAGGGTGCGTTGTTTGCCTTCGTGTTCTCGTCGCAGCAGGTATTCACCGAAATCTACGGGCTCGGGCATTATTTTCCGCTGGCGTTCGCGGCCATCGCGATCGGTGTGGCCGTCGCCGGCTTTCTAAATGCCCGTTTCGTTGGCCGCCTCGGCATGCGGGTGATTTCGCATGGCGCGCTGGTCGGCTTCGTGGCGGTGGCAGGGATCACGCTCTTGGCGGTGAAAATGCAAATGCTGCCGCTGCCGCTTTTCATGGTGCTGGCGGCGCTGATGATGTTCGCGTTCGGGCTAATGTTCGCCAATTTCACGTCGCTGGCGATGGAGCCGCAAGGCCATATCGCTGGCACGGCTTCGTCGTTGTACGGGTCGATCACTACGCTACTCGGCATTGGCATCGGCACCACAATTGGTCAAGACTACGATGGCACGCTTTTGCCGTTTGCGACCGGGTTCTTCCTTTGCACGCTGGCGTCCTTGGCGGTCGTGCTCGTGGTGGAAAAGGGCCGGCTGTTCAAGCCGCACACGAGGCCAGCTACGTGAGCCGACCTGTTGAACGGTGGCGCGGTCCAGGAAATTTAGGGCGCACATTGTTCCTTGCGGGGCGCGGCGTGAAGCCCCAGCGCTCCGTAGGAGCGGCGCTGCCTTGACAACCTTGATGCGTGCGAAGGTCGGAAGAGGCAGAGCGTTCGGATCAATTTTTTCCAATCATACCTGATCAATTGTGCCCACTACACTGCCGGGTTCGACAGTCCCGCCGCCCTTCACCAGTATTTTGGACAGCACCCCGGTTACCGGCGCTCGAATTTCGTGGGTTACGTTGTCAGTATCAATCTCCACCAAAGGCTCGTGAACAGTGACCGGGTCGCCCACTCGCTTGAACCATCGCCCAACCGATAGGCTGTTGCCAGCGTTTGGTATTGTCGGGACCTTTATTTCCGTCATAGAACCCATCCTGTAAAAACTCAGGCTCATAGTGCTTTCACTTACAAAGTGCTTTCCCTTAAAATGTGGGGCGCTCGCTCCTCGTAGTCGTTCCACGAGCCAAAATGCCCATATGGATACGAACGAGAGAACAAAAATGCCCCCGCATGCGAGGAACGTCGATCCATAGCCTGTGGTCATCACATCCTCACTTTCATTTCGAATATTTGGCGACCTAAAGTTTCGGACGGCCTGAAGGAGAGTTCACCGACACCTTTTTGTCGGCGAAAACCGGCCTCAGCACGGGGCGCATGCTGAGGCCGTTATTTCATCGGAAGCCATGGGGGGATGGCGTCCGGCAGTGCAGCGATAAGTCACCTTGGGCGGCAAGGTTCCAGCCGTAGGCTGGTCGCCATGTCCTTTAATTCTGACAATGAGCAATATTGACCACAATGGCTGGAACTCGCGGGCGCATGGTGGTTCCATCACCGCCCTAAGGTCGTCATCCACCGGTGACTGAGAGTTCTCCGCTCCCGCCTTCATTGTAGGGGTGCATCACATGCCACAAGTTCATTATCGTTCTGAACCATCGCTGCTTCCCATTGAACGGCCTCGCTGCCCCAAGTGTCAGGGCCGCATGATGCTGGCTCAGATCGAACACGGCCCCGGAGGAGCCGATTTACGGACCTTCGAGTGCCCCAAGTGCGAACACGTCGACTCCTTGCCGCGTAGGAAGATCATCTGCGGTTTCAGCCCGCCGCGCGCGGCGATCCAGCGCCGTACCGCGGAAGGATACATCGAATTCAGCATCTGCGTCGCGTGGGGGTTGGTAACCTCGCGGCCGTTAGCGCCAGTATCCCATGCCGCGTGGAAACCCAAAATGGCTTGCGAAGTCACGCATATCCTTTCATGCGGAACCGCGCCGAGAACGATGGTGCACGCCGAGGCGCATAGGCCGTCGATGATGACCGTCTCGCCCGAAGTGCGCAGGCTCTGATATTTGTCGACGTAGTTGCCGATCAGTCCGCCGCGATCATCAGCAATCCGCACCACCGCATGGCTCGCGCTCACCCCTGCCAAAAGGAGAACCGACGTGAGCAACCCCGTCGCAAATTTCATAAGCCGCCCCTGTCCAACCCAAATCGGATTGTAAGTGATGCAACGCACTCGCTAGCAGTGCGGCGGGAACGGAAGTTTGTCTAGACGCGCGGGCAAAGAAATTCAAAATAAGTATGCGGTCGAGTTGCGCCGCCCCGCCGAAAGATCCCGAACCGGAACTTTTTTAACGCGTTCTCCACGGCGGCTGAAGCGAAGCTCTGATCATTTGCCGGTCTGTTTTCGAATTGCCCCCAAATCGTCGCTTTGACGGCGAATTGCGGTCAAGACGTCAAGGCTCAATATGGGAGATAATGTCTGTTTGGAGCGAGTGAGTTGGCTTATCAGATTGTGGCGGTGAGAGAGAATGAGACGGTAAGTTGGGACCGGATCAGCGAGCTGATAGCGATTGCAAAGGCGCGCGTTTGGACAAGCGAGGGTTGGCAAGTTGTCATTACCGATGACGAAGGAAGAACCTTGGATGCCGCCGAATTTGAAACGCCTTCAGAAGCGAAGCCCGGCACGTCGGGTTCGGCTGAGGCCTGAGACCGTGCCACCTTGCTAGTTCCGCTCGCTATGTGAAGGAGAACGCGGCGGCCTAAAGGTGGCACGGTGCCGTTTTAGAAGGAGGCCCCCTAGAGCGCCGCGAACATATCGTTTTTCTTGCGAAAATGCAGTCACTGAAATGCAACAATTGCCTAAAGAACATGCTGCGTCGTTTAAGCTAGGGAGCGACGGTTCGCGGATAAATCCAGTGCCGCGAATTGCTCCGAGGGCTGCGCGATAGTCGTCATTGCTACGCGGTGGTCGTGATGTGGAAACATAACCGAGTGTGGGCGTAGGGCTGAAACCCGTTGAAAAAGCGCAACTCCGTTCCGCGATGGAGGAGGTAGATAACCAGAACAGAGTTGCGCTGGCCATGCGGCCCGTTATCGCGACTACGAGAATAATCGTTTTGTGAACAGCGGTTCAGACAGATGAACAACCTAATGCTTTTTTTATAAAGAGGTTTAGGACGCTCGGAGCTCCCATATGTCTAGACGTGTACCCCTGATGGAGGAAACGTCATGAGAAAATTTGGAACGATTGGAGTTACCTGTCTGGCGATTGCGTTAGCCGCGACATCTCCGGCATTGGCTTTCGGCGGACACGGCGGCGGTGGCGGCCATGGTGGAGGCGGCGGTTTCCACGGTGGCGGCGGAGGCTTTCATGGTGGCATGGGCGGAGGTGGCTTCCGTAGCGGCATGGGTGGAGGTGGCTTCCGTAGCGGCGGGTTCGGTGGCGGCGGTGCACGCTTCGCCGGTGGAGGTTATAGGGGCGGATATGGCCACGGATATGGTGGTGGGTACCGCAGAGGATACGGTGGTGGGTACGGCTACGGCGGCTATGGTGGTTATGGAGGCTACGGATATGGACCGGGCATCGTGGGCGGTCTAATCGCTGGATCGCTCATTGGTGGCGCTGTTGGATACGACGACTGTTACGACGGCTATTACGGCTACTCCAGCTGCTACTATGGCTACTGAAGCGGCTTAGTTTAAAGCAAAAAAAGGCAGCCCAAGGGCCGCCTTTTCATGTTCTCATCGAACGGTTGGTCCCGACGAGGTTTTTAAAATCTGGTTGGCACGCACCCGCCTTGCCGGGTTCGGTTGATATCTGAGACCGTGCTGTCTTGGCACCTTCCAAGAACATGGTTGCAAGCTGCAGCGGGCCATTGAAAGGTGGCACGGTGCCGTTTCAGAAGGACTTAGCGCGGATGGCGTTTTATCGTTGCGCGGGGTGAACCGGTGCCACCTTTGCACCTTGCTGAGGGTGCCGCGCGGCAGCCGTCATTCCTACGCTGTCGCCCCGCCCCAAAGTGCTTAGGCGGCAGAAAATGTTCCGCCGCCTAGAGGTTCATTTCTCCAGATTGTCTGTAGTCGACGGGCCGGTGCCGACAAAATAGAGCACCGTTCCCTCATCCTTTGTCATCCCGAAATGACGAACATTCTTTGGCTCGGTGAAAAAGCTGCCTGCCGGGCGCGCTTCCAATTTGCTCTCGTCGAATTTTTCGCTGATGCCATGATAGAACGTGCCGCTAAGCACCATCACGTAGCGATCATCGGGATGCGAATGGGCCTTGAGGGTAGCGTGAGGCGGCCACCGGACCAGTTGGATATACAGTCCCGGTTTCGCGCGGTCCCCCACGATGGTCGCAAATTCTTGGGCGGCTCCGATGCCGGGAATTCTGATCCACGGCATCTTCTCAAGCTCTATCGCGGCGACGGGCAACTCGCCACTCGTCGAGACCGGAAATTGTTGCGCAAGGCATGGCGTTGCGAGAAGCGGCGTCAGAAGCAGGAAGAGCGCGAGACGAAACATCAGTCCTCCAAACAGTTAGAGTTGGGAGCGGAGTGCGCTGGCGCAGATAACAGAGCCACTATCGCCAGAACTATGGGCCTCACGGCCATTATAAACGAAAGCCCGGCTGGGGGCAGCCGGGCGGATCGCAAATATTGGCATAACATGGCGCAAACAGCCCCCGGCTTAACTGCCAAATTAAGGCAACATACTGGATGCGTTCCGCTGCCAGTTAGCGCGCTCTTCAACAATGTGCGGGACCGAACGCCAGTCGATCTCTGGATCGGGTTGCCATAAGAAGCCGTCGTCGATCACCTTCGCGTTCGGATAGAGGTCCAACTCGTGCGTGTCGGCGGCTCGTTGGGCTTCGGCACTCGTTGTAAAGCGCGCCAGCTTTCCATCGCGAAGTAGAGGATAATCATCACGATAGGCTGACCAGTGGCCCTCTCGATCCTGTGCGACCCTTAGGATCACGAACAGCGTAGTCTTCCAATACTCATTGTGGACCCAATCCCATCGGAGGGGGTATTTTTTGTAATAGGCAAGGAAGGCAGGGATCGCCTCGTCGAGCGAGTTGACCACACCGGCGTCGGTGGTCTCCCGGCCCATAGGACCGACATCGGCAGTCACCTTATACGGACCTCGAAGGCCGTTAAGCGGGTAAACGCGGCCGACGATGAAGTCCGCGTCATCGTTGCGGATCACGTAATGGTCATAGTGTTTGAGAAGCAAAAAGGTGGTCATGGGATCATCCCCTGTTGGTTGAGACCGGCACTGCCGGCGTTGCAAATCGTTGGGGGCGATTTCATTGTGCGGACAGGACGAGCCCATCCGCGTGTAACGGTATTACCGGCTCGACCACCCGGCATGAGCCGCCGGGATTTGATCGGTATGAAATGTAGGCTGCGCATCACGGCCGCAAGGCGGCGCGCTGTGGCCGTGGTCGCCGGCACACGAAGCAGGTCGAGCAGCGCGGCGGTGCTGATGGCGTCCTTGTCGCGCACGGCAGCTTCTACCTTGCTGTGCCAAGGGTCCTCGTGATGCGCTTCCAACTCGGCGCGGGCCTCTCTCAATCTCCCGAGTAACGACATCTGCACCTCCTGCTGCGGGATCGCCGGTCCTCTCGTGGGCCGATCCGCCGCGTGTTTCTGAACCCAATCTTATGACACAGAAAGGTTAAAGCGTGGCTAATGGTTGCAGATGCAACGATTACAACCAATCGGACATCTGTGCCGCTACCAGTGCGAGACGACAGCAAGGTGGCACGCCAGCAAGGTGATGGCGGTGAAGTGGTCGTACCTTGGCACCTGCCACCATATCGGTTTCCGTTACGGTAACGGAAAGGTCGCGCTGACGCTACGAGAGGGAGACTGGCGTGGCGCGGTCAAGCCTTGGCACCTTCACGCGCGATTAATCGGCAGTCCCAGCTTTTCCGACCCTAAAAGCACCTGTATTCACTGCGCCTGTCCCACCTGTCTCAGCGAAGAGGGGTCGTGAGCTCACTCATGCCGATCCGTACCTCTATCATCTCCTGTTCTGCATTCTTCTATTAATCTCAAGACAAGTGAGACAGTGAGACAAAGACCCAAGTAGCGCGCATTTATTGCAGTCTCACTCGCGGCCGGGAGTGGGACAGCGTGGGACACGCGAACTGGAGCAGCGTTGTCGGGTGCGCCAGCTATCTACTGGCAACGCGGACTCGCGACGCCTGGTGTCGGACTTCCGCATTTGCCCCGAAGCCGAAGCCCACTACGTCTTCGAACGCGTTCGAGCGATAGTTGCTACGATTGGCAATGCGCTTCTGCGCCTCGTCTGCTCGAGGTAATTCGGGATGGAATGCGGAATTGCCGACGAACTCATTGCCATGGCGGAGCTTGACCTTAAGGTCTGTGACGAGCTGGCGACATCGGGCGCGCTATACGAGGGCTATGATCCACGTATGGCCGCTATTCACGAGAAGAATGCTTTACGGCTCCAGGCGATTACGGCTCAGATCGGATGGCCGACGGAGTTCCTGGTCGGCGAACGAGCCGCGAAGGCCGCCTGGCTGATCGCTCAGCACGCCATTTCTCGGCCGGAATTCCAGCGCTCTTGCCTTAAGCTTCTTGCCGAGGCCGCGCGCGAGCACATGGTCCCACTCTGGCAGCCGGCCATGCTGGAGGACCGAATTCGTATGTTCGAAGACAGGCCGCAGCTCTACGGCACGCAGCTCAAGCCCGATGCGCATGGCAACCTGCGGCCCTACGCGATTGAGGATCCGGAAAGAGTGGATGAGCGACGTCGCGCGGTGGGTCTCGAACCTCTTGCTGAAATTCTTGCTCGTGCAAAACCGCAGCCATTGCCAGCCGACCGTGAACGGTTTGAACACGACTATCAGAAGTGGCTGATTGAAGTCGGCTGGCGCAGACGTTCGTAGTCGAATAAAGCGGTCAACATGAACCTGCAGCAGCTGAACGGCTAGGTGCCAACCCAGACCTCGCTCTCGCTAATGGCTCTGAGCCATCGCCACGAAAAATTCGGAATCGACGACCCGACGCCACGAATGCGGGCTTGAGGTGCGCAAATTTGACGCGGGTCAGCGTCGTCGACGCTGCAGGTCGTTGACGTTGACAGGGAATCACGCCAGTCTTATACACGCCGTGATTAAATTATAGGCAGGGAGCTTTGCAGAGCGATGAGCAAAGAAACTCAACGCTCATCTGACCGGTTCGATAGCGACGTCGCCGCCGCAGACGCGCTGGAACTTGCACGACAGATGGCTCCCGGTCCTGAACGTAACGAAGCCCTGAAGTTGGCAAGCTCGCTTCGCTGCAGCGCCGACGAGCGCGGGGTTGTCTTTGCCAAGCGCGGCAGGCCGCGCAAGTAGTCGCAAGCGCTGCGGGGCCCCGAGTACCGCGTTGGTCTTTGGTCTCATCAGAAGAGCTCGATTTTCAAGTTTTTAGCCGGCCGGCCATCGTCCTGATCTGCCGGTCCTCGGTGCAATCGCAATCAGCCCGGCGCGGAGTCCGGCGACGCGCTCTCCCGCACGCGCCCGAAAGGCCTTTTCTGCAGAACCCACTGACCGGCCGCTAAATTTTATATTAGTTGCCGCGGTGCGATGCGGTCACCATCATCCCCGTGGGGGGCTGGCTCCGCGCGACCGCGGGGATGGGTTTTTGTTGGCCCATATGTGCCGGCGCCATCGATCAGCATTTGGCCCTGGGAAAGGATCTGAAGTGACTGCCATGATGTTATCCGGCGCGGGCTTGCCAGAGGTAGTAAGCCCCTCGCCGAGATCGGTGGATACTGCTAGTATATCAGTTGGCTTTCGTATGACCGGTTCGGCAGTATTCGGAGGCCCGGTGGCCAATTCGTTGGGAACGGATATGCTGTGAGCAACGCCCCTTCGTACAAGAATATCGCAACGATCGTCCCGGCCGGACTGATGGAGGTTGGCGCGGGGCTGCGCAGGCTCGTCGATATCTTTCCGGAAATCGATATTCCGGTCGGTTTTTAGGAGGATAGCGGCGTGTGGATCGTCCTGACCGCGCTCCGGCGTCCCTATACGTTTGTCGTTTTTTCGCTACTGATCGCGATATTCGGCGTGCTTGCGGCTCTGCGCACGCCAACCGATATTTTTCCGAACATCAATGTGCCGGTTGTCAGCGTGGTGTGGACTTACACCGGGTTGTTGCCGAACGACATGTCGGGACGCGTCATCTACTATTATGAGCGTACCCTGAGCGCCCAGGTCGGCGACATCGAGCATATCGAGTTGCAGTCGCTGAGCGGCTATGGCGTGGTCAAAATCTTCTTCCAGAAGGGGGTCAATATCCGCACCGCGCTGGCCCAGGTGACGGCGGCGTCGCAGACCGTGCTGAAGCTGCTGCCGCCCGGCATCACGCCGCCCTACGTGCTGAGCTACAACGCGGCAACCGTTCCAATTTTGCAGCTTGCGTTGTCGAGCCAGACGCTGCCCCAGATGAAACTGTTCGATATCGGGCAGAATTTCATCCGGCCGCAGCTCGCCACCGTGCAGGGGGCGGCGGTGCCTTCGCCCTATGGCGGCAAGATCCTGCAGGTGCAGGTCGATCTCGACCAGCAGGCGATGCAGTCGCACGGCGTCTCGGCCGAAGACGTCGTCAACGCCGTTTCGGCGCAGAACCTGATTCTGCCGGCCGGCGACCAGAAGATCGGCAAGTTCGACTGGAACGTGTCGCTCAACGCCAGCCCGCTGATGCTCGACAGGATCAACGACCTGCCGGTGAAGAAAATCAACGGCGCGGTGATTTTCGTGCACGACGTTGCTTTCGTCCATCAGGGCTCGCCGCCGCAGACCAACATGGTCCGGGTCAATGGCGCGCGCGCGGTGCTGATGACCATCCTCAAGGCCGGATCGGCATCGACCCTCGACGTCATCGCGGGGATCAAGTCGCTGCTGCCACGCGTCGAGGAAAGCCTGCCGACCGGGTTCAGCCTGCGCGCTGTCGGCGATCAGTCGGTCTTTGTCAAAGCCGCCATCTTCGGGGTGTTGCGCGAGGCCGTGCTGGCCGCGGCGCTGGTCGGCCTCATGATTCTGCTGTTCCTCGGCAGCTGGCGATCCACCATCATCATCATCATCTCCATCCCGCTGTCGATCCTGTTCTCGATGATCGTGCTTTCGATGCTGGGCCAGACCATCAACGTCATGACGCTGGGCGGCCTCGCGCTCGCCGTCGGCATGTTGGTCGATGAAGGGACGGTCACGCTCGAGAACATCTTCTATCATCTGGAACAGGGCAAGGAGGTCGAGCCGGCGATCCTGGATGGCGCGCAGCAGATCGTCATCCCCGCTTTCGTGACGCTGCTTGTTCTCGACATCGTGTTCGCGCCGATGTTCCAGCTCGGCGGCGTGGCGGGATATCTGTTCCGGCCGCTGGCCGAAGCAGTCGTGTTTGCGCTGATCGGCTCGTTTGTCCTGTCGCGCACGCTGGTGCCCACGATGGCGCGTTACCTGCTGCACGCCATCCCCCATCATCATGGCGAGGGGCATGAGGTCGCTGCTCCTCGCTCGCGCAATCCCTTCACGCGGCTGCAACAGGGATTCGAACGCGGATTTACCTGGCTGCGCGGCCACTACCATACCCTTCTGAAGCGCGCCCTTTCGCAGCCAAAGACTGTCATCATCGGCTTTCTTGTCATCGTGGTCTGTTCCTTCGGGCTGGCGCCGTTTCTGGGCTCGAACTTCTTCCCGGCCGTCGATTCCGGCCAGATCCTGATGCATGTGCGCGCCCAGCCCGGCACGCGGATCGAGGAGACGGCCCGTCTCATGGAGCAGATCGAGCAGACGGTGCGCGCGACCATTCCGCCCACCCAGCTCGACAACATCGTCGACAATATCGGCTTGCCCTATAGCGGCATCAACATGGCCTACCAGAACACCGGAACGATCGGCCCCGAGGACGGCGACGCCCTGATCAGCCTCAAGGAGGATCACGATCCCACCGCCGGCTATGTCAAGGCGCTGCGCACCGCCTTGCCGCAGAAGTTTCCGGGCACGACCTTCTCCTTCCTGCCCGCCGACATCGTGTCGCAAATCCTCAATTTCGGACTGCCGGCGCCGATCGACGTGCAGGTCATCGGCAACAACCTGAAGGCCAACTACGCCTACGCCACCGATCTGCTCAAGCGCATCCGCCAGGTGCCCGGCATCGCGGATCTGCGCATCCAGCAGGTCTTCAACTATCCGCAGATCAATGTCGACGTCGACCGGACGCTTGCCGGCGTGGTCGGGCTGACCCAGCGCGAAGTCGCCAACAGCCTGCTCGTCACGCTCTCGGGCAGCGGCCAGGTGCAACCCAATTTCTGGCTCAATACCGAAAACGGCGTGTCTTATCCGATCGTCGCCCAGATGCCGCAGTACCGGGTCAACAGCATCTCGGATCTGTCCAACATCCCGATCACATCCTCGAAAACCAAGTCCCAGCAATATCTGGGCGGGCTCGCCCGCATCACCCAGGGGCCAAGCCCCGGTGTCGTCTCCCATTACAACGTGCAGCCGGTGATCGACATCTTCGGCGACACCCAGGGACGCGACCTCGGCGCCGTCTCCGGCGATATTTCAAAGATCCTGAGCGAGACCAAGAAGGATCTGCCGCGCGGCTCCTATGTGGCGATGCGCGGCCAGGTTCAGACCATGAACAACGCCTACAGCCAGCTCTATTTAGGTCTGGCCGGCGCCGTCGTGCTGGTCTACCTGGTGATCGTCGTCAACTTCCAGTCCTGGCTCGACCCGTTCATCATCATCACCGCGCTGCCCGGCGCGCTGGCCGGCATCATCTGGATGCTGTTCACCACCGGCACCACGCTGTCGGTGCCGGCGCTGACCGGCGCCATCATGTGCATGGGCATCGCCACCGCCAACAGTGTCCTGCTCGTCAGCTTCGCCCGCGAGGGGATGGAGAACGGCCTGGAATCCATGGCCGCCGCCCTGGAGGCCGGATTCACCCGCTTTCGCCCGGTCTTGATGACGGCGCTGGCGATGATCATCGGCATGGTGCCGATGGCGCTGGCCATGGGCGAGGGCGGCGAGCAGAATGCCCCGCTCGGCCGCGCCGTGATCGGCGGTCTCACCGTCGCAACCATTGCTACCCTTTTCTTCGTTCCGACCGTCTTTGCCCTCCTTCACCGCAACTCTGCCAGGCCGAGGATCATGTCATGAAACATCCTGCTGTTGCGGTGTACCGAACCGGGCGGTTGAGCGTTGTCAGGCCGGGCTGCATCGCCGCGACGGCGGCGTGCATTCGGCCCCGAAGGTTGCCGCACGCCGGCAGCCATGCGTCTTTAGGAGGATAGCGGCGTGTGGATCGTCCAGATTGCGCTCAGGCGCCCTTATACTTTCGTCGTTCTGTCGCTGCTGATAGCGCTTTTCGGCATACGCGCGGCGCTGTTCACCCCGACCGACATCTTTCCGAACATCAATATTCCGGTGATCAGTGTCGTCTGGACCTATAACGGGCTGTTGCCGAACGACATGTCGGGACGCGTCATCTATTATTATGAGCGTACCCTGAGCGCCCAGGTCGGCGACATCGAGCATATCGAGTCGCAGTCGCTGAGCGGCTATGGCGTGGTCAAGATCTTCTTCCAGAAGGAAGTCGATATTGCCGCGGCCATGGCCCAGGTGACGGCGGCGTCGCAGACCGTGTTGAAGCTGCTGCCGCCCGGCATCACGCCGCCCTACGTGCTGAGCTACAACGCGTCGAGCGTTCCAATTTTGCAGCTTGCGTTGTCGAGCCAGTCGCTGCCCCAGATGAAGCTGTTCGATCTCGGGCAGAATTTCATCCGGCCGCAGCTTGCCACCGTGCAGGGGGCGGCGGTGCCGTCGCCCTATGGCGGCAAGATCCTGCAGGTGCAGGTCGATCTCGACCAGCAGGCGATGCAGTCGCACGGGGTCTCGGCCGAAGACATCGTCAACGCCGTTTCGGCGCAGAACCTGATTCTGCCAGCCGGCGACCAGAAGATCGGCAAGTTCGACTGGAACGTGTCGCTCAACGCCAGTCCGCTGTTGCTCGACAAGATCAACGACCTGCCGGTGAAGAAGGTCGACGACTCGGTCATCTACGTGCACGACGTTGCCTTCGTCCATCAGGGCTCGCCGCCGCAGACCAACATGGTGCGGGTCAACGGCGCGCGCGCGGTGCTGATGACCATCCTCAAGACAGGATCTTCGTCGACGCTCGATATCATCGATGGCATCAAATCGCTGCTGCCGCGCGTCCAGGAGAGCTTGCCCTCGAGCCTCAACCTGAAAGCCGTCGGCGATCAATCGGTGTTTGTCAAAGCCGCGGTGTTCGGCGTTATTCGCGAGGCCGTGCTGGCCGCGGCGCTGGTCGGCGTGATGATTCTGCTGTTTCTCGGCAGCTGGCGCTCGACCATCATTATCCTCACCGAAATCCCTCTGGCCGTTCTGTTCGCGCTGACCGCGCTGTCGCTTCTCGGCGAGACCATCAACGTCATGACGCTGGGCGGCCTCGCGCTCGCGGTCGGCATCCTGGTCGATGACGGAACGGTGACGATTGAAAACGTCAATTATCACCTGGAGCAGGGCAAGGACATCGAACCGGCGATCCTGGACGGCGCGCAGCAGATCGTCGTGCCCGCGTTCGTGACCCTGCTCTGCCTGTGCATCGTGTTCGTGCCGATGTTCCAGCTCGGTGGCGTCGCGGGATATCTGTTCCGGCCGCTGGCCGAAGCCGTCGTCTTCGCGCTGATCGGTTCGTTCATCCTGTCGCGCACCCTGGTTCCGACCATGGCCAATTTCCTGATGCGCGGGCACCACGAGGGCCATGCCGGGCATGGACATGGGCACGAGTCGGGCGCAGCGGCGCCGCGGTCGCGCAATCCGGTGCTGCGCTTCCAACAGGGTTTCGAGGCGCGATTCGAGCGATTCCGCGAGCGCTACCGCTCATTGCTGGCGCTGGCGCTGGGTCGTCCGAAGACCTTCATGGTGGGATTCCTGGCCTGCGTCGTGCTGTCGTTCGGACTGGCGCCGTTTCTGGGCTCGAACTTCTTCCCGGCCGTCGATTCCGGCCAGATCCTGATGCATGTGCGCGCCCAGCCCGGCACGCGGATCGAGGAGACGGCCCGTCTCATGGAGCAGATCGAGCAGACGGTGCGCGCGACCATTCCGCCCACCGAGCTCGACAACATCGTCGACAATATCGGTCTGCCGTTTAGCGGCATCAACATGGCCTACCAGAACACCGGGACGATCGGCCCCGAGGACGGCGACGCCCTGATCAGCCTGAAGGAGGATCACGGTCCTACCGCCGGCTATGTCAAGGCGCTGCGCACCGCCTTGCCGCAGAAGTTTCCGGGCACGACCTTCTCCTTCCTGCCCGCCGACATCGTGTCGCAAATCCTCAATTTCGGACTGCCGGCGCCGATCGACGTGCAGGTCATCGGCCGAGACCTGAAGGAAAATTACGCCTACGCCACCGATCTGCTCAAACGCATCCGCCAGGTGCCCGGCATCGCCGATCTGCGCATCCAGCAGGTCTTCAACTATCCGCAGATCAATGTCGAGGTCGACCGGACGCTTGCCGCCGAAGTCGGGCTGACCCAGCGCGACGTCGCCAACAGCCTGCTCGTCACGCTCTCGGGCAGCGGCCAGGTGAAGCCGAATTTCTGGCTCAATACCGAAAACGGCGTGTCTTATCCGATCGTCGCCCAGATGCCGCAGTACCGGGTCAACAGCATCTCGGACCTGTCCAACATCCCGATTACATCCCAGGAGGCCGGCGGGCCGCGATATCTGGGCGGGCTCGCGCACATCACCCAGGGACCAAGCCCCGGCGTCGTCTCCCATTACAACGTGCAGCCGGTGATCGACATCTTCGGCGACACCCAGGGGCGCGATCTCGGTGCGATCTCCGGTGATATTTCCAAGATCCTGAGCGAGACCAAGAAGGATCTGCCGCGCGGCTCCTATGTGGCGGTGCGCGGCCAGGTGCAGACCATGAACAACGCCTACAGCCAGCTCTATTTCGGTCTGGCCGGCGCCATCGTGCTGATCTATCTGGTGATCGTCGTCAACTTCCAGTCCTGGCTCGATCCGTTCATCATCATCACGGCGCTGCCCGGCGCGCTGGCCGGTATCGTCTGGATGCTGTTTACCACCGGCACCACGCTGTCGGTGCCGGCGCTCACCGGCGCCATCATGTGCATGGGCATCGCCACCGCCAACAGCATCCTGCTCGTCAGTTTCGCCCGCGAAGGCCTCGAGAACGGCCTCGACGCGGCGACTGCCGCCATGGAGGCCGGATTCACCCGCTTTCGCCCGGTCTTGATGACGGCGCTGGCGATGATCATCGGCATGGTGCCGATGGCGCTGGCCATGGGCGAGGGCGGCGAGCAGAATGCCCCGCTCGGCCGCGCCGTGATCGGCGGCCTCGCGATCGCAACCATTGCTACCCTTTTCTTCGTTCCAACCGTCTTCAGCGTCCTACACCGCAACCGTCGCGGCCCGGCACCAGAGATCTCTGGCGCGCCGTTGGCCGGGCCGAGCCTGTGATCCGGGAGAACTACCTTGCTTGACACTCATCCGCACGACGGTCAGCACAAATTGGAAACGCTCCCGAAGCGAACCGAAACGCCACCACAGGCGAGCAGGACGCGCTGGGTGACGGCGATCGCCGTGCTCGTTGCGATCGCCATCGCCATCACGGGTATCCTGCTGCGCCGGCACGACGAAAGCGAGGTGACGAAATGGACGGTGGAGCAGGCCGTGCCCGTCGTCGCCACGGTTAGGCCGAAGCAGGGCGTTTCGGGGCAGCAGATCGTGCTGCCCGGTGACATCGAAGCCTGGTACGAGGCGCCGATCTATGCGCGGGTCAGCGGCTATCTCAAGAACTGGTATTTCGATTTCGGCGCCCATGTCCATAAAGGCCAGCTGCTCGCGGAAATCGACGCGCCCGACCTCGACGCCCAGCTCGAAGCCGCCAAGGCGAAGCTTGTCTCCGCGCAGGCGCAGGTCAACGTCAGGGATGCCGAGCGCAAATTCGCCGACACGACCTATACGCGCTGGCGCGACTCCCCGAAAGGCGTCGTCTCCGAGCAGGAGACAGACGCGAAGAAGGCGGAATATGGCAGCGCCGACGCGCGCTATAAGGCTGCCCAGGCCGATGCCAATGTCAACCAGAGCCAGGTCGATCAGCTGACCGCGCTGGAGGCGTTCAAGCGCATCCTGGCTCCGTTCGACGGCATCGTGACGGCGCGCAATACCGACGTCGGAGCGCTGATCAACGCCGGCAGCGGTGTCGGCGGCGGGACCGGGCCCCAGCTTTTCCGTGTCGCCGACGTCCACGAAATGCGGGTGTTCGTCCAGGTGCCGCAGGAAATGTCGGCCGGGATGCGTGCCGGACTGACGGCCGAGCTGGTGTTGCCGCAGTATCCGGACAAGAAGTTCAAGGCGGTGGTGGCGACCACGGCCGAGGCGATCGCCAAGACCTCGCGGACGCTGCTGGTTGAACTCCATGCCGACAATACCGATAATCTGCTGCAGCCGGGCACCTTTGCGCAGGTGAGCTTCAACATGGCCAACAATCCCAGCGCGCTGCGGATTCCGACCAGCGCGCTGATCTTTCGTGAGGATGGAGCACAGGTCGCCGTTCTTGGCCCCGGCGACAAGCTTGAACTGAGGTCGGTGAAGCTCGGCCGCAATCTCGGGACCGAGTTCGAGGTTCTGAACGGCCTCAATATGTCGGACACGATCGTCAACAGCCCGGGAGATTCGTTGTCTTCGGGGGAAGTCGTCAGGGTCGTGAAAGAAGCTAAGTCGCCGCATGACAAGGCGACCGAAACGAAATAGCCGGGGGATTTGCTTCGATCATCGGCGTGACATGTGGAGCGGTTGCAGCACCGGGAGCATCGGGGCGGCCGACTGCCGTGCGAATCTCGGTCAATGGATCTTTGCGGACGCGATGATTGAGGGTGTCAGCGATATCGCGGGTGTCTCGGAACCCGCTGAAGAGGCGCTAAATTTTATATTAGTTGCCGGGCCCGGGGGGCATCACCATCATCCCGCGGATAACCGCTTGCTCCCGCTTCCCAGCGGGTCTGGAATGGTGTTTCTTTGTGCCCAGCGGCGCCAGCGGGCGTTCGGGGGACTAGAAACTGTCAGTAGAAATCAAGTTTCCGAACATGAAGTCTGGGTGGCGTCTATCGCGGGCGCTCTCGGTCAGTGGCCCGGCCATCGACCGCAGCGCGGCGTCGTGGCTCCCCCGGCGGCGCGCGGCCTCCGCCCCGATCGGCGGTCACCGCGCCATTCGGTCCGGCGCTGCGGCAGGCGCAATCGCCACCAAACACCATGAATGCCAAATGACCAGAAATGAAGACGTCGCGCCCGTCGCGGGTTATCTCCGGTGGTCTGGAATAGATCGATGAGAGTGCGAAATCTTGCGTGTTCGGTCGTGTTTGCCGGAGCCCTGGCGGGGTGCGCCCTCGGCCCGGAATATTTCACCCCGGACGCCGTTCTTCCCGCCAACTTCGTGACGCCGCCGGCGGGCAGGGAATCATCGGCCGGCGGCGCGAGCCCGGATCTGTGGCAATGGTGGCGGACGCTGCGCGACCCGCGATTGAACGATCTGATCGACCGCGCGCTGCAAAACAATCTCGATCTCAAGATCGCGCTGGACCGTCTGCAGCAGGCGAGATTGCAGCTCGTCGTGATCGGCAGCGCGGCGCTTCCCGAACTCAACGGTTCCGCCGGAGGCGGTGTCGGCACCGGGCAGGACGAAACCAAGGGCAGGGCCCCGCAGCCGCTGACGGCCGGGGACAACCGGACGAACCTCAATAGCATCACCCACATCGGCGGCCTCGACGCCGAATGGGAGATCGATATCTTCGGCAAGATCGCGCGCCGTTTCGAGGCGCAGGTCTATACGGCCGAAGCGTTCAAGGAAGCGCGCGACTGGGTCTATGTCGTGATCGCCGCCGACGTCGCCCGCTTGTACTTCGATCTGCGGGCCCGCCAGGAGCGCCTTCAGATTCTCTATCGCGACATCGAGGCCTCGCGTAAAGTGCTCGATCTGGCCCAGACCCGGCTGGATCGCGGCCTGACCAATGAACTCGATGTGCTGCTCGCGAGGCGTCAGGTTGAAACGCTGCAGGCTGACGTCGAGCCCCTGAAGGCGCTGATCGCGGCCAATGGCTACGCGATCGCGGTTCTGGTGGGAGAATATCCGGAAGCGATCGCCGGCGACCTGCGCCGCCCCGGCGCGATCCCGCGGCTGCCGGCCCGCGCGCCGGCCGGGCTTCCGGTCGACCTGTTGCGCCGACGCCCCGACATCCGCGAAGCCGAGCGGCTCCTGGCGGCCGCGGTCTCGGTGATCGCTGCCAGAACCGCGGACCTGTTCCCGAGCCTGGTGCTCACCGCCGGAGGCGGCGCGCAGGGCGGCCTGCAATCGAGCTCGGCGGTTCCCATCACCTGGATTGGGTCAGTTGGTCCGTCGCTCAGCGCGCCGATCCTCGACTTCGGCAGACTGGATGCCCTGATCGAGATCGCCGACTACCGGGCGCACGAGCTCGCGGGGGTCTACAAGCAAACCATTCTTGTCGCCGTGCAGCAGGTCGACGAAGCCAACGCGGCCTATCGCGGCTACCGGCAGAGCCTGCGCAGCCTCGATCTCGCCCTCGATGCCGCGCGTCAGGCGACCAAGGTGGCGACCGAGCGCTACGACCGGGGCCTGACCGATTTCCTCAACGTGCTCGATGCCGAACGGCAGCAATTCGCCCTGGAACAGCAGCGGGCCGAGGTGGTTCGGCTGGCCGGCGACAGCTTCGTCGCGCTCTACAAGGCGCTGGGCGGCGGCTGGCCGCCGGACGAAATCATTCCGCCGATCAGGCGTCCGGACCCTGCGGCGATTGCCGCCGTAAAACGTCTGGTACAGGATCCGCCGCATCCGCCACCGCCTCCGCCACCGCCCGGGCTGGTGCCCTGACGCGCCGAAGGGAGAAAGTCGTTGACCAAGACGACCTCGACCCGTGCCCAGACCATCCTTCTCGTCGAGGACGAGGCGGAATTGGCGAACGAGATCAAGATCGAACTCGATCGGCTGGGCTATCTCGTGCGCACGGCTTCCATCGCGGAAGCCGCGGATGCTGCGCGCGTTGGCGACGCCGCGATGTTGATCATGGACCGGATCGTATTCGGCGAAGACAGCCTGAAGACCCTGGAAGTCCTGCGCAAGGAGGGCGTCAAGGTTCCCGTTCTGGTGATCTCGGCGTTGTCATCCATCGATGAGAAGGTCCGCGGCCTGAAGGCGGGAGGGGACGACTATCTTGCGAAACCGTTCGCGATGGTGGAATTTGTCGCGCGGGTCGAAGCCTTGATGCGTCGCCTCGACGACGTGCGCACCACCAAGCTGCGTGTCGGCGATCTCGAAATGGACCTGATCGAGCAAACGGTGTATCGCGGCGACACCAAAATCGATCTGCTGCCGCGCGAGTTCAAGTTGCTGGAATATTTCCTGCGCCATCCCGGCCAGGTGATCACGCGGGCGATGCTGCTTGAGGAAGTCTGGCAATACCACTTTTCGCTCGAGACCAATGTCGTCGACGTCCACATCAGCAACCTGCGGAAGAAGATCGATGCGCGGGGCGCCACTTCGCTGATCGTGAATATCCGTGGAGCAGGCTTCATGCTGAGCGCCAATGCATGAATTCTTCAGATCGTCGGCGGTGCGCGTCGCGCTCGCCTTCGTGCTCGCGACCACCGTGGCGACCACGGCCGTCTTTGGCCTGGTTTACCTCCAGATCAGGGAGGCGAACGAAGCGAGGAATCGTCTCATTCTCGAGGACGAAGCCGCCAAGAGCGTCAATCACTCCGTCGACGAATTGAGAAATGCCTTTGAAGTGCGGATGACGCACGACCTGCGGCGATTGGACTACGCGGCGCTTTTTGGCGCTGACCGCAAGCTATTGTTCGGCAACATCGACGCGCTGCCGGCGATTTCGCTGGACGGAAAGTCCCACTACGTAACGGCGTCGCACGCGCCGGGTGGCGACAATCGGCTGGAGCCGGCGATCTTCGTGGCGCGCGAGCGCCCGGACGGCACCATCCTGCTGCTGGGCCGAAGTCTGCTCGAAACCCTTGCCTTTCGCCGGATCGTGCAGACCGCGCTGGCCACCGGGCTCGCGCCGATGCTGCTGCTGGCGCTGGCGATCGGCGCGTTCTTCGCGCGTCGCGCGTCGCGGCGTCTGACCACCATTCACGACACCATCGCCCTTATCATGAAGGGGGACACGCATTTGCGTCTGCCGGTTCGCTCGCGCAACGACACGATCGACAAGATATCGCGCGACGTCAACCTGATGCTGGACGAAATCATGCGCTTGCTGGTGCAGATCAAGGGCGTCAGCGACAATATCGCTCATGACCTGCGCAGCCCTCTCGCCGTCGTGCATGCGCAGCTCGAGCGCGGCCTGGAAAGCCCTGGCGACGAGCAGCTGCGCACGGTGGTGAAGCAGGCTCTCACCCACATCGACAAGGCGATGCTGACGGTGTCCGCGCTGCTGCGCCTCGCCGATGTCGAATACGGTCCGAAATCGAGCAAATTTCGCTCCGATCGATCTGTCGGCGATCTGCACCGACCTGTTCGAATTCTACGAGCCGCTCGCCACCTCGAAGTCGATCCACATGACGCTGGAGACCCAGTCGCCCGTGACGATTCTCGGCGATGGCGACCTGATGCGCGAGGCGGTGTCGAACCTGATCGGCAATGCGATCAAGTTCACCCCCGAGCACGGCACCGTGAGCGTGTCGGTGACCCAGGAAGACGGCCGTCCCGTCGTCCGCGTGCGCGACAACGGAATCGGCGTCGAGCCGGGGGAGCGGGACAAGATATTCCAGCGGTTTTACCGGACCGCGAGCGGTCATCGCGTTCCCGGCAGCGGTCTTGGCCTCAGCATTGCTTCGGCGATCGCCAATCTTCACGATTTCGACCTGCGCTTTGACGACAATTGTCCGGGCGCGGTTTTCGAGATGGCCGGGCGCAAGAAATAGCCGGCGGGCATTGCGCCCCGGCACATCGCCGCACCAGCATCGCGGGCCGGCGGCGCAGGACGAATTTCCACAAGAACGGGTCGCCGGGCGCCCGCCGCTTGAACCGGCGCCGGCGCCCGAAATGGCCGGCAAATTCCCCTTCGCCAAACCCGTAACCGCGGCCCTGGAAAGACTTTGTTAACCAACAAAAGACAAGGTCGAAACGGTGTTTCCCGCGCAACCCTTCCGGCCAAGCCCTTTCTCCAGACAAGAGCGAATCCATGCCAGCAACCGCGTCCGCTAACGCTCTCCCAGATCTCGTTGGCCCGCTCTCGGCACGGCAACTTCGACATCGGACTGGAGCATTACGGCGCCGGCAGGATCGAGGAAGCGATCGCCGCGTTTCAGCTTGGTCTTGCCGCGGTCGGGAATGAAGCGCCCGGCACCGTATCCGTCGAAACAATTTCGGAGCTGCATTCGAAGCTCGGCAATGCCCACATGATCCGCGGCGATCTCGAATCGGCAGGCGAAAACTACAAGGCGGCGTTGAGACTGGCGCCTCACTTGACCGACTGCTGGTGCAATTTCGGCAATGTGCACCTCAAATCGGGAAGACCTCAGGACGCCATTGCACTCTATCTTCAGGCCCTGAAACTGAATTCTCGCCATTGGCCGGCCCGCACCAACCTGGTTCAGGCCCTGATGGCCACCCAGCAATACATCGTGGCCAGAGGGCTGCTGCTGGAATTGATCAGCGAACAGCCGCAAGACGGCCAGCTCCATCATCAGCTTGGCAAGGCCCAATTTGAGCTGAACGAGCCGGAAGCGGCGATGGAATGTTTTCAAGCCGCCGTCGCGCTCAACCCGCGTGATGCCGAGAGCATCAACTGGATCGGCGCCCTCAAACAGACGATGGGCGATGACGCAGGCGCTCAAGCCGCCTACGCGGAGGCCGCACAAATCCAGCCGCTGATCCGGCGGCCTGCCGCAAAATTCCCGCCCGATTTTCGGGTTCTGGCCCTGTACGCTCCCTTCGGCGGCAACACCCCGACCGAACTTCTCTTCAAGGATGCCGTTCACGACACCGACACGCTGGCGCTGTTCGCTGCCCGCGATTATGACGCCGAACTGTTCAGCCAGAACATCCAGGTCGTCGTCAATCTGATTTCCGACGCCGACCAGACCGAAGCGCTGTTGCCATTGGCTGCCGATTTGGCGGGCCGGCTTGGCAAGCCGATCGTCAACGATCCGCGCAAGATCCAGCAGACGACGCGGGACATCGTTGCCACCCTCCTGCAGGGAATCCCGGGCTGCCGCGTCCCGAAAGCCCTGCGTCACAAGGCCGGCGCCGATGCATCGGCGGCGGCCTTGCAGGCGGCATTTCCGTTTTCGTCCCCGGTGCTGGCGCGGCCCGTCGGGACCCATGGCGGCGATGATTTCGAAAAGATCGCGGACCCCGAAGCGCTGGCGGCCTTTCTGTCGCAACGTCCCGATCACGATCATTATCTGATCGAGTACATCGATTATCGTTCCGCCGACGGCTATTTCCGCAAGTACCGGCTGATTTTCGTCGACGGCCAGATCCTGCCCTATCACCTTTGCATCGGCAGCGACTGGAAGCTGCATCACATCAACACGGACATGGCCAATCAGCCGTGGATGCAGCAGGAGGAAGAGGCTTTTTTGAACAACCCCACCTCGGTCTTGCAGCCCTCGCATTATCAGGCGTTGCAAGCCATCCAGCACCGCGTCGGCCTGGAATATTTCGGCATCGATTGCGGACTGGACGTTGCCGGAAATCTCGTGGTGTTCGAGGTGAATGCCTCGATGCTGGTGCACGATCGCAACGAAGGATTTGCCTACAAGACGCCGGCCGTGCATCGGATCAAGCTGGCGTTCGACGCGATGTTGCGAAAGCTCGCAACCGGCGACGGCTCGGGGGGCGCTGTTTCGGGCTAGCGGTTTCCGGCCGTTCCAACCCTTACTGTAATTCCTGCGTCTGCAGCATCGCCTTCAAGGTATCCTCGCTCAGCCGCCCTCGCGGATGCTGCGGCTTGCTGTCGGATCCCTCGATGGCGGGGAAATTCTGCGGCGGGGGCGTGTTGAAAGCCGGGGTCGATGGGCCGGCCGCGGTGGCGTCATGGGTTTCGCCGGCCTCATCGATAGCCTCGAAGCTGCCGACCTGGATGCGGCGCTTTCGGGTTTCGATCTTCTTCGGCGGCGGCGCGTAGACCAGCGGCGGCAGAATATGATGTCGTGACACGATTCACTCCCATGCATGGATTGAAACTCACGCAACGGCACCAAGGCAAATCCCCCGCGGTCAGCCTAAGCAAACCACGGGCCAGGATTTTTGCCTTGAAAATCAAATGCTGGCCCGAACGGGCGAGGCCGCCCACGGCAAGGTTTGCCCGCCGGCACGGTAAAAAAATTGCCGTGCCCGGCGCCGGGCGGGGTTGTCGCGGCTATTTCAGCGGCGATCGAAAGTCGATGGCGCGCAGGATCACGCCGGGAGGGTTGCCCTCCAGTTCGACATCGCTGAATTTCCGCGCCGCGCGGGCCTCGATGCGCTCGCGCAGCCTCAGGAATTGCTGCTCGCGCTGGCCCGGCGGCGTTCGCGACGAACCCTCCAATTGATCCATCGCGTCGGTCGATATAGCGCAGGCGATTTCGGCCAGATCGTTCTTCATCGTGAAGCGAACGACCATCCGGTCGAAGTCGTAGTCTCTGTAATTGCCCTGGGTCAGCGCCATGCGGGAGGCTCCTCGATTGAACGGGTTGCCGGTTCAGTCCCTGGAAAGCTTCCGTTTCGATTGAAAACGAAACGGGGCCCCAGATTTTTGTTTTGACGCGTTTTCTTGACGCGAACCGGCGTCCACTTCGCTTGAAAACGCTTTAGAACTTTTTCTTGGCCGGCGCCGGATTGAGCTCGGCGATCTTCGAAAGACAATCTTCCTGGGTGGTATGAGGACCGGTGACGAAAGTGCCGCTCACCTTGGTGCTGTACCAGCCCGATACGACGCCAAGACGCAGCGATTCTTCGGTTTTGACGTGACGCGCGGAAAGAATTTGCATGTGATTTCCTTAAGTAGGCGCGCCGGCGTTGATGCCGAACGCAGGGAGCGGGTTTCGATGGTGATGCTGCTCAATCATGCGAGGCGGCCATGTCGGCCTGCTGCGCATCGGCAAGATCGACCGAACTGATGGAAATCATTTCGGTTGAGGCATGGTGCGGCGGCGCACCGGGGACCATGATCAGGGTGGCGACGCGGCGGAAGCAGGGAAACGACAGACCCTCGATCATCTCCTCGTCGGTCACCACCTCGTAGGCTCCGGCCGGCAGCTGGCGTTCGACGCCCTTGATGCGGAACGGATATCTGAATGTGACCGTTTCCCGTCGCGACCTCGTCAAGATCATCTTTCTGGGTTGGCGGGGGCGTCGGCCGATTCAATGAGAATTGAACCGCTTTCGCGCATCTTCGCCAGCTCTTGCTGCAAATCGTCTGCCTGCAGTCCCGCAAGGACAACCCTGCGTCCGGCTAAAGGCAAACAGGGCCCACCTGTGCGCCTTTTATGCCCGAAAAGCCATGTTTTTCTTTGCTGGAGTCTGATCCGGAAAACCGGGCACCGGTTTTCCGAAAAAGATCATGCTCCAACAAAAAGCTAGAGCGGGATGCGATTCAAAGGAAAACCATCCTGCTCTAGGCCGCGGTGCGCGGCTTGCGTCCCTCGATCGGGTAGGCCGGATCGTTGTAGCCGGGCGTCGAGGGATGGCCGCTTGCGACCAGCCGGTCGATCAGCGCCTCGTCCTCGGCGGTGAACCGATAATCCAGCGCGCGCACGTAATCGTCCCATTGCGCCTCGGTGCGCGGGCCGGCGATGACGCCTGAGACGAACGCGCTGTTGAGAACCCACGACACCGCGAACTGACCGGCGGTGATGCCTTTCGCCTCGGCATGCTGGCGGATCTGCTGCGCCAGCAGAAGCGATTCCGGACGCCACTCGGTCTGCATCATCCGCGTGTCGTTGCGGCCGGCGCGGGTTTCCTTGTCGGGCGGCGCATCGGGGCGGTATTTGCCGGTCAGCACGCCGCGCGCCAGCGGACTATAGGGCACGATGCCAAGGCCGTAATAGCCGCAGGCCGGGAAGTGCTCGACCTCGGGCATGCGGTTCATCGCGTTGTAGTAGGGCTGGCTGACGATCGGGCGGTCGATGCCGAGGTCGTCGCAGATGTTGCAGATTTCCGCGACCCGCCAGGCCCGGTAGTTCGAGACGCCGAAATAGCGCACCTTGCCCTGCCGGATCAGTTCGCCCATTGCCCGCACGGTCTCCGCTAGCGGCGTCGAATGATCTTCCCGGTGCAGGTAATAGATGTCGATGTAGTCGGTGCCGAGCCGCTTCAGGCTCTCGTCGGCGGCCTGCAACACCCAGCGCCGCGACAGACCGCCGCGGTTGGGATCCTCCCCCATGGGATTGGCGAGCTTGGTCGCCAGCACCCAGTTGGGCCGGTTGTTGGAGATGGCGCGGCCGACCACGGCTTCCGAATTGCCGTTCGAATAGGCGTCGGCGGTATCGATGAAATTGACGCCGGCCTCGCGCGCTTTGGCGACGATCCGCGTCGATGTCGCCTCGTCGGTCGGCCCGCCGAACATCATGGTGCCGAGGCAGATCGGCGAAATTTTCAGGCCGCTGCGGCCGAGTTGGCGATATTCCACCAGTGAGATCCTTTCAGAATGGCCGGGATAGAGCCGACACAATAATCGGTTGAGGTCGTCATTGCGAGCGCGGCGAAGCAATCCAGAGCTGCAAAGAAAGTTTGGATTGCTTCGTCGCGGAGCCTGTCATCGGGCGCGCATTCGCGCGACCGGTTGGCTCCTCGCAATCGCGGGAAGCGTTAGGTATGGTCTTTCAGCACCTTGAACACCCCGCTGGCGGTGGCGACGCAGCGGCTGCCGGCGGTCAGCTCGGTCGCCATGAAGATCAGGCTGCGGGTGGCGCGGACCACGCGCGGCTTCGATATCAGAACCTCGCCGATTTTGGCGCTGTCGATAAATTGAGTGTCCATCTGCACGGTGGCGAGGGTGGGCCGGCCGGAGACGTATCGCGCCGTCATGCCGCAACTGCGGTCCGCGAACGTCATCAGCAGCCCTCCCTGCACCAAGCCGCGGCGGTTATGGTGCTTGTCCTGCGCGACGATCGCATATTCATGCACCTCGTCGACGACGCGCTGCCACAGCGGACCGACCAGAGCGATGAAACCGCTGGTCTCGACCATGGTCCAGCCGGAGGCCTTCAGTTTCTCCGCGGCCATGTCGGTCGTCATGTCAGGTCTTTCCAATCCCGGCGCCGGGCCGATTTGCGGCCATTTCATCAATCGTTGCCGTGGTGTAGTCAAGCCGGATGAGCAGGCCATTCGACGATACCACCCGCCGCAATATCGCAGAGCGCTGCGCGGCATTTGCACGGTTGCCCGCAGGCGAACCGGCGCCGGCGCTGAAGCGGGCCGCGGTCGCCATCGTCCTTGTCGAAGCCGATGACGCCCCGGGCGGGACCGCGCTGCTGTTGACCCTGCGCGCGGCCGAGCTGCGCGCCCACCGCGGGCAGTGGGCGCTGCCGGGCGGGCGCTTTGACGCAGGCGAAACCTCGATCGAGGCAAGCCTGCGCGAGCTTGACGAGGAGCTGGGCCTTCGGCTCGGTCCCCCTGACGTCCTCGGCCTGCTCGATGATTATCCGACCCGGTCCGGATACCTGATCACGCCGGTCGTGCTGTGGGCCGCCGCGGGCGCCGCCCTGTCGCCCAACCCGGCGGAGGTCGCCTCGGTGCATCGGATCGGGCTTGCGGATATCGAACGGCCGGAGGCATTCGACTTCGTCGCGATTCCGGAGAGCACGCGGCGCGTCATCCGCTTTCGTCACGCCGGCCAGTTCATCCACGCACCGACCGCAGCACTGATCTACCAGTTCCGCGAAGTGCTGGCCGGGCGCGATACCCGTGTGGCTGAACTGGAGCAGCCGGTATTTGCCTGGAAATAGCTGCCTCCCGCGGGTTGCGGCCTTCTGTTCTTTCGACGACGATGCGGCCAACAACAACGTTTCCGGGAGGGTTCTCCAGATGCGCAGCTGGAACGCGTCGCTCGGCATGATTGCCGTCGTGATCGGCACAGGCTGGGGCCTCGTCTGCGCGCAGGCGCAACCCTATCCGAACCGAACCATCACGTTCGTGGTTCCGTTCGCGCCGGGCGGCAGCACCTCGATCGTCGGGCGCGTGATCGCCGACAGGATGAGTCAGTCGCTCGGCCAGGGTATCGTCATCGACCATCGCCCCGGGGCCGGGGGCACCGTCGGCACCAAGGCGGTGGCGAAGAGCGATCCCGATGGCTACACCCTTCTGCTCGGTTACACCGGCACGCTCGCCATCGGACCGTCGCTCTACAAAAATCCCGGCTATGATCCCCGCAAGGATTTCGCGCCGATCGGCATGATCGGCAATGCGCCGACCTCGCTGGTGGTGCACCCGTCGTTTCCCGTCCACACGGTGGCCGAGCTGATCGCCTATGCCAAGGCGCATCCCGGCAAGGTCAATTTCGGCTCCGCGGGCGCCGGCACGGTCAGCCACATCACCGGTGAGTATTTCGCGCGTACGGCCGGCATCACGCTCGTGCACATTCCCTACAAGGGCACCGGCCCGGCGCTGAGCGATCTGCTGGGTGGCCATATCCCGATGGCCTTTGCGCCGATTCCGGCGAGCCATGCCAACATCTCGGCCGGACTGTTGCGCGCGCTGGCGGTAACAGGCGCCACGCGAAGCGCCTTGCTCCCGGATGTGCCGACGATGCCCGAAGCCGGTCTGCCGGGGTTCGAGGCGTCGCTATATTACGGGTTGGTAGCGCCGGCCGGCACGCCGCGCCCGGTGATCGACAAGCTCAACAGCGAGTTGCGGGCAGCGCTCGCCTCCGATGAGGTGAAGAAGCAACTCGCGCTCGACGGCACCGAGATCACCCCGGGGACGCCGGAAGACTATGCCGCTTTCATCGACAGGGATGAACGGAAATGGTCGGAACTGATCAAGGCGAGCGGCGTCGAGCAGGAGTGAGAGAAGCCCGGGGTCGCTGCTTTCGGGGCTGACTTGCGCGATACGCTTGCTAAAACGAAGCATGCGTCCCCATGCGATTCGCTTTTGTCCAGGATATCTCGCGCTTGCGCTGCTGCTGACCGCCCAGCCGGCGGGAGCGATGGAGGCATCGCTTCCCTCCGCGAGCGCGGGCGCCATGGCGCAGGCGGCATCGCCGCAGGCGATCGCGGAATACCGGCGCAAGCTGCGGGAATATCAGGAGGCGCGTGCGGCGTTCGAGGAGCAGACCGGCGCCTATTGGGGCGCGATCACCGAGAAGCGGCGGGGCCGCAACGCCAAGCGGCGCGAACATCTGGCGATAACTCTCGACGACTATGTGCTGACGCAGCCGCCGGTCTATAGCGGGCCGAAGCGGCCGGTGAATCCGGAACCGGAGCCCGAACCCGAGCGTCCGCCGCGCGTGCACAAGGCGATTCCGGTGGTCGCCGACCTGTTGCAGGCCGCATCGGAGCATTTCCAGTTCACGCCGCAGCGCCCCTCCAGCGAAATCGAGTTCAAGCGTGCCTATGCCCGCGCCGCCGCGGCCGCCGGGCTGACGCGCGAGCAGGCGGTGCGGGTCTATTCGTTCGAGACCGGCGGTACCGGCAATTACGATGTGCAATCGGGCATCGAGCATGGCGGCAGGCGCGCCATTTCCACCGCGATCGGCTACAACCAGTTGCTCACCACCAACAGCGTCGAATTGATCGCCGAGCAGGGCCACGAATTCGTTCGCGACCTGACGCAGAGGGCCGCGCAATTGTCGGGCAGCCAGCGCCAGGCGATGGATCGCAAGATCGCCGTGCTCAAGCGAATGGTGGCGCTCGCCCGGTCGGTGCCGGACGAATGGGCGCAGCACGAAAAGCTCGCCGATACGCCGCAGGGCTGGGCCATCCATGCCATGGTTCTCGACATCGACGTCGGCCCGCTGTTGCAGACCCACAAGCTCCTGACCTCGGTGATCTTCGCGCGCGCCAAGGGCCATGCCCGCCCGCTCACCGCCGCCGAACTGGAAATGATGAACCTCACCGGCGACGGCACCGGGCTCGACATGGTGACGATGCCGCAGGCGCTGCGCGAACAGGTCCCGACCGCGAATTTCTTCCAGCGCTCGGGTTACGAGCGCAATCCGGTGGCGATCCGCCACAACACGGTGGCGAAGCTGCTCGATGTCACCGATAGCCGGATGGACTCCAACAGCAATTTGCCGGGCGCCCGGGACCTCGCAGCGGCGTTTTAGGCTCAACGCGTCGGCTTACCTTTCCCTCTCCCCGCTGTGGGAGAGGGTGGACGCGATGCGCAGCATCGCGGACGGGTGAGGGGGCCGGGTCTATCGAGAGACTGCTACCCCTCATCCGCCCTCGCTTTGCGAGGGCACCTTCTCCCGCAAGGGGAGAAGGGAGGAATCGCCCTAATTCGGGCCGAACATGAACTTGCCGTCGCCTTCGAGGAACGGTCCGGTGCGCATATAGAGCTGTCCGTTCTGCCCGATGAAAAACAGCGTGCCCTTCGGCACCTTCTTGGCGCCCTTCAGCAGCAGGCCGGCATTGTTGGTGCCCATCTTGTAGGAAAACGTCTTGCCGTCCTTGTCGTAGCCATAGCCCATGTCGGGCTTCAGCTCCCAGGGCGTCGGCGCCGCCGGTTCGGCCAATGCCGAATTGGTCAGGGCGGCCAGCGCCGCAGCCATCCAAAAGCTCCTGGTCGAAAATCGCGTCATCCTGCATGCTCCCGGCAACCGGTCCGCGACATTGGCGGCCCATCATGTTTTGAACAAATCACGAACGATATCGCCACGTCAACATCACGCACCGCGCGGCCCGCGCCTGGCGCGCTTGAAGACTTTGTGATTTCCCGCCGCAGGCTTCGCGACTATCTTCCTCGCTTATTCAGTCTAGAACCGGGTGTTCGCGAAAAGCTTACAGGGATGATTCGGATGAACCATTTTGTGAATATGTGTTTTGGCGCCGCGCTGGCGATGACGCTGGCGAGCGTTGCCGATGCGGACGAATTCAAGCTCAGCAACAACCAGAGAATTTCCTGCAGCCGCGGTCTCAGCGCCGGCAAGCTCAATACCGCGACCTGCAAATCCTACGCCTACATCTTCAACGCCAGGACGTCCGAATATTTCAGGTGCCAGGTCAGCCTGGCGCTGACGCGCGACAACAAGGAAGTCATCAACGTCCAGGCCGACGGCAGCTGCATCAAGAAGCCCCGGATTTTCGACACCGATTCCAGCTATTCGTTCGACGCCACCGAGACCGAGCCGCCGAACACCAATTCGTTTTTCGGTCCCGGCGGCTATTCGATATGGGCCAGCGACAACACCGCGCAGAAGGTGCGCGGCTGCATCACCATCTCATCGGGTCTCGGCTCCGACATCTCGAAATGTCTGGACATGACGTTTCAATAAGCTGTCCCGACAGAGCGAAGTGATGGTCAAGCGACGTTCGACCGCATGGCGTGACGGCCGCGTCACTCCGGCTTGATGCCGGCGAATTCGGCGACTTTGCCCCATTTCTCGATTTCCGCGAGGATGTAGCGCCGCATGTCGTCGGGTGATCCGCCGGCCGGCTCCGCCCCGAGCCTCCGCAGGCGCGTGATCCCGTCTTCGGATTTGAGATACCCGTCCACGCTCGCGTTGAGCCGATCGATGATCTCTCTCGGCGTCCTCGCCGGCGCAGCGACGGTGAACCACGATGCCGCTTCGTAACCGGGCAGGCCGGCTTCGGCAATGGTCGGAAGCTCCGGCAACAGCGGCCAGCGCGTCGCGGTGGAGACCGCGAGCGGCCGGATCTGGCCGGTTTCGGCGAACGACTGGGCTGCCGGAAGATTGTCGATCATCAGATGGACGCGGCCGGCGATCAGGTCGGTCAGCGCCGGTGCGCTGCCCTTGTAGGTCACGTGCGTGATGTCGACGCCGGTCATCGATTTGAACAGTTCGGTGGAGAAGTGCGCGGTGCTGCCGATTCCGGGTGTGCCGTAGAACAACTGACCGGGCTTCGATTTCGCGTAGGCGATCAATTCCGGCACCGATTTCACCGGAAGCGAATTGGTGACCGAACAAAGGTTCGGAACCCGGGCAATGATGATCACCGGGGCGATATCCCTGATCGGGTCGTAAGTCAGGTTCTTGTAGACGAACTGATTGATGCCGTGGGTGCCCGGCGTGCCGACGATAAAGGTGTATCCATCGGGGTCGGCCTTCGCGACCGTTTCGGTGGCGATATTGCCGCTGGCGCCCGGCTTGTTTTCGACGAAGAACTGCCGGCCGAATTCATCCGAAGCATGCGCGGCGACGACCCGCGCCAGAATGTCGGTGGTGCCGCCGGCGGCGAACGGAACCACGAGCCTGACCTGCCGCGACGGCCATTGATCGGCGCGCGCCCTGCGCGGCAACGCGCCAAGCGCGGCGCCTCCGATCAGAACGGAACGGCGGTTTGGACGCGACAGAAAATCCGGCGATCGCATATCAAACGTCCGTATTGCACGGCAAGACGCCGACCGCGCCATCGACGGCGCCGGTCGGCATCTCCAGAGGGAACAGGCTTCAGTGCCCCATCCGCGCCGAAGCCGGATGACCCGGCACCTTGAAGCGCTTGCCGGTATCGGTGACCTTGTCGCCGTTGACTTTCAGGATCGAGAAATCCTGGGTCAGGTAATTCCCGGCCAAAAGATACTTGCCGTCCGGCGTGAACACGACCGCCTCGGGCAACCCGCCGACCTCGATATCCTGGGTCTTGGTCACCTTCTTGCCGTCGATCTTGAGGATCGAGAGGCTGCCGTTCTTCTGGTAGAAGAACGCCTTCTTCATGTTGGAGCCGCGCAGGATGGCCGCGACCGCGAGGTCGCCCTTCGGCGACATCGCCAGTCCCTCGGGGCCGTCGCCGACCACCACCCGGTCGATGATGCGGGGCGGGGTGGCTTCGAGGTCGATCACGCTGGTGGTGTCGACGCTGCCGTCGGACGATCCGGCGCCGCCATTGTCCGATGTCAGCGCGATCTTGCCGTTCGGCGTCACCACCACATTATAGGGCCACTGGCCGGTCGGCAGGTCGACCTTGTTGTAGGTGACCTTGTCGCCGGCGATGTCGAGCACCGACACCTTGTGCGCGGGGAATCGCACCGCCAGCGCCCGCTTGCCGTCCGGCGTGAACATCACATGGGCGACGCTGTCGGGGAAGCTGATGGTATCGGTGATCTTGACGTCGGTGCCGTTGACCGAGAGCACGCTGACCGAGTTGTCGCCGCGGTTGGCGACCAGCGCCATCTTGCCGGACGGGCTGAAGTTCAGTCCCGAGGGCTGCTTGCCGCCGGTGATGGTCGCCGCCAGTTTGGGCGGGGTGGCTTTCAGATCGATCACGAAGATCTTGTTGTCCGGCACCTGTTTCAGCGCGTCGCCGTCTTTTACGACATCGACCGAATTGGCGACCAGCGCGACCGAGCCGGTGGGGTCGATATCGACATTGACCGGCGGTCCGACCACGGAATTTTCCAGCGGCAGGCTGGCGGCGATCTTGGGATTTTCGGGATCGGCGAGATCGACGATCAGGACCTGGTCCTTGCCGGGCATGGACAGGACGGTCTTGCCGTCGTCGTCCCACAGCACCTTCTCGTCGATGCCGACGATCATGAACGGCTTGGCATGGGCAAGCGTGAGGCCGGCGCCAGCAGAGCAGGACGGCCGCTGCAAACGATAATCCAACGATACGATAGGCGGGCATTAGGGCGTTCTCCACGATAAGACCGGCCTCTGACGGGCCGGTTCAGCCTTTAGAGTACGCGGGGAACCGGATTGTTGCTAGGGCGTAGCGGGGTGGCGTGCCCGCGCTCGTTCCGCCACGGCATCCGGCCTGTCGCCGCAATGGGTTGACCGTGGGCCTGCACCCGGCCAATTTCGCGAAAAGCGGGAGGGGTTTAAGTGGAACGTCTGAAGGGCAAGACAGCATTGGTGGTCGGCGCCGGCTCGATCGGGCCGGGTTGGGGCAACGGCAAGGCGACCGCCGTGAGCTTTGCGCGCGAGGGCGCGCAGGTGTTCTGCGTCGATCGAAACGCCGCCGCCGCGCAGGAGACCGCCGGCATCATTGCCTCGGAGGGCGGCAGAGCGACCGCGTTCACGTCGGACGCATCGCGCGCCGCTGACGTCGAGGCGATGGTGGCCGCGTGCCTGAAGACCTATGGCCGCATCGACGTGCTCGACAACAATGTCGGCATCGCCGAGACCGGCAACGTGGTTGACGTCTCGGAAGCGGACTGGGACCGGGTGTTCGCGGTCAATCTCAAAAGCGCCTTTCTCGCCATGAAGCACGTCATCCCGGTGATGGCCCGGCAGGGCGGCGGCTCGATCATCAATATTTCGTCGATCGCCTCGATCCGCCATCTCGGCATCTCCTACGTCACCTATGGCACCACCAAGGCGGCGATGAACCAGATGACGCGCACCACGGCCGTCGAATTCGCCGCACAGAACATCAGGGTCAACGCGATCCTGCCCGGCCTGATGAAAACCCCGATGGTGGAGCACTCCGCGGGGCTGGCGGCGAGCTACGCCAACGGCGATGTCGAAGCGATGTGGCGGGCGCGCGACGCGCAGGTGCCGATGGGGCACATGGGCGACGCCTGGGATGTCGCCAACGCGGCGCTGTTTCTCGCCTCCGACGAATCGAAATACGTCACCGGCATCGAACTGGTGGTCGATGGCGGCATCACGCTGAAGGTGACTTAGTTCTTTGGTCGTCTCTGCTTTCGCAGGGACGACTGAACCGGTCGTCGTGCTATAAGCCATCCGATGCAACGCTGTTTCAAATCCCTGATCGCGGGTGCGGCCATCGCTGCGACATCTGCGCTGTCCGCGGGCCCGGCTTTGGCCGCGACCGGCACCGAGCCATCCGCCGGCCAGCAGGTCGATCCGGCGCCCTGCGCTGCCGCCGTGGCGGCGAATGACGACGACCGGATCATCGCCGTTTGCGGCCTCCTGGTCGACAACGACAAGACCTTGAAGGCCGACCGCGTCAAGGCGCTGGCCGCGCGGGCCGCCGCCTTCGACCGCAAGGACCAGATCGACCGCGCCATCGGCGACTACGGTGCGGCGTTGCAGGTTGATCCGACCCTCGCCGATGTCTTCAATGCGCGCGGCGAGCTCTGGCGCAAGAAGGGCAACCGGCCGCGCGCGCTCGCCGATTTCGGCGCCGCGATCAAGCTCAGTCCGGACCATCCCGCGGCAAAGGGCAATTACAAGTCGCTGGCCCAGGAGGTCGAGCGCATCGGTGCGATGCTGGCGGTCAACAACAAGCCGAGTTTCAATTGCGCCGCGGCCAGGCGCGCGGTCGAGAAGGCGATCTGCGCCAATCCGGAACTGGCCAATCTCGACCGCGAGATCAACGCCGTGAATACCAAGGTGGTCCGGGAGGCCGGCAAGGACAATCCCCGCGCCGGCCGCGCCATGCAGCGCGAGCAGGACGATTTCATCGCCCGCCGCAACGCGGGCTTCGGCCGGCCGGACTACGATCTTCAGAAGGAGATGCGCCAGCGTCTCGATCATCTGCTGGCGGTCGAGCGGCAATAAAGCGTGATGGCTCGGTTAGATCGGCTGGTTCGCTCACCTCGCCCCGCTTGCGGGGAGAGGTCGGATCGCATCGGAGATGCGATCCGGGTGAGGGGAACTCACCGCGAGTCGGACTTGCCGAAAGAGGCCCTCACCCCGACCCTCCAGGAGCGAGCTTCGCTCGTCTCGACCCCGCAAGCGGGGAGAGAGAGAGAAGGTCGGTCGCCGCTTCGGCTCCTTCGGCCAATCCCGTCAGGCTCTAAGCCGATTTGGCGAGGCGGTCAGGCCTTGCAATGATACCGCTACCCGCGAAAATACCCGCTAAAATCCACCGGAATTGATCCGGATCATGGCCGGGCGTCGGTGGTCTGGTCAGTTGAACAAAATCGGCCAGCGGGAGTGAACGCATGAATGCCCAGGACAATAGCCGGTATCAGGAGGCCCATGCCCGCTCGCTCAGCGATCCCGAGGGCTTTTGGGGCGAGGCCGCGCGCGAGATCGACTGGATCGAGCCCGCCAGAAAGGTGTTCGATCCCGCGATGGGGCTTTACGGCCGCTGGTTCGCCGGTGCCATGGTCAACTCCTGTTACAACGCGCTGGATCGCCACGTCGCCGGCGGACGCGCCAATCAGGTGGCGCTGATCCACGATTCGCCGCTGGCCGGCAGCGTCACCCGGCTGACCTATGCCGAGATGCTGCATGAGGTGAAAACCCTCGCCGCCGTCATGGCCGATTTCGGCGTCGCCAAGGGCGATCGCGTCATCCTCTATATGCCGATGGTGCCGGAAGCCATGATCGCGATGCTGGCCTGCGCGCGGATCGGCGCGGTGCATTCGGTGGTGTTCGGCGGTTTTGCCGCCAAGGAACTCGCCACCCGGATCGAGGACGCCAAACCCAAACTGATCTTCTCGGCGAGCTGCGGGCTCGAGCCCGGCCGCATCGTGCACTACAAGCCGCTGCTCGACGAGGCGATCAGGCTCTCCAGCGAGAAGCCTGCGGCCTGCGTTATCCTGCAGCGGCCGCAGCAAGCTTGCGACCTCGTGGCCGGGCGCGATCACGACTGGGCGGCGTTGCGAACCGCCGCGATGGCCGCGAAAAAGTCCGCCGATTGCGTGCCGGTGCTGGCGACCGATCCGCTCTATATCCTCTATACCTCGGGCACCACAGGCAAACCCAAAGGCGTGGTGCGCGACAATGGCGGGCATCTGGTCGCGCTGAAATGGTCGATGTTCAATCTCTATGGGGTGCGGCCCGGCGAGGTCTGGTGGTGCGGCTCCGACATCGGCTGGGTGGTCGGCCACAGCTACATCATCTACGGACCGCTGTTTCATGGCGCGACCTCGATCATGTATGAGGGCAAGCCGATCGGCACGCCGGACGCAGGCGCGTTCTGGCGGGTGATTGCCGAACACAAGGCGGTGGCGCTGTTCACCGCGCCGACCGCGTTTCGCGCCATCCGCAAGGAGGACCCGGATGGAAAATTCATCCGCGCGTACGACCTGTCGAAATTCCGCACTTTGTTTCTCGCCGGCGAGCGCGCCGACCCGCCGACGGTGGAATGGGCGGAGCAGCAATTGAAGGTGCCGGTGATCGACCACTGGTGGCAGACCGAAACCGGCTGGTGCATCGCCGGCAATCCGGTGGGGCTGGGCATGTTGCCGGTCAAGCACGGCTCGCCGACGGTGCCGATGCCGGGCTATCAGGTCGACATCGTCGACGAATCCTCAAAGCCGTTGCCCGCCGGAACCATGGGCTCGATCGTGATCAAGCTGCCGATGCCGCCGGGCTGCCTGCCGACCCTGTGGGAGCAGGACGAGCGCTGCAAGGAGGCCTATTTCAACGAGTTTCCCGGCTACTACAAAACCTCCGATGCGGGCTACAAGGATGAGGACGGCTACGTCTTCGTGATGGGCCGCACCGACGACATCATCAACGTCGCCGGCCACCGGCTTTCCACCGGCGGCATGGAGGAGATTCTGGCGTCTCATCCCGACGTCGCCGAATGCGCGGTGCTCGGGGTCAAGGACGCGATCAAGGGCGAGGTGCCTTGCGGTTTCCTGGTGCTGAAGGCCGGGGTGACCCGAAGCCATGCCGAGATCGAAAAGGAGATCGTGCGGCTTGTGCGCGACAAGCTCGGCCCGGTGGCGGCGTTCAAGCTCGCGATCACGGTCGGCCGGCTGCCGAAGACGCGGTCGGGCAAGATCCTGCGCGGCACCATCAAGAAGATCGCCGACGGCGATCCCTGGGCGATGCCCGCCACCATCGAGGACCCCAAGGTGCTGGACGAAATCGGCGACGCGCTGAAGGGCAGGGTGTAGCGCCGGACCCGACCTCCGTCATTCCGGGATGCGCCTCTTGGCGCAGGCCCGGAATCCATGCCCCCGATGGTGGTTATGGATTCCGGGCTCGCGCGCTACGCTCGCGCCCCGGAATGACGAGACAGGAGGCTTACAAATCCCATAATTCGGGTTACAGGGTAGGACCGATAGATACGGGATTTGGCATGCGATTTAATGTTCCGACGGTTTTCCTGGCGCTGACACTCGCCGCCCTGACGCTTGCCGGCTGCGCGAAACGCCACGATTTGCCGGCCAGCGCCGGCCTGAACGAGGACGACGACGCGTTCTGCCGCGCCAACAATGTCGCGGCCGGCTCGCCGGAATATGTCGCCTGCCGCAAGGACCGCGACGTCCAGCGCAGCAACGCCATCACGCGGACCGACAAGAAGCAGCGCGACCTCGGCGAATACATGCTGAACAATCCGGTTCGGCCCTAAAGGCAGCAAGCGTAGCCCGGATGAGCGAAGCGACATCCGGGTCTTCTTATTTCAATGGTCCCCGCATATCGCTGCGCTCATGCGGGCTACATGCTCCAACAAAGAAACAGGAGGCCATCATGAACGAAGACGTCTTCAACACCAGCCTGCGTGGATTTCTCAAGAAGGTCGGTATCACTTCGCAGCGCGAAATCGAAAAGGCGGTGCGCCGACGGCCGTCTCAAGGGCCATGAAAAGCTGCCGGCCAAAATGGTTCTGACCCTCGGCGGCGTCAGCCTCTCGCATGAGGTGACCGCGGAGATCGAACTGGGTTAGGGCATCGTCGCGACCTCATCCTGAGAGTATGACTGGAAATGCAGCCAGCAAAACAAGGCCTCTAAGACCGTCATTCCGGGGCGATGCGAAGCATCGAACCCGGAATCTCGAGATTCCGGGTCTGGTCCTAGCAAGCGTAGCCCGGATGAGCGAAGCGATATCCGGGTCCTTTTGTTTCCATGGTCCCGCAAATCGCTGCGCTCATGCGGGCTACATGCTGCATTCACCTTGCGATCGTCTTGTAGGTGGAAATCATGGATGAACCAAAGAAGGTGACCCGTGAACGAGAGCAGGTCGCTAAATTTTATGCCCAACTTACTGCATCACCGTTGGTGAAATTCCCGGCGAAGGGTCTCGTCGCTCCAATGCGTCAGGGCGTTTACGTGATCTACGGTCCAAACGGACGGGTGCTGCACGTGGGTTCAACCCCGAGCGGATTTCAAGGGATTTGGCAGCGGCTCAGAAATCACCTGTATAAAGCGTCGTCATTCACGCTTGTTCACCTGAAAGGGAACGGAGCGCGATTGCGAAATGGGTACGGATTTCGATGCGTGGTGGTGACAAATCACCGCCTACGAGCGCTTTTAGAGCATTACGCCATCGGTCATTTGTGCCCTGCACACTTGGGAATATATAACAAAGGCAATAAGCCGTCGCTGACGGCAGCGACGGAACGGCGGATCGTTCGATTGAACGCCGGCCCTTGAGCGTGCCAGCTAGCGTAGCCCGGATGAGCGAAGCGATATCCGGGTCTTCTTATTTCCATGGTCCCCACATATCGCATGCGCTCATGCGGGCTACATTCTTTCTTTCGTCCTTTAAGGAAAACACCACATGGACATCAAGGTCAGGGACTCCAACGGCGCGCTGCTCGCCGAGGGCGACAGCGTCACGCTGATCAAGGACCTCAAGCTGAAGGGATCATCGACCGTGCTCAAGCGCGGCACCATGATCAAGGGCATTCACCTCACCGACAATGCCGACGAGATCGAAGGACGCACCGACAAGGTCAAGGGCCTGGTGCTGCGCACGGAGTTCTTGAAGAAGGCGTGATTTCGCGCGGCGTTGCCCGCCGGGCAAATCACCTCGTCCTCCGGTGTTCCGGCAAGCTTTGTCCAGTGCGAATCGCAAACATTTTTCGCTTTCGTCGTCGGGCAAATCATCTTTATCAATTCGCCCCGTCTCGTCCCAACCGAGGGGCGGCTCGCGATCGTCACGGACGCGGGGCGGGATGCGGTGGACGCAGGCGGCGCCTTTGACGAATGGCGTTTGATGCGGACGGCGAAGTCGTGTGGTCCTGACACCCCGACGCTGGTGTCAAGTTGGCGATGATGCTTCGCATCACGCCGATGACGGGGGCAAGAATGCCCGGTCCCCGGGGAGAGCACGAAATAAGCCGTAAACCATTGCGCGGGGAATGCCGGGTGATTCCGGTGTGACCTGACTAACGCGTGTGCGTTTCTGCTACTCGCATTGCACACGCGGCTATCGGGCGCATCGGGCGCCCGGCATTCCCTGCGCCCTCTGTTTGGAGGGTGCGGAACGAGCAGGCCAAACCTCGCGCGAAATGCGCGGCGAGATCGCGAAGCTGTGTCGGCTGTTTGAAAATCGTATCAGTGGCCACTTACTGGGTGCGAACCCGCAACCACGTTTTGTCGTCTCCGCGAACGCGGGGACCCATAACCACCATCGTGGGTTGGAGCAAAAGCCGTTGGCCGGCGTGCCAAAATCCGAGGCTGCGGCGTATGGGTCCCCGCGTTCGCGGGGACGACAGCTACGCTGGCGCGGCTTCGCGTCTCGCCAGCTTCT
>CAWHIO010000048.1:0-240254 GCA_963829315.1 uncultured Alphaproteobacteria bacterium | reverse complement strand
TCGTCCAGCGATTGCGCCACCCGCTTCACCAGCGCCGCCAGCAGATTGACGCCGAGGCTCATATTGCCCGACTTGACGACGATGGCGCGCGAGGTGACGCTCTTGATCACGGCGTCGTCCGATCCCGAGAGCCCGGTGGTGCCGATGATGTGCACGATGCCGCGCTCGGCGGCGATGGCGATGTTGGCGATGGTCGCAGCCGGCACGGTGAAGTCGAGGATGCCATCCGCATTGGCCGACATGGTCCACAGATCCGCCGACAGCTTGACGCCGTTGGCGGGCAGGCCCGCCAGCACGCCGGCATCCTCGCCGAGCAATCAGAACCCGGTGCCTCCAGCGCGCCGGCGACAGCGCCTTTGGTCTCGGAGATGACGCGTGTCAGCGCGCGGCCCATCCGGCCGCCGGCTCCCGCAACGATCAAGCGCATGTCGGACATTTTTCAGACCTCACCCAAGCCGTATAACCGCGGCAGCCAGTTCCGGCAACCGATCGGGCGTTGCCCACCGTCATGGCGGGCGCCGTCCCGAAAGGGCAGACGGCACTTTACGGCTGCGGCCCGTCATAGCCCTCGATGATCACGAGATCACTCTCGGCATGGGGACTGCGCAGCGCGACCAGGCGGGCATATTCAGGTGAATTATAGCAGGCGATCGCGGTCTCGTAGTCCTTGAACTCCAGGACCACGTTGCGCGAGCGCGACGAGCCTTCCTTGGGCACATGCTTGCCGCCGCGCACCAGAAATTTGGCGCCGAATTTCGCGAATACCGCGCCGTTCTGCGCGACATAGTCCTTGTAGCCGTCCATGTTGTGAACATCGATACGCGCGATCCAGTAGCCTTTCGCCATCTTGTGCTTCTCCTTTTTGTTCAGCCCAGCGCCTGTGCGATCTCGGCCTGGATGGCCTCGGCCGCCGCCTTGGGATCGGCGGCTTCCATCACCGGCCGTCCGACCACCAGATAGTCCGCGCCGGCCGCGATGGCGCGCTGCAGGCGTCATGATCCGCTTCTGGTCGCCGCTCGGGGTGCCCGCCGGCCGGATGCCGGGCGTCACGAGACTCATGCTGCGGCCCACGATCTGGCGCAAACTGGCCGCCTCTTCGGGCGAGCACACCAGTCCATCGACGCCGAGCGCCTGTGCCTGCCGGGCGCGGGCCTCGACCAGATCGGAGACCGAAAGGCGATAGCCCGCGGCTTGCAGATCGGCATCGTCATAGGAGGTCAGCACGGTGACGGCAAGGATTTGCAGGCCCGATCCCGCGCGCGCTTCCACCGCCGCCTTCATGGTCTGCGGATAGGCGTGCACGGTCAGGAATGTCGCGCCGAGGGCAGCGAGGCTCTCGACGCCGCGCGCCACCGTATTGCCGATGTCGTGCAGCTCGAGATCGACGAACACCTTCTTGCCGTTCCTCGGTCAGCTGACGGACCAGCGAAAGTCCGCCCGCGTAAGCGAGCTGATAGCCGATCTTGTAGAACGTGACGCTGTCGCCGAGCCGGGCAATCATCGCTTCCGCGGGCGCCGTGCCGGGCAGATCGAGCGCCACGATCAGGCGGTCGCGGGGAGCGATGGTCGATGGCTGCATGTCACCTCACATCATGCGTTGGGAAAATTCGATCAACTGCCGCACCAGCGCGCCGAGCGCCTCGATATCGGCCGGATGTTTCAGCCTGTCCATATCATCATAGGCTTCCGACGCGAACGACAGCGCGAGCTGGTTCGGAATCACCACGGCATGGCAGGCGGACAGGATCAGGCGCAGCCCCGCCAGCGACCGCGTTCCGCCGAGCCGGTTGTCCGACGCCGCCGCGATCGCAAACGCTCGCTCGCGAAACACCTGGCCGCGGGTTTCATGCGGGTCCTGCACGCGGCTTACCCAGTCGATGGCATTCTTGACCAGCGGCGGCACCGATGCGTTGTACTCCGGCGTCACGATCAGGACGCCATGATGGACGCCGATCATGCGCTTCAGATTGACCGCGTTCTTCGGCACGCCCGATCTGGTCTGCAGGTCGCCGTCATAGATCGGCAGCGGAAAATCGGCGAGTGAGATGGGCGAGACCTCGGCGCCGGCCTGCACGAATTGGTCCGCGGCGGCGGCCGCCAGGCTCGCATTGAGCGAGCCGGTGCGGAGCGAACCGGGGATCACCAGGATTTTCAGTGCGGACATGGCCTAAATCGGTTCAGGACGAACCCTCCGCACGGCGAAGGGTCAGTCCTTCCGATACACCCAGACGCGGGCCGGCGGAAGGTTCATCCAGATGCGCTCGGAAGCTTCCGTGGAGACGCCCGGCAGCGACTTCGGGATCGGCGGCGCGACCGAATAGGTGAACTGCACGAACGGCGCACCCGGCGCCAGCGCCAGAAAGGCATCGCGAATCAGTTTCAAGCGCGTCAGCATCGGCTTGGTGACGAGCGGCAGGCCGGACACGACCGCGGATGCCGGCGTGCTCAGCACGTTCCAGAGCGAGTCGCGCAACGTATAGGCGTCGCCCTGCACCACCTTGGCGTGCGGATAGCGATCGCGCAGCAGCGCGCAGAAGCCTGGATTGTATTCGACCAGCACCAGACGCTTCTGATCGACGCCGCGCTCGATCAGCGCGTTGGTGATCGCGCCGGTGCCGGGCCCAAGCTCGACGACCGGACCTGTGGAATTGATGTCGACATATTGGGCCATGGTGCGCGCCAGCACCCGTCCCGAGGGCATCACGGCGCCCATGTGCAGCGGCTTCTCGATCCATGAACGAAGAAAACGCACCTCGTCGTCGAGACGAGGAGGCTTTTTCAACGCACGCACGGACGATTGCAGAGGCATGTCGCTACCAGGCGGGACCGCGCTTAGGCGGCAGTGTCAGAAAATAGTCATAAAGACGTATAGGTAGCAGACGATACGGTCAAGCCAAACGCGCTTCAGCCATTGGCGCGGGTGCCGAAGAAGTCCTTGACCTTGGTGAAGAAACCCGCGGCCTCGGGCTGGGTTGCACCGGAGGATAATTTTTCGAACTCGGCCAGCAATTCCTGCTGCTTCTTGGTCAAATTCTGCGGCGTTTCGACCGCGACCTGGACGTACATGTCGCCGGTCTGCCGCGAGCGCAGCACCGGCATGCCCTTTGATGCGATGCGAAAGCGCCGGCCGGACTGGGTTCCCGAGGGAATCTTCACCTTGGTCTTGCCCTTGTCGATGGTCGGCACCTCGAACTCACCCCCGAGCGCCGCCGTCACCATCGAGATCGGCACACGGCAATGCAGATCGGCGCCGTCGCGCTGGAAGAACTCGTGGCTGGCGAGCGACAGGAAGATGTAGAGGTCGCCGGGCGGCCCGCCGCGGACGCCCGCCTCGCCTTCGCCGGCCAGCCGGATCCGCGTCCCGTCTTCGACACCTTGGGGAATATTGACCGACAGGTTCCGCTCGCGCGTCACCCGCCCGGAGCCCACGCATGAAGGGCAGGGGTCTTCGATCATCTGGCCGCGGCCCTGGCAGCCCGGGCAGGTTCGCTCCAGCGTGAAAAATCCCTGGGCCTGCCGCACCCGCCCCGCCCCGCCGCACATCGCGCAGGTCTTGGGCTTGGTGCCGGCCTTGGCGCCGGTGCCCGAACAGGATTCGCAGGTCACCGAAACCGGAATCTCGATCTGGGCGGTCTTGCCGAGGAAAGCTTCTTCCAGCGTGATTTCCATGTTGTAGCGCAGGTCGGCGCCGCGCTCGCGCCCGCCGCCGCGGCCGCGCTGCCCGGCCATGCCGAACAGATCTTCGAAAATATCCGAAAACGACGAGGCAAAGCCGGCGCCGAAGCCGGGACCGCCGCCGCCGCCCTGCTCGAACGCCGCATGGCCGAACCGGTCATAGGCGGCGCGCTTGTCGCCGTCTTTCAGGACTTCGTAGGCTTCGTTGATTTCCTTGAAGCGGATTTCGCTGCTGGCATCGCCCGGATTCTTGTCCGGATGCCATTTCATCGCGAGCTTGCGGAAGGCCGCCTTGAGTTTGGATTCGTCCGCGTTCCGCTCGACTTCAAGGGTTTCGTAATAGCAGCGCTTGGTGGACATCCGTCAAACCCGCCCGAAGTTCATCCTGATCCCGAAGCAATGCGGCTCACACAATGCCGCCTCCGGCTTAACGAAAAATGACCCCCATCCTTCGAGACGCGACCTGCGTACCCGCCGGAATGAGGGTCATGATGTCGGCCTTTAAGCAGACTTCTTGTTGTTCTTGTCGTCGTCGACCTCGGTAAACTCCGCGTCGACTACGTCGTCCTTGGCCGCATCCTTGGCCGCATCGCTCTCGGCCTGCTGCTTGTACATCGCCTCGCCGAGCTTCATCGAAGCCTGGGCCAGCGTGTTGGTCTTGGTCTTGATCGCCTCGGCATCCTCGCCCTTCAGCGCTTCCTTCAAGTCGCTGACCGCGTCCTCGATGGCGCGGCGCTCGCCTTCCGCGATCTTCGCGCCATGCTCGGCCAGCGCCTTCTCGGTGGAATGCACCAGCGCGTCGGCGTGGTTCTTGGCGTCGACCGCCTCGCGGCGTTTCTTGTCCTCGGCGGCGTTGGCCTCGGCGTCCTTGACCATCTTCTGGATGTCGGCCTCGGACAGACCGCCGGATGCCTGGATCCGGATCTGCTGTTCCTTGCCGGTCGCCTTGTCCTTCGCCGACACGTTGACGATGCCGTTGGCGTCGATATCGAAGGTCACCTCGATTTGCGGCATGCCGCGCGGCGAGGGTGGAATACCCATCAGATCGAACTGGCCGAGCACCTTGTTGTCGGCCGCCATTTCACGCTCGCCCTGGAAGACGCGGATGGTGACGGCGTTCTGGTTGTCCTCGGCGGTCGAGAACACCTGGCTCTTCTTGGTCGGGATCGTGGTGTTGCGATCGATGATGCGGGTGAACACGCCGCCCAGCGTCTCGATGCCGAGCGACAGCGGCGTCACGTCGAGCAGCAGCACGTCCTTGACGTCGCCCTGCAGCACGCCGGCCTGGATCGCAGCACCAATGGCCACGACTTCGTCGGGGTTGACGCCCTTGTGCGGCTCCTTGCCGAACAGCTGCTTCACCACTTCCTGGACCTTCGGCATGCGGGTCATGCCGCCGACCAGCACCACTTCGCCGATCTCGCCGGCGGTGAGGCCGGCATCCTTCAGCGCCTTGCGGCAGGGCTCGATGGTCTTCTGGACGAGATCGTCGACCAGCGCCTCGAACTTGGCGCGCGTCAGCTTCATCGTCAGATGCTTCGGCCCGGTCTGATCGGCGGTGATGAACGGCAGATTGATTTCGGTCTGGGTAGTCGAGGACAACTCGATCTTGGCCTTTTCGGCGGCCTCTTTCAGGCGCTGCAAGGCAAGCTTGTCGTTGCGCAGGTTGATGCCCTGCTCCTTCTGGAATTCATCCGCCAGATAGCTGACCAGCCGCATGTCGAAGTCTTCGCCGCCCAAAAACGTATCGCCATTGGTCGACTTCACCTCGAACACGCCGTCGCCGATCTCGAGGATCGAGACGTCGAAGGTGCCGCCGCCGAGGTCGTACACCGCGATGGTGCCGGATTTCGACTTGTCGAGACCGTAGGCAAGGGCGGCCGCGGTCGGCTCGTTGATGATGCGCAGCACTTCGAGGCCGGCGATCTTGCCGGCGTCCTTGGTGGCCTGGCGTTGCGCGTCGTTGAAATAGGCGGGAACGGTGATGACGGCCTGATCGACCTTCTGGCCGAGATGGGCTTCCGCCGTTTCCTTCATCTTCTGCAGAATGAAAGCGGAGACCTGCGAGGGCGAATAGGTCTTGCCGTCGGCTTCGACCCAGGCATCGCCATTGGACGCCTTGACGATCTTGTAGGGGACAAGCTTCTTGTCCTTTTCGACCATCGGATCGTCGTAGCGGCGGCCGACAAGGCGCTTGACCGCAAAGAAGGTCCGCTCGGGATTGGTCACCGCCTGGCGCTTGGCGGGCTGGCCGACCAGGCGCTCGCCATCGTCGCTAAAGGCGACGATCGAGGGGGTCGTTCGCATACCCTCGGCGTTTTCGATGACTTTCGCAGTCTTGCCATCCATTACGGCGACGCACGAATTCGTGGTGCCGAGATCGATCCCAATGACCTTTCCCATGGTCCTCATATCCTTCTTTTTGCGGCAGGTTGGCTGGGCCCTGACGGCGCACCAATCCAAACCCCCAACGATCAAATACTCGCGATATTGCGACGGTGAGCCTCATATAGGAGGGGGGGCAGGGCCTGCAAGGAGGCGGACGCAACCTTGGGCCGCGAAAACCCTAAACCTTGAAAGATAGTGTCGGCTTCGGGTCTCAAGACCGGCCCCGCCGGGCGAGGCCCGCCTGGCCGAAACGCCCCCTCACGGCGCCGCTGTTGCCGGGGCGGCAAAACCGTTAAAAGCGAACTTACCGATCAAGGGTCCCGCAAGGGACGGGCGACCCGCCCACCACCGAACCGCCGCAATGCGAACCCAGTAGATTGCCGATGAAGCACATTCGACTCCTTGCCGCGCTGGCTCTGCTCGTCACCACCGTTAACCCCGCCGTCGCCGCGGAGGCGGTTTTTCCGCCCGGCGTCCGGGTCGGGATGGTCCCCCTGGTGGGCCTCTCCCGCGCAAAGACATTCGTCGGATTTGAAACCGAGGATGAAAGCGTCAAGGTCCTGGTGGCGGAGCTGCCGCCCGAGGCCTATGGCGAGGTCATGAATGCCTTCAAGGCCAATCCGGCGGGCACCGGCGGCATCAAGCCCGAGAGCATCGAGACCGCGGCGGGGACCGCCTATTACACCGCCGAAAACGCCAAGAACGGCGCCAGCACCGTGCGGCGTTATTCGATGATCCTGTCGGGCGGCACCTTCTCCGGCTATGTCGCCATGCAAGTCCCCGAAAATGCCAGCAAGATTTACACCGATGACGCCGTTCGGCAGATGTTCGCGTCAGCGGTGATCCGCAAGGAGGTTCCGGTCGAGGAGCAATTGGGGCTGATGCCCTTCAAGGTCAGCGATCTCAGCGACTTCAAGCATGTCCGCACCCTGGCGCCGAACGCCGGTATTCTTCTCGCCGACGGCGATGAAAAGACCGGCTTCGAGGCCGCGCCCTTCATGGTGATCGGCCTGATGGGATCCGCGCCGACGCAGCCGGAGGATCGCGGCCGCTACGCCGAGCAGGCCGCAAGGTCGATTCCCGGGCGTGCGCAACTGGCGCATTACGATGTCCGAGCCGGTCCGCATCGACGGCATGGCCGGATATGAAACACGTCTCGATGCGACCAGCGGCAAGGACAATACGCCGGTCACCGTGGTGCAGTGGCTGCGGTTCGGTGGCGGCCAGAACTCCTTGCGGATCATCGGCAGCGCCCCGCGCGACGAATGGGCGAAAGCATTTCCGCGCTTCCGCGCCGTGCGCGATGGAATTCAGCCGCACTAATGCCGCCGATTTGAAGTTCCTGCGCCACGCGCGGCAAACTCGATCAGGAACTTGAAAGTGGTTGAGTTTGTGGTAGTCTCGATTGTTTGGAGAGGGGATCACGAACTTCGGAAAAGGGGTGCTAAGCCGGTATTCTGGTCACCCGTTGCCGAAGATTCGATCACGGGATGTCCGCCGGTCTTCTTTACGATCGCGCGCCGACCTGATTTGCTGGCGCCGTTCTTACAGGGGAGATCCGAGATGCTGGACCGAAGGCAGGTACTCGCTGGCCTGGGCACGATGGCGATCACGGCGATTGCTTCGAGAGCGCTGTGGGCGGCGGCGCCGATCAAGATCGACGATAGCTCGGCGCTTCTGGTGATCGATGTTCAGAACTGTTTCCTGCCCGGCGGCAGCCTGGCCGTGAAGGACGGCGATCAGGTCGTCCCCGTCATCAACCGGCTCGCCAAAGGTTTCGCCAATGTGGTGATGACGCAGGACTGGCACACCGCCGGCCATGTCTCGTTCGCCTCATCCCATGCCGGCAAGAAGCCGTTCGAAACCATCGATCTTGCCTATGGCAAGCAGGTGTTGTGGCCCGATCACTGCGTGCAGGGCACCGACGGCGCCTCGCTCTCGAAGGACCTGTCGATACCGCAGGCCGAGCTCGTCATTCGCAAGGGCTACCACAAGGACGTCGACAGCTATTCGGCCTTCACCGAAGCCGACGGCAAGACCACGACCGGGCTTGCCGCCTATCTCAAGGCCCGCAAGCTGCAGCGCCTGTTCATTGCCGGGCTGGCGACCGATTTCTGCGTCGCATGGACGGCGATGGATGCGCGCAAGGCCGGCTTCGAGGCCTATGTCGTCGAAGATGGCTGCCGCGGCATCGACACCCAGGGCTCGCTGGCCAAGGCCTGGGCGGATATGGCGAAGGCCGGCGTCAAGCGCATCCAGTCGAGCGACATCGCGGTGTAGAGCGCGATGACTTTATTGAGGTCTGTCAGCGGGCGCACTTCCGCTGCCGTTACAGGCAAGTCTGATCGCATCTCATCCGGGGCCGTGCTTCGCCGCAATCACGCCTCAGGTCTAGCCGGGCGCGCCGGCTTTCGCGCCGCCCTTGGACACCGCCACGAGCGCCGGCCGCAACACGCGCTCGCCGATCATGTAGCCGGCCTGCACGACCTGCACGACCGTGCCCGGGGCAACCGAAGCGTCGGGGACTTCGTACATCGCCTGCTGAAAATTCGGATCGAATTTTTCGCCGGCGGGATCGAATTTCTTGACGCCGTTCTTTCTCCAGCGCATTGAGCAGCGACCGCTCGGTCAGCTCGACGCCTTCGATCAGCGCCTTCAGGATCGGATCGGCCAATTCCCGGGTCTCGGCCGGAACCGCATCGAGCGCCCGCTGCAGATTGTCGGCGATGTCGAGCACGTCGCGGGCGAATCCGGTGATGCCATAGATTCGCGCGTCGGCGACCTCTTTCGCGGTCCGCTTGCGCAGGTTTTCCATTTCCGCCAGCGTCCGCAGCATCTTGTCACGCGATTCCGCGGCTTCCTTGGCCAGCGCCTCGACCGAGCCTTCCTCGGGATCGTCGGGCATGATGTAGGGTTTTGAGACCACGGGCTCGCCGGTCTGTGCGGCGTTCCCCGCGTCATCATTCGGCCGGTTCGGATCGGTCATGGGTTGCCTTCTCGAAAAATCGCCTTGCATGGGGTCAATTTGGGATTTGCTGGCCCGGATATCGTGCTTTGGGCGCCGAAAATCAAGCGCTCATAGCCCGGTCCGGGCGGGATTACCCGCCCAGCATTCGGCTGACGATGCGCGCCGCATAATCGACCGTCGGGATCACCCTGGCATAGTTGAGCCGGGTCGGCCCGATGACGCCGAGAACGCCGACGATATGGCCGGCGGCGTCGCTATAGGGCGCGATGATCGTGGAAGAGCCGGACAGCGAAAACAGCTTGTTCTCCGATCCGATGAAAATCCGCACGCCTTCGGCGCGCTCGGCGCGGCCCAGAAGATCGATCACGCCGCGCTTGGTCTCGAGGTCGTCGAACAGCAGCCTGACGCGCTCGAGGTCTTCGAGCGCGTGCAGGTCTTCCAGCAGATTGGCATGACCGCGCACGATCAGCTGCCGGTCGTCGGTTTCGCCGCCGGACCAGCTCGCGATCCCCGCGGCGATCACCTTCTGCGTCAGCTGATCGAGCTCGGCGCGGTTTTGCGTCAAAGCGGTTTCGAGCTCGAGCCGCGCTTCCGCCAGCGTCCGCCCCCTGATCCGGGCATTGAGAAAATTGGTAGCTTCCGTCAGCGCCGACGAGGGAACGCCCGGCGGCAGCGTCAGCACCCGGTTTTCGACCTGGCCGTCCTCGCCGACCAGCACCACCAGCGCCCGCTCCGGCTCCAGCCGCACGAATTCGATATGCTTCAGCCGCGAATTGGATTTCGCCGTCAGCACCACGGCCGCGGCCCGGGTGAGACCGGACAGCCGCGTCAGCGCTTCGCCAAGCGCGGCCTCGACCGATTGCGCCTTGCCGACCGAGGCAAGCTGGGTCTGGATCGACTGCCGCTCCGGTTCGGTGAGATCGCCGACCTGCATCAGGGCGTCGACGAAAAACCGCAAGCCGAATTCGGTCGGCAGCCGCCCCGCCGATGTATGCGGCGCGTAAATCAGGCCGAGCGCCTCGAGATCGGCCATCACATTGCGCACCGACGCCGGCGACAGCGGCACGGCGATCAGGCGCGAAATGTTGCGCGAACCGACGGGTTCGCCGGTCGCGAGGTAACTCTCGACGATTTGACGAAATATGTCGCGCGAACGCTCGTTGAGCTGGGCCAGCCCGGCATGCGACGCGATCAGGCCAATCGGTTCGTGGTGGGCCAAAGGGAACCTCCTGACAACCGACCCTAATCTGTCCATCTTGGGGGCCGGTGACAAGGCGGCAGTGGCCGTAAAAGAAGGCGCCGAGGGTGGGCCAAGGGTCGATCAGGTATCGACCAAGGGCCTTGCCGCTGCCCGTTCCCGCACCTACAAGCACCGCCAGCCCTATCCCTTGCTGAATTTTGGAGGATTGCCATGCGGCCAAGTCGCCGTGCGCCGGATGAGTTGCGCGCCGTGTCGCTGGAACGCGGCGTGGTCAAATATGCCGAGGGTTCCTGCATGGTGAAATTCGGCGACACCCATGTGCTGGTGACGGCGACGCTGGAGGAGCGTTTGCCGCCATGGCTCAAGGGCCAGGGCCGCGGCTGGGTGACGGCCGAATACGGCATGCTGCCGCGGGCGACGCTCGAGCGCACCCGCCGCGAGGCCTCCGCCGGCAAGCAGAACGGCCGCACCGTCGAGATCCAGCGCCTGATCGGCCGCAGCTTGCGCGCCACCGTCGACCTGCAAGCGCTGGGTGAGCGCCAGATCACCGTGGACTGCGACGTGCTGCAGGCCGATGGCGGCACCCGGACCGCCTCGATCACCGGCGCCTGGGTCGCGCTCGCCGACTGCATCTCCTGGATGAAGGCCCGCAACATGCTCAAGACCAACGTGCTGCGCGACAACGTGGCCGCGATCTCCTGCGGCATCTACAATGGCACGCCGGTGCTCGATCTCGACTACGCTGAGGATTCGGAAGCCGATACCGACGCCAATTTCGTCATGACCGGCGACGGGCGCATCATCGAGGTGCAGGGCACGGCGGAGAAGACGCCGTTCTCGCAGGACGAATTTCTTAGCTTGATGGCGCTGGCGCGCAAGGGCGTGGCGCGGCTGGTGGATTTGCAGAAAATGGCCGTGGCGTGATGTCGAATCCCGCCCGCACTGGCATAGACTGAAAGCATGCATCGTCGAATCACCGGCCAGCTCGTGATCGCGACCCATAATCCCGGCAAGCTCGCCGAGATGCGCGAACTGCTGGCGCCCCACGGGGTCGACGGCGATATCGGCCGGCGAACTCGGCCTTGGCGAGCCCGACGAGACCGGCGACAGCTTTGCCGCCAACGCCCGCATCAAGGCCATCGCCGCGGCCAAGGCGGCGCAGCTTCCGGCCTTCGCCGACGATTCCGGACTGGTGGTCGATGCCCTCGACGGCGCGCCCGGGATTCTTTCCGCGCGGTGGGCCGGAGCCAACAAGGATTTTGCCGCCGCGATGGCGCAGATCGAACGCCTGCTGCAGGAGCGCGGCGCCACCCAACCCGCCCGGCGAAAAGCCCATTTCGTGTCCGCGCTCTGCGTCGCCTGGCCCGACGATCACGTCGAGCAAGTCGAGGCGCGCGTCGACGGGACCCTGGTGTGGCCGCCGCGCGGCAGCGCCGGGTTCGGTTACGATCCGGCGTTTCTGCCGGACGGACATAGCCGCACCTTCGGCGAAATGACCTCGATCGAGAAGCACGGCCTGCCGCCGCTCGGCATGGGGCTGTCGCACCGCGCCAAGGCCTTCGTCAAACTGGCGGAGATCTGCCTTGACTAGCGCCGCGAGCCCCCACCGCAACCCTCCCCCGCAAGCGGGAAAGGACAGCGCCTTCGGCGTTTACGTGCACTGGCCGTTTTGCCTGTCGAAATGCCCGTATTGCGATTTCAACAGCCATGTCCGTCACGCCCCGATTGACGAGGATCGATTCGCCAGCGCGTTCGCGCGCGAGATCGAAACCACCGCGGCGCGCGCGCCTTCCCGTGAAGTGTCTTCGATCTTTCTCGGCGGCGGCACGCCGTCGCTGATGAAGCCGCAGACCGTCGGCGCCATCCTGGACGCGATCGGCAAGCACTGGCGCGTGGCTGGCGATGTCGAGGTGACGCTGGAGGCCAATCCCACCAGCGTCGAAGCCACGCGCTTTGCCGGCTATCGCACAGCCGGCGTCAACCGCGTGTCGCTCGGCGTGCAGGCGCTGGACGATGCCTCGCTGAAGGCGCTCGGACGTCTGCACACCGCGCGCGAGGCGCTCGATGCGGTCAGAATCGCGCGCGCCGCGTTCGATCGCTATTCGTTCGACCTGATCTACGCCCGCCCCGACCAGACGCCGCAGATGTGGGCCGATGAACTCAAGCTCGCGATCGCGGAAGCAGCCGAGCATCTGTCGCTCTATCAGCTGACGATCGAAGAGGGCACGCCGTTTTTCGGCCTGCATGCCGCCGGCAAACTGAAGACGCCGGACGAGGCGATGGCGCGCGCGCTGTATGACGTGACGCAGGAAGTCTGCGGCCGCCATGGCCTGCCGGCCTACGAGATTTCCAATCACGCGCGATCCGGCGCTGAATGCCGGCACAACATGGTTTACTGGCGCGGCGAGGAATATGCCGGCATCGGTCCCGGCGCGCATGGCCGGCTCGATATCGATGGCGTCAGGCACGCGATCTCGACCGAAAAACGCCCCGAGGCGTGGCTGATGCGCGTCGAGGCCAGCGGCCATGGCGTCGTCACCGACGACCGCCTCAACAGCGAGGAGCGCGCCGACGAATTCCTGCTGATGGGGCTGCGGCTGGCCGAGGGCATCGACCCCAAGCGCTATGCCGCCTTGTCAGGCCGCATGCTCGATCCCCGCCGCATCGCGATCCTGCGCGAGGAAGGCGCCATATCGGTCGATGACAGCGGCCGGCTGCGGGTCACGCAATCCGGATTCCCGGTGCTCGATGCGGTGGTGGCGGATCTGGCGGCGTAACTACCGTCGCCCCCGCGAAAGCGGGGGCCCAGACGCCGCGGCCTATCGATGGGAACTGGATGGCCGACGACTTCTGCAACAACAAAATCCCGTGGTTATGGATCCCTGCTTTCGCAGGGACGACGACGCAGCCTGGCTACGCCCCGAAACTCTTCGGCGAGCCGGCGACCGGCTCGGCGCCGCTCGAACCGACCCGCATCACCGCCAGGCCGCGCTCGTTGGTGCCGTCGGCGCGGAAGCGAAACAGGCCGTCGATGCCGGCAAAGCCCGACGAGTTGAGCAGAACGTCGGACTGGAAACGCTGCCCGCCCTGCGTTCTCGCCAGCGCGGCGACCAGCGCCACCGCGTCATAGGCCAATGTCGCGGTTCGCACCGGCTCAGCGCCGAATTTTCTGCGGTAGCGACCTGAGAAGCTGCGAAAGCCCGACGGATCCGGCGCGGCGTAGAGGCCGCCCAGCAGTTTGGGGCTCGCGAACACGCGCGGATTGTCCCACAGGCCGGTGCCGAGCAGCTGGACGTTCCTCAGATTGGCCCCGGCCGCGGTCAGCGCGTCGGCCACGCCCACCAGCGAATCGCCATCGTCGGCCAGCAGCAGCGCATCGGCCTGGGTGAGCGCCTGCGCCACCCGCGCCGCCGGCGTGTTGCGGTCGGCGCCGTATTTCTCGAACGCCACGACGCGGCCGCCGCGCTTGCCCACCGCCTGCTTGAAGCTCGCTTCCACGACATTGCCATAGGCGTTCTCGGGCAGCATCGCCGCGAACGATCGCTTGCCGATCGAGGCGGCGTATTCGACGATCCGGTTGACGTCGGACTCCGGCAGGAAGCTCAGGAGATAGACGCCACGGCCGGCCACGCTTGAATCGGTCGAGAACGCGATCACGTTGATGCCGCGGGCGCGCGTCACCTGCGCGGTGGCCGGAACGGACAGCGCAAACAGCGGGCCGAGGATGATTTCCGCACCTTCGTCGACCGCCTGCTGGGTTGCCTGCTGCGCGCCCTGCGGGCTGCCGCCGTCGTCCTTGATCAGAAGCTGGATGTTGGGGTTGAGGAATTCCGAAAGCGCCATCTCGGCGGAATTCTTCATCGACTGGGCTGCCACGCCGGCATTGCCCGACGCCGACAGCGGCAGGATCAAACCGACCTTGACCTGGCCGTTACCGACCGCCACCGGCTGAACCGGCGCGCCCGCGGGACCCGCAGGCTGCGAACTGAATGGATTGGAAAACTGGCTGAGGCTCTGCTGCACGCCCGCGCAGGCCCCAAGCAGGGGCGCGCCCAGAATCAGGCCAAGCGCGGTCCGCCGGCTGGTCCGGGAACCCGACATCCGCAGACTCGCCAGACAAAAACTTAGGATCGAACCGGCCCACCATCACATCTCTTCTCTTGACCGACCCCGACCGGCCAGGACGCCACCCTCAACCCCAAAGAACTGCCAGGGAACTGCCCAAGGAACTGTCCAAGGATCTGTCCAAGGATCAGGAAGGGTGGATTCAGGCATATTGTCGGCGAATAGTTAACCAAAACAAAAGGATTTTGACCTTCCGGCGCCGACGCCGGTTGCAGGTTGGCCGCATCATCGCGCGCAAGGAGGCCCCGCCTGTCTCAGCCCGCACGCCGGTGGCGTAAGCCCCGCGTCCCCTTTATTTGTTTGACGCGTTTTCTTGACGCGAACTGGTATCCACTTCGCTCGAAAACCTCAGATCTCTTTGGTTGAGCATGATCTTTTCGGAAAACCGGTTCCCACTTTTCCGGATCATGCTCTAGATTGCTATTATGCGCGCAAAAGCTGCCTCCACAAACCCCTCCGATGGACTGCCGGGACCCGCAATCCGGACATTTTCGATCCATGGCCAGATCCTGACCGCGCCGAAGCCGGTTCCGGGTCTCTATCTGGTGGCGACGCCGATCGGCAATCTCGGCGATATCACGCTGCGCGCGCTGGAAACGCTGGCCGGCGTCGACATCATCGCCTGCGAGGATACCCGCATCACCCGCCGGCTGACCGAGCGTTATGCGATCTCGGGCCTGCTGAAACCCTATCACGAGCACAACGCCGCGCTGGCGCGGCCGAAAATCCTGGAAAAGCTGGCGCAGGGCGCCGCCATCGCGCTGGTCTCCGATGCCGGAACGCCGCTGATCTCCGATCCCGGCTTCAAGCTGGTGCGCGAGGTCTGCGCGGCGGGTCATCCGGTGATCGCGCTGCCGGGGCCCTCCTCGGTGCTGGCGGCGCTGTCGGTGGCGGCGTTGCCGACCGACCGTTTCTTCTTCGAGGGATTCCTGCCGCCGAAGGGAAACCGCGCGCCGCGCCCGCCTGACCGAGCTGGCGCGGATCGACGCCACGCTGGTGATGTTCGAATCCGGCAACCGGGTGCAGGACACGCTGGCCGACCTCGCCGATATCATGGGCGGGCGCGACGCCGCGATCTGCCGCGAGATGACCAAGATGCATGAGGAGGTCAGGCGCGCGCCGGTCCTTGAACTGGCGCGATCCGCCGCCACGCTGGAGACCCGCGGCGAATTCGTGCTGGTGATCGGGCCGCCGGCGGCGGACGCGCAGGCCATGACGGAAAAAGCGCTGGACGATCTCTTGCGCAACCGGCTCAAGCACGACAGCGTCAAGGATGCGGTCGCCCACGCCGTGGAGCTGTCGGGAAGGCCGCGCCGCGAAATCTATGCCCGCGCGCTGGAACTCGCCAAGGAAGGCGAAAGGGGCGGCGATGGCCAAGATTAGCGCGAAGACTGGCGCGACGACCGATGGCGCCCCGACATCGGACAAGCCGGCCAAAGCCGCCTCGCCCGCGCGCGTGGCGGCGTTTCGCACCGGCGTTTCGGCGGAAAGCCGCGCCGCCGCTTTTCTGATGGCCAAGGGCTATCGCATCCTGATGAAGCGTTTTCGCACGCCCTATGGCGAGATCGACATCGTGGCGCGGCGGCGCAACCTGCTGGCCTTCGTCGAGGTCAAGGCCCGCGCCAGCCTCGATGAGGCCGCCTATGCGGTGACGCCGCGCCAGCAGGCGCGCATCATTGCGGCCGCCCAGGCCTGGCTGATGGCGCATCCCGAACACGTCGAATTTGATCTCCGTTTCGACGCCATGCTGATTGCGCCGAGGCGTTTGCCGCGCCATCTGTTGGCGGCATTCGACGCCAGCACCTGAACCCCGATCCCCTTAGAGCCAGTCAGCGGACCCGCCCATGAAATTGAACGTCGCCGTCCAGATGGACCCCATCGCGCGCATCAACGTCCGCGGCGATTCGACCTTCGCGCTGCTGCTGGAAGCGCAGAAGCGCGGCCATGGGCTGTCCTATTACACGCCGGACAAGCTCTCGCTGAAAAGCGAGGAGGTGGTGGCGCCGGTGCAGACGCTGTCGGTGCGCGACGACGCGGAAGACCATTTCACCTTGGGCGAGCCGCGGCGTGAATCGCTGGCCGCCTTCGACGTCATCCTGCTGCGGCAGGACCCGCCGTTCGATCTCGCCTACATCACCTCGACGCATCTGCTCGAGCGGCTGCATCCGAAGACGCTGGTGGTGAACAACCCGGCCAGCGTGCGCAACGCGCCGGAAAAGATCTTCGTGATGGATTTCCCGCATCTGATGCCGCCGACGCTGATCTCGCGCGACCTCGAGGAGATCAACGCGTTCCGCGACGAGCATGGCGCGGTGGTGATGAAGCCGCTGCACGGCCATGGCGGGGCGGCGGTGTTTCGCATCATGCCGCAGGACATGAATTTCGGCTCGCTGTTCGACATGTTTTCCGTGACCTTCAGGGAGCAATGGGTGATCCAGCGCTTTCTTCCCGAGGTCAAGCATGGCGACAAGCGCATCATCCTGGTCGACGGCGAATTCTCCGGCGCCGTCAACCGCGTGCCGGCGGCGGACGATCTGCGCTCCAACATGGTGCGCGGCGGTGCGGCACAGGCCACCGACCTCACCGACCGCGAGCGCGAGATCTGCGCGACGCTGGGCCCGGCCTTGCGCGAGCGCGGCCTGCTGTTCGTCGGCATCGACGTCATCGACGGCAATCTCACCGAGATCAACGTCACGTCACCCACGGGAATTCGCGCCATCGCCCGGCTCGGCGGCCCGGACGTGGCGGCGAAAATCTGGGATACGATTGAGGCCAGGCGCGGCGCAAAATAAAATTATTCGCTTCGTCATGCGGCTGACACGTTTCAGCTGCGCGTTTTTCAAACCCTAAATCCCTCTTGCCAGCCCGCGAAAGCGGGAGCAGCCTGCCAGCGCCCCTAGCATCGAGTGGAGGATCAATCCGCCTGGGCGCAAAAATGCACAATTCGATAAAAACAGTGGAGGAAGACGCATGACATCAAATGTTTCGCGACGGTCCCTGCTTGCGCTCGGCGCCGGTCTGGGCGCAACCGCCATGCTGGGCGACACCGCCTCGGCGCGCGCCCCGAAGCTCGGGACGCAATCGGCCTATTTCTACCGCTTCAATCTGGGTAGCGCCGAAGTCACCGTCGTCTCCGACGGTCCGTTGCCGCTCGGCCCTCCCAAGGGCACCTTCGTCGGCGTACCGGATGAAGAGGTGAGGAAGATGTTGAGCGACAATTTCCTGTCGCCCGACAATGTCGTGCTCGAGCAGAACTCGCCGATTGTCAACATGGGCGACAAGCTGGTGCTGTTCGACACCGGCATGGGCACGTCGAAGGCGTTCGGGCCGACCACCGGCCGTCAGCAGAAGAGCATGGCGGAAGCCGGCATCAAGCCCGGCGACATCGACGCGGTGGTGCTGTCGCACGCCCATATCGATCATATCGGCGGCATCGTCGACGGCGACAACCAGCCGCTATTCCCCAACGCGCAGTACTACATCGCCCAGAGCGATTTCGATTTCTGGACCGATGAAGGCAAGCTCGGCAGCCCGCTGAAGGATTTCGTGATTCACGCGCGCAAGAATCTGCTGCCGGTGCGCGATCGGCTGGTATACTTCAAGGACGGCCAGGAATTCCTGCCCGGCATCCAGGCGCTGTCCGCGCCCGGCCATACCGTGGGTCACACCATGTTCATGGTGACGTCGAACGGCAAATCCTTCGCCTTCCTCGGCGATCTCACCCACCACCCGATCTTGCTGCTCGAAAAGCCGCGGATGCAATTCTCCTACGATACCGACCCGAAGCAGGCCGCGGAAACGCGGGTGAAAATGCTGGACATGATCGCGACCAACAAGATCCCGGTCATGTCCTATCACTTCGCCTGGCCGGGATTCGGTCACATCGCCAAGACCAGCGAGGGTTTCCATTATTACCCCGAAGCGATGACGATGCTGCTGTGAGCATGATCCGGACCCGGAGGGCCGCGTTAGCGCAAAGTGGGAACCGGTTTTCCCTCGCGACAAACGCGAGCGTTTGCGCGGAAATCATGCTTGGACAAAAAAATGAGATCGTGATCCTCTAATCGGATCATGATCTGAGTGGGTGGAACCGCGGGGCGGCTCTTGAGAGCTGCCCCGTTTTCATGGTGCAAGGTTGGGAACAGCGATCATGAAACCGAAGATGTTTGCCGCGATCCTGTTCGCCGGCGGAATCCTGCTTGGCGCCGGCTTTTCCGAAATCATCCACGCCCAGGCGGCGAAGCTTGCGACCAAACAAATTTTCCAGACCGACCTCAACAACCTGCCCGGACAGGAAGTGCTGCTGTTCGCCTCGACCTGGCAGCCCGGCTACGCCCTGCCGTTGCACATGCATCCCGAGGGGCACGAGCTCACCTACGTGGTCGAGGGCGAACAGACCTTCGAGATCGAGGGCGTCGGCACCAAAATCGTCAGAGCCGGCGAGGCGATCTACACCCCGCCCAACACCCCGCATTTCGGCCGCAACGTCACCGACAAGGACTCCAAAACCATCGTGGTCCGGATCAAGGCGAAGGACCAGCCGGTGGCGGTCGAGGTGAAGCGGTAGATCGGTCGCCCCGCCCCTTCCAAATGTCAAAAAGCGGTCGCAGCTTTTCGATATTTGGGGCTAACGGCGGGGGGCGATCCACGATGATGCTGTTCAGAACGATCTCGATCAGTGCCCTGCTGCTTGGCGCGGCCCACGCCCAGCAAGCGCCACCGCTTGCGGCACCGATGTTCGACTCCATGCCCGCCATGATTCCGCTGCCGCCCAACGGGTGCGTTTGGGCTGGCCGGCCCTTCAGCGACGGGGCCGGCTTCTGTGTCGCCGACAAGGTCCTGCAGACCTGCACCATCGGAAAGTGGTCGCGCGAAATCTCCGAAGGCTGCCGCGGGGCTATGGCCGATACGCGATGAAGCTGGACGGGGTCGGGGGCGGTGAGGTGACCTCGCAGCACCGAGCACCCAGCATTTCGGGCGCTATCAGGAAAGCGAATAAGGTCCCACGCTCCCCGTAACTCGTCGAGTTTGCTAGAAAATAGCGTGGCCCACCTGTGGAAGGAATGGTCCACGCGCGTCAGCGACCCCCGCCTGTTCACTAAATGTTCTTGATCACCCAGCGGCCTCTTGCTAGCCTTGGCGTGCAACTCAAGCTGGTGGCTATCATCGCGTGCTGCGCGTCGCCCGCACGCTGGCCGATCTCGACGGCGCGGAAAAAATCAGCCGGCTACATCTGGCCGAAGCCTTGTCGTACCGCGCGCTCGCCGAGGATCAGCGGCGCGCGGCGTGAAGGGCAGGGCAGGGCCAAACCGGCAAACGAAAAGGCCCCGGCATGCGGGGCCTTTTCTGCCTTGCGGAGTTGAGTTCAGCGCTAAGCCGCCGAAGCCTTCCGGTTGACGCCCTTGCGCAGCGCCACGGTGTTCAGTTTGGTATTGGCTGCCTTTTCCTCATTGAGATTGGTCGTCAGCAGCCGGACTACATCGTCATGCCCAAGCTCTTCGGCCCAGGCGATCAGGGTGCCGTAACGTGAAATCTCGTAGTGCTCGACGGCCTGCGCGTTGGCGACGATGCCGGCATCAAGCACGGCCTTGTCGTCGATCTCGCCGGCGGTGGCGTCGGCTTCCTTGATGAGACCGTCGATCGCCGGGCAATCGGTGCCCTTGGGCTGCTTGCCAAGCTTGGCAAACACCTTGTCGAGGCGCTCGATCTGATTCCGGGTTTCGACCAAATGAGACTTCAGACCGGCCTTCAGGTCGGCATTGGTCGCTTTCTCGGCCATCTCCGGAATAGCCTTGGTGAGCTGCTGCTCCGCATAATAGATGTCCTCCAGCTGATGGAGGAAAAGGTCTTCCATTGATTTGATGTCCTTGGTGAACATACCCATGTCTCTTCTCCTTTTGTTAAACCAGGCAACAGCCGATGCGGCCGTTTGTTGGTGAAAGCGCTAGTGGTCCTGAACCGCGAGTTCCCGGCGTGCCGGAAGTTCGTCAGGACACCGCGCTGTTTTGGCGGTTTCGGCCGCCAATTCCTTGCGTACGGCAGCGGCGCCGTTGCCGACCTTGTCCACCGCCTTTTGAAGTTGCTCCCTGGAAACCTTGAGGTGCTTGATCCAGCATTGAACCTCCTGCGGTTCATGCATGTTGATCTTGGAGCGGTCCTTCATGCCCTTGGTTTTCAGGTTGCCCATTTTGTTCCCCTCAGAATGTCAGCACCGACGCGATGCGCGCTTGTGAAGCGCTTGTAGGCGTCGATCGCCTTGTTCGAGAGCATGAGCGGGCGATTTTCCCCGTTGCGCATCATCTGCTCGACGCTGTCCAGCAAAACGCGCGCGGCCGTTTCCGGTTCACCGAGATCACCGGTGCGGTCAAGGTAGTCCCAGGCGATCTGGATGGAACGTTCAATCAGGATTGCCGCTGGCTCGCTCATGGGAAGCCAACACGATTGCCTATGTTTCGTTCCTGTGTACGATTCGGTACACAGCCAATGCCGGCAGCGGTTTTTTCGATCTAACCGGAATCGTTCCGGCTGCCAGCGATGCGAAAATCAAATCGCGCTAACGGCGCCGCGCCACGGCGACGCCCAACAGGAAAGCGATCAACAGCGAGCCGAGCGGCGCTTCCCGCGCGATGTTGCTCAGGATGCTCAGCGGCCTGCCGGGCTTCTTGCCCGCATCAATCGCGTCACCGACACGATGGACGGCTTCTTTCAGTGCTTCCCCGACCTCGGCGAGGGCGGACCTCGGCTCCGGAACGGGATCCAGGCCATCGTAAACGAAAGGCGGCGCCGGACTTTCATCGCTCATGGCTAAATCTCCTGGCCAACCGCAGCCCAATCGATCAGCCCGGAAATCGTTCCGTGGCCGCACTTCCTTGTTGCACGATGGATTGCTTCACTTGCGCTCACAATGACGGTTTGAAACCTGGCTGTTTGAAATCTGAATCGGGAACCCGGAGCCCCCGCGTCAACCCGCCGGTAACGAGTTTTGTTTACACTCTGCCAACCATAAGCCCCCTGCGTATCCGAGGGCGTGGGAAAGCGAGCGGCGTGTCATGTTGCGTTTCAAGATTCTGGCCTCGGTGGTTCCACTGATCTTCGCCGGCGTGTTCGCGCGCGGCGGGCTATTGCCGGGCGCCCATCCCTGCATCGCGATATCGAACGTTTCGGTGCAGATCTCGGACCTGCCCTGGCATGCCGATCTCCACGTCGCGTTCACCGACGATCCCGCCGCCGCGACGGTGCGGGTCCAGATCTCGGACAGCGCCGAGGCCGCCGATTTCGTCATGGTCGACGATGCCGACAGCGCGGAGCAGGGGGCCTGCGAGGCCAATGCGGCGACGCGTTTTGTGGCGGTTTCGGCCAGTCCCGCAAGTGGCTCTCCGGTCATCTATCTTTCGCGTGACGGTCCCGCCGACTACCGGATCTTTGTCCGGTCGAAGACCTTCAGCCTACGCGACGCGGCGGCGCTGATCGTCGGCGCCAGCGGCGGGCACCGCCCGCTGGAAGCCGCATCGCTCTGAATCGGTCTCGTTAACGCTTTATCAACCCCGTTCTCACCGGGCGGCGTGACACCACCACTCCTCAAGCACTTTTCAAGGTCACCGAGGCATCGTCGTCACCAACTAAATGACGCGCGACGGGGCAGCCTCCCGTGGAGGTCGCGCGGAAACGATCGCGATGCAAACCCAGGGTAATCGGCGATGAGGCGGGTTCTCCGGATCAAGCTAGGCCTGCGCCGCTTCGGGCGGCGTCATCCGTGGATGGTTTTCGCGGTCCGCTCGTTCATGGTCTTTTCCGCCGCCTTCGGCGGCGCCTATGGCTTTATCGCCGGCAGCCGGTCCGAGAATTCCGGCTATGACCCCAACGCCTTTGCGATCGGCGCCAGCTTCCTGTTTGCGCTGGCCTGCGTCGGGCTCGCCACGCTGAGCATGCGGCTGCGCTTCATCCACAAACGACTGCGCAAGATTGCGCTGCATAACGAAGCGCTGGCCGATCGCAATTGGGAATTGAAGGAGGCCGAGGAACGCGCCCGCAGCCTGTTCGAATCGCAAGGCGACCTGATCGTGCTGCGCGACGCGCAAGGCGCCATCACCTTCGTCAACGACGCCTATTGCGAGCTTGCCGAGCAACCCCGCAACGCGCTGCTCGGCAGCAGCTTTCAGCTTACCGTGCTCGAGCAGGGCGACACCGCGCTCGAGGCGAACGGCACGCGGATTCACGACCAGCGAATCGCCACCGCGCTCGGCCCGCGCTGGATCGCCTGGCGCGAGGGACTGGTTCGCTTCGATGCCGGCAGGCCTGCCGAGATGCAATGCGTCGGCCGCGACGTCACCGACCGCACCGAGACCGAACGCGCGCTCGCCGAGGCGCGCGACCAGGCCAATGCCGCCAACCGCGCCAAGTCGCGCTTTCTCGCGATGGCCAGCCATGAAATCCGCACCCCGCTGAACGGCATCATCGGCATGAGCGGCCTGCTGATGGATACGCCGCTGACGCCGGAGCAGATGACCTATGCCAAGGCGGTGAAGACCTCCGGCGACGCGCTGCTGGCGCTGATCGAGGAACTGCTGGATTACTCCAAGATCGAGGCCGGCAAGATCGATCTCGAACAACGCCCGTTCGCGCTGGCCGGGCTGATCGAGGACATCACCGAACTGCTGGCGCCGCGGGCGCAGGCGCGAAAGCTCGAGATCGCCGCCTATGTCGACGAACGTCTGCCGCAGCAAGTGGTCGGCGATTCCGCCCGGCTGCGCCAGGTGCTGCTCAATCTGGCCGGCAATGCGATCAAATTCACCTCGACCGGCGGCGTGGCGCTGATCGTCGAGCCCGGCATCTGGCCCAATGAAATCAGCTTCCTGGTGCGCGACACCGGCATCGGCATCGCGCCCGAAGCCCAACAGCGGATTTTCCGCGAGTTCGAACAGGCCGACGAACGGATCGCCCGGAGCTATGGCGGCACCGGGTTGGGCCTCAGCATCTCCGAGCGCATCGTCCGGCGAATGGGTGGCCGCATCACGCTGGAGAGCCAGCCCGGAATTGGCTCGACCTTCGAGGTGTCGATTCCGCTTGCCGCCGCCGACAATAGCGGGCTTGAGGCGTTCGCCGCGCCCGATCTCGAGGGCCAGTCGATCATGCTGGTCGCGCCGCAGAGCATCGAGGCTTCCCTGATCGCGCGGCGGCTGCAGCGCTGGGGCGGCCAGACCTGCGTGGTTTCGGACCTTGCGGTGGCGCGGGCCTTGCTGCCCGAGCGTACCTGGCACGCGGTTTTGCTCGATCACGCCTTTGGTTTCGAACAAGCCGAAGCGCTGGCGGCGGCGGCGCGTCCCTACGCGACGCAACGAATCGTGCTGTTGACGCCGGCGACCCGACACGAGCTGCAATCCTCGCCGGCCAACTCGGCCTTCACCGGCTATCTGGTCAAACCGTTGCGCCCGGCTTCGCTCGCGGCCCGCCTGACCATGGCGCCGGAAATTGCCGCACCGAACCTCGCCGCCGACGCCTCGATCGAACCGCCCGGACAGGCCGAGCCGCCGCCGGCCGCAACCACGCGCAGCCTTTCGGTGCTGGTGGCCGAAGACAACGAGATCAACGCGCTGTTGATGCGTTCGCTGTTGACCCGGCTCGGACATCACGTGGTGATCACCACCAATGGCGAAGAGGCGCTGGAATCGTGGCTTTCGGCGCGGTCCGCCGGCACGCCCTACGATCTGGTCTTGATGGACATCCAGATGCCGGGGCTCGACGGCATCGAAACCACCAAGCGGATCCGCGCCCGCGAGGCCGGGCAGCCCGGCCGCCAGACCGCGATCCTGGCATTGACGGCGAACACGCTGGTGGAAGATCGCTACGCCTGCTTCGAGGCGGGAATGGACGGCTTCCTGATCAAGCCGCTCGATCGCGACAAGCTCGCCGATGCGCTGGCCGGCCTTGCCGCCGCGCGGCATCTCGCGGCCTAAAAACTGCAACCGTGGCATGCGCCCGGCCTGCCCTTGACGCTGCCGACGTTTCGGGCCGACGATGCAGGCCGCGTTCCATCCAGTCCATCCAGTCGGGCCGCAAAGTAAAAAAAATCCCGGGAGGCTTCGATGACCACCAGATTTCTGCAGATGTCTTTGGCGTGTCTTGTCGCGGGCAGTTTCGCAAGCGCCGCCGTGCAGGCGAGGGGGCCGAAGCTGGAAGCCACCGACACCATGATCCCGTCGGGCGATGCGGGGGTGCAGCTGTTCGTGCGCAACAAACATCCCGCCGGCAAGCAAACCTCCCCCGACAAGATCCTGTTGTTCGTGCATGGCGCAACCTATCCGGCGGAAACCGCGTTCGATCTGCCGATCGAGGGCGTCTCGATGATGGATCTGATCGCCGCGCGCGGTTATGACGTCTACCTCGTCGACGTCAGAGGCTACGGCCGCTCGACCCGGCCTGCCGAAATGAGCCAGCCGCCGGAGGCCAACAAACCGATCGTAACGACCGAGGTCGCGGCGCACGATCTCGGCGTGGCCGTCGACTACATCCTGAAGAAACGCAAGGTCGCGAAGATCGACGTCATGGGCTGGTCGTGGGGCACCTCGATCGCGGGGCTCTACACCAGCGAGCACAACGACAAGGTCAACCGTCTGGTGCTCTATGCGCCGCAATGGATCCGCAACGAGCCGCCGGCGCCCGCGGCCGCCAACGCGCCGCCGCTCGGCGCCTACCGGCTCGTTTCCAAGGAATTGGCCAAGGCACGCTGGTTGAAGGGTGTCGCCGAGGACAAGCAGGCAGACCTGATCCCGCCTGGCGTGTTCGAGGCCTGGGCCAACGCCACCTGGGCAAGCGATCCCGAAGCATCGAAACAGAACCCGCCGATGCTGCGCGCGCCGAACGGCGTGTTCGAGGACAGCCTGAAATACTGGAGCGCCGGCAAGGCGCAGTACGATCCCGGCAAGATCAGGGTGCCAACCCTTCTGCTGCACGCCGAATGGGACGCCGACCTTCCGAGCTACCAGGCGCAGGGCTATTTCGCTCAGCTGAAGAATACGCCGTACAAGCGGCTGATCGAGCTGAGCGAGGGAACGCATACGGTGATGTTGGAAAAGAACCGCATGCAGTTCTTCCACGAGCTGATGGGCTTCCTCGACGAGGAGAAGCCGCTGGCGCTGAAATAGGTCAGCGGTAGAACGTCAAAGCCGGCGCAGCGCCACCTGTTCAACCACATGGTCGGCGCCCTTTTTCAGGATCAGCGTCGCACGCGGCCTTGTCGGCAGGATGTTGTCCTCGAGATTGGCGAGGTTGGTACGCTCCCAGATCGCCAGCGCCGTCGCCGTGGCCTCCTCGTCGGAGAGTAGGGCGTAGCGGTGAAAGTAGGATCGCGGATCGTGGAATGCGGTGTCGCGCAGGGTCAGGAAGCGCCGGACATACCAGTCGCGCAACACCTGTTCCTCGGCGTCGATATAGACGGAGAAATCGAAAAAGTCCGAAACCACCGGAACCGCCTTGCCATCGCGCGGCAGCCGGCCGGTTTGCAGGACATTGACGCCTTCGACGATCAGGATGTCCGGCCGGTCGATCTCGACCCACTCATTCGGGATGATATCGTAGGTCAAATGCGAATAGACCGGCGCACGCACCGGCCGCCGCCCTGCCTTGATGTCGCTCAGGAACGACAGCAGCGTCGGCAGATCGTAGCTCTCCGGAAAGCCCTTCTTCTGCATCAGGCCTTGCCGCTCGAGCACCGCATTGGGAAACAGAAAGCCGTCGGTCGTCACCAGATCGACCTTGGGGCGCGGCGACCAGCGCGCCAACAGCGCCTGCAGCACGCGCGCGGTGGTGGATTTGCCCACCGCCACCGATCCGGCGACGCCGATGATATAGGGCATCTTGCGATCCTGGATGCCGAGAAAGCGGCGCTGGGCGAAGTACAGCCGCTGGGTGGCATCGACATAGATCGACAGCAGCCGCGACAGCGGCAGATAGATCTCCTCGACCTCCTTGAGATCGAGCCGGTCATGCATCGAGCGCAGCCTGGCGATTTCGCCGGCTTCCAGCGTCATCGGCATGTCGTCGCGCAGACGCGCCCATTGCTCCCTGGAGAATATCCGGTAGGGATTGTACTGCTGTTCCGGTGCCCGAATATCCATGGCGCCACCCCCGATGAATTAATCGCGCTTGCGCGCGGCCTTCTCTTCCAGCCCGGACATGGTCGTACGCTGCGCCAGCGTTGCCTCGACTTCCTCAAGCTTCACGCCGCGCGATTTCAACAACACCAGCAGATGAAACAACAGATCCGCGCTTTCGGCGATGAGATGGCCGCGGTCGTTCTCAATCGCGGCGATCACGGTTTCCACCGCCTCCTCGCCGAGCTTCTTGGCGCAATGCTCCGACCCCTTGTCCAGCAGCTTGCGGGTATAGGACGTCTCCGTCCCCGACGCAGCGCGGGCATCGATGATGGTGGCCAGATCATGGATCGTGAAACGCGACATTCAACTCAAGCTCAATTTGCGCCCCCGGGAACGGAACGCCATTCCAATCGGATGTAGCACTTCCGTCACAAGGAGTCGTCAGGGATCCAGACGCATGGGCAGCCCGGCACGGACCATGTGATCCTTGGCTTCACGTATGGTAAATTCGCCAAAATGAAAGATCGAGGCCGCCAGCACGGCGGTGGCGTGCCCCTCGCGGATGCCGTCGACCAAATGATCGAGATTGCCCACGCCGCCGGAGGCGATTACCGGGACCGGGACGCTGTCGGCCACGGCTTGCGTCAGCGGCAGGTCAAAACCCTGCCGGGTGCCGTCGCGATCCATCGAGGTCAGCAGGATTTCGCCGGCCCCGAGCGAAACGACTTCCTGGGCGTATTCGATGGCGTCGATCCCGGTGGAATTGCGCCCGCCATGGGTGAAGATTTCCCAGCGCTCCGACCCGCCGCCGCGCTTGACCCGCTTGGCGTCGATCGCGACCACGATGCACTGGTCGCCGAACTTTTCCGCGGCCTCCTTGACGAATTCGCGGCGGCTGACGGCGGCAGAGTTGATCGAGACCTTGTCGGCGCCGGATCGCAATAGCGTCCTGATATCGTCGACCGTGCGCACGCCGCCACCCACCGTCAGCGGCATGAAGCAGGCTTCCGCGGTGCGCCGAACCACATCCAGCATGATGCCGCGATTTTCATGCGTCGCCGTAATGTCGAGAAAGCACAGTTCGTCGGCGCCGGCGGCATCATAGGCGATCGCCGCTTCCACGGGATCGCCGGCATCGCGCAAATCGACGAAATTGACGCCTTTGACCACCCGGCCATCCTTGACGTCGAGACAGGGAATCACGCGCACCTTGAACATCGCAAAAAACTCCTACATTTCTGCGCATGATCTTTTCGGAAAACCGGACCCCACTTTTCCGGATCATGCGCTAGGCCGCCGCGCGCGCGTTGCGGATCAGCGCCAGCGCGGCGGCCGGATCGAGGCGGCCGTCATAGAGTGCGCGGCCAGCGATCGCACCGGCGAGTTTCCTGGCGCGCGGTTGAAGCAGCGCCTTGACATCGTCGATGGAGGCAAAACCGCCCGAGGCGATGACGGGGATCGAGATGCGCTCGGCGAGCGCAATGGTGGCATCGAGATTGAGGCCCTTCAGCAGGCCGTCGCGGGCAATGTCGGTGAAGATGATCGCGGCGACGCCGGCATCCTCGAACCGCTGCGCGATCTCGAGCGCGGTCACCTCGGACGTCTCCGCCCAGCCTTCGACGGCGACCTTGCCGTCGCGCGCATCGAGGCCCACCGCGATGCGGCCGGGGAATTTTTTCGCGGCGCTTTTCACCAATTCGGGGTCGCGCACCGCCGCGGTGCCGATGATGACCCGCGCAACGCCCTTGGCCAGCCAGGCTTCGACCGTCTTCAAATCGCGGATGCCGCCGCCAAGCTGCACCGGCATGCTGATCGCCCCCAGCATCGCCTCGACCGCCTGCGCGTTCATCGGCTTGCCGGCAAAGGCACCGTCGAGGTCGACCACATGCAGATATTCGAACCCCTGCGCGGCAAAGCTGCGGGCCTGTGCCGCGGGATCGAGGTTGAACACGGTCGCGCGCGCCATGTCGCCTTGTTCGAGGCGCACGCACTGGCCGTTCTTCAGATCGATAGCAGGAAAAAGAATCACGGCTTCCATTTCAGAAAGTTCGAGATCAGGGCCAGTCCGAAACGCTGGCTCTTCTCGGGATGAAATTGCGTACCGATGGCGGTGTCGCGGCCGACGATCGCGGTCACCGGGCCGCCGTAGTCGGCGCGCGCCAGCACGTCCGCCTCATTGGCCGCGTTGAGGTGGTAGGAGTGCACGAAATAAGCGTGACGTCCCTTCGGGCCCAGCGCCAGGCGCTCCAGCACCGGGTGCTCCCGAACCATATCAAGCGTGTTCCAGCCCATATGCGGAATTTTCAGATTCTCCTCGCGCGGCGAAATCTTTTCGACGTCGCCGGCGATCCAGTTGAATCCGTCGGTGGTGACGTGCTCCTTGCCGCGCGTCGCCATCAGCTGCATGCCGACGCAGATGCCGAAGAACGGCCGCGCCTTGCTGCGCACGGCTTCGGTCATCGCCTCGATCATGCCGTCAAGCGCGTCGAGGCCGCGGCGGCAATCGGCGAAGGCGCCGACGCCGGGCAGCACAATGCGATCGGCGCGATACACCACCTCGGGATCGCGGGTCACGACGATCTTCTCCGGAGCCTCCATGCTCCGGCTTGCGCGCTCGAACGCCTTGGCGGCGGAGTGCAGATTGCCGGAGCCGTAGTCGATGATCGCAACGCTCAACGCGAGGCCCCCGGTTCCGGAAACAAGCCGATGATCTCGTCCCGCGGCAACGGCGGCGTGCGGGAAAATGCCTGGCCCGCGATGTCCCGCGTCGGCGGCGGCGCGCCGCGATCAATCGCCGGCTGATCGTTGCTGGTGGCGCGCTGCTTGGCGGTCCAGCGATCGAAAAATCGCCGCTCGGCCGCCTCCCGGTCGGCGGCGACCACGATGTCGAGCTGACGCCAGTTGCGCCGCGAAAAGGTCCAGCGCTCGAGGCTCGCGGCTTCAAATCCCAAAAGCAGCGCCAGCAACGCATCCACCAGAAAGATCGCCGTCCCGCCGACGCCAAGGCGAACCATTCCGACATCGATGACGACCATCAGGACGATCCAGCCGAGCAGCGCCAGCCACAGACGGTGCCAGGCGAGCCACACCACGCCGAAAAGGGCGGCCCAGACATGAAAGCCGTCGCGAACGAAGGTGAAGCGATCGGTCGCGCGGAAATCCGCGTTGTTGGTCACCGGAGCATGAACTGTGTAAATCGGCATGTGGCGGCCCGTTTTGCGAAGTTCGTCAACACTTGCGGCCCCCCTGAAACGAACTTCAGGAAACAGGGGGCACCCGCACCTTCCGAAAACCAGAGTCAGCCGCCGAGCTGGCCCTTCGTGGACGGCACTTCGCCCGCGGTCTTTGGGTCGATCGCGACCGCCGCCCGCAGCGCCCTCGCCAGACCCTTGAAGCAGGATTCGGCGATATGATGGCTATTCTCGCCATATAGGGTTTCGACGTGCAAAGTCACGCCGGCGTTGATGGCGAATGCGTTGAACCATTCGCGCACCAGCTCGGTGTCGAATTGGCCGACCTTGTCGCGCGGAAATTCGACCTTGAACACCAGCACCGGCCGGCCGGAAATGTCGATCACGACACGCGACAGCGTCTCGTCCATCGGCATATGCACGCTGGCATAGCGGGTGATTCCGGCCATGGTGCCGAGCGCCTGCTTCACGGCCTGTCCAAGCGCAATGCCGACATCCTCGGTGGTGTGATGGTGGTCGATATGCAGGTCGCCAGCCGCCTTCACGGAAAGGTCAATGCGCGAATGCCGGGCCAGGAGATCGAGCATGTGATCGAAGAAGCCGATCCCGGTCGCGACGTTCGACGCGCCAGTTCCGTCGAGGTTCACCGTGACCTCGATGTCGGTCTCTTTGGTCTTGCGCTTGATGGTGGCAGTGCGCATGAAAATCGCTTCCCGTAGCCGAAAACGCGGACCTTTTAACAGGCCGATGTCGCCTTCGCTACTGCGGGATGGCCAATTCGAGGCCGAACTTCGGCCTATGGTGACCGAAATCCGAGGCCGCCCTGCGTCTGATGCCTTTTGTTGACGCCAGCCGGGTGCCAACCCCGCACCAGACCAAGGGACATGCTTCGCTCGACACCGCCCTGAAAGCGGCACCGATTGTAACCCTGCGGAAAGATCCCTAAATCGGGCGGGAACGCGAGGTACCCATGCAAGCATCACAGCCCCAGTCGCCGGTCTGGCACGGCACCACCATTTTGACGGTCCGCAAGGGCGGCAGGGTGGTGATCGGCGGCGACGGTCAGGTGTCGATCGGCCAGACCGTCATCAAATCCAACGCCAAAAAGGTCCGAAAACTCGGCAAGGGCGACGTCATCGGCGGCTTCGCCGGTGCCACGGCGGACGCGTTTACGCTGTTCGAGCGGCTGGAAAGCAAACTCGAGCAATATCCGGGGCAATTGACCCGTGCCGCCGTCGAGCTCGCCAAGGACTGGCGCACCGACCGCTATTTGCGGCGGCTGGAGGCGATGATGATCGTTGCCGACAAGGATGTGTCGCTGGTTCTGACCGGAACCGGTGACGTGCTGGAGCCGGAAGCCGGCGTGATGGCGATCGGGTCCGGCGGCAATTATGCCCTGGCTGCCGCACGCGCCCTAGTCGATTCCGACAAGGACGCCGAGACCATCGTGCGGCGGGCGCTGGATATCGCCGCCGACATCTGCGTCTACACCAATCGCAACGTGACCATCGAGACGTTGCAGGGCGGCTGAGCATGACGGCCTACGCGTTCCGCCCGATGTCGGCCGCCGACCTGCCGACGATCCAGCGATGGCTCTGCATGCCGCATGTCGCGCAATGGTGGCACGACCCTTCGGAGCAGTTCGAACTGGTCAGCGGCGATCTCGGTCATCCGGATATGGCGCAGTTCATCGTCACGGCGGATACGCGGGAATTCGCTTATGTGCAGTGTTACAATCTGAGCGCCTGGAATACCGGCTTCGGTCCGCAGCCAGAGGGCACGCGCGGCCTCGATCAGTTTATCGGCGAAGCCGACATGCTCGATCGCGGCCATGGGTCCGCGTTGATCCGGGCCTTTGCCGACCAGTTGTTCGCCAGCGGAACGCCGCGGGTCGTGATCGACCCCGATCCCGCCAACGCTCGGGCGATCCGGGCCTACGAGAAGGCGGGATTTTGCCGCGATCGAATCGTGGATACGCCGGATGGTGGGGCCCTGCTGATGGTGCGCGACCCATGACACTTGCACGCAACATGCCGGCCACGTCGGGTCTTTCGACCCGGCACTGGATGCTGATCGGTGCGGCGCTGATTGCGCTTCAGGCCTCGATCCTGTTTGCGATGGGGCGGCTTCCAATCTGCGCCTGCGGCTACGTCAAATTCTGGCACGGCGTAGTGCAGAGCTCGGAGAATTCGCAACACATCACCGACTGGTACACCTTCTCGCACATCATTCACGGCTTTCTGTTCTATGCCGCGACCTGGCTCGCACTGCCGCGCCTCGCCTGGCCCGGCCGCCTGATATTGGCCATGTTGGTCGAAGGCGGCTGGGAGATCGTTGAAAATTCCAACTGGATCATCGAACGTTATCGCGCCACCACGGTGTCGCTGGATTATTTTGGCGACAGCATCGTCAATTCGGTGTCCGATACACTTTCCATGGTCGCAGGCTTTCTGCTGGCGCGAAAGCTCCCGGTGGCGCTGACTGTCGCGCTTGGGCTTGCGTTCGAGATTTTGGTTGGCCTTCACATTCGTGATAATCTCACGCTCAACATCATCATGCTGGTTCATCCCTTTGAGGCGATCCGGCAGTGGCAGGCGGGCCCACCCATCATCTGATCGCCGCTTGTGTCCGCGACATTTTGAACCTACCTAGAGCGCATGACCGACTTCTCCCCCCGTGAAATCGTATCCGAACTCGACCGCTTTATCGTCGGCCAGACCGACGCCAAGCGCGCGGTCTCCATTGCCCTGCGAAACCGCTGGCGGCGGCTGCAGCTCACCGGCTCGTTGCGCGAGGAAGTGCTGCCGAAAAACATCCTGATGATCGGGCCGACCGGGGTCGGCAAGACCGAAATCGCGCGACGGCTTGCGAAACTCGCCGCCGCGCCCTTCATCAAGGTCGAAGCCACGAAATTCACCGAGGTCGGCTATGTTGGCCGCGACGTCGAGCAGATCATCCGCGACCTCGTCGAAGTGGCGATCGCGCAGACCCGCGAGCGAAAGCGCAGGGACGTGCAGGCCCGCGCACAGCTCGCCGCCGAGGATCGCGTGCTGGATGCCCTCGTTGGTCCCAGCTCCAGCGCCACCACGCGCGATTCATTCCGCAAGAAGCTGCGGGCCGGCGAACTCAACGACAAGGAAATCGAGATCGAGACGCAATCCTCCGGCGGAATGCCGATGTTTGAGATCCCGGGGATGCCCGGCGCGCAGCTCGGCGCGATCTCGATCGGCGACATCTTCGGCAAGATGGGCGGCCGTTCCAAGACCCGCCGCCTGACGGTTGCCGATTCGCACGAACTGCTGGTCAACGAGGAATCCGACAAACTGCTGGATAGCGACCAGCTGGTGCAGGAATCGATCAACGCGGTGGAGAACAACGGCATCGTGTTTCTCGACGAGATCGACAAGATCTGCGTGCGCGACGGCCGCAGCGGCGGCGACGTGTCGCGCGAGGGCGTGCAGCGCGATCTTTTGCCGTTGATCGAGGGCACGACCGTATCGACCAAGCACGGCGCGGTCAAAACCGACCACATCCTGTTCATCGCATCGGGCGCGTTTCACATCGCCAAGCCCTCCGACCTGTTGCCGGAATTGCAGGGCCGGTTGCCGATCCGCGTCGAGCTGGAAGCGCTGACGCGCGACGACATGCGCCGCATCCTGACCGAGCCCGAGGCTTCCCTGATCAAGCAATATGTCGCGCTGATGCGGACCGAAGGCCTGACGTTGGAGTTCACCGACGGCGCGATCGATGCGCTTGCCGACGTCGCGGTCGCCGTCAATTCGACGGTGGAAAATATCGGCGCCCGGCGACTGCAGACCGTGATGGAGCGCGTGCTCGACGAGATCTCCTTCGCCGCTCCCGACCGCAACGGCGAGACGATCCAGATCGATGCCGAGTATGTGCAGAAGCACGTCGGCGATCTCGCCAAGAACGCGGATTTGAGCCGGTTCATTTTGTAGGTTTTACGGCTTAAGATCGCCGTCCCTGCGAAGGCAGGGACCCATAACTACCGATGTCCGCTGTTGGATCAGAACGCGGTCCCGGATTTTGCAACTGCGCAAACCGGTGGTTATGGGTCCCGGCTCGCGCGGAGTTTATCATCGGGCGCGCATTCGCGCGACCTGTTGGCTTGGCCGGGACGACGATGAATTTCAATTTGCGTATGCGGCAAAGCCCCCGGCGCCTGATGCTTGCCGTCAATGTCGCCGTCTTGATCGGGGTGTTTCTCTACAAGATCACGCTGCCGCCCTACGTCCCCTACATCCACCTGCTGGTCGATTATCATTTCGGCTTCACCAAGCGCGCGCTGATCGGCGCGATGGTATCGCTGTTTTCGAACGCCGTGCCGGTGTGGCTGGTGTTCGCCCTCGGCGGCGCCGTCTGGCTGGTCACGGCTGGTCTTTTCATCGGCCTGTTCCGGCGCACCTTCGGTTTCGACGAAAAACAACTGCCGCTATTCGTGTTCATGGCGGGCTCGCCGTTCTTTTTGAAGAACTTCATGTATACGCTCGGCCATTTCGATATCTACGGCTGCGCGTTCGCGATGGGCCTGCTGCTGGTGCCGGCGCGCTCGGTCGCCTTCGTGCTGCTGGCGGCGCTGGCGTCGATGATCCTGATCCTGATCCATCACATCCATCTCCTGATGTATGTGCCGACCATCGCGGTCATCGTGGTGCTGCGTTATTACCTGGTGCAGGGCTTCGACCGGCGAAATTGTGCGATCGGCGTCGCCGCACTCTCTGGCGTCGGGCTTCTGTTTTTCGCCGCGCAATTCCTGGGAACGATGGCGGTGCCCGAGTCGGAATTTGCAAGCCATCTGGCCGGCCGCATGGCCGACCCCAGCCGGGCCAATCTGCTGGGTTTCAGTTACATCTGGTATCAGCCGCTTTCCAAGGAGATCTCCGATACCTGGGGACGCATGCCCGCCAATCTTCTGGGCGTGCCCGTATTCGCGCTGCTGATCTGGCTGCATGCCCCGCTCTGGCGATATTTTGCCGGCCTGATCCGATCGCTGGCCGAGGATTTACACCGGCGCATCGTCATCGCCGCCGTCGCGGCGGTGAGCGCGGCCTACCTCATCATGTTTGCGATCGTGTTCGATTATTCGCGCTGGGTCTCGAACTGGGTCGTCTGCCTGTTCCTGATCCTGCATGCGGTCAAGGCGCTGCCCGCCTCGCAAACGGCGCCGCCGGTCTCGGGGGACGATCGAAAGACCACCATCCTCGGCTGGATCGTGACGCTGATCCCGCGCGTCGGCATCGTGCGGCCGTTCTGAGGGATTTAGATCTTCGATCGCCGGATGCGCACATAAAGCGCACCCTCGCCGCCATGGCCGATATGCGCTTCCTCAAAGCCGACCACCAGCGCGCGGAATTCCGGCTGGCCGAGCCATTGCGGCACCTGCCGGCGCAGCACGCCGCGCTCGGAATCGATGCCCATTTTCCCTTTGCCGGTAATGACGAGCACGAAAGTCAGGCCGTCGAGGTGAGCCCGTTGCAAAAAGCCTGACAGCGCGCGGTGCGCGCGCGTCTGCGTCATGCCATGCAGGTCGAGCCGGGCTTCGATCTCCTTCCGGCCGCGCGACAATTGCGAGCGCTCGCGCCGCCCGAGTGGCGCCAGCGGCGGTACCGCCGGCTTTTGCGTTCCGGGAATGCTGACAGGGGGAACTGATTTTGGCAAAGCCACTGGCTTCGCGGCAACCCGCGCCTCTTTCTCAGGCGAAGCGGCTTCGGGCTTGGCGGCACGGGGCTTCTTGCGCAGCGGCTTTGTCAGCCTGACGACGCTGTCCCACAGCATGCGCTCTTCTTCGCTGAGGTCGCGCTTGCGGCGCGGCGGCGCCGACAATTCCGGGATTGAAGGGGGACGTTTCATTGGTAACGGCGATAATAGTGGACGCGACGGCGGTGACGCCCCCCGCGGCTTGGTCCGATGTTGGGGCGGGCTTCCGGAAGCGGCACCTTGCCGGCCACAGCCTGTGGCGGTTGGGGCGGCGTGGCAGTCTTTGCGGGCTCGGCGGCGCTGGCCGCGTTTTTGGGGCTCGGAACCGCCGAAGCGTTCGGCGGCTTGACGCCATTCTTCGTGCCTATTTGCTGATCCTTCAAAGCGGCGACTTGCGGAAACAGTTTGGCGATTTTCGCCGAGGGACGCGGGTCCGGCAGCGGCATCTTGCGGCCGCGGTCGACCGGATCGAGGCTTTTCGGCACCAGCATGACGAAGCGCATGCTGTGCCGGAAGCGGCCGGAAACCCGGCCGGCGTCAGCGCCCGCGCCGTAATAGATGTCGGCGCGCGCCGGTCCCGTGATCGCCGATCCCGTGTCCTGCGCCACCATCAGCCGGCGGAACGGGGTCTTCGACTGCTCCGATTCGATCGGCAACTCGCCTTCGATGAAGAACGGCGTGCCGTAGACGTGCAGCGACTTGTCGACCGCAATCGACCGGCCCGGTGTCAGCGGCACGCCCTCCGCCCCCACCGCCTCATCCTTGTCGGAAAGGTTTACCTCGCGAAAGAACACATAGGAGCGGTTCTGCCGGCGCAACTCCTTGGCGCCATCCGGGTTCTGATCCATCCATTCCCTTATCTTCTGCATCGACATCTGCTCTTTCGGAATGATGCCGCGATCAATCAGGATGCGTCCGACCGCTGTATAGGGATAACCATTATATGCATCGTAATTGATGCGGACGGTCGAACCATCCTCGAGCCGGACCCGCGCCGAGCCCTGGATTTGCGTGAACAGCAGGTCGGTCTGGCTCTTGAGCCAGCAGATTTCGAGGCCCCGGCCGGCAATTGCGCCATCCTCGATCTCTGCCCGATCGTAATAGGGCACGAGCTTGCGGCGGCCGATCTTGCGAAACACCTGTCCCTTGTTCGGCAGACTGGGCGCGTCCTGCCTGAAGCCACGGACGAACAAATTCGACGGACGGCGATAGACCGGTATGTTGTAGACATCGGTCTGGGACCGGGAGCCCTCGATAATCGGTTCGTAGTAGCCGGTGACGAAGCCGGCATCCTCGCCGAGCCGCGAGATTTGCAGAGGCAGAAAATGCGCCTCGAAAAACGCCCGTGCCTTGGCACCATCGCTAATGTCGAGAGCTTTGGCGGCGCGGCAGGGCTCGCGCAGCGAAGTGCCGAGCGCCTTCGGGTCAGCGGGAGGGTTTCGTTGCACTGCAATCGACGTGCAGCTCGCGCGAAAGGCCTTGTACGCCAGCAGATGATCATCCGCGTTCCAGCCGGCGATATCGCTCCAGGCCAACGGCGCATACTGGCTGCCACTGATCTCGAGCGGCCATTCCAGTCGCGGGTAGGGGATGGGACGGACGGTTGGAAGGTGCGAACGCGCGCTTCGCAGGACAGAAGGCGTGTGCGCCTTGCGCGCAGCCATCGCCGCAAGCGGCGCCAGCATCAATGCGATAGCAATCACACAAAGCGCGGCGGCCCGTCGCCGCGAGCTAGTGAGCGCTTCCGGTGCCAACCAGCTTCCAGTTCGGATCGCGTGATGTCGTGTCGCGGGCGAATGTCCAGACATCGGTGATATCGGTGACCTTGTCCGGATTGCCGTCGACGATGGCACCCGCCTTGTCGCGGGTAACCGAGACCATCTGCGACACAAAACGAACAGTGAGCTGCGTGGAGCGGTCGCGGGCTTCCGCGCCGACAATTTCCGCCTTGTCGATCGACACAAAGCGGGTCTCGGTCTTTTGCTCCTGCTTCTCGCGTTCCTTGATCGCGGCCTCGAAGCTGTCATAGACATCGGACGACAGGAGATCCTTCAATGCGCGGCGATCGCCATTGGCGAACGCCAGCACGATCATTTCATAGGCACTGCGCGCGCCGCTGAGGAAATGGCGCGGATCAAACGCGGAGTCTTGTGCCGCAATCGCGTCAAGACCCTGGGCAAGCGGGGTGCCCGGCTCGGCCAGGCCTTTCCAGCGATCGGTCGGTGGCGCCACGTCGGCGGTCGGCGCCAGCGGCGCCTGGTCGATCACCGCACCCGGTATCGGAACAACGTTGCTGTCCTGCGCCCCCTGCACCACATTGCGCGCGGCGCGATCATAGGGCGGCCGCTCGTTCCCGGTGCGCTGACCGAGGACGTTACGCAAGCGCAGGAAGATGAAGACGGCCAGCGCCAGGAAGATGATGGTGTAAATATCCACGTCGCATTCGCTTTCTGGTTCTCACGCGGGCGAGGGGTCCGGCGGTAGAGCGCTGCCCCTCCGGGGACGGCAGAGATTACATCATGGATGGGTCTGCAGCATGTAGGCACGAAACCTGGCTTGGCCAATGGCGCGTCCCGACATGAAAAGCCATGCCGATGGAAATAGGCCACGCATGCGCTTACCCGTTTGCCACAGTCTCAATTGTAGCGCGTTTTGGCCGTGGGGGGAAACCCCGATAATGGCCGGAAATCGCGCATATTCAACAATTTAGGATGGATGTCCGGATCCAGCCGGCCTGAATTGTCCGACGCCACCGCGGCCTGGCCATCGGGCGGGCCGCGCCTTGGCGGCCCACCCGCGATTGTCGTCCTTGTGGAATGAGGCGAGGCTATGATAGCCACTCGCCCCGACACGGCATTTTCGTACCTCACGCGCGAATTCGGACGAAAACCTGTCCCCCGCTCGCCAAGAACGTTCCAGGAGAGACTCCCATGACCAACGGCAATGGCTCGCCCCCCGAGGCGGCCCCTCCTCCCCAGTTGAACGTGCTGGCGCAGTACACCAAGGACCTTTCATTCGAAAACCCGAACGCACCGGCCTCGCTGGCCCCGCAACCGCAGCAGCCCGCGATCAATATCCAGATCAACGTCAGCGCCAACAACATCGCTGAAAATGAGTTCGAGGTGACACTTTCGGTCGAAGGCAAGGCGGAAAACGCCGGCAAGCTGATGTTCAGCTTCGATCTCGCCTATGCCGGCGTATTCCGGATCGTCAACGTGCCCAAGGAAAATCTGCATCCCTTGATCATGATCGAATGCCCGCGGCTATTGTTCCCGTTCGCGCGCGAAATTATCGCAACCTCGGTGCGCGACGGCGGGTTTCCCCCGCTGATGCTGGATCCGGTCGATTTTGTCGGTCTGTATCGCCAGAATCTGGAACGGCAGGCCGCGGAAGCGGCGGCAACCCAGGGCAAACCGAGCTAAGCGCAAAGGCTAAGCACCCAGGAAATCATTCCAGATCGGCCTGTCGCCCAGCGTGACGACAAAGTCCCGATGCGCGGCGCGATCGGCCTCGGTCACCCGGGGCGCGAGAGGCGCCGCACGTTGCCGGCGCGGCATTTCGCCAGGTCCGCCCGCCTGCGTATCCCGGGATTCCGCGGCAAGAACCAATTGCGACTGCCGGGCTCCGATCAGATCGATATAGACCTCGGCGAGAAGTTCGGCGTCGAGCAATGCGCCATGCTTGGTGCGGCGGGAATTGTCGATCGCATAGCGCGAACACAGATCATCAAGACGATTCGACACGCCTGGATGCTTGCGTCGCGCCAGCAGCAACGTGTCGACCAGCCGTTCGCGCGAAATCGCCGGCCGCTTGATCCGGTCGAGTTCCGCGTTGATGAAGCCGATATCGAACGAGGCGTTGTGAATCACCAGCGGCGCATCGCCGATAAACTCCAGGAACTCCTCGACCACTTCGGCAAATAGCGGCTTGTCGGCGAGAAACTCCCCGGAAAGGCCGTGCACGGCGAAGGCTTCGGCCGGCATGTCGCGCTCGGGATTGAGATGCCGGTGAAAGGTCTGTCCGGTCGGCATGCGGTTCAAGATCTCGACACAGCCGATCTCGACCAGCCGGTCGCCGCGCAGCGGGTCGAGGCCGGTGGTTTCGGTGTCGAGAATAATTTCGCGCATGAACAAGCCGCCGGGAAAGACGAAGGTGACGAATCAGGATCGTCGCCGCGGCATCTTAACAGCCTCGTCCAGAATGTCCCGGATTCGCGCACGCACGGGGTCGAGGCCATGCGAAGTATCCACCACGAAATTCGCGCGCCTGCGCTTTTCAGCATCGGGCATTTGCCGCGCCAGGATGGCGTCGAGCTTCTCGTCGGTCATGTTGGGACGTGAAAGAATCCGCTGGCGCTGGATTTCCGCTGTGGTCGTGACCACGACCACAGCATCGACCCGCTTCTCGCCGCCGGTCTCGAACAGCAGCGGCACATCGACCACCGCAACGCGCGCGCCGGATCGCTCGGCATCTGCCAGGAATTTTTGACGGGAGGCGCCCAGCATCGGATGGACGATTTCCTCTAGCCGTCGCATGGCGGCCGGATCGCTGCACCACGCGCGCCGAAAGCCTGTTGCGGTCGACCTTGCCATCGACGGTCGTGCCCGGGAACGCCGCTTCGATGGCAGGCGCGGCCTCGCCTTCATACAGCATGTGGACGGCCGCATCGGCGTCGTAAACCGGGACGCCGGCTTCCGCGAACAGCTTCGCGGTGGTCGATTTTCCCATTCCGATCGAACCGGTCAGCCCAAGAATTACTATCCATCCAGGAATTACCAATCAAGAATTGTCATCAAGATAGCGCCGGTCGCGGCCTCTGCCGGGCTTCGCCTTCAGAGGCCAAGCAGCGCCTCGCTGCGGAGAAACGCGAGCAACGGCAACAGCGGCAGGCCAAGGATGGTGAAATGATCGCCCTCAATGCGCTCGAACAAATGCACACCAAGCCCCTCAAGCTGGTAGGCGCCGACGCTGGAAGTGATCGCGGCACCCGCTTCATCCAGATAGGCCTCGATTTCGCTCTCACCCAGCCGTCGCATCGTCATCCGCGCCATCGCGACGTGTTCGAACAATATCCTGCCGTCGCGCGCCACCGCAACCGCGGAGTGCAGTTCATGACGGCGGCCTGCGAGCGCATGCAATTGTTCGACGGCCTGCGCCCGGCTGGCCGGTTTGCTGAAAAGCTGCATCCCCAGCGCCAATGTCTGGTCCGCGCCGACGACGTATCGACCCGGCCGCCGCGCTGATACGAAAAGCGATTTCTCGCCGGCAAGACGGGCTGCAACGTCGCCTGGCGCCGAGAGTCCGGATGCCTGCTGAATGGCCCGCTCGTCAATTTCAGCCGGGACGGCTTCGAAGTCGATGCCGGCATTGGCCAGCAATGTTTGCCGCGCGCGGCTTTGCGAGGCAAGTACCAACGGAGTCTTTCCGCGCCACAACGTCATTCCGCAAGCCGTTGCCGTTGCCTGTCGGTAAACAGTTTCAAAATGGCGGCCGCCGTTTCCTCGATCGATCGACGCGTGACATCGAGTTGCGCCCAGTTGAATTTGGCGCTTAGTCGCCGCGCGAATGCGACTTCGTCCGCGACGGCCTGCCGATCGATATAGGTGTCGTTGTCGCGATCACCCATGCTCAACAGCCGGTTCTGCCGGACCTGGATCAGGCGCTCCGGCGTCGCGTGCAGACTGACCACCAGCGGCTTCTTCAGTGTTTCCAACTGATGCGGGATCGGGATGCCCGGCACCAGCGGAACATTGGCGGTGCGGATGCCCCGGTTCGCCAAATAGATCGAGGTCGGCGTTTTCGACGTGCGGGAGACGCCCACCAGAATCACGTCGGCCTCCTCCAGTCCTTCGACGTGCTGGCCGTCGTCGTGCATCATCGAATAATTCAGCGCATCGATCCGCTTGAAGTATTCCGCGTTCAGCGTGTGCTGGGCACCGACCCGTCCCGTCGTGGGCGCGCCGAGATAGGCCTGGAACAATTGCATGACCGGGCCGATGATCGAGAGGCTCGGTATATTGATTTCCTGGCACTTGGCTTCCAGCCGGCCAACGAGATCCTTCTCCAGGAGGGTGAAGAGCACGATGCCCGGCGCTTCCTCGATTTCACTCAGCACCCGGTCGAGCTGCTTCTGGCTGCGCACCAATGGATAGACATGTTCGACCGCCGTGACGTTGGCGTATTGCGCAGCCACCGCACGCGCCACGGTGATCAAGGTCTCTCCGGTCGAATCGGAGACCAGATGCAGATGGAAATAATTGCCGGTCGTGGGCACAAGGACCCCTGTGTATCCTGTGGATCGCTGTGGACCTTACCTGAGAGAATCGGAGGCGTGTCGTCAGATCAGGGATAACCCGATTTTTTCTTCACAGGCCTCGTCATAGGGATAAGTCCACGTCGCGGTGGCGACGATAGTGAGATTTTGTGGATTTGTCTCTTCATAAGCTGATGATTTCGCCACGCAACCGCTTGAAGCAGATAGTGTTATCGGGATTTCCAAATTCACCATGAAAATTGTTGATGGATGTGAACAAGCTTTGGCATTGGCGGGACAATCTTGCGTGGGCCCAATCCACCGCTACTTAGACTCAAACCTAAGATTCTAAGATTATTGTTTTAGAAAAGTACGGCTTGCGGATATGTCTCGGTGAGGTGCAAGACAGAGCTTCTCGGGAAGGTCGAGAACGACTGAATGGTTACGGGTTGTTGGAAGAGTAAATTCGCGCATGCGCGGGTGAATGGGGCACGATGTACGAGTGGATCAAGGCGCTGCATGTGATTGCGGTCATCGCGTGGATGGCCGGGATGCTCTATCTGCCGCGGCTTTTTGTCTATCATTGCGAGGCGGAAGCAGGATCGAAGCAGTCCGAGACGTTCAAGGTGATGGAACGGCGGTTGCTGAAAGCGATCATCAATCCGGCCATGATCGTCACCTGGCTGGCGGGACTTTATCTCGCTTGGGCCGGCCATTGGTTTTCGGCGGGCTGGTTGCACGGGAAGCTTTTTCTGGTGCTGGTGTTGTCCGGGGTCCACGGCTTTTTTTCCCGCTGCGTTAAGGATTTCGCCGCCGACCGCAACCTACGTAGCCATAAATTCTATCGTATTATCAATGAGGTACCAACGATCTTGATGATCGGGATCGTGATCCTGGTGGTGGTTAAGCCATTTTGAAGTGGATGAAGATCGGCGGCCTGCTTTTCGCCACCTTGCGGAGCGCCGGCTGATTTTCTATATTGTGGTCATCCCACCCTACGCAGGCGGATGTGGTCGTGTTCCGGTTTCCTCGTTGAACCGGCCGCCGCATCAGGTTTGAAGCCTCTCCGGCGCTTTCCTCGCTCAGACCTGCGGACCTTCCTGAACCTCGCGTCCGCATTTTCTAAAAAGCCACCTTGCACCCCCTTCCCTAGCTACTCCACAGGACCATCCCAATGCGGGAAATGAAACTTCAAGACCTCAAGGCTCAAACCCCGGCCGAGCTCGTCTCGTTCGCGGAAGAGAAAGGGGTCGAAAACGCCAGCACGATGCGCAAGCAGGAGCTGATGTTCGCTATTCTCAAGCAACTTGCGATCCAGGAAACCGACATCATCGGTGAAGGCGTCGTCGAGGTGCTCTCTGACGGTTTTGGTTTCTTGCGCTCGCCGGACGCCAATTATCTGCCGGGGCCGGACGACATCTACGTTTCGCCCTCGCAGATCCGCCGCTTCGGACTTCGCACCGGTGACACCATCGAAGGCCATATTCGCAGCCCGAAAGAGGGCGAGCGCTATTTTGCGCTGTTGAAGGTCAACACGCTGAATTTTGAAGACCCGGAAAAATCCAAGCACAAGGTCAATTTTGACAATCTGACGCCGCTGTTTCCGGACCAGCGCTTCCGCCTCGAACTCGAAGACCCCACCAGAAAGGACCTTTCCGCAAGGGTTATCGACATCGTGGCTCCGATCGGCAAGGGCCAACGCGCGTTGATCGTGGCGCCTCCGCGCACCGGCAAGACTGTGCTGATGCAGAACATTGCGCATTCGATCACGGCCAATCATCCCGAATGCTATCTGATCGTGCTGCTGATCGATGAGCGGCCCGAGGAAGTCACGGACATGCAGCGTTCGGTAAAAGGCGAAGTCGTTTCATCGACCTTCGACGAACCCGCGGTGCGTCACGTCCAGGTCGCGGAAATGGTGATCGAGAAGGCCAAGCGGCTGGTCGAGCACGGCCGCGACGTGGTGATCCTGCTGGACTCGATCACGCGGCTCGGACGCGCCTACAACACCGTGGTGCCGTCGTCCGGCAAGGTGCTGACTGGCGGCGTCGATGCCAATGCGTTGCAGCGGCCGAAGCGATTTTTCGGCGCCGCGCGCAACATCGAAGAAGGCGGATCGCTCACGATCATCGCCACCGCACTGGTCGACACCGGCAGCCGCATGGACGAAGTGATTTTCGAAGAATTCAAAGGCACCGGCAATTCCGAATTGATTCTTGACCGCAAGGTTTCGGACAAGCGCACCTTCCCCGCGATCGACATTTCCCGCTCCGGCACCCGCAAGGAGGAATTGATCACCGATCCGCAGCTGCTCAAGAAGATGTACGTGCTGCGCCGGATCCTCAATCCGATGGGAACGATGGACGCGATCGACTTCCTGCTCGACAAGCTGCGCAACACCAAGAACAACGCGGAGTTTTTCGAATCAATGAATACCTGAGCCGGTTCGCCGGTCTCGAATTTGGGGCGTCCCGGGATTCACCGGGGCGCCCTTTTGCTTTTGCGCCAGGGAATTTCAACGGGGCTTTGCTGCAAGTTTTCTGCAACCTGATCGGAGCCGTCCCTTTTTGCCCGCTCCCTCGTAAGTAATTGAGATAGCGTTCAGTTTAATTTTTTCAGTCCCGCTGGATGCCGCGGTCAAACCGGCTGGTTCCTGCAGCAAATTTGGCGCGGGAGACGCTGCGGCACCGGTTGAGCCGTCTCGCAGCCACGCCCCGTTAGGCCGGGCAGCGGGCAACCAGAAATTACGTTGCGTTTTCAATGGCTCCGGCACAAATAGGCGATGCATCCGCGGGAACAGACCATCTTCGCGCTGTCATCGGGCCGACCGCCGAGCGCAATCGCCATTGTCCGGGTTTCGGGACCGCAGGCCAGGGCGGCGCTCGCCTCGCTTGCCGGTAAGGTGCCGGAACCGCGGTTGGCGTCGCGGGTGCTGTTGCGTGATCCCGGTCGAGAGCCGATCGACGATGCGGTGGTGCTGTGGTTTCCCGGACCGGCGAGCGCGACCGGAGAGGATGTCGCGGAATTTCATGTCCACGGCGGACGCGCGGTGCTGGCAGCGTTGATCGCGGCGTTATCGGGCTTTGAAAATGTCAGGGCCGCCGAGCCGGGCGAGTTTACCCGCCGGGGATTCGAGAACGGCAAGCTGGACCTCACCGAAGCCGAAGCGTTGGACGATCTGATTCATGCCGATACGGACCGGCAACGCCGTCAGGCGCTGCGTCAGCTAAAGGGGCTGCTCGGCGAGCGGGCGCAGGACTGGCGGTCGCGGATCATCGAGGCCTCGGCGCTGATTGAAGCCGGAATCGATTTCTCCGACGAAGGCGACATCCCTGCGGAACTGATCGCACCGGCTTTGGCCCGGATCAGATCGTTGCGCGATGAGATTGAGGAAGTGCTTGCGGCGCAGGGACGAAGTGAGCGCCTGCGGGAGGGCCTGGTGGTCGCGATCTCCGGTCCGCCGAATGTCGGGAAATCGACCTTGATCAATCAGCTGGCGCGGCGCGAGGTAGCGATTGTGTCGCCACATGCGGGCACGACGCGGGACGTGATCGAAGTTCAACTCGATCTTGACGGTTATCCGGTGACGGTGATCGACACCGCCGGGATTCGCGAAACGGCGGATCCGGTCGAGCAGGAAGGTGTCCGGCGTGCGCGAAGGCGCGCGGCGGAGGCCGACCTCGTGCTGTGGATGATCGATGCCGAGCATCGGGAGAGCGCGCGTGCGGGGGAAGCGCCGGTGTGGGTGGTGCGTAACAAAATCGATCTCGATGTCGGGGGTGGGGTTAACGGTGCGGCCTGCCGGGGCCTTGCGCGGAAACGGGGCCGGGGCCGGGTTCGAGATTTCCGCGGATCGGGGTGACGGAGTCCCGGAATTGGTCGCAGCGCTGGTGGATTTTGCGCGGGATTATTTCGGTTCGGGGGAGGACGGCCTGATTGGGCGGGAGCGGCAGAGGCAATTGCTGCAGGAGACCGTATATTCGTTGGGGCGCAGCATCTCGGTGATGGGGGGTGGCGAGGAGTTGGCGGCGGAAGAGCTGCGGGCTGCCGCGCATTCCCTGGGGCGACTGCTGGGCCGGGTCGATGTCGAGGATGTGCTCGACGTGATTTTCAGAGAGTTTTGTGTAGGTAAGTAGTAGTTTTTAATTCATTACTTGATTCATTCCTTCATTGGCTTGTTTCACGTGAAACAAACCGGTTCAACCCGCAGTCGCGCTCGTTTCACGTGAAACATGCTCTTGCCGGCCAACTTACCACTTCCGGGTTGAGCCGCTGCGCTATAGAAGGCGCAGTATGATCGCCCGCCAACCATCATCGCCAGATTCATTCGACGTCATCGTCGTCGGAGGAGGTCACGCTGGCTGCGAGGCCGCCAGTGCCGCCGCCCGGATGGGCGCCAGGACGGCGCTACTGACCCATCGCTTCGCGACCATCGGCGCCATGTCCTGCAATCCTGCGATCGGAGGCCTCGGTAAGGGTCACCTGGTCCGGGAAGTTGACGCGCTCGACGGTCTGATGGGCCGGGTCGCCGACGCCGCGGGCATCCAATTTCGCATGCTCAATCGGCGCAAGGGTCCCGCGGTGCGGGGCCCGCGCGCCCAGGCGGATCGCAAGCTCTACGCCGCGGCCATGCAGGCTGCGATCAGCGAGACGGCCAATCTCATTGTGCTCGAAGGCGAGGCCGACGAGTTGATCGTCGGTAACGGCCGCATCACCGGTATTCGCCTGGCCGGCGGCCGCGAGCTATCCGCCGGGGCTGTCGTCATCACCACCGGCACTTTCCTGCGCGGGCTAATCCATCTTGGCGAGCGGAACTGGCCGGCCGGGCGGGTCGGCGAGGCGCCGGCGATGGGACTGTCGGCATCGTTTGAGCGCATTGGCTTTACGCTCGGGCGGCTTAAGACCGGAACCCCGCCGCGGCTCGATGGCACCACCATCGACTGGTCGGCCGTCGAAATGCAACCGGGCGACGATCCGCCGGAGCCGTTTTCGGTGATGACCGACCGCATCACGACGCCGCAGATCCAGTGCGGCATCACCCGGACGACACCGGCGACCCATGAGGTGATCCGGGCCAATGTGCATCGATCACCAATGTATTCCGGGCAGATCAAGAGCAGCGGGCCGCGCTATTGCCCCTCGATCGAAGACAAGATCGTTCGTTTCGGCGACCGCGACGGACATCAGATATTCCTGGAGCCGGAAGGCCTCGACGACAGCACGGTCTACCCCAACGGCATCTCCACCTCGCTGCCGGAAGAAGTGCAGCTGGCGATCCTCGCTTCGATTCCCGGGCTGGAGCGCGTGCGCATGGTCCGCCCGGGCTATGCCATCGAATACGACCATGTCGACCCGCGTGAACTCGATTCCAGCCTGCAAGCCAAGCGGCTGCCGGGGCTGTTCTTGGCCGGTCAGATCAATGGCACAACGGGCTATGAAGAAGCCGCCGCCCAAGGGCTGGTGGCCGGGCTAAACGCAGCCCTGGCGGCCGGTGGCTCCGAACCGATCGTGTTCGACCGCGCCGACGGTTATCTCGGCGTCATGATCGATGACCTCGTCACCCGCGGTATCACCGAGCCGTACCGGATGTTCACCTCCCGGGCGGAGTACCGCCTGACCCTGCGTGCGGATAATGCCGATCAGCGCCTGACCGACCAAGGCATTGCCTTGGGTTGTGTCGGGAGTGCGCGTTCGCTGCGTCACGGCGCCAAGATGGCCGCCCTGAATGCCGCGAAAATCCAGACAAAATCGCTGTCCCTGACGCCGAACGAAGCTGCAAGGCATGGCCTGGCGCTCAACAAGGACGGCCAGCGCCGCTCGGCCTTCGAGCTCTTGGCCTATCCGGAGATCGGCTGGGCAGAGATCCGCAGCATTTGGCCGGAACTGTCGGCCATTGACCCAGCGATTGCGCTCCATCTCGAGATCGACGCCAAATACGACGTCTATCTCAAGCGTCAGACCGCCGATGTCGACGCCTTCCGCCGCGATGAGGGCCTGATCCTGAGCGGCATCGACTATCGCGCCGTCCCAGGCCTTTCCAACGAGGCCCGCACGAAGCTTGAGGCGGCGCAGCCGCGCACGGTGGGGCAGGCGGGCCGGCTCGACGGGTTGACGCCGGCCGCGCTGGGGATTCTGGCAGCCTATCTGCGGCGGGAAGCGCGACGGAAGACCTCTTTGGCTTCCGCCTAAAACGTTTCACGTGAAACACACTGGTCCATAGCGAGGAGACCCTGCGCCAAAGCCATCCACCGCCGCCGGGCTCCAGATTCGGATTGCTTCGCTGCGCTCGCAATGACAGCTTCAGCGCGGCCGGTATGTGAGCAAATGGTCAAAGCATCGACGTTTACTTCCGACAAAACTGCGGCGTTGGCGTTGACGCCCGTTTCACGTGAAACAGAGGCCAGACTCGATCGCTACGTCGATCTGCTCAAGGCGTGGCAGGCCAAGACCAACCTCGTTGCGCCCTCGACCTTGCCGAATCTCTGGACCCGCCATATCGCGGATTCGCTGCAACTCCTGACCATTGCTCCGTCCGCCCGAACATGGGTCGATTTCGGCAGCGGCGGCGGGTTTCCTGGTGTGGTGCTGGCCTGTGCGCTGGCGGAAACCCCCGGCGCCATGGTCCACTTGATCGAGCGCAACGCCAAGAAGGCGGCGTTCCTGCGCGAGGCGCTGCGCGTTACCCAGTCGCCCGGCGTCATTCACTTGGCTGATATCGGGGATAGTGTGGATAGAATCACAGGTCGCGTCGATTGCGTCACCGCGCGCGCGGTGGCTCCGCTACACCAGCTTATCGGCTTCGCGGAGCCGCTGGTGAAAAAGGGTGCGAAAGCGCTGTTTCTCAAAGGCCAAGATGTAGAGGCTGAATTGACCGAGGCCACTAAATATTGGAATATTAAACCGCATCTGCACTCCAGCCGCACCGGTGGACAGGGCTGGATCGTCGAGCTCGATCGCATCGAACGGCGCAACCCGTCCGCACCAGACCAGGGCATCCGCGCATGACCGTAATTGATCATATATATCAAGAGGATAAGGCCCCACACCCGGCGGGTCACCCGCGGATCCTGGCGCTGGCCAACCAAAAGGGCGGTGTCGGCAAGACCACCACCGCCATCAATTTGGGGACGGCGCTGGCGGCGATCGGCGAACGCGTGCTGATCGTCGATCTCGACCCGCAGGGCAATGCCTCGACCGGGCTCGGGATCGACCGTCGCAGCCGCAACTGTTCGACCTACGACGTGCTGATCGGCGAGGCGCCTTTGCGCGACGCGGTCGTGCCGACGGCGGTGCCGCGGCTGCATATTGCCGCCTCGACGATGGATCTGTCCGGCCTCGAGCTCGAACTGGGGTCGACGCGCGATCGTGCGTTTCGGCTGCGCGATGCCATCGCGGCGCTGAACACCAACGCCGCGCAGGATACCGATTACACCTATGTCCTGATCGACTGCCCGCCGTCGCTCAATCTTCTCACCGTCAACGCGATGGCGGCGTCCGATGCGATTCTGGTGCCGCTGCAATGCGAGTTCTTTGCGCTGGAGGGCCTGTCGCAGTTGTTGCAGACGGTGGAGCAGGTACGCACCACGCTCAATCCCAATCTGTCGATCCACGGCATCGTGCTGACCATGTTCGACTCGCGCAACAATTTGTCGAACCAGGTTGTCGCCGACGTCAGGCAGTTCATGGGGAGCAAGGTTTACAACACCATGATCCCGCGCAACGTCCGCATCTCCGAGGCGCCGTCCTATGGCAAGCCGGTGCTGGTCTATGATCTCAAATGCGTCGGCAGCGACGCCTATCTCAAGCTTGCGACGGAAGTGATCCAGCGCGAGCGCGAGCTTCGCGCGCATTAGTCTTTCTATCATTCCGGACCATCCGCTGCGACGGATTGATCCGGAATCCCGAGATGGTGAAACCAGTCCGTCTCGGACTCTTACCTGGAGATTCCGGGTTCGCCCGATTTCGCGGGCGCTCCGGAATGACAGCGGTGGGAGTTCCAGGCTGAAGTGTAACAGGAGCGCGTAAGTTGAATCCAAGGGAGCTGGCGATGGCCGACGAAGCGCGTTCGCGACTGGGCCGCGGTCTTGCAAGTCTGATCGGAGATGTCGGCGGCGAGGCCGCGCATCTGGACCGGCCGCGCGCGCAACGCAAGGTGCCGATCGAATTCCTCAAACCCAATCCGCGCAATCCGCGCCGCGAATTCGCCGATGCCGAACTCGGCGAACTCGCCGAATTCGATCAAGCAGCACGGCGTGATCCAGCCGATCGTGGTGCGACCGGTCAAGGGCGTGCAGGACCGCTATGAGATCATTGCCGGCGAGCGCCGCTGGCGCGCGTCGCAGATCGCCGGCCTGCACGAGGTGCCGATCGTTCCGGTCGACGTCAGCGATTCCGACGCGCTCGAGATCGCGATCATCGAGAACGTGCAGCGCGAAGATCTCAACGCGATGGAAGAGGCGCAGGGCTATCACGCGCTGGCCAATGAGTTCAAACGCAGCCAGGAAGACATTGCCAAGATCGTCGGCAAGAGCCGCAGCCACGTCGCCAACATGATGCGGCTGACCAAACTGCCGGCCGAGGTGCAGGCCTATATCGCGCTGGGCCAGTTGTCGGCCGGCCATGCGCGGGCGCTGATCGGCGTGCCTGATCCGACGGCGGCTGCCAAACGCATCGTCGAGGAGGGCCTCAACGTGCGTCAGGCCGAGGCGCTGGCGCATGTCGAGGGCGTGCCCGAGCGCAAGCCGCAAAAGGCGCGCGGCGGCAAGGCGAAGGACCCCGATACGGTCGCGCTGGAGAAGCGGGTCAGCGATGCCCTTGGGCTCACGGTCAATGTCGATCACCGCGATCCCGGCGGCACCGTGCAGATCCGTTACCGCAACCTCGATCAGCTCGACGAGATCGTGAGCAGACTGGAAGCGAAGGGGTGATCCGAACCTCGCCCCGCAAGAACGGGGCGGGAGAGCAGATCATCATCCGCGCCGCTTCGCATTCACCGCGATCGACAGCAGCACGCGCTGCGCGATGACGGCGGCCAGCGGCGCCTGCTTGCGCATCTCGAGCGCCGCGGTTGCGAGCTGATCGATGATCAGCGTCAGCCGCGCCACATTGAAATTGCGCAGCGCGGTCTCGACATTTCCCTTGCGTGAAAAGTGCAGCCGCGGAAATCCGCCGTCGAGCAATGCCGAGATCGGCGTTCCCTCGGCAACGGCGAGCGCGGACTTGTGCAACCAAGCCGCATGGCGCTGGGCCGCGGCAATGATCATGCCGGGGTAGGTGCCCGCCACCATCGCCTTGGCGAATTCCGTTTCCACCACGATCCGGCATTTCCGGCGAAGGCGCCGTCGACGATCGGGTCGATCTTCAGCTCGGAGGCATCGGCAACGACCGCCATGACATCGTCGAGCGTGACCTCGCTTTGGCCGTGGGCGTAGAGCGCGAGCTTGCGCAATTCGTTGCGCGACGCCTGGCGGTCGCCGCCGAGCAACGCCGTCAGCGCCCCGCGTGCATCCGGCTGCGATGCGCAAATTCGAGACCCGCAGTTCATCGTCGATCAATTTCGCAAGGTCGCGCTCGCCGTCGGGATAGCAGGCGATCGCAACCGCAGTCGGAGCGCGCTCGCAGGCCTTGCGCAGCGGCGATTCGGGCCGCAGTTCGCCAGCCTCGATCACGACGCGGCAATCCTTCAGCGGCATCCCCGCCAGCGTGTCGACCCCGCTGGCAAAACTCCGCGAGCCGGCGCGGACCCTGATCGCGCGGCGGCCGCCGAACAGCGGCATCGTCAGCGCTTCATCGACCAGGCGTGACGGCTCGGCAGAAAGCTCGTCGCCGTCCAGCCTTACCAGCGAAAACGGATCGTTGGGATCATCGACCGCGGACGCCAGCAGCGCGTCGGCGCGTTCACGCACCAGACCGGCATCCGGACCATAGAGCAGGATGATCGGACGGCCCGGATCGGGCCGCGCCAGGAAGGCGTCGATTTCTTTTCCGCGGAGCGCGACCATGGCCAGACTTTGCTGAAGTTAGCTTTCGTCATTCCGGGATGGTCCGAAGGACCAGACCTCAAATGTGCAATTGCACCGGGGAATCTCGAGATTCCGGGTTCACTCGCTACGCCGGCGCCCCGGAATGAAGGTGAAGGTGTTTCAAGTACCGGCGTAGAAGAACGACGCCAGCCGGGTCTGAATGTGTTCCGCGATTTCCTGACAGGCGCGATCCTCGGCGTCGCGGAAGGCGCGGGCACGGGCAAAGCGCTGGTAGCTGCCGGGAATATCGTAGGAGACGCGCGAGAACGTCGAGCCGGTCATCACCGATTTGTTGGTGGCGATCTCGATCAGATTGAATTGCGCATCGATGCCATAATTTTCGCTGGTTGGCAGCGCGGTGGTCGGATCGGTCATCAGCGAGGTACGGCTGGTCTGGAATTTGATCTCGAGCCGGTGGGTCGGCGGCATCCCGGTGGCGTTGCCGTAGAGTTTGAACGCCAGCGCATTGCGGATTTCCACCCCGAGCCGGGCGTCGCGCGAAGCATTGGGCTTGTCGACCGGCGGGAGATCCACCCCCATCAATTTTTCCCGCAAGCCGGGCGTGCCATCGACATGCTCGGCATACATCGGCTGAAAGCAGCCTGCCGTCAGCGCCGCGAGGGCGGCCACGGCCAACAGCCGAGCGGCGATGCGGGTCCTAGCCAACGACATTCACGATCCTCATGGGAACTACGATCACTTTGCGGACAGCATTGCCGCCCAGGGCCTGTTTTACCGCATCAAGGGCCAAAACGGCAGCCTCAATTTCCGGATTCTGAGCCGTGCGGGCCACCGTGACCTCACCCCGTTTCTTGCCGTTGACCTGAACCACCAGCGTCACGGCGTCTTCAACCAGCAAATCGCGTTCGATTTGCGGCCAATTCGCCTCCGAAACCAGTCCCGGCTGCCCCAGCACCGCCCAACACTCCTCCGCCAGATGCGGCATCATGGGCGCGAACAGTTGAACAAGGATGACTGCCGCCTCCCGAACCGCCCAGACCAGATCCGCAGAGGGCTGTTCCGGACGGGCCAGCACCTCGCCCAGCGCGTTGGAAAATTCCCGGATATAGGCCAGGCAGACGTTGAAGTGCAGCTTTTCGATGCCGGTGGAGACCTTGTCCAGCGCGCCATGGGCGGCCTTGCGCAGCGCCAGCGCGTCCGGCGCCGAACGAAGCCGGCCGTCGCCGCCGGGGCGCGTTTTCTGGCGATCTCGGCTGATTCGTTGACCAGCCGCCACAGCCGCTGCACGAAGCGCGAGGCGCCCTGGACGCGCTCGTCGCTCCAGATCACGTCGCGATCGGGGGGCGAATCCGACAGCATGAACCAGCGCGCGACGTCGGCGCCGTAGGTGGCGATGATGTCGTCGGGATCGACCGTGTTGCGCTTCGACTTCGACATCTTCTCGATCGAGCCGATGACGACCTCTTCGCCGGTATCGATCAGGCTAGCCCGCCGGCCGTTGGCGCCGGTCTCGATCTTGACCTCGGCCGGCGTGACGTAACCGCCGTCGGCCTTCTGATAGGTCTCGTGCACCACCATGCCCTGCGTGAACATGCCGGCGAAGGGCTCCTCCATGCCGATATGGCCGGTGGCCTTCATGGCGCGGATGAAGAAGCGGCTGTAGAGCAGATGCAGGATCGCGTGCTCGACGCCGCCGATATATTGATCGACCGGCATCAGACGGTTCACGACCGCGGGCGTGGTCGGCGCCTTCTCGTTCCATGGATCGGTGAAGCGCGCGAAATACCATGACGAATCCACGAACGTATCCATGGTATCGGTTTCGCGCACGGCCTTGGCCCCGCATTGCGGACAATTGACGTGCTTCCAGGTCGGATGATGGTCGAGCGCGTTGCCGGGCTTGTCGAACGTGACGTCCTCAGGCAGCACCACCGGCAGATCCTTGTCCGGCACCGGCACGACGTCGCATGTCGGGCAGTGGATCACCGGGATCGGGCAGCCCCAATAGCGCTGACGCGAGATACCCCAGTCGCGCAGGCGGAAATTCACCTGCCGCTCGCCGACCGGCATATTGCCGCGCAGCTCTGCTTCCAGCCGCTTGGCGACCTCCTCCTTGGCCTGCGCGATGGTCATGCCATCGAGGAAGCGCGAATTGATCATGCGGCCGTCGCCGTCATAGGCGGTATCGGTGATCGACGAACGTCTTCGGGTCCTGGCCCTCGGGACAGACGACCGGGACGTTACCGAGCCCGTATTTGTTGACGAAATCGAGGTCGCGCTGGTCGTGCGCGGGACAGCCGAAGATCGCGCCGGTGCCGTATTCCATCAGCACGAAATTGGCGACGTAGACCGGCAGCTTCCAGCTGGGATCGAACGGGTGGATCGCGCGGATGCCGGTGTCAAAACCCTGTTTTTCGGCGGTGTCGATGATTTCCTGCGCGGTGCCGATGCGTTTGGTCTCCGCGATGAACTCCGCGAGCTTTGCATCCTTCGCCGCGGCCGCCTGTGCCAGCGGATGATCGGCCGCGATCGCCATGAATTTGGCGCCGAACAGCGTGTCCGGCCGGGTCGTAAAAATTTTCAGTTCGCTCTCGCCCGACGGCGTCGTTGCGGGATCGAGCGCGAAGCGCACCAGCAGGCCTTCCGAGCGCCCGATCCAGTTGCGCTGCATCAGCCGCACCTTGTCGGGCCAGCGGTCCAGTGTATCGAGCGCGTCCAATAGCTCCTGCGAGTATTTGGTGATCTTGAAGACCCACTGGTTCATCTCGCGCTGCTCGACCACAGCACCCGAGCGCCAGCCGCGGCCGTCGATTACCTGCTCGTTGGCCAGCACGGTCATGTCGACCGGATCCCAGTTGATCTTGCGCTTCTCGCGTTCGGCGAGGCCCGCACGCAGAAAATCGTTGAACATCTTCTGCTGGTGCTTGTAGTAGCTGGGGTCGCAGGTCGCGAATTCGCGTGACCAGTCGAGCGACAGCCCGATCGAGCGCAGCTGTTTCTTCATCGCCGCGATGTTGTCGTAGGTCCATGCCTTCGGCGCCACCTTGCGCTCGATCGCGGCGTTTTCCGCCGGCAGCCCGAACGCGTCCCAGCCCATCGGGTGGAGCACATTAAAGCCCTTGGCGCGCATGAAGCGCGCCAGCACGTCGCCGAGGGTGTAGTTGCGGACATGCCCGATATGGATGCGCCCGGAAGGATAGGGGAACATCTCCAGCACGTAATATTTCGGCCGCGGATCGTCGTTTTTGGCGGCGAAGATCGCCTTTTCGTCCCACTGGCGTTGCCAGCGCGGCTCTGATTCGCGTGCGTTGTAGCGTTCGGAGGTCATGGAATCATAAAGGCTTTTCGTGGATTCGGGCCGGCCAAAAGGCCGGCGGACTAGGCCACAAAAGCGGCTTTGGGGTCAACGGGTCGCGCGATCGACGCGTCCACCATCTCCCCGGCAGCCGGGAGGAGGAAATCTAACTCGCCATCGCGATCGGTCCGCTGCTGTCGGCGGTCGGCCCAAGACGCCTGCTCGCCAAGACCGTGCTCGACCACGGCGTTGCGGCCCTGACGTTTGGCGGCATAGAGGGCGGCGTCGGCGGCTTCGATCAGATCGCCCGGATGCTGGCTGTCGTTCGGCATGGCGCTGGCCACGCCGACGCTGACCGTGACGGCCTGATGGCTGGAGGTGGCGTGGGGCATCGCGAGGTCCTGGACGGCCGCGCGCACCAACTCGCCGATCTCCAGCGCCCGGCCTGCGTCGGTGTTGGGCAGCAACAGACAAAATTCCTCGCCGCCGTAACGCCCGGCGAAGCCCATGGTCTCGGCGGCAATGGCGGCCAGCGTTTCGCCGAGCCGGGAGAGGCAGGCGTCGCCTTCGGGATGGCCGTAGGTGTCGTTAAACAGCTTGAAGTGATCGACGTCGATCATCAACAGCGACAATTCGCTGTGGTATTGCTGGGCCTTCATCCATTCGAAATCGAGCCGGCTCTGGAATCCGCGGCGGTTGGCGAGGCCGGACAGCATGTCGATCGAGGCCATCACGGTCAGCCGGTCATTGGTGGCGATCAGCTCGCGCTCCCGTTCGGCGAGCCGGGCCGCCATCGCGTTGAGTGCGCGGGCCAGCGGAACAAATTCAGCCGGCAGCCGGCTGCGCGCCGCGCGCGCCGACCATTCGCCCTGGCCGAAGCGCTGCGCCATCGCCGCTATCGTCTCGATCGGCCGGATAATGAGCTTCTCCGCGGCGACCAGGGCGCCCAGCAGAACGAACAGGCAGACCAAGCCGAGCTGCAGATAGGCGTTGCGAATCTCGCGGTTGATGTCGGCGGATACCTTGGCTTCGTCGACGCTGATGATCAGGTGCGATTGCGTGCCGGAAATGCGGGAAAAGTCGACGGTCCGCTCCGAACCGTCGGACGCCGTGAATGAAAACGTCCCTTCCGCCCGGTCCGAACCGACCACTCGTTCGGCGATGGGAAATGACATCGGCAGCGTATACAGCGCGTGGCCGACCATGCCGGCCTGATCCTCGGGCGCCGCCAGCACGATTCCCTCGCTGTCGACCATTACCGCCGAGATCCCGGGCCGGCCGCCGAGGTTGCCGATGAACTTCGATACCCAATCGAGATCGACGCCGGCGACGATAACGGAATCCGCATCGTCATCGATGGCGGATACCGGATAGGCTGCGATCATGATCGGCGTGTCGTCGGATTTGGCAAGCAGAAAGTCGCTGAAAACAAAGTCGCGGGTTTGCTGGGCCTTCTTGAAAGAGTTGCGGTCGCTCAGATTGGCGCCGACCAGCGTGCTTTGCGTCGAGCAATGGACCCGGCCATCCCCGCCGGCGATCGACAGGCTGCGTATCCACGGCAGATTGACGGGAAGACTGGCGCGCAGCAGGTCGCAACTGCGCGTGGCGCCTCCCACCGATGCCCGGATAAAGGCCGTCGACTTCAGGATCGTCTCAACCGACGAAATCACTTCCCGCAAGGTATTGGCGCTGCGCTGCGCGAGGTCTTTCAATTCGACGGATACGGCCGCAACCTGCCTGGCACGCGTGGCCTCGAGTGAGCGGGCGCGTTCCAGCATCAACGGCGCCACCAGGATCAACGCCAGCAACGCCAGCCGCGCGCGGATTCCGAGAAGCTTCCTGAGCTTCACTTTCTTGCGGTTGAAACTGACGCCCGACATGCTAGTCCCCGACCCCGGATGCAGGGTAGAAGAAAGGGTTCAAGGAGCCTTTCCCGAACTCGGTAAAATTGGAACTATCCCGCAAATTTACGAATTGGCAGGTGACATGACGACCGAAAACTCCTCTCCGCTAACCGCGCATTTACCAACCGGGCTTTCCGCGGTGGAACAAGACATCGCGCGCGCGTGCAAGGAGGCGCGCCGGGATCGGTCGTCGGTCACGCTGGTCGCCGTCTCCAAGACCTTCGATGCTGATGCGATCGTACCGGTGATCGAAGCCGGACAACGCGTATTCGGCGAGAATCGCGTTCAGGAGGCCAAGGCAAAATGGCCAGGGTTAATGTCAGCTTACCCCGGCATCGCCTTGCACCTCATCGGGCCGCTGCAATCCAACAAGGCGAAGGAGGCGGTGGCGCTGTTCGATGCGATCCACTCGGTTGACCGCCCGAGTATTTGCGAGGCTTTAGCCAAGGAATTCGATTCTCAAAAACGGCGGCCCCAATTGTTCGTCCAGCTCAACACCGGCGAGGAGCCGCAAAAGGCCGGCGTCGCGCCATCGGAGGCGGACAGCTTTATCGCGAGCTGTCGCGAGAAATACCGGCTGCCGATCTCCGGGTTGATGTGCATTCCGCCGGTCGACGATGCGCCGGCGCCGCACTTCGCGCTGACCGCGAAGATCGCCGCGCGCAACGGCCTGAACAATCTGTCGATGGGCATGAGCGCCGACTTCGCGATCGCCATCGCGCTCGGCGCTACCCATGTGCGGATCGGTTCGGCGATTTTCGGGAAGCGGTAAGCTGCTTTGTCCGCACTCCCCGTCGAGGTCATTGCGGTTTCGGTGACGCAGACGTGTTGATGCGCGCCTTATCCAATCACGATCCTGGTCTGCGGTCCGAGCCGCCGCAGCAGCCGCAGCATCGCCGATTTCGTCATCGATACGCAGCCCGCCGTCGGGGAAAAATTCTCGCGCGCCAGATGCAGAAATACGGCGCTGCCGCGGCCGGCGACGCGCGGCCGGCTGTTGTGATCGATCTCGATAATGAAATCATAGAGGTGGTCGTCGCGCTTCAGCCGATCGCCGCCCTGATCCCGATCCAGCCGTACCGGCTGGTTGTAATGACGGCTGTCGGGGTCTTCGCACCAGGCGTCCTCGGGCCGGATGGCGCGAATCGGCAGGAAAGTATGCGGCCGCGGGTGACGGTCGGCGCGCCACCATAATCGCCGCGGCCGGAAGGTGCCTTTTGGGGTCCCGCCGTCGCCCTCGCGCTTGTTGGCGATGATGCCGCCGCGTCCAAGTGCGACCGGGATGGTCTGACCGCCGGCGGTGAGCCAGCCCCGGCAGGGAGCGCCGGCGGCGGGGCGAATTCGCATCACGGACAGCGGCCGATCACGCAAATTTGTCGGGTAAGCGGTTGAAATACCGGAAGTTTCCATGCAACTCGGGAGTCTCCCCATGGTCTGGCCGCGCCTTAACCCATTCCCCCGGCATTACAGGACATTCATCTGAATGCCTGCGAATTCTGGAGTAGACTGCGTCCCGACTTGTGAATCTCTAACAGTTCCCTACGTCAAGATGCACAAGACCTGACGAAACCCGACTTTGCTGACCAAGTCCCGGCCCGAGCCGTTTTGGCTGGCGCCACTGCTCCCAGAGGATTGTACCCATGCCCAACGCCCGCAAGATCCTGATCGTGGATGACGATACCGATCTGCGCGATACGCTGGTGGAGCAATTATCGCTACACGATGAATTCGAGGCTTCCGCGGTCGACACCGGCGCCAAGGGCGCTACCGCGGCCAAGGCCGACGCCCCCGATCTTGTGCTGATGGATGTCGGGTTGCCTGATACCGACGGCCGCGAAGTCGTGCGCTCCTTGCGCAAGGGCGGTTTCAAGGCGCCCATTATCATGCTGACCGGGCATGATACCGATTCGGACACCATTTTGGGCCTTGAATCGGGCGCCAATGATTACGTGGCAAAGCCGTTCCGCTTCGCGGTGCTGCTGGCGCGGATCCGGGCGCAGCTCCGTCAGCATGAAGCCAGCGAAGATGCGGTGTTTTCGGTCGGACCCTATAGTTTCCGCCCCGGCTCCAAGATGCTGACCGGCGCCAATGCCAGGAAAGTGCGCCTGACCGAAAAGGAAACCGCAATCCTGCGGTTCCTGTATCGCGCCGGCCAGTTGCCGGTATCGCGCGAGACGCTGCTGCAGGAAGTCTGGGGCTATAATTCGGGTGTCACCACCCACACGCTGGAAACCCATATTTATCGGCTGCGCCAGAAGATCGAGAAAGACGCGGCCAATCCCGAGATATTGGTGACGGAAGCCGGTGGCTACAAGCTGGTGCCGTGATACGATTCGATCGGCGATTCGTATTCGCGCAGCTGGTTTTTCATGTCGATCGAAGATGATGTTGCCCTGCTTGAGCGTGTCCCGACACTACGCCTGTTGGGGATGGCGGCATTGCGCATGCTGGCGATCGGCTCCGAGCAGCGCGATGTCGCGCGCGGCGAGGCACTCTTCAATGCAGGCGATGATGCCGATGCCGGATTTGTCGTCCAGCGCGGCGCGTTTCGTATTGAAGACGGCAATGGCGCGGCGATCGTCGCTGGCCCAGGGGCATTGATCGGCGAGCTCGCGCTTATCACCGCGATGCAGCGGCCCTCCAGCGCGATCGCGCTGGAGCATTCATCGGTGATCCGGGTCGCGCGCAGCCTGTTTCAACGCGTGCTGGAGAGCGATCCCGCTGCGGCGCGCCGGCTGCGCGATGAAATCGCCAACCGCACCAGCCAGATCGCCAGCGAGATCCTGATGGCGGGCGCGAAGCTGAGTATCTAGTTCTCCCTGTCGTCCCGGCCAAGCCAACGGGTCGCGCGAATGCGCGCCCGATGATAAACTCCGCGCGAGCCGGGACCCATACGCCGCGGCTTTTCTTGTCGCACGGCGGCGGACGTGTTCCTTGAGATACCGAGGCCTGTGGTCTATGGGTGCCTGCTTTCGCAGGGACGACGAAAGAATTCGAAAAATTCACACCTCCAGCGTCACCGTCACCGGAACGTGGTCGGACGGCCGTTCCCAGCCGCGGGCGTCGCGCGCAATCCGGAAATCGCTGACGCCGTCCTTGAGCGCGCGCGATACCCAGATGTGATCGAGCCTTCGGCCGCGATCCCCCAGCGTCCAGTCCGCAGCGCGATAGCTCCACCACGTATAGACCTTTTCAGATAGCGGAATGCGGTCGCGCGCGACGTCGACCCACTCGCCCTGGGCCTGCGCCGCCAAGAGCTTTTCGCATTCGATCGGGGTGTGCGACACGACCTTCAGCAATTGCCTATGCGACCAGACGTCGTTGTCATGCGGCGCCACATTGAGATCGCCGACCAGGATATGGCGATCATCGCCGCGCGGATGCAGCGGCTCGCAGGCCTTCATCTCGTCGAGAAAACGGAGCTTGTGCTCGAATTTTGGATTGAGCGCGGGATCCGGAATGTCGCCGCCGGCCGGGACGTAGAAGTTGTGCAGCACCAGAGGCTTTGACAGCTGTGCCCTGTCGCCGAACTCGACCGAGATGTGACGCGAATTGATCTTGTCGCAGAAGGTGCGAATATCGGTCTTCTCGAACGGCAGTTTCGAGATCACGGCGACGCCGTGATAGCCTTTCTGCCCATTCAGCGCGATGTGTTCATAACCGAGACGCCTGAAGCGCTTCAGCGGAAATGCATCGTCGATGCATTTGGTTTCCTGCAGGCACAGCACATCCGGCCGCGCCGACTTGATGAATTTCGCGACGAGATCGATGCGCAAGCGCACCGAATTGATATTCCAGGTTGTCAGGGAAAGGCGCATCGGGACCGGCAATAGGGGGAAGAGGTGCGGTGATGACGCACGTCTTCGTCCCGCAATCAAGAATGATTTTCCGGAGCATGATTCGGACCAGGAGGGCCGCGCTGGCACAACGCCGGCTTTTGCCGGCGAATCATGTTCAGGCAGGAAGCTGCGGCAGACCTCAGCCCGGCGGTATCGAATGGTCGGTGAAATCGATTTTGAACATGCCGGGATCGAGCTTCCTGGAGGTATCCAGGTTGTAGACCGCGACCGTGGTGTCATAGCCTTGCGGGTCGGTCACCGTCCACTGCTTGAGCTGACCGTCCTTGGCGCCGACCATCAGCATCAGGCGGCTGGTGCCGACCAGCATCTGCTTTTCCTCGATGGTGACGCTGACGAAAAGGTCATCGGCCGTCACGCTCACGACGTTGGTGTCTTTCAAGAGGTCGATGCGGTCCGACAGCAGATATCGCAGCGGCGTTTGCGACAGCGGATAGAGGTCCTGGGTCGCAAGGTTGCGGTCGCGCACCGCCAGCATCGAGCCGTCGGCGATAATCGCGATCGGGCTCGGCGCGGCATATTCGAAACGCACCTTGCCGGGCTTCTGGATATAGAAATCGCCCTTGGTCTTGCTGCCGTCGGGTCCGACCTGGACGAAATTTCCGGACACCGTCTGCAGCGACGACAGGTAGGAGCTCACCTTGGCGGCCTGCGCCTTTTGATTGGCATCGAAGGTCGCAAAGATACTGGCGGGGACATTGCGGTGCGGATCGGGAATCACGGGATTGGGCGGGGAGGCCTGCATGGCCCCGGTCGTCATCGGCCCCTTCTGCCCGTCCGATGTGCCCGTCTGCGGGTCGCGGGCCTTCGGCGCGGGTTTTGGAATCGGAATAGTCTGCGCACAAGAGGGTGTCGCAATGCCGCTGATTGAGGCCGCGATCAGCAGCGCCAAGGCCATGCGCGTGGCGTGGAATTGTTCGGTCATTCGCGGTTTCTGATCTCTGGTCAACGCATCATCCTGCCCGGCCCGCGGCCCTTTTATCGCGCTTTGTGCAAAGGGAGATATTCTTTTTCCGTGAAGAGATAGTAGTCATCCCCGCGGTTCCCAGTCTCGATGGGCCGCTCAAAAACGGTTTTCTTCTTCTTCTTCGACCAGAATTTCCCGCTTTCCGGCATGATTGGGCTGTCCAACGATGCCCTCAAGTTCCATCCGCTCCATCAGCGACGCGGCGCGGTTATATCCGATCTGCAGTCGGCGCTGAATATAGCTGGTGGAGGCCTTGCGGTCGCGCTTGACGATCGCCACCGCCTGCGAGAACAGGTCGCCGCCGCCATCGCCTCCCATGCCGGTGGAATCGAACACCGCGCCGTCCTCGTCGGTCGGCTCCTCCGCGGTGACCGCCTCGAGATATTCCGGCTGACCCTGCGTCTTGAGATGGCGCACCACCTTTTCGACCTCCTCATCGGAGACGAAAGGTCCGTGGACGCGGCTGATACGCCCGCCGCCGGCCATATAGAGCATGTCGCCCTGGCCGAGCAGCTGCTCGGCGCCCATTTCGCCGAGGATGGTGCGGCTGTCGATTTTCGAAGTGACCTGAAACGAGATGCGGGTCGGGAAGTTCGCCTTGATGGTGCCGGTGATGACGTCCACCGATGGTCGTTGCGTCGCGAGGATTACATGCAGGCCGGCGGCGCGCGCCATTTGCGCCAGCCGCTGCACCGCGCCTTCGATGTCCTTGCCGGCGACCATCATCAGGTCGGCCATTTCGTCGACGATGATGACGATATAGGGCAGCGGCTCGAGGTCGAGCTTTTCGTTCTCATAGATGGCCTTGCCGGTTTCCTTGTCGAAACCGGTATGCACGGTGCGGGTCAGATCCTCGCCCTTGGACTTGGCTTCCGCCAGGCGCTGATTGTAACCGTCGATGTTGCGCACGCCGAGCTTGGACATCTTCTTGTAGCGCTCTTCCATCTCGCGCACGGCCCATTTCAGCGCGACCACGGCTTTCTTGGGATCGGTCACGACCGGTGTCAGCAGATGCGGAATGCCGTCATAGACCGAGAGCTCAAGCATCTTGGGATCGACCATGATCAGCCGGCACTGGTCCGGTCGCAGCCGATAGACCAGGCTGAGGATCATGGTGTTGATGGCGACGGATTTGCCGGAGCCGGTGGTGCCGGCGATCAAGAGATGCGGCATGCGCGCGAGATCGACGATGATCGATTCGCCGCCGATGTTCTTGCCGAGACAGAGCGGCAGTTTCGCGACCGACTCGTTGCCGTCCTTCACCGAGAGCAATTCGCGCAAGTAAACCTTTTCGCGGTGCGCGTTCGGCAGCTCGATGCCGATGGCGTTGCGGCCGGGGACTACGGCGACGCGCGCCGAGAGCGCGCTCATCGAGCGTGCGATGTCATCGGCCAATCCGATCACGCGCGACGATTTGATGCCGGGCGCGGGTTCGAGTTCGTACAGCGTCACCACCGGGCCGGGATGGGCCTTGACGATTTCTCCGCGGACGCCGAAATCGCCGAGCACGCCTTCCAGCGCGCGCGAATTGGTTTCGAGTTCCGACTTGCTGAGCGGCTGGCGATCCGAGGCCTTCGGCGCGGTCAGCACCGACACCGACGGCAGCTCGAACCGGTCGGAGGATTTGCGCGCCGGCGCGCGGGCGGCGGCCTTCTTGCGCGGGGCGCGGGCGGCCGGAACTTCCTCGTCTTCCTCTTCGTCTTCTTCTTCGGCCTGCGGCGCCAGCGAGGGCGCCGCGCGGCCGCCGAGACTGGGCTCGTGGCGTTCGAACGAGGAGGCGCGCGGCGCCGGCGCGCTTGCGACCAGCGAGCCGTAAGCCAGGCTCAGCAACCGCAACAGCCGCGCCTTCGCGCTCATCAGCGCATGCACCGCCCATCCCAGTGAGATCGAGCCGCGGTCGTCCTGTTCGATGAAGGGCGCTTCGTCGTCCTCGATCGCCGTCAATTCCTCTTCCTGGGGGCGGGAGCCCAGGCCGCACGCGACGAGGAAGGTCGCGACCATGGCGGCGCCCAGGATGGTCCCGAGCGCCAGACCATAGACGATGCCGGGGGGGCCGAACACGACGGCCGGCGCCCGCACCAGCGCATCGCCGACAACGCCGCCGAGGCCGGTCGGCAGCGGCCATGCTCCGCCATGCGGCCAGCAACTTGCAAAGCCCGACGCCAACACCGTGCACAATATCCAGCAGGTCAACCGCAACGCCTCGCGGTCGAAAGTACGATGGGTCAGCATGCGCCAACCCCACACCGCGACGGGCAGGATCAGCATGATCGCGCCGAGGCCGAGAATCTGCATCAGGAGATCGGCGCCGATGGCGCCCGGATAGCCGACGACGTTGTGAATCGCGCGCGATGTCGCATGGCTGAGGCTTGGATCCTGCACCGACCATGTCATCAGCGCCGCGGCCGCGCCGCCGGCAAGCGTCAGCAATCCCAGGCCGGCGAGTTCGCGCAGCCGTCGCCCCAGCGCCTCGCGGATCGCCGCCGGCAACTGGCCGACGAGGGGAATGACACGTTCGATCGCTGGCATGCTCATCTAGGCCTTCGCGACTGGATTGTGCTGCGATCTAATCGCATCACAATCGCATCCTCTTGGTTTGCGCATGATCTTTTCGGAAAACCGGTTCCCGCTTCTCCCGATCATGCTTCAGTCCAGAATTTCGACCAGCCGGTGCAATGCCTCGGCTGTTGTTTCACTGTCCGCCACCAGCGCCAGACGGATATAACCGGCCCCGGGATTGCTGCCGTCGGGCTGCTGCCGTGCCAGGTAACTCCCGGGCACGACGCGAACGCCACCATCCCTGTAGAGCTTCACCGTGGCCGCTTCGTCGCCACCCTTGGCCGAGACATCGAGCCACACGCAGAAGCCGCCGGCCGGGCGGCGATAGCCATAGCGATTGCCGAGAATCTGATCGGCGAGATCGAACTTGATCCGGTACAGCCTCCGGTTCTCCTCGACATGCGCCTCGTCGCCATAGGCGGCGACCGCGACATGCTGCAGCGGCACCGGCACCTGGGGGGCCGCGACATTGCGCAGCTCGTGAAACAGGGCGAGAAATTTCCTGTCGCCGGCGGCAAAGCCGACCCGCATGCCGGGCAGGTTCGATCGCTTCGAGAGCGATTGAAAGGCGACGACATTGGCAAAATCCGCTCCGGCGCATTCCAGCATGCTGCCGGGGGCTTTTTGCGTGTAGATTTCCGAATAGCACTCGTCGCTCAGGATCATGAAGCCGAAACGATCGGCGAGCTTTTTCAGGCGGCCGAAATATTCCCTTGAGGCCACCGCGCCTTGCGGATTGGCCGGCGACGCGATGTAGATCGCAACGGTCCTGGCCAGCGTCGCGTCGTCGAGCGTATCGAGGTCGGGCAGGAATCCATTCGCAGGCGTGGTCGGCAGATAGATCGGCTCGCAGCCGGCGGCGCGGGCGCCGGCGCCATAGGCCGGATAAAACGGATTGGGCATCAGGATCGCGGGCCTGCCCCTGCGCTCGCCGACATAGCGGGCGGCGGTGAGGGCTGCGAAAAACAGCCCCTCGCGGCTGCCGTTCAGCACCAGAAGCTCGGATTCGGGATCGATTTGCCGCGGCAGCTCAAACCGCCTGGAAAGCCAGCCCGCCGCCGCCCGTCGAAACGGCTCGATGCCTTTGGCGATGGGATAGCGGCCGAACTCGGCGATATGCTGGGCCAGCACCGGGCCGACGAATCCGGGCACCGGATGCTGCGGCTCGCCCAATGACAGCGTTATCAATGGCTTGGCGGGCTGATACGGCGCCAGCAATTCGGTGACCCGCGCGAAGGGCGAGCGTTCGCTCTGCTGGCTTCCGGCGCCCTGCGGCGCGCGGGATGAAGCGGTCATGGCCATAGGTGTCGCGCCAGCACTCTTGAAGCCGCCGATCGCAGGTTGAGACCGGCCGGAAGCGGATCAAACCACCATAGATACGGCGAGGTTAAGACGCGATTAACCATCGACAACCGCCGTTCTCCCGTCCCCGAAATTCCCGAGAAAAAGAAAGGGGCTCCAACTTGCGCTGGAGCCCCTCAACGGTCGGGGCATTGCCGGGTATGTGCCCGAACCGTAGTTCTGGGCGCGATCCTTGCGGGATCGCGCCCCGGGAGAACTTACATATTGTAGGCGCGCTCGGTGTGCTCGGTGATGTCGAGGCCTTCGCGTTCGCTTTCGACATTGGCACGCAGGCCGACAATGACATCGACGACCTTGTAGAGAATCGCCGAACCGACGCCCGACCACACCAGCGTGGTGCAGACGCCCCAGATCTGGGAGATCATCTGCGCGGTGAAATCGTAGTCGGCGATCTTGCCGGTGGTGTAGTCCATGATGCCGGTGCCGCCGAGCGCCGGATTGACCAGGATGCCGGTGCCGAGCGCGCCGATGATTCCGCCGATGCAGTGGACGCCGAACACGTCGAGCGAGTCGTCATAGCCGAGCGCGTTCTTGACCACGGTGACGAAGAACAGGCAGACCACGCCGACCACCAGACCGAGCACGATCGCTCCCATCGGACCGGAATAGCCGGCCGCGGGCGTCACCGCCACAAGTCCTGCCACCGCGCCTGAAATGGCGCCGAGTACCGAGGGATGGCCCTTGATCATCCATTCGGCGAACATCCAGGACAGCGCCGCCGCCGCGGTTGCGACGAAGGAGTTGGTCATGGCGAGCGCCGCGCCGCCATTGGCTTCGAGATTCGATCCGGCGTTGAATCCGAACCAGCCCACCCAGAGCAGCGAAGCGCCGATCATCGACATGGTCAGCGAATGCGGAGCCATCAGGTCCTTGCCGTAGCCGGTACGCTTGCCGATCAGCAGCGCGCCGACGAGACCGGCGATGCCGGCGTTGATATGCACCACGGTGCCGCCGGCGAAGTCGATCGCGCCCTTCTTGAAGATCCAGCCGGCGTCGGCGTTGACTTCAGCAAGCTTGGCTTCGGCCGCGGCCTTCGCCGCCGCGTCCGATCCGGCCGCCGCAATCGCCTTGACCGCATCCGAGATCGCGTCCGGACCGGCCCAGTACCAGACCATGTGCGCGATCGGGAAATAGATCACCGTCACCCAGAGCGGGATGAACAGGGCCACGGCCGAGAACTTCATGCGCTCGGCGAACGCGCCGACGATGAGTGCGGGCGTAATGGCCGCGAAGGTCATCTGGAAGCAGACATACACCAACTCCGAGATGTTGGCGTCGACGCTGAACGTCGCGGCCTTGGAGTCCGGCGTCACGCCCATCAGGAAGGCCTTCGAGAAGCCGCCGATGAAGTCGGACCCTCCGGTGAAGGCGAGGCTGTAGCCGTAAAGCGCCCAGATGACGGTTACGATGCATACGGTGTAGAACACCTGCATCAGCACCGAGAGCATGTTCTTGGAACGAACGAGGCCCCCGTAGAACAGCGCAAGACCGGGTATCGTCATCAACAGCACCAGCACTGTCGAGGTCAGCATCCAGGCATTGTCGCCCTTGTTGACAGTTGGTTCCGCATAGGCGGCGGTTGCGGCGAACAGGCCGACTGCGAAGGCCGCCAATCCCGCGCTAAAGGGACGCTTGAACGTCATTTGGTTTACTCCTGATTGGATAAGGTTGAGCGCGAGATCAGAGGGCCGCGGCATCTGCCTCTCCCGTGCGGATGCGAACCGCATGGTCGAGGTTGATGACGAAGATCTTGCCGTCGCCGATTTGTCCGGTTTTTGCTGCCGACGTGATTGCCTCGATGGTCTTGTCAACCTGATCCGTGGCGACCGCGACCTCAATCTTGATCTTGGGCAGGAAACTCACGGCGTATTCAGCACCGCGATAGATTTCAGTGTGGCCCTTCTGCCGGCCATATCCCTTGACTTCCGTCACCGTTAGACCGTGAACGCCGATGGCGGTCAGGGCGTCACGGACTTCTTCGAGCTTGAATGGCTTGATGATCGCCATAACGATTTTCATGGGCACTATCCCCGCTTGGCTCGATCCCGACGTGACCGAGCGTTCCCGACTGAGGTTCACCACGCGGAGAAGTTCACTACGCGGGCACAGCCAGTGCAGGTAGAATCAAATGCCGTGCCAGATCGGCCTCATCCCCTAACGGACTATGAACGCGGGCGTTTTCGGGGTTTGTCAGGCCTGCCCGGAACTGCGCCATTCGGTCGCGCCCAAACACTGGGCACCCTGGGTCATAAAGTAGGCAAGGCAGAACCCCGACATAATCATGCTCACGGGTAGGGCAGGAAAACGGTATTGAGGTAGGAAAATCCTACTGCAATGCCTCGCCATGCTGCGAAATATCGAGGCCTTCCATTTCCTGCTGCAGGGAAACGCGGATCGGAACGAAGGCGCTGACCAGTTTAAGCAGCACGTAAGTGCCCCCGGCGGACCAGGCCAGGGTGACGGCGACCCCATAAAGCTGGATCAGCAGCAGCCGCGGATTGCCCTCGATCAGGCCGGAGGTCCCGCCGATCGAGGCGGTCGCGAATACCCCCGCCAGCAGAACGCCGGTCATTCCGCCGATGCCGTGGACGCCGAACACGTCGAGCGAATTGTCATAGTTGAGGCGGCGCTTGAGCCAGGTGCAGGCCCAGAAACACACCAGCCCGGCAATCACGCCGATCACGATGCCATGCCATGGCGCGACGAATCCGGAGGCCGGCGTAATCGTTCCCAGTCCCGCCACCGCGCCGGAGATCATGCCCAGCACCGACGGCTTGCGCTGGATCGACCATTCGATCGCGCCCCAGGTCAGCGCGCCGGCGCAGGCGGCCAGATGGGTCGCGGTGATCGCCATCACCGCGCGCGAATTGGCGGCGAGCGCCGAGCCGCCGTTGAAGCCGAACCAGCCGACCCACAACAGGCCGGTGCCCATCACCGCAAGCGACAGATCGAACGGCGACAGATTTTCGGTGCCATAGCCGTGACGCCGGCCCATCACTTTGGCCGCGACCAGGCCGCCGGCCCCGGCGCTGAGATGCACGACAAGTCCGCCGGCAAAATCAAGCACGCCCGCGGTGCCGAGGAAGCCGCCGCCCCAAACCCAATGCGCCAGCGGCACGTAGACAAACGCGAACCAGCCAATGGAAAACAAAAGATAGGCCGAGAACCGCATGCGGTCGGCGACGGAGCCTGCCACCAGCGCCACGGTAATGATCGCGAACGTCATCTGGTAGAGCATGAACAGGCTCTCCGGAATCGTCTTCGCCGCAGGGTTGACGCTGTCCATGGTCATCCCGGCGAGAAACCAGCGGTCCAGCGTGCCAAGCCACGGACCGTCGCCGACGAATACCAGCGAATAGCCGAACGCCACCCAGAGGATGGATATGACGGCGACGGCCGCCAGGCTTTGCGCCATCGTCGCCAGCACGTTCTTCTTTCGCACCATGCCGGAATAGAACAGCGCCAGGCCCGGCAGCGTCATCATCAGCACCAGCGCGGTGGCAACGATCATCCATGCGGTGTCGGCGGCGCTGATATCGGACGTTCCGGCAAAAGCCGGTGTCGCAAACGAGAAGCCGGCCACAAAACCAACCAGCGCAGCCGGCTTCGCTGCACGACACAAGAGTGCCCCCATTTGGCATTTCCCCAATCAGACATGATTTTTGTTGATCGCAGGCCTGGCGCCGTTGCCGGCTGCGACGAAGAGAGCTTACAGCGCGTCGCTGTCGGTTTCGCCGGTCCGGATGCGCAACGCATGATCGATCGGCGTCACGAATATCTTGCCGTCGCCGATCTGTCCGGTGCGCGCGCTGGAAGTAATGACTTCGACCGCCTTGTCGGCGATATCCGAGGCGACGGCGATTTCGATCCGCAGCTTCGGCAGGAAATTCACCACATATTCGGCGCCGCGATAAATCTCCGTATGGCCCTTCTGGCGGCCGTAACCCTTGACCTCGGTCACCGTCATGCCGTGGACGCCGATGGCGGTCAGCGCCTGGCGGACTTCGTCAAGCTTGAAGGGTTTGATAATGGCGACAACGAGCTTCATGTTCAGGCCTTCATTTCTTTCGAATACCGGTCGGCGCAGCGCGCCCTGCAACACTGGCATCTTTTTAAGCAAATGGCACAAAAAGATTACAGGCAAAACCGAAAAACGATTGCCGCGAACGACCTTCGTTGGATAGCCTGCCGCCCCGGGGCCGTTGCATTTCACCAATAATCGATTTTTCAGCCGGCGATCCCGCCGTTCGCCACCGCACCCCGAGGGAATAAAATGGCCGGCCGATCCTGGTTTTTTGCGTCCCAAGGCCAGCAGCAAGGCCCCTTTCCGGAAGCCAAGCTGCGCGAGTTGATCGCCGCGGGCGCGGTCACCGCGGAGACGCTGGTCTGGACCGAGGGCATGGCGAACTGGCAACGGGCCGGGGAAATTCCGGGCCTCGGCGCGGCCGCCGCGGGTCCGCCAGCCATGCCACGACCCGGCGGCCTGCCCGCGAGCGGCGGCGGCGGGGGCGACCCGCTTTCGATCGAGTTGGGGCTGTGGGACTTCACCTGGCGGAGCCTGGCTTTGTTCGTCGGCCTTGCCTTCATCATCCCGACGCCCTGGGTCATCGTGATGTACTGCCGGTGGATCGTATCCTGCGTGCATGTTCCGGGGCGGCCGAACCTGACATTCACCGGTCGGCCCGTGACGCTGATGTGGTATTTCGCGGCTCTGGCCGTGATTATCGGCGTGGCGTTCACCGGATCGCAATTGCTGAACAACCTGATGGTCATCCTGCAGATCGTGCTGTACTGGCTGCTGATCAAATGGTTCGTCGCGAACATCAGCTCGAACGGCCAGCCGCTCGGGCTCAGTTTCTCCGGCTCGTTCTGGGGCTATCTCGGCTGGAACATCCTTGCGTTCGTTTCGGTGATCACCATTGTGGGCTGGGCCTGGGTCTACACGGCGCAGATCCGATGGATGTGCCGCCACATTGAAGGCACCCGTCGCGAGGCCGTTTTCAACGCAACCGGGCTCGCATTTTTGTGGCGTTCGCTTGTCACCTTCGTTGCATGCGTCTTCGTCATCCCGATTCCCTGGGTGATGCGCTGGTTCATACGCTGGCAGGTGTCGCAAACCGCATTGGTCGAAAGGCGCACCTCCGCCAACGCGCTGAACGCGCTTTACTTGCGCTCGCGCAGCGAGCCTTCCTGCGCAACGGAGGCGACCAGCGTGCCGTCCTGCTTGAAGATCATGCCCCGGGTCAGGCCGCGGCCGCCTCGCGCGCTCGGGGAGTCCTGGGCGTAAAGCAGCCATTCGTCGGCGCGAAACGGCCGGTGAAACCACATCGCGTGATCGAGGCTTGCCGGCATCATGCGCTTGTCGAACAGTGTCCGTCCGTAGCGCGCCATCGCCGCGTCGAGCAGCGAGAAGTCCGACGCATAGGCCAGCGCGCACATATGCAGCGCCGGATCGTCTGACAGTTTCGACGCGGTGCGGATCCAGACATGGATACGGCCGTCCTCGATCTTCTGGCCGAAATAGCGGTTCAGCTCGACCGGCCGCAGCTCGATCGGCCGGTCGGATTCGTAGTAGCGGCGGATGAATTCCGGCATCTCGCGGAACATCGGCTGTTTGGCCACTTCCTCGGCGGTAAGTTTTTCCGGCGGCGGTACGTCGGGCATCTTGTCCTGGTGGTCGAATGCGCCGGGCTCCTCGACATGAAACGACACCATGATCGAGAAGATCGCATTGCCGTGCTGGATCGCGGTGACCCGTCGGGTCGAATAGCTCTTGCCGTCGCGCAGGCGCTCGACCTCGTAGATGATCGGGATCTGCGGATCGCCCGGCAGGATGAAATAGCAATGCAGCGAATGCGGCAGCCGGCCTTCGACGGTGCGGCATGCCGCTACCATCGCCTGCCCGATCACCTGCCCGCCGAACACCCGCTGCCAGCTCGTCTTCGGGCTGTTGCCGCGAAACATGTTCACCTCGATCGGCTCGAGATCGAGAATGGAAATCAGGTCGATCAATCCGTTGGACATCGCAGCGCTTTCGTTGACTTTTGCGTCATTGCGGACCGCGCGTGGGTCGCGAACCCGGAATCTCGCTCCGATTATCGCCGGATTCCGGCTTTGCGGCCCCGCCTCGCCCCGGAAGGACGACGTGCGGGCCGAGCACCCTTGTTTCGGCCATCTGTTTCGCCCAGCTATAATCAGGTAGCAAGTATAGTTTCATGGCGTGAGCAAGGTCCAATATGTCGGCACAGCGAAGCATTGTCATCGGCGGCGGCGGGTTTGCAGGGCTGGCGCTGGCGCTGGCGCTGCGCCAGGGCCTTGGCGCCGATCTTCCCGTCATCGTCGCCGACCCGGCGCTTGCGCTGAGGCCGAGCCGCGATCCGCGCGCCACCGCGATCGTCGCCGCCTGCCGCCGGTTGTTCGATGCCATCGGCGTGTGGGATCAGGTCGCGGCTGGAGCGCAGCCGATTCTGGACATGGTGGTCACCGATTCCAAACTGGAGGACGCGACCCGCCCGGTATTCCTGACCTTCGCAGGCAACGTCGAACCAGGCGAACCTTTCGCGCATATGGTTGAAAACCGCCATCTGATCGATGCGCTGGTCGAGCGCGCCGTGGCCGAAGGCCTCGAGCTGCGCAGCCATGCGGTGACGGATTTCGCCTCGCGCAGCGATGGCGTCGATGTGACGCTGGCCGACGGCAGCGTGATCGAGGCGAGCCTGCTGGTGGCGGCCGACGGCGCCCGCTCGAAACTGCGCGAGCGAGCCGGGATCGCCACCCACGGCTGGGATTACGATCAATCCGGCATTGTGGTCACGGTCGGCCATGAGCGCGATCATCATGGCCGCGCCGAAGAGCATTTCCTTCCCTCCGGCCCGTTCGCGATTTTGCCGCTGACCGGAAAGCGCTCTTCGCTGGTGTGGACCGAGAAGCGCACCGAGGCCGCGCGCATCGTCGCCCTCAGCGAAGAAGAATTTCATGGCGAACTCGAACGGCGCTTTGGTCTGCATCTCGGCGAGGTCAAGGCGCTGGACCAACCGCGGGCGTTCCCGCTCGGCTATTTCGTCGCGCGCTCGTTCATCGGCGAGCGGTTGGCATTGGTGGGCGACGCCGCCCATGTAATTCATCCGATCGCGGGGCAGGGGCTCAATATGGGTCTGAAGGATGTCGCCGCGCTTGCCGAGGTGATCGTCGACGCCGCGCGTCTCGGCATCGATCTCGGCCAGGCCGACGTTCTCGATCGCTACCAACGCTGGCGGAGGTTCGACACCATGGCGATGGGGCTAGCCACCAACTCGCTCAATTTCCTGTTCTCGAACGAATCGACGCTGCTTCGGACGGTGCGCGATATCGGGCTCGGGCTGGTCGATCGCGCGCCGCCGCTGAAAAGCTTGTTCATTCGCCAGGCCGCGGGGTTGGCAGGCGAGGTGCCGCGGCTTCTGAAAGGCGAAGCGTTGTAGGGATCAGCGGTTGTCGTTGGCGAGGATGAAGGCCGCGACCGTGTCGATCAGCGTGGCGTCGAGTGCCCGCTCCGGCTGGTTGTAGGCGGCCAGATTGTCGTCATTATCGCCGGCATCGACCAGGACGTGATTCATTTCCGGAAGCCAAAGCGTCTTTGCTACCGGCGCCGCCGCGGAAAGCGCCACGAAATCCAGCCGCGCCACCTGAAGATCACGGCCACCGCCGATAATCAGCGTCGGCCGGTTAATCAATTTCAAGGGATCAATCGGGTCTTCGATGAAGGCCGAAGCGATGCCGGGCTGCATCGACGGCGCGATCGCCAGCCCCTTGGGCGGAGGATCGACGATCTGTCCGGCCATGATGGCGTCGATCGCTTTGATGATCGGCTCAAGCACGTCGGGCGGAAGCTGCTTTCGCTCCAGCTGAGCCTTCACCAGATCGCCCTGCCGCCTTGCCGCCGTAACCAGCAAGACAAGCCGATCGACCGGGACCTTCCGCGCGGTCAGGATCGCGACCAGGCCGCCCTCGCTGTGGCCGACCACGACCAGGCGCGAGAATTTTCCGCTGCTGCGGAGGTAGTTCACGAGCACGGCCGCGTCGTCGACAAAATCCTTGAAACGAAAATCCTCCGGCTTGCCGAACACCGGTTTCCAGCCGCCCGCGCCGCGTTTGTCATAGCGCAGGGTTGCGATCTTGCGTGCGACCAGCTGTTCGGAAAGTTTCTTCAGCGTCGCAGGTTTGGCCTGCGGTCCGTTGCCGTCATGATCGGTCGATCCGGAGCCCGCGATCAAAAGCGCGATGGGCGGCCGCTCGACATCCGGCGGCGTCGTCAGCACGGCGTCGATGTTGCCGACGCGAATTTGGGTCTCTTCGGCGGAGGCGCTCGCCATCGCGGCACAAAGGCCGACGATTGCCAGCGCGCCAATGAGCGTGCGCATGGCTACTCGATCTTCCTTGCCTCTTCCGGCAGCATGATCGGAATGCCGTCGCGGATCGGATAGGCGAGCTTTGCCGCGCGCGAGATCAACTCCTGCCGCGCGGAATCGAATTCAAGCGGGCCCTTGGTCACCGGGCAGACCAGAATTTCCAGCAGTTTGGGGTCGACGGTGCCCTCAAGGCGTTCAGGCGAGGATGTCATGCTCGGGTCTCCGGCTTGGTCACGCGACCCTGTAGCACATTCGATCGAAACGTGTAGCGCGCCACGCCATCGCAAGGCCAACCTGAGCGGCATGCAAGGTGGCGTGCCGGTCTGGCGGCAACGGTAGGTCCGAGGGAAAAGCCGCAAAACGGCCAATCAGCGGAAAAGACGGGAGCAGAAATCCGGGCCTAACGCGGAAGCGAGTGTTAAGGTTTGAAGGTAAAAAACCATTTCCGCATTCGGGATAGTTGCCGGATGGCGATTTGTCGCAGGATTTTCGCCGGCATTTACGGCCATCCACCGCCGTTTCAGGCGGCCCCGCGGAACTCGGTAAAAGAAATTCAAAAAGAACAGCTACATTGCGAGCGGTCCCGCTAGGCAGATTCCAATAATTCCTCTGTAGAACGGCTGGAGTGCCGGATGAGCCATACTCGGAACGGGTGAAGGATCGACATGCTAGTAAATCGACGTCAAAGCGAACGCCGCCAGTGCAGGAATTTCGCGAAGATCCAATTCGGGACCGGTTCGCTGCCGCGCGACTGTACCATCACGGACATATCGCAGGGCGGCGTGAAGGTCATCGCCGAACATATCGACATTCCCGCCGAATTCACCATCATCCTGTCGGAAGGCCGCCCGCGGCAATGCCGGCTGGCCTGGCGGATCGGTCACGAATTCGGCGCTCAGTTCGTCGACTAAGGCGTATTCGGACCGCGCGAATACCGATTCGCGTCAAGAAAAACGCGTCAAATACAACAGCGCCTCGGATCTGATTCAGCCGGCACACCGAGGCCTTCGATCGAAAAGACCTTCCAAAACCTCGAGGCGGTCCGGCGTTCTCGTCCGTACGCGCGAATTCGACGTCGCCGAACCCGCTCAGGTTGTCCCGATACCGCAGCCGAAATCCACGCGCCGGCTTAACCGGAATTTAGGGTTAACCTGTGAGTAATTCTGGTCAGTCGCCGACCAGAGATCAAAGCAATGCCCCGGCAGTCGCTCCAGCAACACGGTTTCACGAGATTTCTGGCGTCCACAGCGGCGTCGGCGATTCTGGTGCTGGGGCTTTGCAGCTGCCAGACCGATGGCATGTCCGATATTACGGGGTCGCTGGGTGAGAAAACCGAAAAGAGCCGCGCCGCCGAACCCCAGCGCGGGGTAGAATTTTATCGTGACCGCTTTCGCGCCAACCCGGAAGACGCCGACGCGGCGCTACAATATGGAAAAGCGCTCCGGGCCGCGGGGCAGCGGTCCCAGGCGGTCGCCGTGCTCGAACAGGCCACGATCGCTCACCCCAGCGACAAAGATCTCCTCGCGGGCTATGGGCGCGCGCTGGCGGACAATGGCAATTTCCAGCAAGCATTCGATGTCCTCAGCCGCGCCCATAGCCCCGACAATCCGGATTGGCGGATCCTCTCGGCTCAAGGCGCTGCGCTCGATCAGCTCGGCCGGACCGAGGAAGCACGGCAGTATTATGCGAGCGCGCTGAGAATCGCGCCCGAGGAACCCTCGGTGCTGTCCAATCTCGGACTTTCGTACGTCCTTTCAAAAGATCTGCCCAAGGCGGAGGAGACGTTGCGCCGTGCTTACGGCCGCGCGGATGCGGATCCGCGCGTACGGCAAAATCTCGCATTGGTGGTCGGCCTGCGGGGCCGCGTTGCCGAAGCCGAAAGCATCGTGACGGCCGATCGGCCGCCCGAGGAAGCGGCGGCGAATGTCGCCTATCTCAGGCGGATGTTGTCGCGGAAGGCGAATGCGCGGACCGACGCGGATAACACCTCGGCGATAGCCGTCGCGCGGCCTAATTGAGGACAGTGCGCTCCGTCAGCCATGGCGGCGGCGCGCGAAACGCCGCGGCGCCCGAGCCTTAAGCCTTTTTCGCCCGCAGCTTCCCGAGGATCGGCGACAGGAACGAACTTCGCGGCTTTTTGCTGTCGCCGCGGCCGGTCAGCTGTTGCGCGATATGTACGAACATCTTGCTGGCGCGGTGATTGGCGGAGATTTCCGCGATCATCTGGCCGTTGTTGGCCGCCGTGCCGAACATTCGCGGGTCGAACGGAATCGACGCGATCGGCTGGCTCTCGATCGCCTTGGCGAATTCGCGCGGGGTGATTTCCGGACGCTTCGACATGCCGACCTGACTGAGGCAATAAAGCGGTGTCCGGTCGTTGGGCCGCGCCGTTTTCAGCATAGTCAGCATATTCTTGGCATTGCGCAGGTTGGCGAGGTCCGGTTCGGCGACGATCAGAATATCGTCCGCGCCGACCAGAGCGCGCCTGGTCCATCCCGACCATTGATGAGGAATGTCGAGGACAATGCACGGCGTTGTCATGCGTAAGGTGTCGAAGATCGCATCGAAGGCGTCGGCGCCGAAGTCATAGACCCGCTCAAGCGTCGCCGGTGCCGCCAGCAGGCTGAGATGGTCGGTGCATTTCGACAGCAGGCGTTCGATGAAGGCGGTATCGGGCCGATCGGGCGAGAACACCGCGTTCGCGATTCCCTGCACTGGATCCTTGTTATAGTCGAGACTCGCGGTACCGAATGCGAGGTCGAGATCGATCACGACGGAATCCAGCCCAAGGTCGCGCGCGATGGCCCAGGCCACGTTGTGCGCGACGGTGGACGCGCCGACGCCGCCCTTGGCGCCGACCACGGCGATGGTGCGACCAACAGCGACCGCCTCCGACGCCGAGAACAGGCCGCAGATCGAGCGCACCACATCGAGGGTTTCGACCGGTCCAATCACATAATCGCTGACGCCACGGCGCACCAATTCGCGGTAAGGCGCGACATCATTTTCATTGCCGATCACGACGACACGCGTTCCGGCATCGCACACGGTTGCGAGTTCATCGAGGCCGGCAAGGATATCGGTGCTGCCTTCGGTCTCGAGAATGATCACGTTCGGAGTGGGCACCGTATGATAGGCTTCAATGGCGGCCGCCATGCCGCCCATCTTGATGGTGAGATGCGCCTTGCCGAGTCGTCGGTCTACGCCGGCCGACTGTATCGCCTCGGCAGTCTTCGCCGTTTCGCAGAAGGCCTGCACCGACACCCGCGGAGCCGGAGCGATGTAATCGTCCAGTTTTGGCGGCGGAGCATCCGGCTGCTCTTCGGAGTTTTGACGCACGTCGCTGGTCATTTGCCTGTATCGCTCAGTTTGGCCTTGTCGGATTCGGGATAGTCGGTCGCGGTCGTGTCGCCTTTGCGATACTTCTCAAAGCCTTCGGTGCGCCGCATCGTATAGGCGGGGGTCTCGGAGCGCGGCTGGACGAGGTCCGCGGGATTATCGACCATCGCCGCCATATTGCGCTGATAGGCGCAGCCGAAATTGTAGTACGACTTGTTTTCGAAATAGCTCTTGTCCTTGATCGAGGGACCGAGATCCTCCGGCCACAGCCCGCAGGGTCCGGCCACGGCCGCAATCCTCGGATAACTCAGCCTGATCGTCGCCAGCGTTCGCGGGTCGTCAGGATGGTAGTGACGCAATGCAATTCCGCGTGGAGGCACGCCGCCTGCGGTAAGGAGCGCCTGGATTTCCCGGAACGCGCTCTCCGCAGCCCGTGCGTTCGGCGTGTTGACCGGCACGTCGGCCACGATCGCGCCGGTTCCTTCGCTGACCCATATCCGGGCAAGTCCGATGACGTCGGCGCGTTGCGAAGCGGACAGGCCTCCGCGCGCGTGGCCGACGAAGACCACGACAGAGCGGTCGGCCTCCTGGATCGCGATCGGATGCCGCAGCCGGTAATCCTCGGGCACGCTCGCTGTCGTCGCGACTTCGTCGCTATGCGTACATGCGCCGAGCGTGATCGAAAGGCCAACGAGCGCGCCCAGCAGGCACAGGGTTCGGTGGCGATCGATCGATGTTCTGTTTGTCATCGTTTTCGTCCTCGTCCCGCCGTTTCAGTCGATGATGAAGCCAAAGTTGCCCTGAGGACTGCCAATCGGCTCGACGCGACCGGGAATGCCGTAGATCCGATTGATTTGGGCCAGCAGCGTCGATTGGGCATCCGACGCGGGCGCAAATCCGTCGTCGGGGCGCGACAACTCCTTCTGCGCCACCGCCCGAACGACATAGGGCGTCACGATGACCATCAGTTCGGTCTGGTTGTTGACGTAGTCCTGGCTCCTGAAAAGCTGCCCAAGAACCGGCAACTGGTCGATGCCGGGCAATCCGTTGACGGCCTGCTTGGTTTGCTCCTGAATCAATCCGGCCATCGCCAGCGAGCCGCCGGACGGAATTTCCAGCGTCGTCTCGGCGCGGCGGGTCTTGACCGAAGGAACGGAAATCCCGCTGATGTTGATCGAGTTGTCGCTCGAGACTTCGGATACTTCCGTCATCACCCGCAGGCTGATCTTGCCTTCCGTCAGCACCACCGGTGTAAAGTTGAGCGAGATGCCGAATTTCTTGAAAGCGATCGATGGCGAGCATTGCCCGACCGCGCCCGCCGGGTTCGTTTGGCAGGTCACGCCGGTCGGAAAGGGAAATTCGCCGCCGACGATGAAGGTCGCGGACTCGCCGGAAATTGCCGTCAGGTTCGGCTCGGCCAGCGTTCGCACCACCCCGGCGCTCTCCATCGCGCGCAGCGTGGCGGTGACCGTCGGCAGACCGGCTTTGTTCAGGGCCGACGCGGTCAGGGAGTTGCCGGTGATTGGGCCGCTATTGGCGGTGAACGGGTTCGCATTGTTGAAGTTCACCACCGCGGTGCCGTAGTTCATGCTGGCACTGAGATCGACGCCCAATTGCTTGATGATGTCCCGCCGCACTTCCGCGACCGTGACCTTCAACATCACCTGGTCGCGGCCGCGGACCACGATGGAGTTGATGACCTTGTCGGCGCCGCCGACCAGACGCGCGACGACGTCGCCGGCCTGTTGCGCCTCGATCGGACTGGATACCGAGCCGGTCAGCAAGACGCCATCGCCGACGCCTTCGGTCTGGATTCCCGCCATCGGCAGCATTTGCTTTAGCGCGGCGCGCACGCCATTGAGGTCGCGCTTGACGGCGATGTCATAGGCCGCGATCTGCTGGCCTTCGGAATCGAAGAACACGACGTTGGTTTGACCGACCGCGGCGCCGATGATGTAGGCGCGCTGCGGCGAGCGGATCACGGCGTTTGCAATCTTCGGGTCGGCGACCAGCACATCCTTGACGTCACGCGGCAGATCGACAATCACGGATTTGCCGATGCCGAGCGCCAGAAAGCGAACCTTGGTCTGTACGCTGCCGATTACCGGCGCTGCGGCGCTGGTGTCGGCCGCCACGGCCGGAGCCAGGGCCGGATTGAGCGTCATCGCGGCGGCGGCCGAAAACGACAGGGCGCGGATCAGAAAATTCCGCATCAAATGATTTCCCCTGCATCTCATATCATGCGTCCTTCTGGTCACTTCAGTATCGTGGTCTGGCTTGAGATGCCGTAGCGAACGACATTGATGCTGCCACGCTGGCGAGTCCGGTCCTCGGACCCGACGTCGACCTGGTTGAGGTCGGCAATGCTGCGCAGCGCCAGCGACAGCGTGCCGGCCTGGCGCGCGGCAGCAAGCGTCGCCGTTTGCTCCGGCTTCAATTCAAGCGTGACGGTCCTGCCGACGACGGAATTCTGGCCTTCCTTTTCCTTCGGCGCCTGGTCGATCGCCAGAACGCGAAGATTGGCCAGAATGATTTCCGAGACGACGATATCGGCCGCACCGGCGGCCGGGTTGGGGTTCTTCTCGCGCCTGGTAAGAAGAACGTCGACCCGGTCGTTGGGCAGGATGAAGCCGCCGGCGCCGGTCTCCGCCGAGATCTCGGTCGAGACCGCGCGCATGCCGGTCGGCAGGATCGCGGCCATGAAGCCCGAGCCATCGGCCTTGACCAGTTTGGCTTCGCGGATCGGTTCGCCCGCAATAAAGGGGGCGCGCGCGATCGAGCCGGCGATCTGGGTTGTCGCGTCCGGGCGGTCATTGCGGCGAATGAAGGTGTTGCTGGCGGTGGCCGCCGGCCAGGTCTGCCACTGCATGTCGTTGGGCGTGAGGGTCTGGCCGAGGCCGATATCGACTTTGGCCACGAGCACGTCGACGGTCTGCAGTTGCGCGACCGGCGCTGCCGGAGGCGGCTTGTTGTCCGATCCACTCGCAAGATATGCCGCGATGCCGCCGGCACCAAGCGCGATAGTCAGGACGACAATGCGGGCGGTATTCATACGCTCTATCTACTTTTACGCCAGGATACTGAAACTCTGTCTTGGTCGCAGCCTCTCCTCTAAGGATGACTAAGCGGTAAAAGTGTAAGCGATCTTGAGAGCCGAAAAGTTTGCCGAAAGCGATTCAGGGATTTGTCCTCATGGTGAACGTAGGGTTATCGTTCGAAAACGCGCGGCGTGCTCGCCGACCGGCGGCTTCCGGATAAGCGAGCAAAGGCTTGGTTTGGGCAGCCAAGGTCGCAGCGAGAATCGCAGGCCCGGCTCGCGCGTGCTGGTCGATCAATGGCGCTTCCGCGCGCCGCGGCGCTGAAGGCCCAAAGAATTCACCATGTGAACAAAAGGCGCGATAGCGCCGCTTCGCGCCAGCCGCGCTGCTATCGTGAGGCCATCCGGAGCATCTCATCCAGCACCGCCCGCTGTTGAGCCCGAGGCAGCGGCTTATCCGACCGTGCAAAGCCGAGAAACGCCCAATAGAGAATTTGCGCCCGCGCGCAGGCCACGTCGGGTGAAAGTCCGGAGGCCCTGAACAGGCTTTCGATGTAAGCGAGCCGGCGCCGGTCGATGGCCTGCACCGCGGCCCTGGCCGCCGGGTCGACCGTGGCCCAGCTGCGAACCGCGTTCTCCAGCGCCAGCCTCTCGCCGAACACCCGGCGCAACAGCAGCGGCAACGGGTTGTCGTTGTCGGCGGCGGCCTCGACGTCGGCGATGATCTGCTCGGCGGCGACTTCGCGCCAATGCTTGAGAACCGCCGCGTGAAAAGCTTCGACGTCGTTGAAATGCCAGTAGAAGCTGCCGCGCGACACGCCCATGGCCTTTGCCAGCGGCTCGGCCTTCAGGGCCGTAAAGCCGTGCTGGGCCAGCGCCTTAAGGCCCTGATCGAGCCAGTCCTTTGCGGAGAGTTGGTCGGTCATGTTTTTCCCGCGGCAATCCACCATACACAACTGTATTGACAATCGCCAGCCTGCGGTTTATCGACCATACAGTACTGTATGGATTGAACCGATGCGCGATCTCTTGCTGCAATGTGCCGGCGTCGCCGCGATCGCGGCCGCCATCATCCATGGCGTGCTCGGTGAAACCAGGGTGTTCCCGCGCGTCACCATTGAGCCGATGCGTCTGCGCAGCCTGTTCCGGCTGGTCTGGCAGGCCTCCACCGTAGCGTGGATCGGAGGCGGCGTGCTCCTGATCGCCGCGCCCTTAATGGCGTCCGAACCGGCGCGGCACTGGATTGTCGTGACGCTGGCCTGCGTGTTCGCATTCGGCGCGCTCGGCAATGCCTGGGCGACCCGCGGCCGGCATTTTGGCTGGATGGTGCTCGGCGCAGTGGTCGCGATGGCAGTCGCCGGCTACTAGCGGCAGAATCGCCGCCACGACCAACGCGATCGTGATTTGATCCATCGCAACAACTCAGAACCTCTCCGGCCTAGAGAGAGGCTGTCTTTGCCGGTCCGGCAACGAGCTGCCTGCGCCGTTTAAAATCTCTCTAAGGTAAAAGGGTTTCGAGCGCTCCGCGCTTGACCTTCCCGCCTCCGGTTGGAAATACAAGCCATGACCAACAGCAAGCCGACCGATGCGAACCAGCCGCGACCTCTGGGATTGGCCAAGCGCGGATACTCCGGCGTGATTCATCGCCTCGCTGCCGATGAAGCCAATTCCGCGCTTTCCGCGATTGAGCTGGAAAGCCGCCTGATCGAACTCGGCTTTGTGGAAGGCGCCAGGGTCAAGGTGCTGCACGAGGGCATTGTCGGGCGCGACCCGATCGCCGTCCGCATCGAGAACGTCACGATCGCGGTGCGCCGGCGCGAGGCGATGGCCGTCATTGTCATCTGACGAAACGGTACCGCGCCATGGAAGCCCCGTTACTGCATCTTGCCCTGGTGGGCACGCCCAATAGCGGCAAGACCTCGCTGTTCAATGCGTTGACCGGCAGCCGGCAAAAGGTCGCGAACTATCCCGGCGTTACCGTGGAGCGCAAGGAAGGTTTCTTCGTCACCCCGCTCGGGCGCCAGGTGTCGGTGGTCGATCTGCCCGGCACCTACTCGCTGCGGGGCCGCAGTCCCGACGAGGAAATCACCCGTGATATCGTGCTCGGCCGCAGCGCCGGCGAATCGGTACCTGATCTCGTCCTCTGCGTCGCCGACGCCACCAATTTGCGGCTAACGATCCGCCTGGTGCTCGAACTCAAGCGCACCGGCCGGCCGCTGATGCTGGTGCTCAATATGTTCGACATCGCCACCAGACGCGGCGTCACCGTCGACGTTGCGCGTCTGTCCGGGATGCTGGGGATACCCGTGGTGACGTCGATCGCGGTGCGCAAGGGCGGTACCTCCGATCTATTGCGGCAAACCGACGAGATCGCCATGCAGGCGCCGACCCCCTTGCAGCAAAATCTCTGGCAGCCGCTCTCGGTCGCCGAATTGCGCGCCACCCAGCGCGAGGCCGACCGCATCATCGCGGCGACCATCAGCCTGCCGGCGAGACCTGACACCTGGACGGCGCGGATCGACGCCGTGGTGCTGCACCCGGTGGCCGGGCTCGCCATCCTGGCGCTGGTGCTGTTCGTCATGTTCCAGGCGGTGTTCGCCTGGGCGCAGCCGCTGATGGAGCTACTGTCGTCGGCTTTCGCCGCACTCGGCCAGCTGGTGCACGACACGCTGCCCGCAGGCCTGCTGCAAAGCTTCCTGCAGAACGGCGTGATATCCGGCGTCGGCAGCGTCATCGTGTTCCTGCCGCAGATCGTCATCATCTTCCTGTTCATCCTGCTCCTGGAAGATTTCGGCTACATGGCGCGCGCGGCGTTCCTGATGGATCGCATCATGGGCGGCGCTGGCTTGCATGGCCGGGCCTTCATTCCGCTGCTCTCGAGCTTTGCCTGCGCGATCCCCGGCATCATGGCGACGCGCGTCATCGACAACCGCCGCGACCGGCTGACCACCATCCTGATCGCGCCACTGATGACCTGTTCGGCGCGAATCCCGGTTTACACGCTGATCATTTCCGCCTTCATCCCCGCCGAACAGGTTTGGGGCTGGGTCGATCTGCGGGGTCTGGTGATGTTCGGCCTTTATGCGGCAGGCATCGCCAGCGCGCTCGGTGTGTCGTTCCTGATAAAATTCTTCATGTGGCGCGACTACGCGCCGGCGCCGTTCATGCTGGAACTGCCTGACTACAAGCTGCCTCGCGCCCGCAGCATCGCCATCGGCGTCTATACGCGGGCGAAAATGTTCCTGCAGCGGGCCGGCACCACGATTTTCTCGATGATGGTGCTGATCTGGTTTCTGGCGTCGTTTCCGGCAGCCCCCGCAGGCGCCGAAGGCCCGGCCATCAATTACAGTCTGGCCGCCATGATCGGCAAGGCGCTGGAGCCGCTGTTTGCTCCGCTAGGCTTCAACTGGCAGATCGTGGTCGCGCTGATTCCCGGCATGGCGGCGCGCGAGGTCGCGGTCGCCGCGCTGGGCACCGTCTATGCGATCGAGGGCGGCAAGGAAGCCGCCGATCAGATCGGGCAGGTGCTTGCCACCAAATGGAGCCTGGCAACCGCGCTTTCGCTGCTGGCCTGGTATATCTTCGCCCCGCAATGCGCCTCGACGCTGGCGGTGATCCGTCGCGAGACCGGCAGCTGGAAATGGATGGCGATCACCTTCGGCTATATGTTTGCGCTTGCCTACGCGGCGAGTCTTGCGACCTACAACATCGCCGTCGCGCTGGGCGCGGGTTAGCCGGCCTGCCGTGAGGCGCCGTGACGGCGCGTGCTGCGGATTCGGCTTGATTACTGCAGACCGGTGTCGCCGCTGGTGCGCTTCTTGGCGAGATCCATCTCGGTGACGGCGATCAGAATTTCCGCGCGCGTCTTTAGATCGGGCGCTTCCAGCATCGCCTGCTTTTCCGGAGGGCCGTAGGGCGACATCATCGCCAGCGCGTTGACCAGCGCTTCGTTGGGTGCGCTCTCGACGCCTTCCCAGTCGACCTTGAGATTGTTGGCTTTCAGAAAATCCGTCAGCACCTCGAGGAGGGCTTCGCGATCGACGGCCTCCTCGCCTTTGCGCGCGGTGAAATCGTCGATGTAGGGAAAGTAGTCCACCTTGCATTGCCGATACGGGGTCAGCGCCACGATTTCCTCGACCACCTTGAAGCGCGCGATGCCGGTGAGTTCGAGGATGTAGCGGCCGTCACCGGCCTCGGCGAGCTGGGTGATGCGCCCGACGCAGCCGACACGAAACAGCTTTGGACGAGCTCTCGTCCGGCGAATGGGAGACGTCCGGCTGGATCATGCCGATCAGACGATGACCGTCGCGAAATGCGTCATCCACCATGGCCAGATAGCGCGGCTCGAAGATGTTGAGCGGCATCTGCCCGCGCGGCAGCAATAGCGCGCCCGGCAGCGGAAACACCGGAATCAGCTCCGGAAGGTCGCCGGGTCCGCGATATTCGGCATTGATCGGCATTTGCGGTCCCGCTGCTGGCCTCGAAAGCGTCAGTTTGGCGCGGATGGTACCGAAGATCAGCCCCGCGCAATCTGCGTTAAACCGATCGCGCGACAAAGCCGGCGGTCACCCTCGCTGAGTACGCGTCATGCAAACAAGATCGTCGACAGTCGCTTTCGTCCCTCAACCGTGGCCTCATCGGTCGGACCCCACGCGTCGAAGAACTGCACCAATTGCTTTCGAGCGCCGTCCTCGTTCCACTTGCGGTCGCGCTTGACGATTTCGAGCAGTTGAAGCGTAGCCTCGGCGCGCTTGCCGCTGGCGTTGAGCGCGGTCGCAAGATCGAATCGCGCCTGATGATCGAGCGGGTTTGCGGCGACTTTCTGTTCAAGCTCAGTCACCGGTCCGAGCGCCTTGGCCTGCTCGGCAAGATCGATCGAGGCCTGGACGGCTTTCACCGCCGCATCGCCGCGCTTCGATTCCGGCACCATGGCCAGCGTCTGCTTGGCCTGTTCGATGGCGCCGGTCGCGACGTAGCATTTCGCCAGCCCTGCCATCGCGGCGATATTGGTGGCGTCCGCCGCCAGCACTTCGGCGTAGATCGACGCTGCGGTGGCCGGATCGCCCTCGGCCAGAACGGCTTCGGCCTCTTTCAGGACCTCCGCGATATTGGGCTCGCCCGGCATGCCCGCGGTCAGCTTGTTGATGAAGGCGGTGACCTGGCTCTCCGGCACCGCGCCCATGAAACCATCGGCGGGCTGGCCGTTGACGAAGGCGATCACGGCCGGGATCGACTGGATTCCCATCTGGCCCGGAATCGCCGGGTGTTCGTCGATGTTCATCTTGACCAGCTTGACCTTGCCGTTGGCGGCACGGACCGCCTTTTCGATGATCGGCGTGAGCTGGCGGCAGGGGCCGCACCACGGCGCCCAGAAATCGATCAGCACCGGCTGGCGCTTCGATTCCTCGATGACGTCCTTCACGAACGTCTGGGTGGTCGTCTCCTTGATCAGATCGGCCGCCTGCGGCGCCGGTCCGCTACCCTGCTCTAGTATCGTCACGGGAATCCTCGCCTGATGATGGGGCCCTTCTAGCACGGCCCGGTGTCGCGGTTCAGTTCTCTTTACCAAATGGCGGTTTGCCGGGAAATTTCAATCGGTTCCGCGGGCTGCCGATCCCCCTCCAAAAGCGCAGAGGGATCACGGTATCGGAGATCGGGTGGCCGGCGCTCGACCCCGGGCCCATGGTGGCGTCGCAGCCGGCTCCAGCCAATGGGATTGAGCAATGACCAGAGCCTATTACTCAACCGTGTTCGAACAGCCTGCCCCGCAGGTCTGGAAAATCGTCCGCGATTTCAACAACTATCCGGTATGGGTCGGCGGCGCCGGCGAGAGCCGGATCGAGGACGGCAAGACCGGGGATACCGTGGGCGGCGTCAGAAGCGTGCTCTATCAGGAGCGGCACATCCGGCAACGGTTGCTGGCGCTGTCCGATGTCGAGCGGGCGCAGACTTACGAGTTCTGCGGCGTGGCGTCGCTGCCGGTAACCGATTTTCAGGCGACCTTGCGCGTCACGCCCATCGTGGATGGGGATCGGGCCTTCGTCGAATGGTGGGCGACCTTCGATTGCGACGCCGCCCGTCGAGACGAGCTGACCGGGACTCTTCGTGCCTCGTTCGGGAAATGGCTCGAATCGCTGCGCACCACCCTTTCCAATTTGCCCGCAGGGTTCCCCCAGGCAGCCCGCCTTAACCGGAGATTAGCGGCGTTTTGGGCCGATTTCCGTGGATTGCCGCGAATATCCGGTTATCTGGCCAATTCCCGGGGCCGCGCGCGGCTGTTGCATTCGAGGGCCGCATTTGGCATAGCTCTGCCCGTTGCTGGCGAGCGATCGCCGCCAATCTCTCGGATGCGGGTGTAGCTCAGGGGTAGAGCACGACCTTGCCAAGGTCGGGGTCGAGGGTTCGAATCCCTTCGCCCGCTCCAGATTTTCTAGAAGTGGCAGAGTTCGACGAAGGCCCGCTGTCCCAGCGGGCTTTTCGTTTTCTGCGCCGACCAGGGCAACCCGGAAGAAATTTCCTCCCAATTCGCTCGGGCCCGGCATTGAGGCGCGGCACACGCTTCTCACTCGCAATGGATGTGATAGCATTTGACGGTCTGATCCACCTCACGACGGACTAAGTGCGCCCTTCAGGCGCACAAAAATAAACAACGTCGCAGCCGCGGGGCTGCTTAGGGAGAGTGACGCGATGAAATCGGCTTTCAATCGATCAATTCTTGCGCTCGCAGCAATTCTCGTTGTCGCGGGGGCCGGTCAGGCCAGCGCGCAGCAAAAACCGCTCAAGAATTATCAAGTCCGGCACCAAGGAATTCTGGACCCATCCGCCGGATGACTGGTTCCTCGGCGACGAGACCGAAGCCCAAAAAGGCCTCGCGCCGCCGTCGGGGCCACCGACCGGTGCATCGGAAGCCGAACTCGCCGCGATGATGAAGAAGATCAAGCTGCCGCCGGGCTTCAAGATCGAAGTCTATGCGCTCGGGCGTCCTGGCCGCGCGACAGATGGCCTGGGGTGACAAGGGCACGCTCTTTGTCGGCTCGTTCGGCCTCGGCAACGTCTATGCCATCACTGATAAGCGGCGGCAAGAAAGACGGTCAAGACCATTATCAAGGGCCTGAACATGCCCACCGGCCTCGCGTTCCGCGACGGCGCGCTTTATGTGATCGACGTCGACAAGCTGATCAAATACGATAACGCCGAGGCCAATCTCGACAAGCTCGGCGACGGCAAGGTGGTCTATGACGACATGCCGCCCTACATGGCGCATGGCTGGAAGTATCTCGCGGCCGACAAGGATGGCTGGTTCTACGTGCCGTTCGGACCTCCCTTCAACATCGGGATTCCGCCGACCAGCGTCTCGCAGATCCGCCGCGTCGATCCCAAGACCGGTAACGCCGAACTGGTGGCGCTCGGCGTCCGCAACAGCGTCGGCGGCGACGTCGATCCGCGCAGCGGCAAATACTGGTTCACCGAGAACGCCCGCGACTGGATGAGCGACGACACCCCGAGCGACAAGCTCAACATGATCTCGAAGCTCGGCGAGCATTTCGGCTATCCCTATTGCCACCAGGGCGACATGCCGGATCCGAAATTCGCGATGGGTCACAAATGTTCGGAATTCACCCCGCCGGTCCTCAATCTCGGCGCGCATGTGGCTCCGCTCGGCATGAAGTTCTACACCGGCAACCAGTTTCCCACCGAGTACAAGAACTCGATCCTGATTGCCGAGCACGGCTCGTGGAACCGGCATAAATATCAGGGCGCGCGCATCGTTCGCGTCACCGTCGGTCCGGACGGCAAGAATCCCAAGCAGGAAGTGTTCGCATCCGGCTGGATCGAAGGCGACCAGGGTTATCTGGGCCGACCGGCCGACATCATCCTGGACAAGGACGGATCCATCCTTGTCGCCGACGACTGGGCCGGCGCGATCTATCGCATCAGCTACAAGAAATAGGACCTGAAAACCGGAAGCTGCGGTCGCTCGGGAACGAGTGACCGCAGCTTTTTGTTATATCGGCGAACGAAGGAAGAGGAATCGCGATGCGGATCGCCCTGGTCGGGATACTGTCGCTCGCCGTGATTGGCGGCTCGCTCGCCCGCGCCGCCGACCTCGCCGCCGGCAAGGCAAAGGCCGAGCTTTGTACCGGTTGTCACGGCGAAGCAGGTATTTCGCAAACCGAGAACATTCCCTCGCTCGCGGGCCAGCCCGATCAGTTCATTCAGTGGCAGTTGGTCTTCTTCCGCAGCGGCAGCCGCAAGAGCGAGCAGATGCAGCCGATCGTCGAACAGATCAACAATGACGATATTCGCAATCTCGGCGCCTATTTCGCCTCGCTTGCCCCGCCGAAGGCTTCTCAACCCGACGACAATCCCGATCTGTCGCAGAAGGGTGCGCAGGCAGCCGCGGGCCGGCGCTGCGCCTCATGCCACACCGATACATTCGCCGGCACCAAAGCGGTGGCGCGCATTGCCGGCCAGCGCGAGGATTACCTGCTGAAGGCGCTGCACGAATACAAATCAGGTCGTGCGATCCGGCGGCGGAATGGCGGCGATGGCGGATGTCGCCTATCCCCTCAGCGAAGAGGAAATCACCGCGCTTGCGCACTATCTCGCGCATTTCTAGATTTGCTCGGACGACTATCCGCCGGCGGTCATTGGTCCATTGCGAAACACGCTCAGCCCTTCGATAAAAAGCCTGATCCCGAGCTCGTAGCTCTGATCGTGTTCAAGCGGTTCCAGAAATGACGCGCCCATCTCGTGCAGAACGAAGCCGCGCACAAAACTTCTCAGGATACGAAGCGCGTGTTGGGCCTGCTCACCCCTGACCCCGAGTTGCGAAAAGATCGCGAACAAGACCTTGGCCAGTTCCATTTGCGCGGTTCGCCATTCCTGGCTGTCGATCTCGGGATTTCGGAATGTGGCCGCCGACAGGCCGGGACGATCCAGCGCATAGCGACGCATGCTTATCATAGCCGCGCGCAAGGCATCGGCACCGCTCTTGCCGGCAATATCTTGCTCGATGAGCTGCCGTAGCTCCCGATAGCCCTTGACGGCCAGGAAACGCCGCATTTCCGGGACGGTCGAAATTTTTTCCGCGAGATGATGTTCCATCTCCGCGGTCAGGTCGGCGGCGATTCTCTTGTCCCAACCGGTCGTGGGAAGTTCCAGAATCTCTGCGAGCTTCAAAGGTCAAATCCGCCTGGAGAAAATCGAATCAGCGATTTGCAATCACGTCGGATACCGCACAAGCCAATTAGGTTCAGGTTGAAGCGTCGTTGCGCGCGGTACCTGTTACGCCGGTCACATGTGATTTTAGATCTCTTGGGTCTAGTCTGTCTTGCTCGATTTTCAATCAAAATCGCAGCTATGACCTAAGTTCGCTGTTTTTCATATGCCTTCAGATGCGTGTAGGCGGTGCGCAGCTTCGGCACCGGCACTTTTGCTGCGTCGCCGCGCGCGATCAGGTCGCCGATGACGTGATCGGCCTCGACCGGCGCGCCGGCCCTGATGTCGCGGAACATTGAGGCGGTCAGTTGCGAGCCCTCCGCCGTCAGCATGCCGCGCACCCGCTCGAAGAACGGACCGCCGGGGGTATGGCCTTCGGCGGCCGCGACCGCGCCGCATTCATCGAGCATGCCGAGGATAAAGTCCTTGCCGCCGGGCGCCGCCAGGATAGCGCCGACCGGCGCGCGCATCAGACAGGTCGAGGCCGCGAGCGAGGCGAGGAACACCCATTTCTCCCACATGTCCTGGATGATCTGTTCGCTGGCGGAGGCGCCGAATTTGCCGCTGGCCATGACGTCTGCGATGGCGCGGACGCGATCCGATAATTTGCCGTCGCGCTCACCGAAACTTAGCGATTGCATCGGCGCGAGCTGAACGATCTGGCGGTGTTCATTGAGTGTGGCCGCGATAGCGCAGAGGCCACCGAGCACGCGCTCATCTCCAAATCTTCCTGTCGAGCACATCCAGATGAAGCATGCCATTGAGCAGCGGGATGATCGCGGTCTGCGGCCCGACCGCCGGTGCAAACGACCGGATGGCGTCCTCAAGATCGAATGCCTTGCAGCTCAACAGCACGACATCGAATTTGTCACCGAACTGGTCCGCTTGCACGACCGGCGGATCTTTCAGCGTCACATCGCCGTTGGGGCTTTTGATCACGAGGCCCGCGGCGGCCAGTTCGGCCGCGCGCCTGGGGCGGACCAGGAACGTCACGTCACGCCCGGCCTGAAGCAATCTGCCGCCGAAATACCCGCCGATGGCGCCAGCGCCGACCACGAGAATGCGCATTTCTGATATCCTGTTATTGTTGTTCTGGCCGGGCGAACACTGAGTGACAAACGGCGTATAGATAACCTACACCCGCCACCTGCCATTCGCCATTCGCTACCCACTTCTTTCTCGGCTCACCATTTTTCCCCGAATGGGCGGATTTCGAGCTCAAAGGTCCAGGCGCTGCGGGGCTGCTGATAAAGCTGCCAGTATGATGCTGCGACCGAGGCCGGCGGCATCAGCAAATCCGGATTGTCCAGCGCTTCCTTGCCCCAGAGCTGCTCCCGCCGCTGGCGTACCCAGGCGGTGTCGACGCCGGAATCGATGACCAGATGCGCGACGTGAATGTTTTTCGGACCGAGTTCGCGCGCCATCGATTGCGCCACCGCGCGAAGGCCGAATTTGGCGCTGGCGAAGGCCGCAAAACCGCTGCCGCCGCGCAACGAGGCGGTGGCGCCGGTGAAGAAGATGTTGCCCTTGCCGCGCGGCACCATCAGCCGCGCCGCCTCGCGCCCGGCCAGAAAGCCCGCCCAGCACGCCATCTCCCATACTTTCCGGAATACGCGATCGGTGGTCTCCAGGATCGGGAAATTGACGTTGGCGCCGACGTTGAAAATGCACACCTCCAGCGGCGCGCGCTTGTCGGCGTCAGCAAGGAATGCCGCGACCTCATCCTCCTTCCGCGCGTCGAGCGCGCGCGCCACGATCGATCCGCCCGCCGCCTCGATGTCCCTGACCAGCGGTTCGAGCTTGGCGCCGTCGCGCCGTCCGGCGAACACGGTGAACCCCTCAGCGGCGAATTTCTTGGCGATCTCGGCGCCGATAAAATCGCCGGCGCCGATCACCGCGGCGGTTGCATTGCGTTTTTCCATTGGTGTCTTCCTCTTTCGTTATTGCGAGGAGCAAAGCGACGAAGCAATCCGTCTAAACCGGACACGAATTGCTTCGCGGAGCCTGTCGTCGGGCGCGCATTCGCGCGACCCGCAATGATGGCGTGGCTACTTCCCCAGTACCAGCTCCTCGACGTCACGCAACTGTTCCTTGCCGAAGAACATTTCATTGCCGACGAAAAAAGTCGGCGAGCCGAAGGCGCCGCGCTCGACCGCGGATTGGGTGTTCTCGATCAGTCTTGCCTTGACGTCGGCATCCTGCGCGCGTGCGAACAGCCTTGCCGCATCGAGGCCGGACGCCGCCAGCGCCTTGAGGGCGACTTCCGGGTCGTCCATTTTCTTCGGCTCGGCCCACATGTGATAAAACGCGGCGTCGACGTATTTCTCGAACACGCCCTCGAATTGCGCGGCGATGGCGGCGCGCATCAAATTGAGGGTATTGACGGGAAAGAACGGATTCCAGACATAGGGCCTGACCTGAAAGCGCTTGACGAAGCGCTCGGTCTCCAGCGCGTGGAATTCGCGCTTGTTCTTGATGCCGGCCAGCGCTTCGGCGGGGGATTTGTTGTTGGTGGCTTTGAAGATGCCACCGAGCAGGACCGGCACATACTCGAACCTGACGCCGATCCGCCGTTCGATCGCCGGGATCGCCTCATGACTGAGAAACGCGTTGGGGCTGCCGAAATCGAACATGAATTGCGGGACGGTGCGGCTCACGGCGATCTCCCGGATTTTTTCCTGCCAAGCATTGTGGCGCAACGGGCCGGGCGCGTCCACTGGATTTGATGATGATCATAATACTTTGAAAGTGCCGGCACAGGTCAGATCAACCGCCGTACCGCGCGCTTGCGCCAGACCAGCATGTAGTAGGCCATCTGCAACAGTAACATGGCGCCGAAGGTGACGGGATAGGCCGTCCAGACGCCGTCCAGGCCGATGGCGCGGCTGAGGAAGATCGCGCAGGGAACCTCGATGACGGCAACCACAAGGATTGAAATCGACAGCGGCATCCATACCGTTCCACTCGCACGCATCGCGCCCGAGAACACTGTCGCCATGCCGAACGGCACCGAACCCCACAAGGCGATGTGCAGCGATCGCTGCGCGAGTTCGAGCACCGCGGGGTCGACAATAAAGAGGCGCATGAGGGCGCGTGAGAACAGATAGCCAAGCGCCACCAGCCCGCCGGTGAGGACGACATTCATCAGAAGTCCGGTACGGACAATGGAGCCGATCCGGTCGGCGTTGCCGCGGCCGATCGCCTGCGCCCCGAAGATCGAGACCGAAATCGCGATCGACATCGCCGGAAACTGGATATAGCCCATGACCTGGTTGACCGCTCCATAGGCCGCGGTGGCGTCGGAACCGAAGCCGTTGACGAGGCCAAGCAGCGCCAGCTCCGCCAGCGAAAACACCACCATTCCGATCGCCGAGGGAATGCCGAGGCGCATGACCTTGCGCAGCAGCGCGCCGTCGAGCCGCATGCAGCGCCAAAACGTCGCGTCGAAGGCGAGGGCATGGTTGCGGCGGCGCATATGCACGATGAGCCACGACAGCGTGAGCAGACCGGCGATGGCGGACGCCCAGGCGGCGCTGGCGACGCCGAGCCGGGGCAGGCCGAACCAGCCCTTGATCAGCGCCGGCGTTGCCGCAAGGCCGACCAGAACCGAAATCGAGAGCGCCAGCAGCGGCGTCAGGGTATCGCCGACGCCACGCATCATCGCCGTCAGCAGAATGAAAACGAAAGTGAGCGGCATCGTGATCATCATGATACGGGCATAGGCGCTGGCCTGGTCGAGGATATCGGCCGGCGTCGCGAGCGCGATCAGCAGCTGCCGGCTGAACAGCCCACCGAATACGGCGATGATGGCCGAGCCGAACAGCGCGATCGTCAACGTCGTGCCGGCGACGGCCTTGACGCGCTCCGGTTCGCCCGCGCCCCAGGCCTGACTGATCAGCACGGTGGCGCCCGAACTCAGGCCCATCACGAAGGAGATCAAAAAGAACATCACCGGGAAAAACACCGACACGGCAGCCAGCGCATCCACTCCGATCATCTGGCCGAGGTAGACATTGTTGATGGTGCCGAACAACGATTGCAGAATGTTGCTCAGCATCATCGGCGCGAGGAAGACGAGAAACGTCTTCCAGAGGGGTGGGGTTTTCGACACGGGGTTTCCCTTGGGGATCGGCGCGTTCACGCCCTCGGCGGGTCGGCGCGGTCGCTGAAGGCGAGCTTGACGGTGTGGTCACGGATATCGCCGGGCCAGCCGGCGACCAGATCGCCAAAGCGTCGTCGATCGTCCGCGAACAACGCCCGCGAGGCTTCCTCGAAGCCCGGAAAGTTGCCGGCCATCGTTGACATGAAATGATAGGCTGCCTCTTGGGCGGCGCGGGTTCGATCGCGGTCGCCGCTGGAGCGCCGCGCCTCCTCGACGAGCTTTCGTAGCGCTACCGAGGCGCCGCCGGGTTGTGCCCCGAGCCATTCCCAATGCCGCGGCAGCAGCGTCACCTCGCGCGCGACAACGCCGAGTTTGGGCCGGCCGCGGCCACGCGGCTCCGGCGCGGCCATGCCGTCGGCAGGCGCCCCGGAATTCACTGCCGGAAGGGGCAAGCGTGCGACGACGTCTCGTTCGGTGCCGCGAAGGTCGAGATCGATCGGCCGTCCATTGGCGTCGTCAAAGATGACGATCGGCTCCGCGGCAACCTTTTGGGAGGCTTTCATGACAGCCAGCGCGACCTCAGCCAGCGGGCCGGAAGCCAGCCGCTGCTGGCCCGATGAAGGCGGTGAATTGCCTGGAGGCGGTCTGAATCATTGCAGCAACTCTGGGATTTGGAGCGGGCTATTTATACCCGGGTAAATAAGATCCGGTCAATATCTCCCGGGTAAAATCTTCGAGAGCTCGAATTTGCCGCCGCTGGATGTGCTCCGAAGCGCCCCGCCAATCGCCAATCCCGCCGTGCGCTGCTACGAGGTCAGCCGACCACCACCGGGCTCGGGGGACCAACCCATGCTGACCGTCCATCATCTCAACAATTCCCGTTCCCAGCGCGTGCTGTGGCTGCTGGAAGAGCTTGGCGTGCCTTACGAGATCGTCCGCTATCAGCGTCAGCCCGACATGCGCGCGCCTGCCGAGCTGCGCGCGGTTCACCCGCTCGGCAAATCGCCGGTGATCACCGACAACGGCAACACGATTGCCGAGTCAGGCGCGATCACCGAATACGTCATCGACAGCCTATGGCGAAGGCCGCCTGATCCCGCCGCCGAAAACGCCGGAGCGGCTGCGCTACACCTATTGGCTGCATTACGCCGAAGGCTCCGCGATGCCGCCGCTGCTGCTCAAGCTGTTGTTCACGCTTGATGCCGAAACGCGCGCCGGCATTGCTGCGCCCGCTGGTGCGCAAGGTCTGCAACCAGGCGCTGACCACGCTGGTCAATCCGCAGCTCAGGCAACACATGGCGTTCTGGGAGAGCGAACTCGGTAAGAGCCAGTGGTTCGCCGGCAACGAGTTCACCGCGGCCGACATCCAGATGAGCTTTCCGCTGGAGGCGGCGGCGGCGCGCGGCGGACTTGAGCAGGGCCACCCCAGGGCGATGGCGTTCCTCGAGCGCATTCATGCCCGCCCGGCCTACCAGCGCGCACTGGAACGGGGCGGGCCGTATTCGGTCGGACGGTGAATTGATCTAGCTCGACTTCTGAACCCCGCCGACAGAGGGCAGCGCCTTCACGGTGACCCCGGGGGGCGGCACGTCGTCATCGGGCACAAAGAAATCCGACATCAGCGGGACCGTCGGATCGACGCGATAATGCTCGAAGTCGCGCACGCCGCTTGCATAAAGCACCTTGTCGTCGATGCAGAATTGTCCGGTGAATTCGCGCGACGGCCTGGTGAAGATGGCGTAGGCCGCGTCGCCCATGATCTCGGGCTTGCGGCTGGCGCGCATCATGGCGTCGCCGCCGAGCAAATTGCCGACCGCGGCGGTGGCGATCGTGGTGCGCGGCCACAGCGCGTTGACCGCGACGCCGGAGGTTTTCAGTTCGGCCGAGAGGCCGAGCACGCACAGGCTCATGCCGAATTTCGCAATGGTGTAGGCGGTCGAGTGCTCGAACCACTTGGCCTGCATGTCGAGCGGGGGCGACAGCATCAGGATATGCGGATTTGGCGCCTTCTTCAGGTGCGGGATGCAGTATTTCGACACCATGAAGGTGCCGCGGGTGTTGATGCCCATCATCAGGTCGAACCGCTTCATGTCGGTGGCCTGTGAATTGGTCAGGCTGATGGCGCTGGCATTGTTGACGCAGATGTCGATGCCGCCGAATTCAGCGACGGTTTTATCGATGGCCGCCATCACCTGCGCCTCGTCCCTGATATCGCAGAGCACCGGGAGTGCCTTGCCGCCGGCGGCGCGGACCTCGTCGGCGGCGGTATAGATCGTGCCCTTGAGCTTCGGATGCGGCTCCGCGGTTTTGGCGGCGATCGCGACATTGGCGCCATCGCGCGCGGCCCGCAGCGCGATTGCAAGTCCAATGCCGCGGCTGCCGCCGGATACGAACAGCGTCTTGCCTTTGAGCGATGACATTAGAAGCCTCCGATTCGTTGGTTGCTCACAGTTGCGCTCGCGGCTAGCTTTATCTCACGCATCCGCGTGCAAAACCCGGCCGCGCGTTTCGGGCAGCGCAAATGCGGCGAGGAAAAACACGGCGTAAGCCGCCACCGCGAAAATCGCAATGGCGTTGCCGAGCGAAGTATAGGTCGAGAGCGCGCCGACCAGGAACGGAAACAGCGCGCCGATGCCGCGGCCGAAATTGTAGCAGAAGCCCTGGCCCGATCCGCGCAGCCGGGTCGGATAGAGTTCGGTGAGGAACGCGCCGACGCCGGAGAAATATCCCGACGCGAAGAAGCCGAGCGGAAAGCCCAGCAGCCACAGCACCTCGTTGGTCAGCGGCAACTGGGTGTAGAGCAGGATCACGGCGATCGCGCCGATCGAGAAGGTCAGGAACAGGTTGCGCCGTCCGATGCGGTCGGCAAGCCATGCACCCACCAGATAGCCGACGAACGAGCCGATGATCAGCGCCGCGAGATATCCGGTGGAGCTGACGATCGAGAGCTTGCGCTCGGTGGTGAGAAAGCGCGGCACCCAGAAGGTGATGGCGTAATAGCCGCCCTGGCATCCCGTCGCCATCAGCGACGCCAGTATCGTGGTCTTGAGCGTGGAGCTTCCGAAAATCTCCCACAGCGAAGGCCGGTCGCCCGACGCCACCTGTTTGGCGCGGGTGGCGGCGGCAATCGCCGGCTCCTCGACATAACGGCGCAGGAAGAACACCAGCAGCGCCGGCAGCGCGCCGATCGCGAACATCCAGCGCCACGCGATATCAGGCGGCAGATAGGAGAACAGGATGGCCTGCGACAGCACCGCAAGGCCCCAGCCGACCGCCCAGCCCGATTGCACCGAGCCCACCGCGCGGCCGCGATATTGCGGACGTATCGCTTCGCCCATCAGCACGGCGCCTGCGGCCCATTCGCCGCCGAAACCGAGACCGAGCAAAGCGCGGGCGATCAACAGCTGATCGAAGTTCTGCACAAAGGCGCAGACCAGCGAGAACACCGAGAACCAGAGGATCGTGAGCTGCAAGGTTTTGACCCGGCCGATGCGGTCCGCCAGATAGCCGCCGAGCCAGCCGCCGACGGCCGAGGCCAAGAGCGTCACCGTGCCGGCGAGACCGGCGCTGCCGGGATCGACCTTCCACAGCACGATGATGGTGCCGATCACCAGCGGATAGATCATGAAGTCCATGCCGTCGAGCGCCCATCCCGCCGCGCACGCCCAGAACGTCCGCCGCTCCGGCAGGTTCATGTCGCGATAAAAGGCGAGAAGGCTGGTGTCTTCGATCGGCGCGACTTCAATCGCTCCCGACGGCTCAACTGTACTGCTCACGATGGATGTTCTCCCGGGGCGAATTTCTTGACCGGCCTATGCGCTTCCCCGCGGCGGCCGGCTGGTGCGGGGTGCTGCAAATCCTACGCTGATCCCGCGGCCAGGCAAATCCGCAATGCGCGGAACGGGCTTATTGTCCCGCCGCACCCGCGCCGCGGCTTCGCGGATCGGGGGCGCCCAGCAATCCCATGTCGGTCACCGCGATCGAATTGGCCGAGGTCCGCCCCAAGGGTTCGATCACCTGATGCCCTTTGGCCCGCAGCGCCGCCAGCGTCTCGTCGCTAAAGCCGTGTTCGACCCGCACCTCGTCCGGCAGCCATTGATGGTGCAGGCGCGGCGCGGCAACCGCGGCCGCGACGTCCATGCGGTAATCGAGCACATTGACGATCACCTGTATGACCGCCGAGATGATGCGGCTGCCGCCGGGCGATCCCGTCACCAGCACCGGCTTGCCGTCTTTCAGCACGATGGTCGGCGACATTGAGGACAATGGCCGTTTGCCGGGGCCGGGCAGGTTGGCCTCGAATCCGACCAGGCCAAAGGCATTGGACGCGCCGGGCGCCGCGGTGAAATCGTCGAGTTCGTTGTTGAGCAGCACGCCGGTGCCTTCAGCGACCATCCCGAGGCCATAGTTGAAATTCAGCGTGTAGGTGTTGCTGACCGCATTGCCCAGGCTGTCGACCACGGAAAAATGCGTGGTGTTGCTGCCTTCGCGCGGCGGCACCGCCGACAGTGCGTCGGTCCATGGGGTGGCACGATCGGGATCGATGCCGGCGCGTTGTTTGGCCGCGTAATCCTTTGAGGTCAGGGTCGCAACCGGCACCTTGACGAAAGCGGGATCGCCGAGATAACGGGCGCGATCGGCATAGGCGCGCTTCATCGCCTCGATCAGGACATGCAGCGACGGCGCCGAGCCCTGCTTCATCTCACCCATCGGAAAACCTTCGAGGATATTGAGGGTTTCCACGAGCACGACGCCGCCGGAGGATGGCAGCGGCATCGAGACGATGTCAAAACCGCGATAGTTGCCGCGCATCGGCGCGCGGATCACGGCTGAATAGGATTTGAGATCATCCAGCGTCATGATCCCGCCGGCGTCGCCAATCGCCTTCACCAGCTTTTCGGCGACCGGCCCTTGGTAAAACCCGCGCGGTCCCTGCTCGGCAATCGCCGACAGCGTCGCTGCCAGGTCGGTCTGAACCAGCAGGTCGCCATCGCGCAACGGCGCGCCGTCCTTGCCGGAAAATATTCTGGTTGCCGCTGGCCAGCGCGCCAGCCGCGGCCGCTCCTCGGGCATCGTGTCGGCGACATCATCGGTGACGACAAACCCGTCGCTCGCCAGCGCGATCGCCGGCTTCAGCAATTCCGCGAGCGAAAATTTGCCCGAGCCATATTTTTCCAGCGCCAGGGTCAATCCTGCGACGGTGCCTGGAACGCCAACGCCGAGCGCGGAGTCACGCGACTTGGCGATATCGGGTTTGCCGTCGGGCCCGAGAAAGATTTCCGGGGTGGTGGCGGCCGGCGCGGTCTCGCGATAATCGATGGTGACGTCCTCGCCGCGCTCTTTGGAGTGGATCACCATGAACCCGCCGCCGCCGATGTTTCCGGCGCGCGGATAGGTCACGGCCATCGCAAATCCGGTGGCCACCGCCGCATCGACCGCATTGCCGCCGCGCCGGAGCACGTCGGCGCCGACGCGTGCCGCGATTTTCTCCTGCGCCACCACCATGCCGTGCTCGGCGACAACGGGATGAATGGTGTCGGCGGCCGGGGGCGTATAGAAGCCGCGGTGTTGTTCCTGCGCCGTCGCCGGCAGGGCGCAGGCGGCAGCCAGCAGGAGGCCGAAGAGGATCTTGCGTAGTTCTGTTCTCACTGGGATCATCAAAAAATCCGCCACGGGTTCACCGGTTCAGGCCGGAAAAACGAGAAGGGCATTGCGGCCGCCGATGCTATATGGGTTTCCGCGCCCAGGGCAAAACGCCTCCTCGTGATGGGCAAGGACGTCTCGGGTATGGCGGTTGCGGCTTTGAATCCACGCAGTGCGGATATGCAGCGGACCTATCCGCCGCGCTCCGCCGTTATCAGCTGGATTTTCTTCGATTGGGCGGCGCAGCCTTATTTCACCCTGATCACTACCTTCGTCTACGCACCCTATTTCGCGACCCATGTCGCGTCCGATCCCGCCAGCGGCCAATCGCTGTGGGGCTTTGCCACCGCCGCGGCAGGATTGGTGATCGCGCTGCTGTCGCCGGTGCTGGGCGCCATCGCCGACGCCAGCGGCCGCCGCAAGCCGTGGATCGCGGCGTTCGGGGCGATGCTGGTGATCGGATCCTGCCTGATGTGGTTCGGCAGGCCCGGCGACCTCGGCGTGATTCCGCCGCTGCTTCTCGCCTACAGCGTGGCGACGGTAGGCGTCGAATTCGCCACCGTCTTCAACAACGCGATGATGCCGACGCTGGTGCCGCCGGAACGGATCGGGCGATTATCGGGGACCGGCTGGGCCACCGGCTATGTCGGCGGCATTCTCAGCCTCATCCTGGTGCTCGGCTTTCTCGCCGCCAGCCCCGAGACCGGCCACACGCTGTTCGGGTTCACGCCGTTGTTCGGGCTCGACCCCGTCACCCATCAGGGCGATCGCATCGCCGGTCCGTTGACCGGGATCTGGTTCATCGTCTTCGTGCTGCCGATGTTCTTGCTGACGCCGGATTACCCCGCCAGGCGTCCGGTGCGCGAAGCCCTGCGCGAGGGATTGACGGATTTGCGGCAAACGCTTGCCGAACTGCCAAAGCAGAAATCGATGGCGGCGTTCCTGCTCGCCAATATGATCTACACCGACGGCCTGGTGTCGCTGTTTGCGTTCGGCGGCATCTACGCCGCCGGCACCTTCGGCTGGAACACGATCCAGATCGGCAGCTTCGGCATTATCCTGGCGATCGCCGGCACCTTTGGCGCATGGCTCGGCGGCAAGCTCGACGATACTCTGGGCCCGAAACGGGTGATCGCCGGCAGCCTGACGCTGCTCTTGCTGGCGGTCGTTGCCATTCTGCTGGTCGGCAGGGATTCGATTCTGTTCATCAGGGTCGCGCCGCCCGTGCCCGACGGTGCGCTGTTCGCCGCTGCCGCCGAACGCGCTTATCTCGTGCTCGGCTGCCTGATCGGCGCCGCCGGCGGGCCGCTGCAGGCGGCGTCGCGGACGCTGTTGATCCGGATGGCGCCGAAACACCGCATCGCGCAGTATTTCGGGCTGTTCGCGCTGACCGGGAAGGTCACGTCCTTTGCCGGGCCACTGCTGATCGGCATCGTCACCGCGGTGACCGAAAGCCAGAAGGCCGGCATGGCGGTGCTGGTGCTGTTTTTCGTCGCGGGACTGGGGCTGCTCGGGAGAGTGCGGAACTAACTTTCCGATCCGGTCCCTCAACGAGTCGTTCCCGCGAACGCGGGAATCCATACGCCGTGTCCCATCACTGGGGCACTCGGGTCGACGGCTTACGTCAAAATGACCGCCGGGGGTTATGGGTCCCTGCTTTCGCTGGGACGACGAGAATCAATGCCGGAAATGCCGCACGCCGGTGAACACCATGGCGATGCCGTGCTCGTCGGCGGCCTTGATGACTTCGTCGTCGCGCACCGAACCGCCGGGCTGAACCACGGCGGTGGCGCCGGCTTCGATGCAGGCCAGCATGCCGTCGGCGAACGGGAAGAATGCGTCGGACGCCACGACCGAGCCTTTGGTCAGCGGCTCGGCGAGCTTCAGCTCGGTGGCCGCATCGAGCGCCTTGCGCGCGGCGATGCGCGCGGAATCCACCCGGCTCATTTGCCCGGCGCCGATGCCGACCGTGGCGAGATCCCTGGCATAGACGATGGTGTTGGATTTCACATGCTTGGCGACGCGGAATGCGAATTTGAGGTCGCGCAGCTCGGCGTCGGTCGGCGCGCGCTTGGTCACGACCTTCAGCGTCATGTCGTCGACCACCGCATTGTCGCGGCTCTGCACCAGCAATCCTCCGGCGACCGTCTTGGCGGTCAGCCCGGCCGCGCGCGGATCGGGCAGCGCGCCCGCCAGCAGCAGCCGCAGATTTCGCTTGGCCGCGACGATGGCGATGGCTTCGTCGGTGGCGTCGGGCGCGATGATCACCTCGGTGAAGATTTCGGTGATGGCGCGCGCGGCCTCGGCATCCAGCGTCCGGTTGAGCGCGACAATGCCGCCAAAGGCCGAGGTCGAATCGCACGCCAGCGCCTTGCGGTAGGCGCCGACGAGATCGGCGCCTTCGGCGACGCCGCAGGGATTGGCGTGCTTGACGATGACGCAAGCCGCGGTGCGCGCCGCATCGAATTCGGCGATGCACTCATAGGCCGCATCGGTGTCGTTGATATTGTTGTACGATAGTTCCTTGCCTTGCAGCTGCCGCGCGGTGGCGACACCCGGACGCTTGTCGGGCGTCCGGTAAAACGCCGCCGCCTGGTGCGGGTTCTCGCCATAGCGCAGCGGCTGGATCAGCCGTCCGCCAAAGGCGCGAAAATCCGGCGCTTCGGTCTTGAGCTCGCGCGCGAACCAGTTCGAGATCGCCGCGTCATAGGCGGCGGTGCGGGCGTAAGCCTTGGCGGCCAGCCGCCGCCGCAGGGAGAGCGTCGTGGCGCCCTGATTGGACGGCGAGTTCGTCGAGCACGGCCTGATAATCCTGCATCTCGACCACCACGGCGACATCCTCGTGGTTCTTCGCCGCGGCGCGGATCATCGCCGGCCCGCCGATGTCGATGTTCTCGATGCACTCCTCGAAGTCGGCGCCCTTGTCGACGGTCGCCTCGAACGGGTAGAGATTGACGACCAGCAAATCGATCGGCGCGATGCCGTGGCTCTTCATGGCCTCGGCATGTTCGGCATTGTCGCGGATCGCCAGCAGTCCGCCATGGACTTTCGGATGCAGGGTCTTTACCCGACCGTCCATCATCTCGGGAAAACCGGTCAGTTCGGATACGTCCCTGACCTTCAATCCGGCGGCGGCGATCGCCTTCGCGGTGCCGCCGGTCGAGACCAGCTCGACGCCGTGGGCGGCCAGGGCGCGGGCGAATTCGATCAGTCCGGTCTTATCGGAAACGGACAGCAGGGCGCGGGTTACGCGGCGCGGATGGTCGGTCATGGGAAATCCTCTGTTAAAGGGTGCTTTTGCCCAGGCGCGCGGCAGACATTCCCGCGCTTCCCGATGGTGCTCCATCCAAAGTCGCCAGTCGCGCGAGCGACGGGTAGTTAGCAGTTTTCGACGGCGTTCACAACGGTAGATGCGATTGGCCCAGCATCTTGCGTGGACATCTTCTCTACAGCGGTAATTCCGGCTCGCGGCGCGCGTTGCGTTTTGCCGTCGTGGCCGAGGCCGAGGTCGACGACCGCACGAAACTCCAGCGGACGCTGGGGGCGTGGCGCGAATCCTGGCGAATCACGATCTGGGCGGTGCGGCGGGGACCGTCGTTTCCCGCCAGGAACACGCTGTCCTCGAGCTCGACCTTGTCGTCGAGCGCCTCGAAGGTCCAGACGTCCCGGTTGGGCAGCACCAGCATGACGCCGCGGGCGTCGCTGAGACGGCTTGCCTTCACCGAAGGGTGCAGATGAAACCGCAGCGCGTAGTCGGTGTCGTTGCCCTTGATCCGCCCGCCCGGCGCCGGCGACAGGGTGTCCTCGCCGTCAAGCCGGTTGCCGTCATGCGCGAGCATCAGCACCCGGCGATGCACCACGCCGAATCGGCCGAGATAGCCGTCATGCGAGGTCGTCAGCAGCACGCCGTTGGCGACGGCCTCGCGGTAGCTTTCGACATTCGTCGGACCGCTGACGATCGGCGAGCCCTGCAGCAGCCGCTTCACCGCCGAGAGCTCGACGAACTGGCAGGAGGAGACATCGTGGTAGGTCAGCGTCGAATGCGCCGGCGTGCTGCGGGCGAAGCCGCGCCAGTTGTCGCGGCCGGTCGAGGGCATGCCGCAATTGATGACGATCCGGCTCGGCCCCGACGACAATTCAAACGAGAGGCAGCCGGCGTGAGCATCGTGACTGACGCTCGGCGGCGGCGGCGGGCCGGTGTCCATGATGATCGTCGTGGTGCCGGCATCGAGCCGCTGAAAACCGGTATGCGGCATGTTCGCCATCGGCGCGCCATGGGCGTCGTCATAGGCGAGCAGGGTCGCCAGCACATCGGAAGGCGCGCTGCTCATGCCGTTGAACAGCGCGAAGCTGCCATCGCCGTGACGGAAGAAGCGCAGCATCGGCATCATGCGATCGATCGCGTTCAACAGCGCTGGCGGCGGGGCGATGTTGCGGGCCGCGAAGGTCTGCCGCAGCGGCAGGAGGTCGATCAATAGCTCGATCAACGCTCCGGGATTGCGCGAGATGTGGCCGCCGTCGGGCAGAATCTGCCGTTGCAGTTCGTCGGAGAGCTTGCGCGCCGCGGTGCGAATATGCCGCGCCTGGTTGGCGAGGCAGAGCGAGGCGTAGCAAAGCGCGATCAGCACCTGCAGCCGCGGTACGCCGTCGGGAATATCGAGCATGGTGTAGCGGAGATAGCGGATTTCGCGGGTCAGTCCGCGCAGATAGCGCCGATAGAATTTGCCGTCGGTATCGCCGAGCACGAGCGGAGCTTGCGACAACAGCGAGATCACGCGGCGGGCCAAGACGTCGGCGCGGCGGCCGACCGGCCGTTTATGTCCCGGATTTGAAATCCAGTCGTCGACCAGCGCGCGCGCATTGGCGCGGGTGAGCGCGGTATCGGCCGCGCGCAAATGTCGAAGCCAGCCAAAGCCGAGAAGCGCCACCTCCCAATCCTCCGATGGCGGCTCGAGATCGAAGATCGAGCGGCCATGGCAGGTCACGATCTTGCCGGCGAAAACAAAGCGGCCGGCATAGATTTCGGCGGCGCGCGTGGCGTCGGCGGTGCGCAGGTCATGCGGGGCAATGATCAGGCGATCGGTGCGTCCCGGCCATAGCCGCGACAACGTCACCGAGCCGCCGCTTGCACGCGCCATCATGTTCCGCGCGAAACGGCCCATGATCAGCGTCGAGATACGTCTGCGTTGAGCGACCGACACGCCTTGCCTTGATTGGGAGGATTCGTTGTCGAATCCTTTTAATCCGGAAACGCGGTCAAGACACCACCTTGAAACCGCGCGAATCAGCGCGACAGGGCGAGAATATGGTGCAAAATCAGGATTTAACCAGCCGTGCGGCGTAAAAGCCGTCGAGGCCGCCCAGCCGGGGGTCAACGTGCGGCAGGTGGCAGGGCAACGTACGCAAATCACCTTCCGCGGTCAGCAGTTCGCCGAGGCCTGCGACCTCGCCGGCCTCGATCGGCACCCGTCGTATCGCCGGCTCGGACGCCAGAAGCGCCGCTATCGCCTGCTCGCCCTCTTCCGGTTCCAGCGAGCAGGTGCAATAGACCAGGGTTCCGCCCGGCCTCAGCAGGGCGACCGCCTTTTGCAGCAGTCGCTTCTGCAGCGCCGCCAGCGGCGCGATATCGGATTCCTGCCGCAGCCAGCCGACATCGGGATGGCGCCGGATCGTGCCGGTCGAGGTGCAGGGCGCGTCGACCAGAATGCCGTCGAAGTCCCGGTCGCGGTTTCGCTCCAGCCAGTCGGCGCCGTCGGCCACCACCACCTCCGCATCCAGCGCCAGCCGCGCCAGATTGTCGCGCAGCCGGGTCATGCGGTGGGGCGAACGGTCGATCGCGGTCACCCGCGCCCCGGCGTGCGCGAGTTGCGCGGTCTTGCCGCCGGGCGCGGCGCAGAGATCGACAATTGCCTTGCCGGCGACGTCGCCGAACAGGCGCGCCGGCAAAGCGGCGGCAGCGTCCTGCACCCACCAATGGCCTTCGGAAAAGCCGGGCAGCATCTTCACCGAGCCCTGCAGCAGCGTGCGCACCGATCCGGTGGGCAGCGTTTCGCCGTGCAGACGCGTCGCCCACTGCTCGGGGTCGGACTTCACGGTGATATCGAGTGACGGATCCTGGCCGATCGCAGCCGCGATGTCGCGCGCGACGGCCTCGCCGTAATGGGCGATCCAGCGCGCCATCAGCCAGGGCGCCACATCGAGCGTCTGCGACTTGACCTCGTCGATCAGCGGTTGTCCCTCGCGCGCGCAGCGGCGCAGCACTGCGTTGACGAGCCCGGCATATTTCGCGGCCCGCCGGTCCGACTGCACCAGCCGCACCGACAAATCGACCGCGGCATGGTCGGGCACGTCCATCCAGAGGATCTGCGCGGCGCCGATCAAAAGCGCGCTTTGCGCGCGCGGCGCGTCGGTCGGAATGCCGCGATCGAGCAGCCGCGACAGCACATGGCCGAGCGTGCCCAGCCGCCGCAAGATCGTCGCGACCAGCCGCCGCATCAGGGCGCGGTCGCGATCGCTGAGATTCTTCAGTCCGGGATGCGCGGCGGCGCCGTCGAGCTGCTCGTCGAGCGTGCGGTGCTTATGCAGAACGCCGTCGAGTATGTCTGCCGCGATCCGCCGCGCCGCGAGACCGGGCACCTCGGAGGGCAGGGCGAATCTTTGTGGGGGCATGGAGCGGGAACATCTTGCGATATTGGACAGCTGTTCGCATTTCAGCTTTGGCCGTCAGAAGGGAGAATCCTTTTGGCAGTAGAATATGCCAAATATAAGAATCGCATTTGCGACTTCACAGGCCGGGTGCGGCCGGCGCGGCAAAAACGTGAATCGAGCCGGTCAGTCCCGCAGCAGGAACAATTTCGATGACGGATGATGCCCCGCGGCCCGCAATGGCCGCTTCCGTGCCGGAACGCAAGCCGCTTTCGCCGGCGGCGAGGCGCGCCCTCGCCGAGGCCGAAGCGCGCAGACTGGCCGCGGAGGCCAGCGCGAAGCCCGCGCCGAAGGAGCTTCAGGGCCCCAACGGCCCGGAGCCGACGCGATATGGCGACTGGGAGAATAAGGGCATCGCCTCGGACTTTTGAAGCCCGTCGCCGTCGATGCTGGCTGGTTCAGAGCCAAAACGGATGATTTTCAAACGAAAAGCCGCGCGCGCACGCGGCTTTTGGCAATTTCAAATTCCGGCGGAATTCGTCAGCGCGTCACCACCACCGGGGTGCCGACGGAAACCCGCTGGTAGAGGTCGGTGATGTCGGGGTTCAGCATGCGGATGCAGCCATAGGAGACAAAGCCGCCGACCGATCCCGGCATGTTGGTGCCGTGGATCGCGTACTCGCCGCCGGCCAGCGTCATCGCGGCGACGCCCATCGGGTTGCGCGGCGAGCCGCCGGGGATGACGTCCGGGATCTGCGGCTTGTCGCGCTTCACTTCGGCCGGCGGCGACCAGGCCGGATTGAGGTATTTGCCGTCGATCCGGGTGGTGCCGGCCCATTGCTTGCCGGATTTGCCGACGCCGACGGGATAACGGACGGCATGGTCCGGATCGAGAACGAGATAAAGCCTGCGCTCATTGGTCTTCACCACGATCGTTCCCGGCGAATAGTCGCCCCGGAAGCCGACCACGTCGGGCCGCGCCTCGGCGCCGGTTGCTCCGAAAATCCCCGCCCCGATGGTGGCCGCCAGCGCCACCGCAATCCTCAGCGACATCGATCTCTCCAATTGCTTCCGCCGCCCCAACCGGGGTTGCCAATTCCGACCCAGGACCCGCAAAGCGGCGGGTCTGCCACCAATTCTTAACCGCACGCGTTAACCAGAGGCTTTCCACGCCGGTCGCTGGGGCGGGTTCTGTGACGGAAACAAAGGAAATGTTGGAAACAAAGTAAATGACCTGAAAACAACACTCTTGGGGAAACGCGCGGCGACGGCCGGCTGGCGCTGACAATGGCGTGAGAGACTGACCGCGAAGCTGTGTCTCCCGGGCGCGACGCAGCGCAGAGCGCGGCTTCGCAGAACCGGGACCGCCAATACCGCGCGAAGGCCCATGCGTTCGAAATGGACCGGGGATCAGCGGCGCATCACTTCGTGCTGCGCAGCATCCGGGAACGTCGTCGATCCGTCAAAGCCGCGCAGCCGCTTAAGCCGACACGTCCTTCTTGTTCTGGCGATGTCGCACCAGATCGTCGACCACGGCGGGATCCGCCAGCGTCGAGGTGTCGCCAAGACTTCCCGGCTCGTCCTCGGCGATCTTGCGCAGGATGCGGCGCATGATCTTGCCGGAGCGGGTTTTCGGCAGGCCCGGCGCGAACTGGATCTGGTCCGGCGAGGCGATCGGACCGATGTCCTTGCGCACCCACGCCACCAGCTCCTTGCGCAGATCCTCGCTCGGCTCGACGCCGGTCATCAGCGTGACGTAGGCGTAGATGCCCTGGCCCTTGATGTCGTGCGGGTAACCGACGACGGCGGCTTCCGAGACCATGGCGTGGGCGACCAGCGAACTTTCGACTTCGGCGGTGCCCATGCGGTGGCCGGAGACATTGATGACGTCGTCGACGCGGCCGGTGATCCAGTAATAGCCGTCGGCATCCCGGCGGCAGCCGTCGCCGGTGAAATACTTGCCCTTGTAGGTCGAGAAATAGGTCTGCTCGAAGCGGGCATGATCGCCATAGACGGTGCGCATCTGTCCCGGCCAGGATTTGGCGATGCAGAGATTGCCCTGGCACTCGCCCGACAGCACCTTGCCGTCGGCATCGACGATTTCGGGCACCACGCCGAAGAACGGCATGGTCGCCGAACCGGGCTTGAGCTTGGTGGCGCCGGGCAGCGGCGTGATCAGAATGCCGCCGGTCTCGGTCTGCCACCAGGTGTCGACGATCGGGCAGCGGTCGTCGCCGACCACGCGGTGATACCATTCCCAGGCTTCCGGATTGATCGGCTCGCCGACGCTGCCGAGCAGGCGAAGCGACTTCCGCGAGGTCTTCTTCACCGGCTCGTCGCCGCTTTGCATCAGGGCGCGGATCGCGGTCGGCGCGGTGTAGAAGATGTTGACCTTGTGCTTGTCGATGACGTTCCAGAACCGCGAATTATCGGGATAATTCGGCACGCCTTCGAACATCAGCGTGGTCGCGCCGTTGGCCAGCGGGCCGTACAGGATGTAGCTGTGGCCGGTGACCCAGCCGACATCCGCCGTGCACCAGTAGATATCGCCGTCGTGATAGTCGAACACGTATTGGTGCGTCATCGCCGCGAACACCAGATAGCCGGCGGAGGTGTGCAGCACGCCCTTGGGCTGGCCGGTCGAGCCCGACGTATAGAGGATGAACAGCGGATCCTCGGCGTGCATGTGCTCGACCGGGCATTCCGTCGTCACCATCTCGGCGGCCTCGTGGTACCAGAAATCGCGCGACGGGTTCATGTCGACCTTGGCGCCGGTGCGCTTGACGACGACGACCCAATCGACGCCGCCGCTCTTGGCGATCGCGGCATCGACATTGGACTTCAGCGGCACCTTCTTGCCGCCGCGCAGGCCTTCATCGGCGGTGATCACGATCTTGGACTGGCAATCGCCGATGCGCTGGGCGAGGCTGTCGGGTGAGAAGCCGGCGAACACCACCGAATGGATCGCGCCGATCCGCGCGCAGGCGAGCATCGCATAGGCGGCTTCCGGGATCATCGGCAGATAGATCGTGACGCGGTCGCCCTTCTTGACGTTGCGGGTGCGCAGGATGTTGGCCATCTTGCAGACCTCGTCATGCAGCTGGCGATAGGTGATGTGTTTCGACTCGGAAGGGTTGTCGCCCTCCCAGATGATGGCGGTCTGGTCGGCGCGATCTGTGGAGATGCCGGTCGATGCAGTTCCAGGCGACGTTGAGGACGCCGTCCTCGAACCATTTGATCGAAATATGGCCGGGCGCGAACGAAGTGTTCTCGACCTTGGTGAAGGGCTTGATCCAGCCGATGCGCTTGGCCTGTTCGGCCCAGAAGCCGTTGGGGTCGCTGACCGAGCGCGCATACATCTCGCGGTACTTGGCCTCGTCGACAAAGGCGCGCTTGGCCCATTCGGCCGGTACGTCGTAAATTTTCTCGGACATTTGACCCTCCACCGATGCGGCCCGTGAACGCGAGGCACTGCAAGCCGTCTTCATTGTTGCAACAATTATGCGCCGGGCCTGACGGCGCCGACAAGCGGAACAACTACGACCTTCGGCGGGGCTTCGTGTCTTGCGCAGGATCAAACCGCGCGGCGTAACGCAACCTCGTACGCCGTCCGGCAGGCCATCACGATCGCGTTTTTGGCCCTGCCAAAAGGCCGCAGGCGAGGCCTGCGTGCCTCGGGAACGGTATCTGGAAACCGTCCCTGCCGGGGGAGGGGCTGGCGTCGGCGGCGATTACCCCCTAAATGGCCCCCCTTGAGTGAAAGCCGCCAGTCGGAACCAAACAACAAGAGGCGGCATTAGCAGGGTAACTCGGAGCAAGGCGTCTAAAGTCATGATGGATCAGCAGAATTTTGAGGCTGCGCGGCCCGCTTCCGCCGATCCCGATGCCGTGGCTCTGGCAAAGGCGCTCGGACAATGGCCCAAAACGCCTGCGATCAAGCCGCCGCCAGCCATCAAGACCCCTGCCATCAAGGCACCGCCAGCTCGCAAGGCCAAGCCGAGCAGCCTTGCTGACCGCCTCGCCGCCAAGGCGGCCGCTCCCTCGGTGGAATCGCTCGCCGAGGAGCACGGCCTCAAGCTCGGCGACCAGAACGAACTGACCATCCGCCGCATCAGGCGCGGCAAGAGCTATTCCTTCGTGCGCGCCAACGGGCGGCCGATCCGTCACACCGGCACCATCAAGCGGCTGCATTCGATGGCGGTGCCCCCGGCCTATGCCGAGGTGCGCTATTCGCCCGATCCGAGTTCGCATTTGCAGGCGGTCGGCCGCGATGCCGCCGGCCGGCTGCAATACCGCTATCACTCCGACTGGGAAAAGGTCCGCGAGCATCGCAAGGCGCACCGGCTGGCCCGGCTGGTCGCGGCGCTGCCAAAGATCCGCCGTAACGTCTCGATGCACCTGTCGGGCGATGCGCCGACCCGCGAATTCGCGCTGTCGGCGGTGATCGAGCTGATCGCCCGCACCGCGATCCGGCCGGGCAATGAATCCTACGCCCGCCTCAACGGCACCCGCGGCGCCACCACGCTGTTGAAGTCCAATGTCGTGCTGGAAGGCGACGGCCTGGTGCTGACGTTCAAGGCCAAGGGCGGCAAGGCCGTGCGCAAGGAATGCGATGCCGCCAAGCTGGTGCGCGCGATCGGCATCCTGCGCAGCGTGCCGGGCAAGCGCATGTTCCAGTACCGCGACAATTCCGGCAATGTCCGCACCGTCTCGACCACCACGGTCAACGCGTTCCTGCGCGAGATCGCCGGCATCAAGATTTCGCTGAAGGATTTCCGCACCCTGATGGCGTCCGCCGTGGTGCTGGAATCGCTGTCGCGGATTTCGCCGGCGGCGAGCGCCCGCGGCCGCCGCAAGCAGGTGCTGGACGCGGTCCGCGCCGCGGCCGATGAACTCTCCAATACCCCGGCGATCTGCCGCAAGAGCTACGTCCACGACACCATCGTCACCGCCTTCGAGGACGGCATCCTCGAGCGCTTCGCCGCGACCATGAAGGGCTACCGCTCGCAGTCGAAGCGCGAGGCGCTGCTGGCCCAGGTCGTGATGGCGGCGGCGGCGGCGTAGGCTGCCGGCGCATCTTCCTGATTCGAATTTCAAACAGCCTGCTCAGGCGTGCCTTCGATGCCGTCATTGCGAGCGTAGCGAAGCAATCCATGCAGACAACATGCGCGAAGCGTGGATTGCTTCGTGCTTTCGCTCCCTGCGCAAATGCTCCGCTTGTCGCAGGCATGACATGGAGGCACGCCTTCGCCCTCTCGCGGCGCATTGCGCCCGAGTTGTGGAAGAAACGCCCCCTCGGAAGAAACAAGAGGGCGCAGGGAATGCCGGGTGCGCGCTGCACCCGCGGTCTCGTGTGCAAGATGCACAAAGCAAAACACACACGAGCATACAGGTTCAGCGGAGGCAGTCCGGCATTCCCTGCGCGATGGTTTTACGGCTTCTTTCGCGCTCTCCCCGGTGACCGGGCTTTCTTGCCACCGTCGCCCGCGAGAAGCTTGCTTCCCGCGAACTTGACGCCAGCGTCGGGGCGTCAGGACCACACGACTTCGCCGTCCGCCTCACAGCGCCGCTCGTCTTGCGTCGCCAAAGCGTCCACCGCATCCCGCTCCAACGTTCGTGACGACGCGTACGCCCCTCTTATCGGGACGGGATGCGCGAGAAGATGCCTTTGATTTGGGGGTCAGAGCAACGCCGTCGGGTTGCGGCAGATTGGCACGACGGGCAAACGACGGCTTTCGGTTGCTTCGCGTTCAAGCGCGGCAGACGATGATTTTGCGTGGCACCAGTTTTCGGCAACTTCCGGATCTCTACGCGGCGGCCATCGTCTCCCACCGCGCGGGGACGTAGGGGGCGTCTTGCGCGTGGTTTGTCGTGGCCCGGCATGCCCGGCACAAAATAGGATTCGAGCGCGGTCAAAGCGAGATTTTCCCATTCGCTCGGCCTGGTCCAGCAGCGAGCATCTTTGCAGCGGGCGGAAGGCCGCGGTTTGACGGTACAAGGAAGCGATCGCGCGATATCTGCGCACGTTTTCCAAGACGATTTCCCTGTTTGCATCCATGAGCGCTCTCCCCGGTCTTTCCCCTTGCTCGTTGCGACTTTGGCCGGCAACAATTTTCAATTTGTTAGCGCGCCGGCAGAAAGCCCGAATGGTTTCCGAACTCTTGACCGCCTTGCAATGAGGTCAGTGACTACCTTTGAAACAGGTAGCGTTTCCGCCTCGGCACTTTTCGGACCCGGCGAAAGTTGCTAGCATTTTTCCTGCAGTTGGAAGGGGGACAGCAATGCGCTGGTACCATTATTTGGCGTACTTCTTCGGGGGCGCATTCCTTGCGAATACTTTGCCCCATCTTGGCAATGGGGTTTCGGGACACGCCTTCCAGAGCCCCTTTGCATCACCACCCGGAGTCGGCTTGTCCTCCTCATTGGTCAATGTCCTGTGGGGCTTCTTCAATCTTGTCGTAGCCTACCTGCTCGTCTGTCGAGTCGGCAGCTTCGACCTGCGCGAGACCCAACACGTGGTTGTCCTCGGGGCGGGCATCCTGATCATGTCGCTGATGCTCGCTCATACTTTTGGGCCGTTGCATGGGGGACAGTGAAGGCTCTTGTTGACCCATGGCAGGAAACCGACGTGGCGGTGCAGTCGCCGCATGGCCGCTGTCAGGGGATGAACCGATTTCGCTCGGACGCGGCTCAAGGTCTGAAAATGACCCAAGCGGACATGGCGTCGAAAGCCGGCACCAATTGGCGTTCAATTGCCTATGGCATCGCGCATTTGGCGGTATGGTGGGGTTGATGCCGTCAGGCATCACGGGGGAGACGATGATGAGGTCAGTGATCGCCGCAATCGCGGCTGTTGTTTTGTCCGCGCACGCCGCAGCGGCGCAGAACTTCCCGAACCGGTCGATCACACTCGTCGTCGCGGCGGCGGCCGGGGGCACGACGGACGTGCTGGCCCGGATCGTGGCAAGGCGCATGGGCGAAGACCTCGGCCAGTCCGTCGTCGTCGAGAACGTGGCCGGCGGCGGCGCAACGGTCGGGACCCGCCGCGTGGTCCGATCGGATGCCGACGGCTACACGCTGATCTTCGGCAACATGGGCTCGCTGGCCGCGAATGTCTGGCTTTTTCCGCAGCTCGGCTTCGATCCGCGCCAGGATCTCGCGCCGGTCGGTCTTGTCGCGATCGTGCCGATGGTCCTGTCCGTGAGCAAGAAGAGCGGCATACGCGACCTCGCCGGTTTGATCGCGACGCTTCGGGCGAGGCCGGGTGCCCTCAATTTCGGCCATGCGGGCCCGGGCACGACCGGGCATCTGGCCGCCATCACCTTCCTGCATGTGACCGGCACGCAGGCCCACGACATCCCCTACCGGGGCGCCGGTCCCGCGATCAACGATCTGATCGCCGGCACGATCGACGCCGTGATCGACCAGACCGTCACCATGATTCCGATGCATACCGGCGGCAGCGTCACGGCGATTGCGACCTCAAGCCCCAGCCGCCTCGCCCAAATTCCGGACGTGCCGACCTTCGCCGAGGCCGGCCTACCCGCCTTCGACCTGACGGTCTGGAACGCGATCGCCGCACCCGCCGCCACCCCGCGGCCGGTTCTCGAACGCCTTGAATCCTCGCTCAAGACCGCGCTCGCCGATCCCGACCTGCGGCGCCGCTTCGCCGAGCTCGCGGCGGATTTGCCCCAACCCGACCAGATCGGAGCGGAGCCGCTGCGGCGGCTGATCGCGTCCGATATCGAACGCTTCGGCCCAATCATCCAGGCCGTCGGAGTGAAGGTGGAGTAGCAGCTTACAGCCTGCGCAATATCGCCCTGCTGTAATCGGCGCAAGCGCCGCATTCGCCGAGCGGTTGGCCAAGACGCATTGAAGGCACCGCTTGCGCGGCTCCTCATCGGGACGAGGATCACACCCCGCCCATCTTGCAGACGATCTTCCATTCCTCCGCCGTCACCGGCTGCACCGAGAGCCGCGAATATTTCACCAGCGCCATGTCGGCGAGTTTCTTGTCGGCCTTGATCGCGGCCATCGTCACCGGGGTCTTCAGGGCTTGTCGGCCTTGATGTCGACGCAGACGAATTTTCCGGTCTTGTCGGTGGGGTCGGGATAGGCCTCCTTGATGATCTCGGCGATGCCGACGATCTCCTTGCCCTCGTTGGAGTGATAGAAGAAGGCGCGGTCGCCCTTCTTCATCTTCACCAGGTTTTGCCGGGCGGTGAAATTGCGCACGCCGGTCCAGGCTTCGCCCTTGGCGCCCCTTGCGACTTGCTGATCCCACGACCAGGCGGAAGGTTCGGATTTCACCAGCCAGTAATTCATGCACCCTCCATCTCTGGCGTCGAAGATCGCGTGCCCGCTCGCGGACAGTCGCAGGCAAGACGTCGCACGTTCATCCCTCCGCCTTGAACGGCCGCGTCAGCAGGCTCTCGATCGCGTCGTCGATCGTGATCGCGCCGCGCAGGATGTCGGCGACCGCGTTCGAAACCGGCATGTCGACGCCTTCGCGCGGCCGCCAGTTCCATCAGCACCGGCGCGGTGAATTCGCCTTCGGCCAGTTTGTCGCGCGGTCTCGCCTCGCCGCGCCCGAGCGCGAGACCCGAGCGCGAAATTGCGCGATTGCGGGCTGCCAGCAGGTCAGGATCAGGTCGCCGAGACCCGACAGCCCCGCCATGGTTTCGCTGCGCGCGCCGCAGGCCCGGCCGAGCCGGACCAGTTCGGAAAAGCCGCGCGTGGTCAGCGCGGCCAGCGCGGACGCGCCGAATTTCTTGCCGGCCGACAATTCCGGCCGCGATCGCCAGCACGTTTTTCGCCGCCCCGCCGATCTCGACGCCGCGGACGTCGGAGGTGTGGTAGGGCCGGAAAGTCGCCGACCCCAGCGCCTGCACCAGCTGGCTTGCGAGTTCGGCATCGCTGGCCGCGAGCGTCACCGCGGTCGGCAGGCCGCGCGCCACGTCCTCGGCAAAACTCGGCCCCGACAGGATCGCCGGCCGCGCCTCGGGCGCGGCTTCCGCGATCACCTCGGTCATGAATTTGTGGGTGCCGCGCTCGATGCCCTTGGCGCAGGCGACCAGCGGCGTCGCGCCGGCGAGATGGGGGCCGAGCGCGGCGACCGCGGCGCGCAAATTCTGCGCCGGCGTCGCGATCAGGATGAGCTCGGCCGTGGCGGCGAGCCCGATATCGTCCGTCACCTTGACGTTCGCGTCGAGTGTTGATCCCGGGCAATTTCGGATTGCTGCGCGTGGCGGCGATCTCGGCGGCGACTGCGGGCTGCGCGCGCAGAGAACGACCTCACGTCCGGCGCGCGCGGCGACACCGGCCAGCGCCGTTCCCCACGCGCCGGCGCCAACCACGGCTACTCGATTGAATGCGGTCATCGCGCGAGCCTCCGCTCTGCTCCCTCGCCCCGCGCTTGCGGGGAGAGGGTTGGGGTGAGGGGCTGTATCCGCGAATTCGAGTATGCGGAGAATCCCCCTCACCCGGATTTTTCGCTGCGCGCAAAATCCGACCTCTCCCCGCAAGCGGGGCGAGGTAGGAAAGCGGCTCCGGCTCATTCTGTTTTCCATCGTCCTAAAACCCCGCGCGCGTATTGGCAAAGCCCGCCGGCGCCGTGGCGTTTTCGTCGAGCAGCCAGCGCGCGCGCGGGGCCGCGTCCATCGCGTCGGTCAGCCCGAGCGCCAGCCGCTCCGCGCCGGCCCAGGCGATCATCGCGCCATTATCGGTGCAGAGCGCGGGCGGCGGAATGATCAGCGTGGTCTGCGCTTTCGCGGCGACATCCTGCAACGCGCCGCGGATCGCCTGGTTGGCGGCGACGCCGCCGGCGGCGACCAGCGCGCGCGGCGGACCGAACCGCTCGTGAAAAAGCCGCAAGCCGACGCTCAGCCGATCCGCGGTCGATTCCAGCACCGCCGCCTGAAAGCTGGCGCAGAGATCGCGGATGTCCTGCGGCTCCAGCGGCGTCAGCCTGGAGGCCTCGTTGCGCACCGCGGTCTTCAGTCCCGACAACGAGAAATTGGCGTCGGCGCGCCCGAGCATCGGCCGCGGAAAGGCGAATCGCCTGGGGTCGCCGCCGCGCGCGGCGCGCTCGACCTCCGGTCCGCCCGGATAGGGCAGCCCGAGCATCTTTGCGACCTTGTCGAAGGCTTCGCCCATGGCGTCATCGACCGTGGTGCCGAGGCGCACATATTTCCCGACCCCGATCACGGCGACGATCTGGGTGTGGCCGCCGGAGGCGAGAAACAGGCAATACGGAAAAGCCAAGGCGCAGGTCAGCCGCGGCGTCAGCGCATGGGCCTCGAGATGGTTCACCGCGATCAGCGGCGTGTTGTGCACCATCGCGATCGCCTTCGCGGTCGTCAGCCCCACGATCACGCCGCCGATCAGGCCGGGGCCGGCGGCCGCGGCCACGCCCGAGAGCTGCGCAAAGCCGACGCCCGCTTCCTTCATCGCGCTGTCGACGATGCCGTCGAGCAGGTCGACATGGGCGCGCGCCGCGATCTCCGGCACCACGCCGCCGAAGATGGCATGCTCCTCGGTCTGCGACCGCACGATATTGGACAGGATCCGGCCCGCGCCGTCGCTCTGGCGCTCGACCACGGCGGCTGCGGTTTCATCGCAGGTGGTCTCGATCCCCAGCACCAATATTCGCGTGTCGTTGGCCAATCTGAGCTCTTGTGCTTTCGAGCAATCCGGCGTTTCCCTTACTTCGGTAGCATTGCGGGGTCGCAAAGTGCAATCGTCCGTTACCGGGGAAACCCCGGGCTTTCAGAGTTTGACGCATGGCCATTCTCGTCACACGCCCGCATCCGGACGATGAGACCACCGCCGCCGGCCTGCGCGCGAGGGGCTTTGAGGTCCTGCTGGCGCCGATGCTGCGGTTTGAACCGGTCGCCTTCCACGACGACCCCGACGCGCATTACGGCGCGATCATCGTCACCAGCGCCAATGCGCTGCGCGGCATCGAACCCCAGCTCAAGGGCAGCCGGTTGCTCAAGCTGCCGCTGTTCGCGGTCGGAGAGCACACCGCGGACGGCCGCCCGCGGCATCGGATTCGAACAGGTGATCCCGGCCAAGGGCGACGCCGCGAGCCTGCGCGATCTCGTGACGGCCAGCGTCAAGGCGAAAGCGCTGAAGAAAGCCAGCCCGCTGCTTTATCTGGCGGGGGCCGATCTCGCCCGCGATCTTGCGGGCGAACTCGGCGAACGCGGGTTTACCGTCGTCACGCAGACGACCTACCGGATGGTTCCATTGTCCAGCCTGCCGCGCGAGGTCTGCGACGCTTTCGCCGCCAACCAGGTCGAGGCGGTGCTGCACTACTCAAGGCGCAGCGCGCGCGCGTTCCTGGAGTCGGTTCGCGCCGCCGGCGTCGAAATATCGGCGCTTTCGGTCCCGCAATGCTGCATTTCGGCAGGCGTAGCCACGGTCGTCCGCGATGCCGGGGCGACCCAGGTCATGGTGGCGGCATCGCCGGATGAAAATGCCGTGTTCGCGGCTCTGGACCGTGCTTTGCGCCCCTGATCGCGCTACAAGCGGTTTCGAGACGGATGCCGGCTCGCGCCGGGAAAGGCGTGTCGAAACAAGGACTAGAACAAGCCAATTCGTGCGGATTTCGGCTGGAGCCAAAGAGGAACCGTTGTGATGGACGAAGACAGGCCCGAAGACACCTCGCCGCCGCCAGATTCGGGCCGGGCCAAGCGCCCGCCGCCGACCATCGACCTCGAGGCGTCAGAGGTTTCGGGCGAAACCCAGGGAACCGACGCCGGCGCCAGGCGCGCAGCCGAGGCGATCCTTCCCGCGGTCCTTCGTCCTGGCCTTCGGCCGCGGCGATTTCCGCGACGCTCGACGGCGGCCGTTACCGGCGCGGTCACGGCCGCGCTGGTGATCGCGATCGCCTGGGTGGTGGGATGGCCGGGCGAGACGGCTCCGCCGACGCGTCTCCGCAGACCAATGCGAGTGCGATCGAAACGCTTGCGTCCCGCCTCGCCGATATCGAGGCGAGGTCGGCCAGGCCTCCGGCCACAGCGTCCGACCCGGCGCTGGCTTCGCGGCTTGACGCGCTGGAAAAATCCCTTGCATCGCTGCGCACGCGAGCTCGCCGGCGCCCGCGCGCAGTCCGAGAAACTGGCCGCCGAGCTCAATGCGGTAAAATCAGCGCCGCGCGAAGCCGCCTCGCCGCCGGATCTTGCCGCGATCAACGAGCGCCTCAGCCAGATCGAACGCGCGGCCCGCGCCGAAAGCGCCGAGAGCGCGCAGCAGGACAACAAGCCCGCGGACGATGCGCGCGCTTCGCCGCGTCGTCGCGGCGTCCATGCTCGACGTTTCGGTTCGGCAGGGCGAGCCTTTCGCCGCCGCAGCTGGCCGCGGCGAAATCGCTCGCGCCCGATCCGGACGCGTTGAAGCCGCTCGATGACTTCGCGGCCTCGGGCGTGCCGAGCGCGGCCGGCCTCAGCCGCGAACTGCTGGCGCTGGTGCCAAAACTGTCGCCGCCGGCGCAGGAGAATGCCACCACCGGCACCGGCATCGTCGATCGCCTGCAGGCGGGCGCCGCAAAGCTGGTTCGCATCGAGCGAACCGATGTCGTCGGCAACGACCGCAGCGCCGTCGTCGCGCGGGTCACGGCGGCTGCGCTGCGCAACGATTTCAGCGAGGCGCGGCGCGAATTGAATACGCTTGCGCCCGGCGATCGCGCTGCCGCTCAAGCATGGCTCGACAAGGCCAACGAGCGCGATGCGGCGCTTTCCGCCTCGCGTCATTTCGCGACCGAGGCCATGGCCGCGCTCGCCAAACCGGCGCAATAGGATTTCGATGTATCGGATCATTCTGTTTCTGGTGTTGATCGCGCTCGCAGCCAGCGGCGCGGCGTGGGTGGCCGACCAGAGCGGCGACGTCGTGCTGTCATGGGACGGCTGGCGCGTTCACGACCACGCTGCCGGTATTCGCGCTGGCGTTGGGCGTTGCGATTGTCGCGGCGATGCTGGCCTGGAGCATTCTGCGCGCGCTGTGGCGCCTGCCGGAACGGATCCGCCGCAGCCGGCGCGAACGGCGTCATGCGCGCGGCCGGCACGCCATCACGCAAGGGTTGCTCGCGATCGGCCACGGCGATTCCGCCGCCGCCCGCATGCATGCCGATGTCGCGCGCCGCCATGCCGCGGACGATCCGCTGGCGCTGTTGCTGCACGCGCAGTCGGCGCAGCTCGAAGGCGACCGCGACGCCGCGCGCGCGGCATTCCGCGCCATGGCCGAGCGCGAGGACACGAGGCTGTTGGGCCTGCGCGGATTGTTCATCGAAGCCCAGCGCGCCGACGATCCGGTCGCCGCGGTCGCCATCGCGGAGGAGGCGCTGAAGACTTTCGCCGTCATCGACCTGGGCCTCGCATGCGGTGCTCGGCTTTCGCTGCGCCAGGGGCGACTGGAGCGGCGCGCTTGCCATCCTCGACAACAATCTGGCTTCGGGCCTGATCGACAAGCCGGCCTATCGGCGGCAGCGCGGCGTGCTGCTGACGGCGCGCGCGCTGGAACTGGAAACGGTCGACCGCGATCTGTCGCGCGACAGCGTGATGGAGGCGGTCAAGCTCGCGCCGACTCTGGTGCCGGCCGCGGTGCTCGCCGCCAAATATCAAAGCGAGGCGCATCAGATCCGGCGCGCGATGCGGATCGTGGAAGCGGCGTGGCTCGCGCATCCGCATCCCGATCTCGCGGACGCCTATGCCCATGTGAAGCTCGGCGATTCCGCGCGCCAGCGGCTGGTGCGGGTCGAGACGCTGGCGGCGAAGGCGCCGGGCCATCTCGAAGGCGCGCTGGCGGTGGCGCGCGCCGCGATCGACGCCTCCGAATTTGCCCGCGCGCGCGAGGCGCTGGCGCCGTTCATCGCCGCGCCGACGCAGCGCGTGGCGATGCTGATGGCGGAAATCGAGCGCACCGAACATGGCGACAGCGGCAAGGCGCGGGCCTGGACCTTGCGCGCGGTGCGCGCGCTGCACGATCCGGTCTGGACCGCGGACGGCTATGTTTCCGACAGCTGGCGGCCGGTGTCGCCGGTGTCCGGCCGGCTCGATGCCTTCCAGTGGCAGATGCCGCTGTCGGCGCTGCCGTCCGACAAGCACGGCGCGATCGAAGCCTCGCCGTTCGAGGAGGCGATGCTCGCCGCCCCGCCACCGCCGCGGCGCGACGAAATAGCGGGAAGGAATTTGGTCGAGCCGCCGCGGGAACCCGAGGCCGGGGCCGCCGCCGGCGGCGCAGGATAATTCTCCGGCAAAGCCGGCCGCCGCCGAACTTCCCCGCGCCGGCGCCGTCCCCGCCGCCGACCGAAGCCGTTCCCGCGGCAGCCCCGCCCCTGTTCCGCGCGCGCGCAGCGATATCCCGAAACCGGCCGACAAGCCCGCCGCCTCGGCCATTCCGGCGGTGATTCCGATTGTCCGCCCGCCCGACGACCCCGGGATCGACGACGAGCCCGAAGCCGGCGAATTCGCCGAACGGATCGCCCCGGTACCGGGCCAGGCCGGCGGCTGGCGCGGCTTTCTGTCCCGCTGGGGCGGGTGAGCAAAGCGTTTTCGAGCGAAGTGGGGACCGGTTCGCGTGAAGAAAACGCGTCAAAAAGAGGTTCTTGACCGCGACGGGGGTCGCTTTTTCTTGCAAAACCGGGCGCTGCCCGATATCAGGTGCGGGCGTTTTCGAGGTCGTTGCCCGAACGCGAAGCTGCTTGGTCCGCCGCAATAGCTCAGTTGGTAGAGCACGTCATTCGTAATGACGGGGTCACAGGTTCGAGTCCTGTTTGCGGCACCAGTTTTCTTCGATCCCCGATCGATAACAGACGTTGCCAAGCCGCGCTCGTGTGGACCTGAGCCTTGCCTGGTCCCGCTCACATCGGCGTGAGGCCGAAATTTATCTGGCGATGTGTGAAGTGGTTCACAGCGGAATTTCGCCGTCGCGCTAGAACACGGCGCGAACTTCGCGGGAGGCAGCCATGCCATCATCAGCCCACCAGAGCCCAGCCCATATCAGCCGTTTTTGGCCGGCGATCATTCGAATCCTGCTGGTCGAGGTTCTCGTTCTGCTGGCGCTGTCGGGCGCGATCGTCGGCTATCTGAACTGGTCGTCCGAAGCGGCCTGGGCCGAATTCAACGCGGCCAGCCAACTGCCGGCGCCCGAGTCAAGCAGCCTGGTCCAGGCCGTCAAAATCCAAACGCCCTGCGCTCGGAAAGCGTAAGCGCGCAGGGACGAGCCGGATCGTTATTGTGAGCCAACGGGTCGCGCGAACGCGCGCCCGATGACAGGCTCCGCGAAGCAATCCATTGCGTCCATGGATTGCTTCGTCGCTTTGCTCCCTTGCGCAAACGCTTCGCGTTTGTCGCGGGCAATGACGAGCTTGCGTTTATTCGCGTGCGAACGCTACTGCGAAACCGTCTGAACCACGCTGCCCACCGGGCGGGTGCTCGCGACCGGCAGCTTCATGTCCTTGATCAGCGCCTCGTCATATTCGGGCAAGGTCTGCACCGGCGCCTTGGCCTTCATCTGCACCACCTTGTAGCCGCCGGCCTTCAGGCGGCGAAGCAGGGCGGGCATCGCCTCGGCGGTATGCTTCTGGAAATCGTGCATCAGGATGATGCCCTTGCCCTGCTTGTCGAGCTTGGTCATGACGGTATTGATGATCTGCTCGGCATTCTTCGCCCGGAAGTCGAAGGAGTCGAGGTCGCATGAAAACATCGCGATGTTGCGGGTGCCGAGATAGGCCATCGCCGCCGGGCCATGCTGCAGTTCCGGAAAGCGGAAGAACGGCGAGGGGGCTGCGCCCAGCGCCAGCTTGACCGCGCTGTAGCCTTTTTCGATCTCGTCCTTGGCGAGCTGGTCGGTCATCTTCTTTGAATTCAGGTTGGCATGCGACCAGGTATGCGCGCCGACGGTATGGCCGGCCGCGGCCACATGCCTGAGAATCTCCGGATGATAGGTGGCATGCTTGCCGATCGGGAAGAACACCGCCTTGGTGCATTCGTCGGCGAGCGCCTTGAGCACGGCGGGCGTATTGGCCGGCCACGGACCGTCATCGAAGGTCAGCACGACTTCCTTGTCGGCCAGAAAGTCGAACTGCTTGAAGTGCTCGAAGCCGAAGCCCGGTCCGCCCGTGGTGTCGATTTCCACCACGCGGGCAACGCCGAGCGCATCGGGATTGGCGCACAGGGTCTTCGGCGCCGGAGCGGCGATGGCCTGGTCCGGAATGGTGCCGGTGGTCTCGACCTCGTCGCGGGGAGCCGCCGATTTGGCCGCGGTGGCTGGAAGCGGCGCGGCTGGCGCGGCGCTGGCGGTCCGCGGAGCCGCCAAATCGCCGCGCGGCGGCAATGTCCAGAACCACACGCCGGCGATGACAACAGCGGCCACCACACTCGCCAACATCAAACCCAACGCGTTACGCATGGTTACTCTTTCATGAACACCGAAGCTAAAATCGCGGTCAGATTATTTATGGGAAATAGGTGTTAACGCCGCCCCAACGCGGCGCGGGTTCCCGAAGCTAATTGCGTGGACCGCTGACGGGCACATTCCGGTCGCCGCGATTTCTAACGAGTTCTCTAACGAGATCGATACCGGTTCCCGCGAAGAATGTGCGTCTGAGTGACGGACGTCACCATTTGGCCGCAAAGTGACAGACGTCACATTCCGAACCACGGGGTTGAGGCACCAATAGCCATCAACAACGCGCCGCTGACCCGGCGAACCCAACGGGAGCCAAAAATGACCGCATCTCTCACCAGGACGCTTCGCCAGGCAAGTCTTGCGCTGGCTGTCGTCGCCTCCGTCGCTGCGCTGTCGTCGCGCTTCGAGCTTTGCGTTCAGCGACGAGGCGCAGCAGATGTGCACCGGCGACGCGTTCCGGCTGTGCAGCTCCGAAATTCCCAACATTCCGAAAATCACCGCATGCATGATGAAGCACCGGGCGGATCTCAGCACGGGTTGCCGGATCGTGATGGACCGGGATCTGGCGCAGAAATCCAGCAAGGTCGCAGCGCAGTAATTGCGCGCGATCCGGTCATTCCAGCTTCACTGCGGCGCGGAATGATTTCCCTTTGCGCACACAAAGCCGTTGCGGCGCCGGTGTGAGGGCTTTAGAACGCGCCCATATCATGACCGGTGGGCATACCCCGATGTTCAGAATTCTTTTTGTTGTTCCGTTTGTCCTGATCGCCTCGGGCGCGTCGGCGCAGCAGGGGCACGATGCCTGCGCGCGCGATGTTTCGCGCTTCTGCCGTGCGGTGATGAATGACGGCGATTCGGTGGTGCTGGCCTGCCTGAAGCAACACCGCGCCCGGCTCAGCAAGGCCTGCGAAAAGGTGCTGACCGATAACGGGCAGTAACGCGCCCGCGCGAATTCGCCCGCAGGCGGTTCGCGAATATTACGTGCTGCCGCCCGCCGCGGAGGAGGTCACCGGCAGCACCTCGCTGACGGCGCGGTCGGGGGTATCTTCCTTCCAGCGCACCGATCCAAACGGCCGCTCCAGCATGCGGCGGACCCGCACCGGATCGGGCCCGAGATGAAAACCGATGGCGCGCTGATGCAGCGCGCGTTCGGATTGCGTGGAGCGGTTGCGCTGGCGCAGATAATCGAGCCAGGTCGGGCAATGATAGCGCTCGGTCCACAATTCGGGGTCGGCGATGTCGCGCGCGATCGACCAGCCATAGGCGCCGTTGCGCTGGCGGCTGAGCTGCACCTCCTGCATCACGTTGTGGAAGGCGCGGGCATTGTCCTGCGCGACGCGATATTCGATCTCGACCACCAGCGGTCCGCTGCGCGCGGTCAGCGACAGCTGCACCTCGGGATCGGCGAGCACTTCGGCATCCTCGTTGCGCGCGCCGATCCGCGGCATCCGCAGCCACAGGCCGAGCAGCGGCGAGGCCAGCATCAGCGCGGCGGAAACCAGCAGGGCTGCCTCGACGCCGACCGCGTCGGTCAGACGTCCCCAGCCCCAGCTTCCGATCGCGATGCCGCCGGCAATCGAGGCCTGAAACGCCGCCAGCGAGCGGCCCGCCACCCAGCGCGGCGCCGAGAGCTGCACGCCGATGTTGAACAAGGCCACCGCCAGCATCCACACCGCGCCCGCGATCACCAGCGCCGCCGCCGTCAGCACCGGCTCCCGGCTGAGCGCGACCGCCGCGATGGCGCCGCCCATCGACAGCGCGCAGGCGCGGATCGCGGCTTCGCCGCTCATGCGCTTGCGCACCTCGGTGATGTTGAGCGCGCCGATCACCGCGCCCATGCCGAACGCGCCGAGCATGATGCCGTAGGTTTGCGCGCCGCCGTGCAGCAGATCGCGCGCGACCAGCGGCATCAGCGCCGACACCGAGCCGCCGATCAGGCCGGTCACCAGCGTGCGCGTCAGCACGATCTTGATCGCGGGAGAATTGGCGATGTAACGCACGCCCGACACGATGGCGCGGTTGAGGCGCTCGCGCGGCAGGCGCGACGGCTGGCTGGTGCGGCGCCAGAGAAACAGCACGATCAGCAGCGGAAGATAGAGCACCGCGTTGGCGGCAAAGGCCGCCACCGCGCCGGCGGCGGCGACGACGATGCCGCCGATCGCCGGGCCAAAACTGCGCGCGATATTGTAGCTGATGCCGTTCAGCGCGACCGCGGAGGGCAGCGTCTCCGGCGGCACCTGCTCGGTGACCGACGCCTGCCAGGCGGGGCCGAACAGCGCCATGCCGCTGCCGACCACGAAACAAAGCGCCAGCAGGGTCTCCGGCGTCACCAGCCCAAGCCACGCCAGCACGGTCAGGGCGGTTGCGCCCGACAGCGCGATCGCCAGCGAGATCAGCGCCACGATCCGCCGGTCGTACATGTCGGCGATGGCGCCGGCCGGCATCGAGATCAGCATGACCGGCAGCATCAGCGCGGTTTGCACCAGCGCGACCTTGTCGGCGGACGAGGTCATCTGGGTCATCGCCCAGGCCGCGCCGACCGCCTGGATCAACAGGCCGAGATTGGACAACAGGCTCGCCAGCCAGATCCGCCGGAACGTGGCATGCTGCAGCGGAGCCGCGACGCCATCGCCGGCGAACATCGAGCGTTTGGGCGGTCGGGTCATGGCCTGTTCCGTTGATGCCGGCCGCAGCCGGCGTGATTCCTTGAGGCGTTTGCAGTGATGCCCGCGAAAGTCCTCGGCTGTCCAGTGGTTGGGCCGCGGTCGGCCTCGGCCGTCCTCTGGCGGAATGGCGAAAATCACCCCGGCGCCCCGGATGCGCCGATCCTGGCCCGGGTGCGGGCGGTCCGCGGGGCGCGGCCGCGCCTTGATGGCGCCCGGATTTTGGAACTGATATGATCATATCAGTAGCCCGCATGAGCGTAGCGACATGCGGGGTGCGTTGAAAATCCGTCCCGGATATCGCTTCGCTCATCCGGGCTACGAGTGCGAGGCTTAGATGAGCATAGCCGAAGCCTGGGACATCCCGGCCACACGTCAGCCGCTGGTCCCCCCTCATCCGCCGCGCGCGCCCGAAGCCATGACCGCGCTGGGGCGGTTGGCGGCGATGCGCGAGAACGCGATCGGAACCTGGGGCCAGCGCGCCTACGAGGATGACATCATCCCGGGTCGCTTCTTCTGGCGCTCCAGCTTCATTCTCAACACGCCGGATGCGATCCGGCATGTGCTGGTCGACAATTACGAGAATTATACGCGCACCGCCGCCGGCATCCGGGTGCTGCGTCCGATGCTTGGCGAAGGCCTGCTGATCGCCGAGGGCCGCGCCTGGAAGCATCAGCGGCGAACGCTGGCGCCGGCCTTCACCCCGCGCGCGGTGGAGGGGCTCGTTCCGCACATGATCGCGGTGACCGATGAAACCATTGCGAAGCTGCGAGCGGTCAGCGGCGCGCCGGTCGATCTGCGCGAGACGATGCAGCGGATGACGCTCGAGATTGCCGGGCGCACGATGTTTTCGTTCGGGATGGACCGTCATGGTCCTGCGTTGCGCGACTTCGTGATGGAATATGGCGAGCGGCTGGCGCACCCGCATTTGCTCGACATGGTGCTGCCGCTTGGCTGGCCGAGCCCGCAGGATTTTTCCCGCGCGCGTTTCCGCAAGCGATGGACGCGTTTCGTCGGCATGCTGATGGCCGAGCGCCGCGCCGCCGGCAAGAAAGAAGGCGCGCCGGCGCGCGATCTGTTCGACCTGATGGGCGCCGCGCGCGATCCCGAGACCGGCGAAGCCTTCACCGACGCGCAGCTCGGCGATCAGGTCGCGACCATGATTCTCGCCGGTCACGAGACCACCGCCACCGCGCTGTTCTGGTCGCTGTATCTGCTCGCGCTCGACCCCGCCAGCCAGGAACAATTGGCCGCCGAGGTGCTGCAGGCAACGACCAACGGCGTGCTCGACCTCGAACGGCTGAAATTCACCCGCGCCGTGGTCGATGAAACCATGCGGCTCTATCCGCCGGCGTTTCTGATCGCACGCGCGGCCGCGGGCCCCGATACGGTCGCGGGGTTCCCGGTCCGGAAGAACGACGTGATCCTGATCGCGCCGTGGCTGTTGCACCGGCATGAAAAGCTCTGGCGCGACCCGAACGCGTTCATTCCCCAGCGCTTCCTGGCGCCGGCGCCGCCGCCGGATCGCTTTGCCTATCTGCCGTTCGGGGTCGGGGCGCGGGTCTGCATCGGCGCGCATTTCGCGCTGGTCGAAGCCACTTTGGCGCTGGCCAGGATCGTCGGCGCGTTCCGGATCACGCTGCTCGACAAGGCGCCGGTGATGCCGATCGGCATTGTCACGACGCAGCCCGATCGCTCGCCGATGTTTTCGATCACGCCGCGTTGACGGGGATTGTCCGGGGGCGCGGGCAATCCCATCTAGGCTGAGGTCATGAGCGAAACCCAGGCCCAGTTTTCGGTGCTGAAACAGACTGCCGATCCGGCGGTCGCGGACGCTCTCGCCGCCCTGATCGACCATGGCGAAGACCATGAGCTCAATCGAATCAATGTCCTGGACTTTTCCCGGCGTGCCGGGCTCGACGAAGAGCGGGTGATTTCCGGCTTTCTGCATGCCTCGCGGCTCGGCCTGCTCGATCTCACCTGGAACGTGCTGTGCCCCGGCTGCAGCGGCGTGCTTGACGCGCACGACACGCTGAAGTCGCTGCGCCCCGACGACTACCATTGCGGATTATGCTCCTGTGGCTACGCGCCTTCGGTCGACGAGCAGGTCGAGGTGGCCTTTACCGTCAGTCCCAGGATCCGGCGCATCGCGGCGCACGATCCCAATTCGCTGCCGCTGTGGGAGTATTACAAGCAGATCTTCTGGAGTTCGGGCATCGATCTCGACAAGGATTCCTTCGCCTCGCTGAGCGAGGAGGTGACGCTCGATGCACTGGAATTGCCGGCCGGCGAAAAGGCGGTGCTGTCGCTGCAACTGCCGCCGCAGTTCATCATCGCCTTCGAGCCGGTGACGCATTCGGCGCATTTCATCGACGTCCAGGGCGAACCGACCAGGGAACGGCAGCAGCTCGCGCTGATCTACAACAAGGCGCACCCGCCAACCGGGTCCATCACATTGCGTCCCGGCCCGCTGCGGCTTTCGCTCGACAATCAGGCCGGCGTGCGCACGCTGCCGACCGTCTTTATCGCGGCCGACGCGCTCCATGACCTGCTCGGCAAGCGCAAGCCGTTCCTCACCGCCAAGCGGATGCTGACCAACCAGACTTTCCGCGACGTGTTCAAGGCCGACAACCTCCACATCGACCAGCGTCTCAAGATCACGTCGCTGACGTTCCTGTTCACCGACCTCAAGGGTTCGACCGCGCTGTATGAACGGGTCGGCGATCTCGCCGCCTTCGATCTGGTGCGCGCGCATTTCCGTGCGCTGCTGGAAATCATTTCATCCGAGAAGGGCGCCGTCGTGAAGACGATCGGCGACGCCGTGATGGCGACCTTCGTCAGGCCCGAACATGCGATCGTCTCGGGCCTGCGGATGCGTGCCGCGATGGACGAGCTGAACAGGCAGCGCGGCACCGACGATCTGGTGGTCAAGATCGGCATTCATGAGGGCCCGTGCCTCGCGGTCATGCTCAATGAGCGGCAGGATTATTTCGGCCAGACCGTCAACATCGCGGCCCGGGTCCAGGGCCTCGCGACCTCGCAGGCGATACACGTCACCGGGCCGGTCATCGATGCGCCGGCGGTGGCCGCCATCCTCGACAGAGAGGCGATCACGCCGATCCAGAAGGAGGCCGCGCTGCGGGGCATCGCCGACAAGATCATGGTTTACGAGATCCCGTAGAGCAAGCGGGGAGAGGGAGCGGCGACCGATCGCCGCTGCACCTCAACCGAAAATCATCCCGCTCCAGTGGCCCGATTCCAACCTTCGCACCCCCAAAGCCACGCCACTAGATTGACAAATCGTAATGCCGCCGCGCCCCCGTCATGGATTGCGCGCGCCGAATTCCCGGCCCATATATTAGTGGTTGCCGCCAAAGCGGCCGCCAGCGATTTACTCGATTCACGGCAGGAAATGATGCTCGACGGACTGCGCCAATTCATCGCCGATGTAGTTTCTCCCGCCACGCACGAGCACCGGGCATTTGACGACACCGGGTATCAGCTGGCCGCGACGGCTTTGCTGGTTCACGTCGTTTCGCTCGACGGCGAGCCATCCGAAACCGAAAAGCGCAAACTTCACAGCCTGATCGAAAGCCGCTTCGGGCTGGATCGGGGAATGGCGGACCAACTGATCAAGTCGGCGATGCTGGTCGAAGGCGAGGCGGTTGACCTCTATCATTTCACCAGCGTCATCATGCGTTCGGTCGATGAGCCCGGCCGATTGCGTATCGTCGAAATGATGTGGGAGCTGGTCTACGCCGACGGCCAGGTCAGCGAGTTCGAGGATAACGTGGTTTGGCGGGCCGCCGACCTGCTTGGCGTGTCCTCCCGCGACCGGATCGATCTCAAGCACCGTGTCGCCGGCAAGACAGCCCGCGCCGGTGGTCGGGCAATTAGATCGCCTCGATCCCCTGATGGCGCCATGCCGAGATGACGAAACTTTAATGCGGCCGGCCATGTGGCGTTGCAGCGGAGCTTTTTGACCCGGAAGCTGCTGTTCAATTCTGCCCCATCGCCGGCCGGAAAGCGCCGAAATGCTTGCAGGCGGCTTGCATCCCGCCTAAGGCCTATGCTCTTGGGAACAATGCAAATTATCTGCGAGCATTGAATTGTGACTGAGCGGGTGACGCTGATTACCGGTGCCTCGGCTGGAATAGGCACCGAGCTGGCGCGCGTTTTTGCATCCAAAGGCCATCGCCTAGCCCTGGTGGCGCGACGCGCCGATCGCCTTGCGGCATTGGCGGCGGAAATTGCCGCCGCCGGGGGTACCGCCCCGATCGTGATTCCCTGCGATCTCGAACAACCCGATGCCGGCGACAGAGATTGCCGCCGCCCTGGATGCCGCCGGGGTGGAGGTCGAATTTGTCGTCAACAATGCCGGGTTCGGCTTGTTCGGCCAGTGCGATCGAACTGGATCGCGCGGAGCAGCTTGGCATTATCGCGGTCAACATCCGCGCGATGACCGATCTGTCGCTGCGGTTTTCCGATCATCTGGTTCGCCACCGCGGCGGCGTCCTCAATGTTGGATCCATCGCGGGCTTCCTGCCGGGGCCGGGCATGGCCGTGTATTATGCCTCCAAGGCCTATGTGCTGTCGTTCACCGAAGCCCTGCGCGCCGAACTGGGCCCCCGCGGCGTGCGCGTGACCGTGCTGTGTCCCGGTCCGGTACCGTCGGAATTTCAGACCCGGGCGGGGTTCGAACCCGGATTTGATTCCGCTATCCTCAACGTTTCCGCCGCCGCTGTCGCCAGGCAAGCCTATCGGGGGTTGATGGCCAATAAGCGGGCGGTGCTGCCTGGCCTCGGCATCAAGGTTGTGCCGTTCATGCTGCGGCTGTTTCCGCGCGGCTTTATCCTTTGGGCCGTCGCCCGCTTTCAGCTGCGAAAGCGCTGACCGGGGCACCCGAAAGCCGGTTTTGGCCCGCGGTTTGCTTATCGACGGCATATGCACTCACCCGAAATTAACAATCCCTTAGGCATGATTCTCGGCTTAATGGCCGCGAAAAGAAAGGTCGATGTCGTTTCACCCCGTCAAACGCGATGCCGGTAACGTGCGGCACTTCCCGGCCGGACGCCAACCAGCCGTGGACCGACCGTTAGCCGCGCCCGAATCGCTGCTGCCGGTCCTGATCGTGCTGCACCAGGAAACCTCGACCCCAGGCCGCGTCGGCAACGCGTTGCGGGCGCTCGGACACCGGCTGGACGTCAGGCGTCCGCGCTTTGGCGATCCGCTTCCCGAAACACTGGATGGCCATGCCGGTGCGGTGATTTTCGGCGGCCCGATGAGCGCCAACGATCCGGATGATTTCGTTCGCCGGGAGATCGACTGGATCGCCGTGCCGCTTGCCGAGCAGCGGCCGTTCCTCGGAATCTGCCTGGGTGCGCAAATGCTCGCGATGCAACTCGGCGCCCGCGTGGCGCCGCATCCGCAGGGCCGCGCGGAGATCGGCTATTACCCGATCCGCCCGACATCCGCCGGGCTCAGGATTTGCCCGCATTGGCCCGATCATGTCTACCACTGGCACCGCGAAGGATTTGAGCTTCCCGCAGGCGCCGAGCTGCTGGCGGAAGGCGGCGACTTCCCGGTGCAGGCGTTCCGATCGGAACACAGCTTCGGCTTCCAGTTCCATCCCGACGTGACCTACGCGATGATGCATCGCTGGACCACGCGCGGTCACGCGCGGCTCGAATTGCCGGGCGCGCGGCCGCGCCATCAGCATTTCGCCGATCGCGCGCGCTACGACGTGGCCGAGCGCGCCTGGCTGAAACGCTTTCTCGATGGCTGGCTGAGCCGCATGCCGGCCTCGGTCATGTCGGAGGCGGCGGAATAGCGCGCCACCTGCGCGACGTTTCCGAAGGTCTTTGCAACTTGCGAATATGATAGCGTCGGCCGGAGGTCTTGCGTTAGCGCATGGGAGGTCGACATGACCGGCGACGAATTCGCAGCCCTGCTGGATGACTTCACGCGCTCGGCGGAATCCGGCGACGGCGCGCGCTTTGCCCGGCATTTCACCGAGGACGCCATCTATCACGACTATATCTACGGCGCCCATCGCGGCCGCGCCGAGATCGCGCACATGATGGCCGATCTGTTTCATCGCGATGCCGCCGACTATCGATGGGAGATGTTCGATCCCGTCTGCGACGGCGAACAAGGCTATGCCTGGTCGCTGTCGAGCTTCACCTCGAAAATCCCGCAGTTCGACGGCCGCCGCGTCGTGATCGACGGCATCAGCCGGTTCGTGCTGCGTGACGGCCTGATCGCGGAGTACCGCGAGTTCGTCAATGGCGGGGTGGCGATGGTGCAGCTCGGTGTCGAGCCCGACCGCATGGCCAAAGTGTTCCGGCGCTGGAGCGGATGGCTGAACGAGCGGCCGCAAACACGGGATTTTCTGGCGCGGGCGAGGGGATCGCGGGCGGGAGAGGGCGCGGGGTTCAAGGGGAAATAGATTTCGCAGCGGATTGCTTGCCGAGGCCCGTCTTCGCCCTTCGGGCTACGCTACGACGCGGCAGCCTTCGCCACGATAGGGCTTGCCGAGCCGAAGCAGGCGCAGCCTGCGAAGGCTGGTGGAGCCAGGCGGGATCGAACCGCCGACCTCGTCATTGCGAACGACGCGCTCTCCCAGCTGAGCTATGGCCCCTTCGCGGGCCGCCCCGTGAATGAAAGGCGGCCGGCAAGCGGCGCCATTTACAATCCGCACCAAGGTCAAGTCAAGAACAGCGAAATCGCGGTTTTTCGGGGCTTTTGCCGGGAACTTCCCTTGTTTGGGCAGGGTGGAACCGATATCTAGCGGGAAGTCGAATCCACGACCTACAGCTTGCGAGTAAGCCCCACCATGCGTGCCGTTCTCGACATCGTTCTCATCGTTCTGGATCTTTATGTCTGGCTGCTGATCGCGTCGGCCATCCTGTCCTGGCTGATCGCCTTCAACGTCGTGAACACGCGCAACCAGTTTGTGGCCGCGGTGGCGGAATTCCTGTACCGGATCACCGAGCCGCTGCTGGCGCCGATCCGCTCCATCATGCCAAATCTGGGCGGGCTCGACATCTCGCCGATCATCCTGATCCTGATCATCATGTTCATCCAGCGGGTGATTACCTACTACATCTACCCCAGCGTCTTCTGACCGCGCGGGGTTATGGCTGATCCTTGGCGCTATTCCACCCAGGGCATCAGCGTCGCGCTGCGGGTGACACCGCGTGGCGGCCGCGACGATATCGACGGCGTTGAAACGCTCGCCGATGGCCGCAGCGTGGTCAAGGTGCGCGTCCGCGCCATCGCCGACGGCGGCCAGGCCAATCGCGCGGTGACCGAGCTGTTGGCCAAGGCGCTTGGTGTAGCCAAGGCCAAAGTGCGTATTCTGTCCGGCACGACATCGCGCCTCAAGCAAGTGGCCGTCGATGGCGATCCTGCCAAGCTCGGCGAGGCCTTGCGGAGCCTGACCGCGGCGAAGCAAGGGTGAACAATGGAAAAGGTCTGAGAATGACGGCGCGGATCATCGATGGAAAACGCATCGCGGCCGAGCTTCGCGCCCGTGTCGCGGCAGAGGTCACGCGGGTGCAACGCGAGCACGGGCTCACGCCCGGTCTCGCGGTGGTGTTGGTCGGCAGCGATCCCGCCAGCCAGGTCTATGTCCGCAGCAAGCACAAGCAGACCCAGGAAGCCGGCATGGCGTCGTTCGAGCATATGCTGCCGGCCGATGTCGCGCAGGATGATGTGCTGGCGCTGATCGCGCGGCTCAATCGCGATCCCCTGGTGCACGGCATCCTGGTGCAGCTGCCGCTGCCCAAATCGCTCGACACCGAAGCCGTCATCAATGCCATCGATCCCGCCAAGGATGTCGACGGGCTGCATCCCAACAATGCCGGACGCCTCGCCGGCGGATTTGCCGCGCTGTCGCCATGTACGCCGCTCGGCTGCATCATCCTGACCAAGAGCGTGCATGCTTCGCTCGAGGGCATGAACGCGATCGTGATCGGCCGTTCCAATCTGGTCGGCCGTCCGCTGCTGCAATTGCTGCTCAACGAAAACGCTACCGTGACGATCGCGCATTCGCGCTCGCGCGAGCTGGCGAAATTATGCGCCCGCGCCGACCTGGTCTATGCCGCCGTCGGCAAGCCCGAGATGGTGCGCGGCGACTGGATCAAGCCGGGCGCCACCGTGATCGATGTCGGCATCAACCGGCTGCCCGATGGCGACGGCAAAACCCGTCTGGTCGGCGATGTCGCCTTTGCCGAGGTGTCGCAGGTCGCGGGCGCGATCACGCCGGTGCCGGGCGGCGTCGGCCAGATGACGGTGGCCTGTCTATTGGTCAACACCCTGCGCGCGGCGTGCGCGATTCACGGATTGCCGAAACCGGCGGTGTAGGCGCGCTTCACCCTCCCCCGCACGCGGGAGAAGGAAGAAAGCACGCCCCGTTCGCCGGCTATTTCCCCTTCGCCCGCGCGATGCCTTCGGCGATCAGTTGATGCGCGTCCTCGGCGCCGCCCCAGCGCAGCACCTTGACCCATTTTCCGGGTTCGAGATCCTTGTAGTGCTCGAAGAAATGCTGGATCTGCTGCAGCGTGATGTCGGGCAGGTCGCTGTAGGTTCTCACCTTGTCGTAGCGCTGGGTCAGCTTCGACGACGGCACCGCGATGATCTTCTCGTCGCCGCCGGCCTCGTCTTCCATCAGCAGTACGCCGACCGGCCGCACGCTCATGACAGCGCCGGGAACGATCGCGCGGGTATTGGCGACCAGCACGTCGCAGGGATCGCCATCGTTCGAGAGCGTATGCGGAATGAACCCGTAATTGCCGGGATAGCGCATCGCGGTATAAAGAAACCGGTCGACGACCAGCGTGCCGGCTTCCTTGTCCAGCTCGTATTTGATCGGCTCGCCCCCGACCGGCACTTCGATGACGACGTTGACCTCGCGCGGCGGATCGATCCCGATCGAGATGGCATCAACGCGCATGGCTGGCTCCGCAAGGTTTTGGAGTTAGGTCGGGGATAGAGGCGTGAATTCGAATTTTTTGCCGCGACGCTTCTGCTTGGCGCGAGCCGGCATACGCGCTCGAAACCGCGCGTTGAATGGCGAAGCTCAATTGGTCCAGGCGAAGGCGACCTTGTCGAGCGACTTGGGTCCGAATTTCTCCGAGGAGCGCGCCACCATCCGGCCGCCCAGCGCACGGTAGAATTCCGTCGCCGGATCGTTATCGGACAGCGCCCAGATCACCATGCTTTTGAGGCCGCTCTGCAACAGGTCGCGCCGGGCCGCGGTGAACAGCCTGCGGCCGAAGCCGAGCCCCTGAAACTCGGGCCGCAGATAAAGCTCGTAGATCTCGCCCTCGAAATGCAGGCTGCGGGCGCGGTTGCGGCCGTAATTGGCGTAGCCCGCGACCTTGTCGCCGAACACCAGCACGCTGACCCGGCTGCCCTTGCGGATCGCGCTGTCCCACCATTGCGGGCCGCGGCGGTTGATCAGCTTCTCCAGCTCGGCGCCCGGGATGATGCCCTGATAGGCCGAACGCCAGGCTTCGTCATGGGTGGACGCTACCGCAGCTGCGTCCGCAGCCTTGGCCGGTCGAACCTCGATCAGGGTTGTGCTCATGGCCCAATCAAAGCAAGTCGGCGCGCTCGGCTTCAAGGTCCATCGTTAATTATCAGTTAAGCTGTGGATTTTTTGCATCAGTTTTCTTCCCTGGCTGTACCGAAACTGGACAGACTGGTGCCTTAAGGAGCATTTGGCCGACGGTTGGCGGGATTTGGCCGGTGTTGCCAAGCCTGGCGGAGACCTCGGCCGAGATCGCGTTCACCAAAAAATGCTCGGGATTTGATTCGCCGTGGGTACTCTGCTCGCCGATCCGGAAATCCTCCGCTCCCCTCGCGTCGGGTAAATTCATGCAATCCTTCAAGTCGATTTTCGCTCTGCTTGTGCTGGTTGCGGTCGGGACCCAGGCCGCGGCCGCGCAAGGCCGGCTCGGTCCGCAAGGCTGCGGAAGCCGAGCCAAACCGCGAGCAGCAATGGCTGGTGCCGTCGCCCGATCCGGACACCGCGGCGCACGCCGTCTTGTTTCGCCCGCCCGGCGACGGACCGTTTCGCCTGGCGGTGATTGCGCATGCCTCGGTCCAGAACGTGCTGCGTCGCGCTCAAATGCCGCAGCCCGAATACCGCGCGCTGGCGTCATGGCTGGTGGCGCGGGGGTTTGCGGTGCTGGTGCCGGAGCGTCCCGGCCATGGCGCGACCGGGGGGAAATATCTCGAAGATCAGCGCGGCTGCGACGAGGCCGACTATTCCCATGCCGGCCACGCCACCGCCGAGGAAATATCGGCGGCGCTGAACTATCTGCGCGGACAATCCTTCATCCGGCCGGATGGCGCGATCGTTCTCGGGCATTCGGCGGGGGGATGGGGTGCGCTGGCGCTCGCCGGGGCTGATCCCGCTGTTGTTTCGGGCATCGTGGTATTCGCCGCCGGCCGCGGCGGTCACGCCAACGACTTTCCCAACCAGGTCTGCGCGCCGCATACGCTTGTCGCCTCGGCCGCCGAATTCGGCCACGGCGCGCGGGTGCCGGTGACCTGGCTGGTCGCGGCCAATGACAGCTATTTCTCGCCCGAGCTGTCGCGGAAACTGGCCGATGCGTTCCGAAGCGGTGGCGGCAAAGTGGACTTTCACGTGCTGGCGGCTTCGGGAAGCGAAGGTCATTGGCTGCCGGAGACCGAGGCCGGCGTGAAGATCGCGGGCCCCGAGCTGGATCGCGCGCTGAAGGCGCCGAGGTTGGGCGGGGCCAGCAAGCGATGACGCTCTATTTCCTCGTCAAGTACCTGCATGTGCTCGGCGCGATCGTCATTCTCGGCACCGGCACGGGCATCGCCTTCTTCATGCTGATGGCCCACCGCAGCGGCGATCCGGCGTTCATCGCGCGCACCGCCGCCACGGTCGTGATCGCCGACATGCTGTTCACGCTGAGCGCGGTGGTGCTGCAACCCGTCAGCGGCGGGATGTTGATGACGCTGTCCGCGACCGGCTTTGCCGAGCGCTGGCTGGTGACCTCGCTCGCGCTCTATGCGGTCGCCGGCCTGTTCTGGATTCCGGTGGTCTTCATGCAGATCGAAATGCGCAATCTGGCGCGCGCGGCGGTGGCTGCAGAACGAACCGTTGCCGCCGCGCTATTTCGCGCTGTTTCGCCGCTGGTTCATGTTCGGCATTCCCGGCTTCGGCTCGGTGATGATCATCCTCTGGCTGATGATCGCCAAGCCGGCGTTCTAGGGAGGCGTGCGGAGATGAGCGAAATCGGAAAAATTCTCGTGCTCGGCGCCTCCGGCCTGATCGGGAGGTTCGTCACCGACGATCTGCGGGCGCGCGGTTTTCAGGTGATCGGGATCGCGCGGCGATTCTCGTCCGCGCAGAAGCCAGGCGCGCTCGATCTGGAGATGCCGCTGCTGTCGCTGGATTCGCCGGCGCTGGCGCGGCTGATCGGCGACCACGGTATCGACGTCGTCGTCAATTGCGTGGGGCTGTTGCAGGACGGCCCGGGCAGCGAGCGTCGCCGCCGTGCACCGCGATTTCGTCGCGCGGTTGCTGCAGGCGATCAGGGATTGCGGCCGCGCGATACGGCTGGTGCAGATCTCGATCCCGGGCGACACCACCGCCGACCGCTACCGCCTTCAGCGCGACCAAACGCGACGCCGAACAGCTGATCGCGGCATCCGGCCTCGCTTTCGCGATCCTGCGGCCCGGATTTGTCATCGCGCCATCGGCCTATGGCGGCAGCGCCATGGTGCGCGCGCTGGCGGCGTTGCCGTTCGATCTTCCCGCACGCGAATCGCGCAGCGCCTTTCCAGCCGCGTGGCGGTCGAAGATATCGCCGCCACGATTGCCTGGCTTGCCTGCCGCGATATCGGGGACGACAGCGCCGATGCCGTGGTCTGGGATCTGATGCAGCCGGAACCGATCACGCTCGGCGGCGTGATCGAGCTGTTTCGCCGCTCGTTCGGCACCGGCCGGCACGCCGCGCATCACGCTGCCCGCGTTCATGCTCGATCTCGGCGCCAGGCTGGGCGATCTCGCAGGCCGGCTCGGCTGGATGCCGCCGATGCGCAGCACTGCGATCGCCGAATTGCGGCGCGGCGTGCAGCGGCGACCCGTCGCCATGGATGGCGACGACCGGCATTGTGCCGACCGACCTCGGCAGATCGCCGGGCTGCGCTCGGCGACCATCCAGGACAAATGGTTCGCCCGGCTGTACCTGGTCAAGGCCCTGGTGATCGCAAGCCTTGTGGTGTTCTGGACCGTATCGGGCTGCATCGCGCTGTTTGTTTCCTACGACGCGGCCGCCGACATCCTGCGTTCGCATGGCTTCCCGCCGGCGCTGGTCGCGCCAGTCACGATCCTCACCAGCCTGATGGATATGACCATCGGCCTCTTGATTGCTTTCCGCCGCACCGCGGCTGCGGGATTGATCGCGGGGATAGTGGCGTCGTTCGGCTACATGCTGGGGGCGGCGATTCTAACGCCGGATCTGTGGATCGAGCCGCTCGGCGCGCTGGTCAAGACCGGGCCGGCGATCGTGCTGATGCTGGTTGCGCTGCTGACGCTGGATAACAGATGAGCGGTTGGCCCGACGACGACGTGATTCTCTATGACGGCGTCTGCGTGTTCTGCTCGCGATGGATCCGCTTCATCGCCGCGCGCGACACGCAAGCGCGCTTTCGCTTCACCGCGATCCAGTCGCCTTACGGCACGCGTCTGGCGCAGGCGTTCGGCATCGATCCGCTGGACCCCGACACCAACGCCGTGATCCATGGCGGCGTCGCCCGGTTCAAATCCGACGCGGCGCTGACGGTGCTGAGCCTTCTGCCGGGCTGGGGATGGACGCGGGTGTTGCGCGCGGTGCCGAAGCCGCTGCGCGATGCCGTCTACAATCTCGTTGCGCGCAACCGCTACCGGATTTTCGGGAAGTATGAGGAGTGCTTTGTGCCGGATGCGGGGATGCAGGGACAGGGTGATGGAGTAGGTGGGTTAGTGCGCGAACTATTTTTCCTCTATGACGCTTATCTCAAATCTGGTCCCTTAACGCTGCAGTCGAGACATTAGTCAAACCGCTGAGCTGACAACTAATGCCGACAAGCTGCTTTCGCTACGAAGGTCACGCCGAACTGCAGGACTGCAAATCGACGACCTCATCATTTTCTTCGGACATATCTATCCATGTCCACAGACGTTGGTGACCACGTTGTCCACTGTGACGCCGTAGCGCAGTGGTCTAGTGAGAACTCTTGCGAAATCGCGGAAGTCGTTCCGGCGTCCTTCGCCGCCGTTCCCGAAGGGGCGGTAGATGTGCTTGACGCGCTGATCGAGGACTGGACCGAAGTGTTGACCGCCCATCGATGATGGGTTGATCTCACTAGAATTAAGAATGAGTCCATTCGATGGAATAGGAGGATGTGCATACAAGCAAAATTCTCGCTCAAGAATGACGATGGCAGAACTAACAAAGGTGCATTTGGTCGGGCGGTGCGTCTTATTCCGGATGACGAGTTCGATCGAATATTAAAGGCTGGCTTCTTGCCTGTTCTTAGCGAAAATCGAGCATCCCAGGAATCTGCCCTGCCGAGTTTCTATGAAATCCTCCTGCTCCTTTTGATCGGCCGATTGTCGAAATGATGGTGTCTCGGCCATTTCGTGAGCGTTCCTCCATGCACAATGTGCGCGCCGCCTATTTAAATCGGTACGCGATCATAGGACTGCGCTTGATTAATAGAGGCGGACGATCCACGAAGTTCAGTCAACACATCATTCAGCCGGTAGCATCGAAGGGTCCGGATTCGGTTCGCGATGAGCTAGCTTTATCCGCGATACCCATGTCCTCGGAAGTTTGACAGAGGGCTGAATATTCGGTTGGAATTCGATCGATCCCTCAGATCGTGATATGTCGCCGAAGAAGGCGGCTATGTTCGCCTTGTTGTAGGCTTTGCTGGTGGCCTCGTCTTGGAGCATCAAGAGAATGATCGACTTACCCATGAGATCGAGCTCTCCGTCCGATGTCCATTATTTCGCCGTCTCTCAGGGACGTCGTCTGTCAGGACATCGACACAGCTTACACGTCCTCAGCCGCGTATGGTTCGAATTGGCGATGGCCACCGGTCGAGGTCATATTTGTTGCCGAACCACTCAACAAAGTCGTACTGGCGATTGCTTGCAATTTCCAGTGACGATCTTCAACGTATTCCTCGTCGAAACCGACGTCGTCTGATTGTGATGCAAGTAGATTTCTATTAAGCTGGTGATCAACAGCTGCGCGCCAACTGGCAAAACTAACCTCTATCCAAGACCAATCTGTCCTGATTTCACTCTGATCCGCCAGATCGAACGCAGCAAATCGCTTCATGCATAATATGTCGCTGTTCGGGTGGCCGGCGACAATGCAGCTGCGGGGCCATCCCCTAAGTCTTCGCTATCGCCGCCATCACCTCCCCCGCCGCCCGCTCCCCGCTATCCCGTCGCCCCATGCGCGGTGGAGAAAAAATTCGGCGAGGTGGCCTCGCCCGCAAAGAACAGGCGGTTGTCGACGGGCGCGGCGAGCACGGCGCGCTTGCCGGCGTGACCGGGCAGGGCGTGCGAATAGGAGCCGCGCGCGAACGGATCGTGCGCCCAGCGCGATTCGGCGAGCGGCTTTAATCGTCGGCGGTAATCCGAACCGAGCAGCGCCACGATTTCGTCGATCGCCTGCGCCGCCAGCGCGCCGTCGCCGGCGTCCTCCAGTTCGCGCGCAAAGCTGTCCGCCGAAAAACCCTTCGATGCAGGCCTGCCCGAACGGGCGCAGATGATAGCCGCCCATCGCGGTGCGCATGGTGGCGCCGCGCAGATTGCCGTCGCTGGGCAACGCCTCCGGCTGCTCCAGCGCCAGCATCACCTTGTTGGCGAGCCCGAGCGGCAGGCCGCGCGCGGCGTCGACCTTCGCCGGGAGTACCGGGTGAAACCGGATCGCCTCGTCGGCAATCAGGTTGGTCGGCACCGTGACGATCACCCTGGCGGCGGAAAGCGTTCCGTTCGAGGTTTCGATCCGCACGCGCTGGTCCGGAATGATCGATCAGGGTGACCTGCGTGTTGAGCGCGAGCGGGCAGGGTGCGCCATAGGCCGCCATCAGCGCGCCGTAGCCGCGCCGGACGCGCCAGTTGATCTCGCTGTCTTGATAGGCGTCCATATCGAGGATGGAAACGCGGTCGAGCTCGGCGCCATTCACATAGGTCGAGATCGCATCGATCATCGGATTCCAGCGATTGCCCGGCTCGAGACAGCTGTTCGCCGGCCGATCGCGGCCGCTCGTGGCGATTTCCTTGGCGGCTTGCTCGGCGCGGTCGTAGAACGCGTCGAGCGCGCCGATGAAGTCGAAGCGCTCGCTCGCCGGAAACACCGCGTCAAAACCCTGCTCGCGCCATGGCGGGCGGGTCTTGTCGATTTCGAAATTCAGTTGCTCGGCGATCGGGACGAACGAATTCTGGTCCGCCGAATGCAGCCAGCCGCAGCCGACGTCGAAGGTGATGCCGGGCGCCGCCATGATGGTGTGGCCGCGTCCGCCGACGCGGTCGCGCGCCTCCAGCACGATCAGCGAGAGGCCGGAATACTCCAGCGCGCGCGCCGCGCCAAGGCCTGCGGCGCCCGCGCCGATGATGGCGACATCGACTTCGGAGGGGAGGGACATGATCGATCGTCTACCATTTCGTCATGCCCGCGATGCGCGCAGGCAAGCCCGGCATCCATGCTTCCCGACAGTGATCCAGGATCCGTGGTTCGCGTCCTCGACAAGCCCGGCAATGACGGTCATGCTTGCCGTCGCGAAGCAAGACGGTAGGCCGCTTTACGCCACCGCTTGCTTGGTCTTTTCCGCGCGCTTGCGCTCGTTGGCGTCGAGGAACTTCTTGCGCAGCCGGATCGACTTCGGGGTCACCTCGACCAGTTCGTCGTCCTCGATATAGGCCAGCGCCTTTTCCAGCGTCATCTGGATCGGCGGCGTCAGGCGCACCGCCTCGTCCTTCGAGGTGGTGCGGATGTTGGTGAGCTGCTTGCCCTTGAGGACGTTGATCTCGAGATCGTTGTCGCGGGTATGCTCGCCGACGATCATGCCCCTGTAAACCTTGCAGCCGGGCTCGATCATCATCGGGCCGCGGTCTTCCAGCTTGAACATCGCGTAGGCCACCGCCTCGCCCTGGTCGTTGGAGATCAGGACGCCGTTGCGGCGGCCCTGGATATCGCCCTTGTAGGGCGCATAGCCGTGGAACAGCCGGTTCATGATCGCGGTGCCGCGGGTGTCGGTGAGCAATTCGCCCTGATAGCCGATCAGGCCGCGGGTCGGCGCGTAGAACACCAGCCGTTGCCGGTGACCGCCGGAGGGACGCATCTCGATCATCTCGGCCTTGCGTTCGCTCATCTTCTGCACGACGACGCCGGAATGCTCCTCGTCGACGTCGATCACGACCTCCTCGATCGGCTCCTGCCACTCGCCGGTGGCTTCGTCCTTCTTCAGCACGACGCGCGGACGCGACACGCTGAGCTCGAAACCTTCGCGGCGCATGGTCTCGATCAGGATGCCAAGCTGCAACTCGCCGCGTCCGGCGACTTCCATCGCGTCATTGTCATCGGATTCGCGAACCCCCAGCGCAACATTGCCTTCGGCTTCACGCAGCAATCGGTCGCGGATCATGCGGCCGGTGACCTTGTTGCCTTCGGTGCCAGCCAGCGGGGAATTGTTGACGCGAAACGTCATCGCCAGGGTTGGCGGATCGATCGGCTGCGCCTGGATCGGCAATTCCACGGAGGGATCGCAGATGGTGTGGGCGACGGTGGCGTTCGGCAGGCCGGCGAGCGCGACGATGTCTCCGGCTTCTGCCTCTTCGACGGCATCGCGTTCAATGCCGCGGAAAGCCAGCACCTTGGTAATACGGCCGGTCTCGATCAGCTTGCCATCATGGTCGAGCACCTTGACGCTCTGGTTCGGCTTGACCGATGCCCGAAGTAATGCGTCCGGTGATGATGCGGCCGAGATAGGGATTGGCTTCGAGAATGGTGCCGAGCAGGCGGAACGGGCCTTCCTCCACCACCGGAGGCTTGACGTGGCTGAGGATCAGATCGAACAGCGGCTGCATGCCGTCGTCGTGCGAACCCTCGAGCGTCGTCGCCATCCAGCCCTGCTTGGCCGACCCGTACAGGATCGGGAAATCGAGCTGTTCCTCGGTGGCGTCCAACGCAGCGAACAGATCGAACACTTCGTTGATGACTTCGATGGGGCGCGCGTCGGCGCGGTCGACCTTGTTGATGACGACGATGGGCTTGAGGCCCGATCCGCAGCGCCTTCGACACCACGAATTTGGTTTGCGGCAGCGGACCCTCGGCAGCGTCGACCAGCACCAGCGCGCCGTCCACCATGTTGAGAATGCGCTCGACCTCGCCGCCGAAATCGGCGTGGCCCGGCGTATCGACGATGTTGATGCGGGTGTCCTTCCACTGCACCGAAGCCGCTTTGGCCAGAATGGTGATGCCGCGCTCGCGCTCCAGGTCGTTGGAATCCATCGCGCGCTCAACCTGGCGCTGGTTGTCGCGGTAGACGCCGGATTGCTGCAGCAGGCGATCAACCAGAGTGGTCTTGCCGTGGTCGACGTGGGCGATGATGGCGACGTTGCGAAGCTTCATGGTGTTTCTTCTGCATCAGACATTGGCGGGAGGCGCGATCTCACCGGAAAACCGGGACCCACTTTTCCGGATCACGCTCGAAAAACGTTGGAGTTTGAAGGGCGCTGAAGCGCCCAAAAAGGAAGCCCGGCCAAAAGGACCGGGCATCACCCTACTCGTTGCGTTGCAATATAGTCAGAAATCGCTAAAAAACAATGGCTTCTTTGAAGACTTCTCGCCGACACCCGGGCCAGTACCGGGCGCTTTTTGGCTCAAATCAGCGGAAATGCCAGAGCAAAAAACCCGCATTCCCGCCCCATCTCCTGCGCTGTCGATGCAAACCGTTGCCACCGCGCCAATGCGCGCCGAGCCGGTCATGGTCTATTTGCCCGTTCCCTCGGTCGGGTATACCCCGCGCAGGACTTCCTCGAAGTGGTTTTTGACCGTTTCGTTACAGAGGCAGGCTCGCATCTGCAGCGCCTCGGGGTTTCGGACCAGGATCGAGCCGCGACGCGTCTCCAAAACCCCCTCCGCCTTGAAGGTCTGGATTACACGGCTGACATAGCTGCGCCCGACCCCCAGCAGGGTCGCCAACTGCTCGTGGGTCAGCGGCACGATGTTGTCGCCATTGGTCCGCTCCATCGCCGCGATGATCCATTTCGCCGTGCGCTGCTCGATCGAATGGATCGCATTGCAGGCGGTCGACTGAAACATCTGCGCCAGCAGGCAGTCGGCATACCGCGCGAACACGTTGCGCAGCGAGACGGAGGTTGTTTTTGCCGCATCCAGCTTTCCGACCGGCAGGCGAGCGAACGGCCCGCCGAATTTGACGGTGATGCGCGTAAAGGCCGGCAGATAACCCAGGCTGACGATTCCGCCGACGGCGCCCTCGCGACCGACCAGAATGGTCTCGACGTCGCGGCCGTCCTCGTTGGCTACCAGATAAGAGGCAAGGCTGGGTCCGCAGGGAAAGTGGACGGTATCGACGTCGTCGCCGGGATTATAAAGCAGCTCGTTGGCCTCAGCCTGATCGGGAACGAGATGCGGGGCAATCAGCGCGAAATCGCCGGCGTTGAGCCGCCGCAACAGGTTATTGTCGGGCCGATCGATCCCACTGGTAGCCTTTTCCTGAGAAAGCATCCCGGGTTCCCTCGCTTTGACGGCCTCACAATAGCCGCTCACATCCGATTGTTGCGTGCACAAGTGCACAGACAAACGGCATGGCGATGTGATGGTTTCATCGGGGGAACTGGCCGCGGGGTTTGTTATGCGCGGGCGGCGGGGCCAATCCGAGTTTTGTGCAATGTTTAATTCTGGAACTTTTGCTAACGAGATGATGAACGTTCCCGCCGAATCGCGTGCCCGACGATGTCCTGATCGTCGAGGACGACCCGATCATTGCGCTCGACTTCGAAGACAGGATTCTTGGTTTTGGCGTGAAAATGGTCCGGACCGCGGGAAACGTCACGCGGGCGCTTGAGATGATCGCCGATCGCGCCCCGGATTTTGCGCTGCTCGATATCGGGCTCGTCCGGGAGAAGAGTTTTGCGGTCGCCGAGCGGCTCGATGCGCTGGAAATTCCGTTCGCCTTCGTCACCGGATATGGCGCCGATGTCAGGCTTCCCGCAGCCTTCGGGCAAAAGCCGAGACTGCCCAAGCCTTGTTCCTCCGACGCATTGGCAGCCTTGCTGAAAGGCTGGTCGCTTCATCGCGCCGGGCGCTGACCGGTCTTGCGCTCCGGCTTCGGATTCACAGTTCGCCTGGAACGCTAGCCTTGTTTCGGGTCGAGCGTCGTCGACCACAGCGCCACGTCGGCGCGATCGCGCAGGGTCACGGTCATTTGCCCGGTCGCGCCGTCGATTCCGACGTGGCCGAAGAACTGCATGCCGGCGGAGGGCGGCAGGTTCTGCTGGTCCGGACCCGGCGCCTTGAAGAACTTCACTTCCGGACCAAACGTGTTGTCGAGCTCGCCGGGGCCAAACGTGCCGGCATGCAATGGCCCGGAGACGAATTCCCAGAACGGCTCGAATTCTCCGAATTGGGCCTTGTCGGGGTTGTAGTAATGCGCGGCGGTGTAGTGCACGTCCGCCGTCAGCCACACGGTATTGGGGACGCCTGCGGTCTTGATGAAGCGCAGCAGGTCGGCGATCTCCAGTTCGCGGCCGCGCGGCGGACCATCGCCTTGTGCGAAGGCTTCCGAACCCTTCCTGTTTGCCGCATCGTCATAGACGATCAGGCTGAGCGGCATGTCGGAGGCGATCACCTTCCAGGTGGCGCGCGAGTTCAACAGCCCGCGCTTCAGCCATGACAACTGATCGGGCCCGAGGAAGTAGCTGTCGGGACCGTAACTGGTCTGCAGATTCGCGCCATTGGGGCCGCGGTAGCTGCGCTCGTCCAGCATGAAGACGTCGAGATGCGGCCCGTAGTTGAGGGTGCGGTAGACCCGGCCCGGCTCATTGAGGCTCTCGCGCATCGGATACATCTCGTGGAAGGCGCGGGCCGCGCGCGCGGCGAGCAGGCCGATGTCGCGCACCTTGTAGGCGGCGGGAAGCTCCTTGGAGGCCGACCAGTTGTTGGTGACTTCGTGGTCGTCCCACTGCACGAAGATCGGCACCTCGGCGTTGAAGGCGCGCACATTGTCGTCAAGGAAATTGTATTTATGCGCCGCGCGGAACTCGTCGAGCGTCTCGGCGACTTTGGCCTTCTCCGGGATCGTGAGGTTTTTCCATAGCTTGCCGTCGGGCAATTTTACCTCGGATGAAATGATGCCGTCGGCATAGATGGTGTCGCCGGAATGCAGCAGGAAATCGGGAGCGTGTTTGCGCATGGTGGCGAAGGTGGCCATGCCGCCATCGTCGGGATTGATGCCCCAGCCCTGTCCGGCGACGTCGCCGCCCCAGACGAAGCTGACGTCGCGCCGGTCGGCGGGCGCGGTGCGAAAACGGCCGGTCACCGGCTCGCCGGAAATGTCCGGATGCGACAGGTCGCGGAATTTGACGCGGTAGAAAATATCCTGTCCGGCGGGCAGGTTTTCCAGCAGCATTTTCGCGGTGAAGTCGCTCTCGGGCAGCGCCGCGATCGGCGGCAAAACCCTCGCATGCTTGAAGGACTCGGTGGTGGCGACCTCGACCAGCATCTGCGCGGGCCGGTCGGCGCGCGCCCACACCACGCCGCCGTCGACGCCGACATCGCCGGATTGCACGCCATGGGTCACCATCGGCCGGTCGGCGGCGCGGCTGAGATAGGGCATCGCCATGCTGCCGAGCGCGCCCGCCGCCGCGGCGGTGGAAAGAAAGCGCCGGCGGGAAAGCCCAAGGGAAACGCCAGGCGAAGGCTCAAGCGAGGGCCTGGACGAAATCCGGCGAGGAATTTCGATGGTCATTCAGGGCCTTTCGGATCGGTCGCGCGGAATGCGAGAGGTCGTGCGGAAACATTTAGGGAGCAAATGTGACGGCTCGATTGCGGAGAGACCAGCCGCGATGACGGCTTACAAGGTTCCGGTCGCCCGGAACTGCGCGCTCGCCCGTTGCAGATTCTGCGGCATGTTCGCCAGCAACGCCTTGCGGTCGGCCACCGCGTGGTGGAACTGCTCGAGCGCGATATTGAATGCGGTCAACGCCCCTTCCTCGATGGCGCCGTCTTCGAAACAACACAGCGTATCGCGCAATATGTTGTCCGCCTCCGCCTGCATGGCGTCGAGTTCTTCGGCGGAATCGCTGCGGCGCGCGGCCGCGATCATGTCCAGCAGGCGTTCGCGAAGCGACGAGTTGTTGTGGCGCTCGTCCTTCTTCAGATAGCCCGCGAACCAGGCGCCGGCGGAGCCCATCGCGGACAGCGCCATCAGTCCCCACCAGATGTAATCGCTGTAGCGATCGAGGAAGGACTTCTCCTCGCCATCGACAAAGGCCGCGGCGCCCGGATGAACCGGGATCGCGGCATCCTTGTCGGTATCCGGGGTTTCGATCTTCGCCGCCAGCGGGAATTCCGCCATCACCGTCTGCCGGATGGCGAACAATTGCCGGGTGAAGGCGGCAACCGTGGTGTTCCGAGAGATCCTTGCGGGCGACAATGTGGTGCGAGAAGCTGATCGTCTTCACCTCTTCTTCCGGCCGGTCAGGTGCGCCACCAAAGGCGCCGGCGGGAATTTCGGAGGCCTCGTACATCGGGTGATTTTGCGCAATCGCCTCCGCCGAATTGATCGCGAGGAAGGTCGGCGCGCGCCCATCGCGCGTCGAGGCGGCGACCGCCTCGGCGGTAATCTTGCTGTTGACCGGACCGGCGGCGAGATAGGCATCCGCCTTCTGGCTGCGGATCGCGTCCGCGGCCTCGCCGGTGGAAAACTGAACGACCGCGACCTTGCCCGGATCCACGCCATATTGCCGCAGGATCACCTTGAGCAGGTCGACATTGGCCTCGGTGCGGCCGATGACGCCGACGCGGCGTCCGGAGAGCTGTGCAATCTTGGTGATCTTCGGCCCGGCCTTCTTGCCCTTCATGGCCGCAGGCACCCAGAGCACGGCGACGTTCTTGCGAAGCGTCGCCACGGCCTGTGCATTTTTCGGCACGTTGAGGTCGCCGCGGATGATGGCGAGGTCAGCCCTGCTGTCGGCAAGCGTCTGGGCGCTCGCGGCCGCGCCATCGGTCTGAATCGGCCGCAAGCGGATATGGCTGTGGGCCTGGACAAAGGCCTGGGTCAGCGCCTGAACGACCCTGAGGTCGTCGCTGTTGGCGGGACCGACCGCGATCCGCAATATCACCGGCCGCATCGCAAAATAGTAGCCGCCCGCCACCGTGCCGACGATGGCAAGCACGCCGGCCAGCACGATCAACATCATGCTTCGCTTCGGCGATCGCGGCGACGACTCTTTCGGCGGCTCGGCGAGGTCAAGACCGCTGGTCATCGATCTGGCAAACAATCGTTTGAGGTCCAATTTCACCCGCCGCTGCGGTTTGAGGGATAATTGTAGCAAATTTCGACGCCGCGCCCAGTTACATCGGCGTCATGGTTACCGGCCGGCTCAAAAGGGAGCCATTTTGACCGGTTTGCGCGCTGGAAGCGTGGATCCAGCAGATATCGTTCGGTGTTAGGGTAGGTTACGGGTCAAACGGGAGGCGATCATGGCGGAGCGGCTGTCGGCGGAGGCGCGGAAATCGGCCCTCAAGGGCTTGACGGGATGGACCGAGGTGGCCGGCCGCGAGGCCATTGCACGAACCTTCGTGTTCAGGGATTTCAACGAGGCGTTCGGATTCATGTGCCGCGCCGCATTGGTGGCCGAAAAGAACGACCATCACCCGGAATGGCGTAACGTTTACAAGACGGTGGAGGTGGTTCTGGCGACCCACGACGCCGGCGGCGTCACCGCGCTGGACGTCGACCTTGCCAAGGCCATGAATGCGATCGCAGCGCAGCTCGGGGTCGCCTGAACCCGGTTCCTGCCATCAAATCTTGAAGGTCAGAGCCGACATCCCCAGCTTAACGGAAGATCGGCGTCGACGATCAACGTGGGTCCGCCGCGGCGATCAGCCGCGCCAGCCTGATGGGAGCCCCAGGGCGATGATGTCGGAACATACCGTGGGTTTCGAGCCGGCCGACGAGCTGGCGAAGGACCGCGAAAGCGTGCGCCGGCGCTTCTGGATCAAGTTGAAGCGGGTCGTGGCAAAGCTGCCCTTTGCCGAGGATTTGCTGAGCGCCTATTACTGCGCGTTCGACAAGCAGACGCCGCGCCACGTCCAGGCCGCGCTGTTGGGGGCCATCGCCTATTTCATCCTGCCGTTCGATTTCATTCCGGACATGCTGCCGGTGCTCGGCTTTACCGACGATGCCGCCGTGCTCGCCACCGCGATCCGGATGGTCGCGAGCCACATCACGCCGGAGCATCGCGACGCCGCCCGCGCCGCGCTCAAGCGCGGGATCGAGCAAGAGAATTAAGTGCCCGGAATTGCGCGCCCGCCCCGTCGAAATTGACCGGCGGCGACGAAATGCATCCGGTCGCCTTTGGCGAATTCGCATTTTTCAGCAACGGCGAGGGCCGGGGTGCGGATCACCCCGGCCCAAGCCCGAGAGGTCTAGCGCTGTTTTGGCGTCGCCTGAACCTGGGCCCGGGCTTGTTCAGCTTCCCAGGCTTTGAATTGCTTGAATAGCGCTTCCTTGTCCGCATCTGCGGGCTGCTTTCCCGACGCCGCATTCTGCTTCAGAAATTCGTCAAAGCGGCTTCGCGCGACCGGCTCGATCCGGTGGCTGTCGAGCCATTGCTGCGCGTAGGGGAAGCGGTTCCAGCCCGCCAGCGGCGCCGACAGCGAAACTTCCTTCCATTTCGGATGGAAGGGCGGATTCTGGAAGGTCGGGAATTTCGTGAAGAACGCGTCCACGAACTGGGTCAGCTTGCGATAGCGATCGGTATTGGGCGCCCAGTTGTAGGCCGCAAGCAGCGCCGGCACCGCGATGGTGTCCACCTTCTCGCCTTCCGCGATCAGGTTCGGATAATCCTTCGCGGTCAGCGTTGCCGGCAGGTAGTCACCCTGGAGCGGCTTTTCGTAGTCGACCTTCACGAGGTGGAAACGGCCGTCATTGCCGAAGCTGGAGACCGATTTGTAGGGCTTGCCTCCCACCACGATGACGGCGTCGATCTCGCCGGCCTTCAGTTTCTCCATCGCAATGCGTTGCTCGACATAGACCCAGTTCGCCTTGATCCCGAGCCGATCGGCAACCGTCAGCACGGTGACGAAGGTGCTGCCGTTGGGCAGGTCGACGCTGACAGTCTTGCCTTCGAGGTCCCTCAGGCTCTGCACCGATTTCGGCGCGATGATCTGCATCTCTTCGTTGTAGAGCTTCGTCACATAGGTGAATTGCTTCTTGATGTCCTTGGCGAAGCCCTTCTTCTCGAGATAATCGAGCGTGTCGGCCCGCACGATTCCCAGATCGACGCCCTGCAGGAACAGGATGTCGGCGACGCTCTGCACAGAGCCGCGCCCGACGATCGGAAGTACGCGCAACTTGTTTCCGTCGTCGAGCACGGAAGCGAGGTCGGCGCCGAATTGCACATAGGTGCCGCCGATGGTGCCGGAGATCAGCGTCACCGTGTTGGCGTTCAGCGCCTGCTTGGTGGCGGTCGAGCCGAATTGAAAGATGGCTTTAAGGCTTTCGCTGACCTTGGCCGGGTCGTATTCGTTGACTTCCGCGCGCGCCGCGAAGCCGCAAGCCATCATCATGGCAACGAGTGCTAGTCCAAATAAACGTCGCATTTTCTTGTGCCCCACTTGGAAAAATTATTGCGGTTGAATTATTGCAATTGACTGAGACGCCGCTGTGCATCGGCCGAGCCGAGCTGGGCGGCCCGCTGGTACCAGGTGCGCGCCAGCGCCGGATCGGCAGTGATGTTGCGGGCATCCTGCGTTCCCAGCACCGCGGGATCGTAGGTCTGCGCCAGCAACAGCGCGGCGCCAGGCTCCTGCGCATCCGCTGCCCGTTCCAGCAACAGGCGGGCCGGCGGAATATCACCCGCCGCAAGCAAGCCCTTGGCCCGCGTCATCAGCGTGGCGAGTTCGTCGGCACCGATCTTTCTTGCCGGCGGCGCAGCGATCACCGGCGGAGCCGCTATCGGCGGAGCCGCAGCGACGACAGGCTGGCGGATTTCCACCGGAGCCAGGGTCTGGTGGGCTGTTTTAAGGGCGGCAGCAATTTCGTCGCGCGTCGGTGGAGTCAGCGGCGGGGGCTGGACGCGGGCGGTTGATGAAGGGACCGCTGCTGGCGGAACGGGGGCCGATCGAGCATCCGACGTTCCCATCAGCATCGCCGTCGCGTTGGCAAAAACCGGGAATGGATTCTTGACCGACAGGACCGCGTAACAGGTCACCGCGGCAGCGAGCAGCACAATGCTGGTCCTGATGGGACGGCGCGAGATCAGGCCTTTGTTCCGGGCCCTTCCAAATACCGGTGGTGGGGGATCGTCGGCATACTCAGATAGAAAGAGAGGCGCGGGATCTTCCGGGAAGTATTCTTCCCTCAACGAGACCGATCGAGGGGCGCGGTAGGACCCGAGTTGCGAACCGAACGCGTCTAAGTCAATCGGTCCGTCAAATGGTCTGTCATCATGGTCTGTCATATTGTTCCCCGCTAGTGGGAAACCTTGTTTCCTGCGCCATAGTGATGCCTCCCGTTACCACGCAACATCGGGCATCGCGGCCTTAGTCAGTTTCTTATGTTCTTGTTAACCAAGCCCAGTCTGCCCGCTACTGGAACCCGTAATTCGCATTTCGAATCCGCCCAAAAAGCGACTTTCGCCGGCACGATTTGGGAGATATTTTGATTTCTTTGAGGCACTTAGCGAATTGCCCACAGGCGTTTCGAGCTTGTGGCGAAAACAGGACGGTGCGATCTGCGGACGGCTGGAACCGGATTCGCCGTCATTTTGGCATCACGGATGCAGGATCACCTTGCCCATCGCCTTGCGGCCGGCGAGCACCTTGAGAGCATCGGCGGTCTGCGCCAGCGGGAAGCTGCGGTCGACATGCGAGGAGATCTTGCCCTCCGCGGTCCACTTCACGAGCTTTTCCAGATTGGCGCGATTCTTTTCCGGATTGAGCCGTGCCCACGCGCCCCAGAACACGCCACGGATATCGCAGCCCTTCAGCAGCGCGAGATTGAGCGGCATTTTCGGAATCTCGCCGGCGGCGAAACCGATCACCAAAAAGCGGCCCTCCCATGCAATCGACCGCAGGGCCGCTTCGGCATAGTTGCCGCCGACGGGATCGAAAATGATGTCGGCGCCTTTGCCGCCGGTGAGCCGGCGCAGGCCCTCCTTGAGATCTTCCTTGGCGTAATTCAGGCCGAGCTCGGCGCCATGCGCCTTGGCGAATTCAAGCTTCTCGTCCGACGATGCGCAGGCGATGACCTTCAGACCCATCAGCCTGCCGAGTTCGCATGCCGCCAGGCCGGTGCCGCCGGCGGCGCCTAACACCGCCATGGTCTCCCCCGCTTTCGGGCGGGCGCGATCTTCCAGCGCATGCAGCGCGGTGCCGTAGATGATGATGATCCCGGCGGCGCGGTCGAAATCCAGATTGTCGGGAATCCTGACGATGGAATTGGCCGGCAGCGCGATCTTTTCACGCGCGCCGTTGTGGCCGCACGAAGCCACGACGCGGTCGCCGGCCTTGAGGTCGGTGACCCCTGCGCCGACGCTTTCGATCACGCCCGCGACCTCGGCCGCCGGCGAAAACGGAAACGGCGGCTTGATCTGGTATTTGCCCTGGATCATCAGGAGGTCGAAGAAATTCAGCGCCGCGGATCTGATCGCGATGACGGCCTCGCCGGGGCCCGCCACCGGATCCGGCAGCTCGGTCAGCACGAGATCGTCGGGGCCGCAATATTGCGAGCAGAGAATGGCTTTCATGGACCCACCTGAGTTTCCGGCGCGCAAGCAACGCGGTACGCTTCATGCCGGATTTGAAGCCGGGCTACAATTGGATTCGAGGGCCCGCTGCCCGCGGATCGGGTGCTCGGCTTTGGCTGAAGAGGTTTAAAACGATGTTCGAAAAAGGCCTGCTCGCGGGAAAGCGGATATTGGTCACCGGCGGCGGCTCCGGGCTCGGCGCCGCGATGGGACGCCGTTTCGTCGAGCTTGGCGCCGAACTGGTCATCTGCGGCCGGCGGCTCGACGCGCTGGAGGCGACGGCTGCCAAGCTCAGCGCTGATCTCGGCGCCAAGGTCGACGTCATCAGATGCGATGTTCGCGATGGCGCCGGCGTCGATGCCATGATGGATGCGATCTGGCGCGCCGCGCCGCTCGACGTTCTCGTCAACAATGCCGCCGCGACCTTCGTCGCGCAGACCGAGCACCTGTCGTTTCGCGCCGCCGACGCGGTTCTGGCACCGACGCTGCATGGCGCGATGTATTGCACGCTGGCCGCGGGCAAGCGCTGGATCGAGGCAGGGCACCGGGGCGTGGTGCTGAGTATCCTGTCGACATCGACCATTACCGGCCGCGCCTTCACGGTGCCGTCGGCGATGGCCAAGTCGGCGATTCTCGCGATGACCAAAAGCCTCGCGGTGGAGTGGGGACCCAAGGGAATCCGCACGGTGGCGATCGCGCCCGGCGCGTTTCCGACCGCGGGCGCCGTCGGCCAGCTTCGGCCCCAGGGCCGCGACGACAATTGGGGATCGAGAAATCCGCTCGGCCGCGTCGGCGAACATGGCGAGCTTGCCAATCTTGCGAGCTTCCTGATTTCCGATTCCGCCGGTTACATCAATGGCGAGATGGTGGTGCAGGACGGCGGCGCGCATTTGCGCAGTTCCGGCGCCGAGGACCTGCTGGCCTGGACCGAGGCGCAGTGGGAGGCGCAGCGGATGGCGCGGTCGAAGGACCGCACCTGAAATGGCGCAGCGAGCGCGGAGCGGTTTCGGAGGCTGATATCCGTGAGGACCGTAACTGCCTTCCCAACCTGAGATTTCCCGGCTATCCATCGGGCCTGTGACCACGCGGTATCGGGCCATCTTCCAGTCACAATATTGAGGGACCAGATTTGGCGATGTTCGTGCGGCGAATGCTGACAGCTCTGATGGCAAGCGTACTGGTGTGCGGGGCTGCAGGCCTTGCGCAGGCGCAGGGCGCGCCGTCGAAAGGCGCGGCCAAGCCGGCGGCGGCCAAGCCGGAAGCCGCCGCCGCTGTCGGCGCCGAGCCGACATTGATCGGCCAGTTCGGCCCCTGGGGCGCCTACACCGCGACGCCGAACGGAAAGAAGGTATGCTTCGCGCTGGCAAAGCCTACATCTTCAAAAACCAATCCGCCGAACCGTCCGCGCGACCCGGCCTACGCCTTCGTCTCCACGCGTCCGGCTGAAAAGGTGGTCAACGAAGTCTCGATCATGATCGGCTACAGCGTGAAGCCAGGTTCGGAATCGACGCTCGAAGTCGGCGGCGCTTCCTACGCGATGTACACCCAGGGCGATGGCCTCTGGATCAAGAACGCCGCCGAGGAAGAGCGGATGGTGGATGCCATGCGCAAGGCCGCCGATGTCACCGTCAAGGGCGTGTCGGCAAAGGGCACCGAGACCACGGACGTGTTCTCGCTGAAGGGGCTTGCCCAGGCGCTCGACCGGCTGGCGCAGGATTGCCGGCGCTAGGCCATTTCAACCCAAGATCGCTTTATTTGATGCCTTTCCAGTCGACCCGGGAAAGCCTATCTGATGTGCCATGAATGAGACAATGACCAGCACCTCACGTGACCCCGGCACGTCTGCCGGCGCGCCCCTGGAAAAGGTCGCGCTGGAATCCTACGTGCCGCCGGCAAAGCCTTCGCTGGTCGGGTTGTCGCGTGACGAGATCGCCGAACAATTGGGGGCGATCGGCGTCGCGCCCGCGCAGCGCCGGATGCGGGTGCAGCAGCTGTGGCACTGGATCTATGTCCGCGGCGCGCAAGCATTCGACGAGATGACCAGCATCTCCAAGGAGATGCGCAATCAGCTCGAAGCGCATTTCACGGTCGCGCGGCCCGAGGTGGTCGCCGAACAGATTTCCAGCGACGGCACCCGCAAATGGCTGTTGCGGCTGCCGAGCGGCGACAGCATCGAGAAGGCGCATGAAGTCGAGTGCGTCTATATTCCCGAAACCGATCGCGGCACGCTGTGCGTTTCATCGCAGGTCGGCTGCACGCTGAATTGCTCGTTCTGCCATACCGGCACGCAGCGGCTGGTGCGCAACCTCACCGCGGGCGAAATCGTCGGCCAGGTCATGGTGGCGCGCGACCGCCTCAATGACTGGGCCGACCGCGAAACGCCGACTGGCGGCCGTCTCGTCACCAACGTGGTGATGATGGGCATGGGCGAGCCCTTGTATAATTTCGACGCGGTGCGCGATGCGCTCCTGATCGTGTCGGACAATGAGGGCATCGGAATTTCCCGCCGCCGCATCACGCTGTCGACCTCGGGCGTGGTGCCGAACATCACGCGCACCGGCGAGGAGATCGGCGTCATGCTGGCGATTTCGCTGCATGCGGTGCGCGACGAATTGCGCAACGAACTGGTGCCGCTGAACCGCAAATATCCGATTGCCGAATTGCTGCAGGCCTGCCGCGATTATCCCGGCTCCTCCAACGCGCGGCGCATCACCTTCGAATATGTCATGCTCAAAGGGGTCAACGATTCGCTCGATGACGCCAAGCTGCTGGTGAAGCTCTTGAAGGGCATTCCGGCCAAGATCAATCTCATTCCGTTCAATCCGTGGCCGGGCACGGTCTACGAATGCTCGGACTGGGAACAGATCGAAAAATTCTCCGAATATATCTTCAACGCCGGCTATTCCTCGCCGGTGCGCACGCCGCGCGGCCGCGATATCCTGGCTGCCTGCGGCCAGTTGAAATCGGAGACCGAGAAATTGTCGGTGCGCGAGCGGCAGGCGCTGCGCGCCATGGCGATGACGGATTAGGCGGGATGGCTCAATCTGTCTGCCATTTCGTCATTGCGGGGAGCGTAAGCGACGAAGCAATCCACATTGTTAGCCGCGGGTCGGTTTGTCGATTGCTTCGCCGCGCTCGCAATGACGGTGGGATCGCGTGGCATTGATCGGTCGCCTGTTCGTCGTCCTCTTCGGATTTCTCGCCGCCTCTCTGGTGGCGGGGATGATCGTGGTCGGTGCGATCATGTTTCCCGAGTTCAGCGACCTCGGCGCAGGTCCGGTTGATCCCGGCGCGCTGAACGTGCTGCTCGGTTTCGGCTTCATTTTTGTCAGCGGCTTTGCGCTGCTGCCGGCGGCGATCGTGGTCGCGATCACGGAAGCGTTTTATATCCGCGGCGCGCTGACCTACGCGGTTGGCGGCGGCATCGTTGGGCTGGCGTGCTATCTCGGCCTCGTGCCCTTCGATTCCGAGACGCTCCGCTTCGAGGGCATCGTGCGGCGTCATCTCGAAATCATGACCGGAGCGGGCATCGTCGCGGGCGTGGCCTACTGGATCATCGCCGGTCGCAATGCCGGCGCCTGGCGCAGGCCGCCGGCCCCGCTGCGACCGCCGCCGCCGCTGCCGTCGCATTCGCCGCCGCCGGCGTCGTAGGAAGCGTTACCTTCCTCCTCTGGGGGAGGGTAACGATGCGGCCACAGCAAGCCTTTTCATCGCGAACCTGCTCGGCTAAACCCCGCGCCATGAACCGGACCGGACTCATCATCGCGCTCACGCTGGCGCTTGCTGTCGGATTGCTGTTCGGGATCTATCCCGAGCTCGATCTGAAGCTCACCGCATGGTTCTACGATGCGCCGAGCAAGACGTTTCCGCTGAAACTCAATGCGCTGGCGGCCATCGCGCGCGACGGCGCGATGTGGATTGCCTGGGGCCTGGCGCTGCCGGCCATCGTCGCGCTGCTCGTGAAACTGGCGCGGCCGGACCGGCCGCTGCTGATGTCGGGGCGTGCGATCGTTTTCCTGCTGGCGACGCTGATCCTTTCCGCCGGTGTTCTGACCAACCTCACCTTCAAGAGTTACTGGGGACGGCCGCGCCCGGTGACCGTGACGCAATTCAACGGCGATCAGCCGTTCGTGGCATGGTGGGATCCGCGCGGCAGCTGCGGACGCAATTGCTCGTTCTTCTCCGGCGAAGGTGCCACCGCCTTCTGGACCTACGCACCCGCGGCGCTGACGCCGCCCGCGTGGCGGCCGCTGGCCTATGCCGCGGCAACGGCGTTCGGCGTCGCGACCAGCCTGCTCCGGATGGCGTTCGGCGGGCATTTCTTTACCGATGTCGCCGCCGCCGGGCTGGTCACGTTTCTGGTGATCTGGCTGGCGCACGGCTATATCTATCGCTGGCCGTCGACCCGGCTTACCGATGAAGGCGTCGATGCCGCGCTGACGCGGCTGGGCGCTCGTTTCCGCAAGCCGGGGTAATCCTGCTCCGGTCGTTCGGGCGCTATCCGCTATTAAAAGCGTGCCGACCGCCGCGAAATTTGATATTCGCGCACTCAATTCGCTGGAAACATCAGCCACTACGACCGATTGGAAGCCGCATGAGTACGATCTTGAAAGGACTGCCCAAAGGGGAAAAAGTCGGCATTGCTTTCTCGGGCGGTCTCGACACCAGCGCGGCGCTGTTGTGGATGAAACAGAAAGGCGCCCGCGTCTTCGCCTATACCGCCAATCTCGGCCAGCCCGACGAGGCCGACTACGACGAGATCCCGCGCAAGGCGCTCGGATTCGGCGCCGAGAAGGCCCGACTGGTGGATTGCCGCGCGCAACTGGTCCACGAAGGCATCGCCGCGATCCAATCCGGCGCTTTCCACATCTCTACCGGCGGCGCGACGTACTTCAACACCACGCCGCTCGGTCGCGCGGTGACGGGCACGATGCTGGTCGCGGCCATGAAGGAGGATGGCGTCAACATCTGGGGTGATGGCTCCACGTTCAAGGGTAACGACATCGAGCGGTTCTACCGCTACGGCCTGCTGACCAATCCGAGCCTCAAGATCTACAAGCCCTGGCTCGACCAGCAGTTCATCGACGAGCTGGGCGGCCGTGCGGAAATGTCGGCGTTCCTGACCGCCAATGGCTTCGACTACAAGATGAGCGCCGAGAAGGCGTATTCGACCGATAGCAATATCCTCGGCGCTACCCACGAGGCCAAGGATCTTGAGCGTCTGGACAGTGGCATCAAAATCGTCACGCCCATCATGGGCGTGCCGTTCTGGCGCGACGACTGTGCCGTCAAGGCCGAAACGGTCGCGGTGCGTTTTGTGGAAGGGCAGCCCGTCGCGCTGAACGGCCGGACCTTCGCCGATCCGGTCGCGCTGTTGCTCGAGGCCAACGCCGTCGGTGGCCGGCATGGCCTTGGCATGAGCGACCAGATCGAAAACCGGATCATCGAGGCCAAGAGTCGCGGCATCTACGAAGCTCCCGGCATGGCGCTGCTGCACATCGTCTACGAGCGGCTCGTCACCGGCATCCACAACGAGGACACTATCGAGCAATACCGGATCAGCGGCATGCGCCTTGGGCGGTTGCTCTACCAGGGGCGGTGGTTCGATTCTCAGGCTCTGATGCTGCGCGAAACCGCCCAGCGCTGGGTGGCTCGCGCCATCACCGGCGAAGTCACGCTCGAGCTGCGGCGCGGCAACGACTATTCCATCCTGAACACCGAGAGCCCCAACCTGACCTATCAGCCGGAGCGGCTGAGCATGGAGAAGGTGGACGACGGGGCGTTCACGCCGGCGGACCGTATCGGCCAGTTGACCATGCGCAACCTCGACATCACCGATACCCGCGCCAAGCTCAATCTCTACGCCGAGGCAGGCCTGCTATCGATCGGGGACAGCTCCCAGATATTCAAACTCGAGACCGACAAGGACTGAGAACAGCACGGACGCGCTAGCTGCGTAGGGTGGGCAAAGCGAAGCGTGCCCACCACAAGCAACTTGACGTTTGAAAGATGGTGGGCACGGCGCAAGAGCGCCTTTGCCCACCCTACGGCTGTAGGCAATGACGCGAAAAGAATGGCCGGGATTGCTCCCGGCCATTCTTATTGGTGGTTGGCTCGCCTCACCGCGGCGGGGCGGTGCCCGGGGGCGGCGGCGGCAGTGTCGCCACGCCGCCGTTGAGCAGTGGCGTGATGCGGCGGATGGTGACGCGGCGGTTGATGCGACTCGGTCCGTCGGTCTGCTCTTTCAGATATTGCGAGCCATAGCCCTGCGAGGTCAGGTTTTCCGAGGGCACCCCGAATTGCTGGGTCAGCAACTCGGCCGCGGATTCGGCGCGCCGGTCCGATAGCGAGAGATTGTCGACGGGGTTGCCGACCGCGTCGGTGTGACCCTCGATCAGGAACACCTCGCGCGGGTTGCGCGCGATCGCCCGATTGAGCCCTTCCGCGATCACCTGCAGCCGCGCCGCCTGATCGGGCGGAATCTCCCACGATCCGGTCTCGAAGGTGATGGTGTTGAGATCGATGCTCGGCATCAACTGTCGCACCGACGGGCTGTAGCGGATCTCGTCGAGCGAATAACGTCGCTCGATCCGGTCCACCGGAGGCGCTTCCATGGTGTCGTAGATCAGGTCCGGCGATGCATCGTCGGCATCCACGATGTACCGGTCGTAGGGGATCCGGATCATCGGCGGCGGCAGGTCGACGTAGAATCCACCGGCGTCGCGGGGATCGCGGTAGCTGTTGTCGATGATGATGATCTCGCGGCCCTCCCGGTCCCGCCTGATCCGGCGCATCAACTGTCCGTCGCGGCCGACCACGGTGATGATCTGCGAGCCATCGGGACGAATCACGATGGTACGGGTCTCGCCGCCGACCTGCTGGGTCTGGATATCGCGTGCGCCGAAGCGGAATCGATCCTCTTCGTTGTGGCGAATGAACGACTGACCGCCGGGATCGACCACGATGACCCGGCCCGGCTCGGTGAAGACCTTGCGGCCGCCCTGGTCGCTTTCCTGCCGCTGGCCACGGAAATCCTCCATCCGGCGCGGTCCCTGCGGCGCCGCGCCCGGCGCAATCGGGGTCATGGCCTGAGCCGGCGGCGGGGCCGCTGGAATCGGCGCTGCTACCGTTGGCGGCGCGTGCCGGACCAACGGCGCGGCTCCGGGCGGCAGCGCGGTCTGCCCACCGGGTGCGGCCGGAGCGGCGCCCGGAGCAGGGGTGACCGGTGGCGGCCCGGTCCGCGGTGGTGGTGTGACCGCGCCCGGAGAAGGAGTGCCGGGAGTGGCGCCCGGCGCAGGGGCGGCCGGGGGCGGCCCGGCGTGCGGTGGCGGGGCTGCGCCCGAGGGTGGCGGCGGCGGTGCGGCTCCGCCGACCGGCGGCCGCGGAGGCGGTGCCATTTTTTCCCGCTCTCTTGCTCTTTCCATCTCCAGCTCTCTTTCCCGCTCCTGCTGCTGCATGGCGGGTCCAGCCGGAGGCTTCGGCGGGGCAGGCGGTGGCGCTGCCGCGGGGGGAACCGGCGGAGTGGGATGTGGCGGCGGTGCTGCCGCCGGGGGCGGCACATGCGGCGGTGCCGCAGCAGGCGGCGGAACGTGCGGCGGCGCTGCAGCCGGCGGTGGCGGCGGCGCGGGGTGTGGCGGTGGTGGCGGCGGCGGAGCTGCATGCGGTGGTGGCGGCGCGGCATGTGGCGGTGGTGGCGGCGGCGGAGCTGCATGAGGCGGCGGTGGCGGTGGCGGAGCGGGCCGCGGAGGTGCGGCGGCCGGCGGCGCGGGGTGTGGCGGCGGCGCTCCCTTCGGCGGCTGCTTGGGCTTTCCATCGGGACCCAGCTCCTCATGGGCCTGCGCGACGACGAGCGGCGCGGTCTGCGCGTGCGATGGAGCAGCGGCCAGTTGCAGCGCGGTGAGAGCTGTGGTGGCAAGCAGCAAGAGTCGAACTTTTGTCATGATGGTGGCGTCCCCGGAAAAAATCTTGGCAACAAGGTCTGGCAACATGGTCTGTCAACAAACTCTGGCGATCAACAAACAAGCGTTAGGCCGGATTGTGGCGTCGTTCAAACCAGAATCGGTATTTATTTCCGGCACGGCAAAGCCCGAACGCATCCTTGTTCATTGCGCATTCAGATCATCATTCCACTTCGCAGTCTTGCATTTCACCTTGCGGCTATTCGCTGCAGCTTGTCACGGAGTTGGCTGCGAAGCCGATATTTCCGGTGTCGGTTGCGGGGGTGTTCGGTCCCTGCGGTCCGCGCACCGGCAATTCCTCCGGCGTGCGGCCCGGCAACTCCTCTGGCTGGGATGGCTCGCCGGGCTCCTGCATCGGCGGTGGCACCTCGGGGCGAGGGCTTCCCGGTGGGCTCTCCTGCGGCGGCTCCGACGGCTGCCCGGGCTTGATCGGGGGATCCTCTGTGGGGTCGATCGGCATTCACGGTCCCATCTTCCCGTTATCGTTTTCCATGCTGGCTCCATGACGGTCGGAGCGATAACGACGCCGGCGAGGCGATGTTCCCCTGGCGAATGAGCTCAGCCCGGCGCGTGACAGACCGCTTCGATGTTGTGGCCATCGGGATCGAGCACGAATGCACCGTAGTAGTCGGGATGATAATGGGCACGAAGGCCGGGCGCGCCATTGTCGCGCCCGCCCGCGGCGATGGCATCCTCGTAGAAGGCGTTCACGGCGGAGCGATCCTTTGCGAGGATGGCGACGTGTACCGGCTTGTTCAGTCCGCCTTCGCCGCCGATCCAGAAATCCGGCTTGCCGCTGGCGCCAAAGCCGGCGGCGGGATCATGACCGGTCTGTTCCTGCGTGACCTCCATGACGAGGCTGTAGCCAAGAGGCGCCAGCGCCCTGCTGTAGAAAGCCTTTGCGCGCTGATAGTCGGAAACCGAAAAGCCGATATGGTCAATCATCGTCATCTCCCGGGTCTGAAGATCGATTGGCCGCAAGGAAGCCGGTAGGCGCCGGGCTCTTCAGCCGCGCACCAGCATGGTGTTGCTGCGGGTCCTGCCGGTCTCCGCATAGCCGCGCGCGCGCATGTCGGCAATGCAGTCATCCTGCCACTCGTTCCGCGACAGATGTTCGATCACCACCGCGCGCGGCCACAGGCGTTGCGGCGCCTGCTTGAAGAAGCCGGTCAGAACGCGGTCCTCAAATCCCTCGACATCGATCTTCAGCGCGTCGACGTGATCCGCGCCGGCATCGTCGAGGATGCGTTGCAGCCGCAACGAAGGCACCTTGATGGCATTGCCAGGGCGGTCGCCCGACACGATGTGGCTGGCGCCGAGATTGTCGCCGTCGGTCGCGATCATCAGTTCGCCGTCGGAAGGACCGGCGGCGGCGGCCACAAGTTGAACCTGCGTGAAGCCGGACGCGCTGCGATTAAAGGCCAGCCGGGCATGGGTGACCGGATGCGGTTCGATCGCGATCACCTTCCCGGAAGCGCCGACCTGCCGCGCCAGAACCAAGGCGTAGGTGCCGACGTTGGCGCCGACATCGACGAACACCCCGCCGATGGGCGTATGGGCCCGCAGAAAATCCAGCTCTTCGAGATTGTAGTCGGGATTGAACAGGGCGCCGCGCTCCGTGGCGCTGGCCTGGTGATAGAACCGGAACGATGCGCCCTGATAGGGCACATCGAGCGGTCCGGCGCGCAGGGCGTTGATCAGCCGCGACAGCATCGGGCGGAACGCGCCGCGCTTCAATCGCGAGCGATGCGCAAGCGAGATGATCGAAGCCTGCGCGCGCGTCGGCGCGAACGCCCCGAAAGGGGGCGCCGCCGGATCGTTGGCGGGCGCGATGCCAGGGGGAAGGGTTGATGAGGTCACGGATGTGCTCGCCGAAGAATGCCGCGCCTACTTAGCCGACTTTTGCCGGCGGCTCCAATGACAGCAGGATGATTGGCACGGCGTCGGGGGGCCGCGGCCGGTCCTGGATTATGTCCGGGATCTCGTCCCGAGAAGCTGAGCGCAGACGCCCCCGAGGATGCCGAAATTCCTCGTCGGTGCGCCGGTGCCGTTCTGTTCTTCGATGGCAACCTGGGTGATGACCCCCTCCGGCGACACGGTGACGCTCATCTTGCAGCGCCGGGGGTCGTCGGTCATGTAACCAGGGGTGTGCCCGTCTCCATAGAGACCTGCCGAACCTGTATCCGCCCGTCGGTCGTCGGCCGAAACCGTTGTGGGATCAAGTTCCCAGACATAGTTCGTTTGGTCGTTGTCCACTTTATTGCGGCTGATCGGCTTGCCAAATTGAGACACGAGAGAACTCGCAGTTTTCCCGACGAATTGGTCGCCAAGCCGCGACGTCGACGCCACCTCTTGCCCGGGCGCCGCACAGCCGCCCAACGCAGCGCAGACCGCGACGATTTCCAGAATTCGCATGTTTGTTGTCCCTAGACGGCCGGATAGTTTCGCAACCGGAAGCCCTGAGCAAGGGAATTTCGAACCCGTGGTGAGGCGGTGAGGCGGCGCGCCGAGGTTGCGGCCGGGCCGCAATTCGCGGTGTCGACGTCTGTTCCGGTGCGTGCGACAGGCGGCCGGAGGCCGCGGCTCAGATCTGCCGCTCGACCATCTTGAGCTTGAGTTCGGCGATGGCCTCGGCGGGATTTAGGCCCTTCGGACAGGCCTTCACGCAGTTCAGGATGGTGTGGCAGCGATAGAGCCGGAACGGGTCCTCGAGATTGTCGAGCCTCTCGCCAGTGGCTTCATCGCGGCTGTCCTTGACCCATCGGTTCGCCTGCAGCAACGCGGCCGGGCCGAGATAGCGGTCGCTGTTCCACCAATAGCTCGGGCACGAGGTCGAGCAGCAGGCGCACAGGATGCATTCATAGAGGCCGTCGAGCTTTTCGCGGTCCTGGTGGCTCTGCCGCCATTCCTTCTGCGGCGTCGGCGTTGTCGTCTGCAGCCACGGCTCGATCGAGGCGTATTGCGCGTAGAAATTGGTGAGATCAGGCACCAGGTCCTTGACCACGGGCTGATGCGGCAGCGGATTGACCTTCACCGCGCCATCCTTCACGTCATGCATCGACTTGGTGCAGGCCAGCGTATTCTGGCCGTCGATATTCATGGCGCAGGAACCGCAGACGCCCTCGCGGCAGGAGCGGCGGAATGTCAGCGTCGGGTCGATGTTGTTCTTGATCCAGATCAGGCCATCGAGCACCATCGGGCCGCAATCATGGGTGTCGACGAAATAGGTGTCGACGCTCGGATTTTTGCCGTCATCCGGATTCCAGCGATAGACCTTGAATTCGCGCGTCTCGGTGGCGCCTGCCGGCTTCGGCCAACTCGTGCCGCCCGTGATCCTCGAATTTTTCGGCAGTGCGAATTCAACCATCTTCTCTCGCCTTTCGTCATTCCGGGGCGCGCCGCCCGAACTCGGGTTTACCCGAGGTCGACCATCTTAAAGGTCCAAGTCGGCAGCGGCCGACTTGGATGGCGAGCCCGGAATCCATACTCCCCGCCGTGGTGATGGATTCCGGGCTCGCTCGCTTCGAAAGCGCCCCGGAATGACGGGCTATGATTGTTACTCAATACACCCGCGCTTTCGGCGGGATGTACTGAACGTCGTTGGTCATGGTGTAGTCGTGCACCGGGCGATAATCGATCGCGGTGTCGCCGCGATCGTCGATCCACGCCAGTGTGTGCTTCATCCAGTTCTTGTCGTCGCGGTCGGGGAAATCCTCGCGCGCATGGGCGCCGCGGCTCTCGGTGCGGTTCGCCGCCGAGTCCATCGTTACCACCGCCTGCACGATCAGATTGTCGAATTCGAGGGTCTCGACCAGGTCGGAATTCCAGGTCAGCGAGCGGTCGCTGACCGCGATGTCTGCGATGCCGCCGTGCACCTTGTGAATCAGATTGTGCCCTTCGGTCAGCACCTCGCCGGTGCGGAACACCGCGCAATTGTTCTGCATCACATGCTGCATGCTGTCGCGCAGCTTCGCGGTCGGCGTGCCGCCGGCGGCGTAGCGATAACGATCGAGCCGGCCGAGCGACTTGTCGGCGGAATCCGCCGGCAATTCCGGCTGCGTGCCGTTCGGCGCCAGCTTTTCGGCGCAGCGCAACGCCGCGGCGCGGCCGAACACCACCAGATCGATCAGCGAGTTGGAGCCGAGACGGTTGGCGCCGTGTACCGAAACGCAGGCCGCTTCGCCGACGGCCATCAGGCCCGGCACCACGAAATTGTCGTCGCCGTTCTTCTTGGTCAGCACTTCGCCGTGATAGTTGGTGGGGATGCCGCCCATGTTGTAATGCGCGGTCGGAACGATCGGGATCGGCTCGCGCGTCACATCGACATTGGAGAAGATCCGCACCGTTTCCGAGATGCCCGGCAGCCGTTCGTGCAGCACCTTGGGATCGAGATGATCGAGATGCAGGAAGATGTGGTCTTTTTTCTTGCCGACGCCGCGGCCTTCGCGGATTTCGATGGTCATCGCGCGCGAGACCACGTCGCGCGACGCCAGATCCTTGGCGGATGGCGCATAGCGCTCCATGAACCGCTCGCCGTCCGAATTGACGAGATAGCCGCCTTCGCCGCGCGCGCCCTCGGTGACGAGGCAACCGGCGCCATAGATGCCGGTCGGGTGGAACTGGACGAATTCCATGTCCTGCAGCGGCAGGCCGGCGCGCAGCGCCATGGCGCTGCCATCGCCGGTCTGGGTGTGGGCGCCGGTGCAGGAGTGATAGATGCGCCCATAGCCCCCGGTGGCAAGGATGGTGGTCTGCGCCCGGAACCGATGCAGCGTGCCGTCGTCAAGCTTCAGCGCGATCACGCCGCGGCAGGTGCCCTGGTCATCCATGATCAGGTCGATGGCGAAGAACTCGATATAGAATTCCGCCGCGTGGCGCAGCGCCTGGCCGTACATGGTGTGCAGCATGGCATGGCCGGTGCGGTCGGCGGCGGCGCAGGTGCGCTGCGCCTGCCCCTTGCCGTAGTCCAGCGTCATGCCGCCGAACGGGCGCTGGTAGATCTTGCCGTCTTCGGTGCGCGAGAACGGCACGCCCCAGTGTTCGAGTTCGTAGACCGCCGCCGGCGCATGGCGCACCATGTATTCGATCGAATCCTGGTCGCCGAGCCAGTCCGATCCCTTGACGGTGTCGTACATGTGCCAGCGCCAGTCGTCCGGATGCATGTTGCCGAGCGATGCGGAAATGCCGCCCTGCGCCGCCACCGTATGCGAACGGGTCGGAAATACCTTGGTGATGCAGGCGGTCTTGAGGCCGGCCTCGCTGCAGCCGACCACCGCGCGCAGGCCGGCGCCGCCGGCGCCGACGACCACGACATCATAGGTGTGGTCTTCAATCGGATAGGCGTGGCCGTTGGTGGCCGGGCCACCACTGCCGTTCGCGGCGTTGCCGTTTCCGACTACGGCCATGGGCTACACTCCGGATGACAATTTGAGGATGGCGTAGATCGAGGCCAGCGCCACCGCAATCGAGAAGAAATTGTTGGCCATGACGGCGACGAGCTTCGTGGTCTCGTGCTGCACATAGTCCTCGATCACCACCTGCATGCCGATCTTCATGTGCCAGGCGCTGGCGATGATGAACAGCAACAGGATGATCGCGACCAGCGGCGAGCCGAGAATTTGCGCGGCCCCGGCCTGATTGCGGCCGAGCAGCATCATCACCACCACGATGACCGGCACCATCAGCACCACCATGGCCACGGCGGTGAGGCGCTGGCGCCAGAAATCCGAGGTGCCGGAATGCGAGGCGCCGAGATTGCGAACGCGGGCAAGCGGCGTGCGCATCGATCGGGTCGCTTCGGTGTTCGGCGCGGTCATCGTCCGCCTCCGATGGCGTAGGCGGCGATCCAGAGCAGCACGGTCAGGCAGATGCCGCCGATCAGCGCGCCCCATGTCAGCGCTTCGCGCTCGCTGGCCTTGAAGCCGTAACCCAGATCCCAGACCAGATGCCGGATGCCGCTGAGCAGATGATGCAGCAGCGCCCACGTATAGCCGAACACGATCAGGCGGCCGAGGAAGCTGGAGGTAAAGGCCTGCACATGGGCGTAGGCGGTGGGTCCCGATGCGGCCGCTATCAGCCACCACGCCAGCAGCAGGGTGCCGAAATACAGGGCGACGCCGGTCAGGCGATGGACGATGGACAGCGCCATCGTCAGGGTCCAACGATAGGTCTGCAGATGAGGTGAAAGCGGTCTTTCGATCCTGGCTGTCATCGGCGGCTTTGATGGTTTGCGGGCCTCCGCAGAGGCCCTTTGGGGGATCGCGATCGACGGGTCCTATTTACGAACTCGAAACAGCCAGCGCAACGACGAAATCCGCCGGTTGCGAACCCGTGTTCATAGCTTGAGATGAGCCTTGCATTGCCGGGCATTGACAAGGCTCGGGCGCGCTGGTGGCTGGTATACCTGAAGCACGATTCATGAACGTGCTCGTATTCCGCGCGAGGAGGAGGAAAATGGGGATGCTGGTCGCTGGGCTTGATGTCTCCGAGCTTCTCCAACTGGCGCTGCTGCTGGTGGTGGTCGGCGCGCTGTCCGGATTTCTCGCGGGCGTGTTCGGGATCGGCGGCGGCGCCATCCTGGTGCCGGTGTTTTTCGAATGCTTTCGGTTGGCCGGCGTGCCGCTCGAGGTGCGGATGCCGCTGTGCGTCGGCACCTCGCTCGCCATCATCATTCCGACCTCGATCCGCTCCTTCCGCGCCCATTACGCGCGCGGCGCGGTGGATATGAGGGTTCTGCGCGCGTGGTGGCTGCCGGTGCTGGTCGGCGTTCTCGCCGCCACCGTCGCCGCGCGGTATGCGCCCGAGCGGCTGTTCCGGATCGTATTCGTGACGGTGGCATGGTTCGCCGCGGCGCGGCTGTTGCTGGGGCGCGAGACCTGGAAATTCGGCGACGATCTCCCGCAGGGACCGTTGATGCGCGTTTACGGGTTCCTTGTCGGACTTCTTGCCACGTTGATGGGTGTCGGCGGCGGACTGTTCGCGAATCTGGTGATGACGTTCTACGGCCGGCCGATACATCAGGGGGTCGCGACCTCGTCGGCGCTGGCGGTCCTGGTCTCGATTCCCGGCGCGCTCGGCTATGTCTATGCCGGCTGGCCGGTGGCGGCGCATTATCCCGATGTGCTGGCGCTGCAATCGCCGTTTGCGATCGGCTATGTCTCGCTGATCGGCGCGGTGCTGGCGATGCCGACCAGCCTGCTCACCGCGCCGCTCGGCGTAAGAGTAGCCCATGCGATGTCGAAGACCACGCTGGAGCGTGCCTATGGCAGCTATCTCTTCATCGCCGGCGCCCGGTTTGTGATCAGCCTGCTGTAACCGGCCAGGGACCGATTCACGTTCCATCAAGTTGCTATAAACGTACAACGATCCGCGTCGTTGTAATCCGCCGCGATTTGGATAAATGTCGCCCCGGCGCAGAACGCTGGTTGGGACATCAGAATGAAACGGCGGGAGTTCATCAGGCTTGCCGGAGCTGCGGCGGCGAGTGTGCCGCTGGCGGCGCGGGCGCAGCAGAAGCTTCCGACCATCGGGTTTCTAGGCGTCAGCACACCCACGGCCTGGCGGCATTTTGTCGCCGCTTTCGAGCAGCGCCTTCGCGAACTCGGCTGGATCGACGGCCGCACCGTCACGATCGAATATCGCTGGGCCGAGGGACGAGGCGAGCGGTTCGCGGAAATATCGGCTGAGTTCGTCCGGTTGAAAGTCGACGTCATCGTGGCCGGGGGCGGCGCGGTGCTCGCCGCCATGCATGCGACCTCGGTGATTCCGATCGTCTTCACGCTGGCTAACGATCCGGTCGGTGCCGGTCTCGTCGCAAGCCTGTCGCGGCCGGGCGGCAACGTCACCGGATTGTCGCTCCAGGGTCCGGATATCGCCAGCAAGCGGTTGGGGCTCATGCGCGAGGCGCTCCCCGATTTGCGTCGGCTCGCGGTGATCGCAAATCCGGCCTCTCCCCAGGCGGCCAGCGAACTGAACGAGGTTCAGACGATGGCGCGCGCGGCGGGCCTCGAGCCTGCCGCATTGGAGATTCGGCGCGCCGAGGAATTCGCGCCCGCTATCGAGATGCTCAAGGGCCGTAGCGACGCGCTTTATGCCTGTGCCGATGCTCTGGTTGGCGCCAATTCGGCACGCATCAACGCGTTGGCGCTCGCAGCGGGCCTTCCCACGATGCTTTATGCGAGGGAGTATCTCGAAGGCGGAGGTTTCATGTCTTATGGGCCGAACGTCCCGGACCTGTTTCGGCGCTCCGCCGATTTTGTCGACAAGATTCTCCGAGGGGCGAAGCCGGGCGATATCCCGGTCGAGCAGCCGAGCAGGCTTGAGCTCGTTGTCAATCTCAAGGCAGCCAACACGCTCGGGCTGATGGTACCCGCGACGCTGCTCGCCCGCGCCGACGAGGTGATCGAATGAAGCGGCGGCTGTTTCTGGCATGGCTCGGCGGCGCGGCGGCAAGCCTGCCGATCGTGGCGCGTGCGCAGTCATCGACGACGCCGGTAATCGGATTTCTCGGCAGCGGAATTCCAGCCGATCAGGTTAACCTGGTGGCCGCGACCCGCGACGGCCTCAAGGAGGCCGGTTTCATCGAGGGCCAGAACCTGGCGATCGAATATCGGTGGGCGGAGGGAAAATATGACCGGCTGCCGAAGCTCGCCGCGGAACTGGTCGACCGTCGCGTCGCCTTGATCGTGGCGGCCGGCGGCAGCGATCCCGGCCGCGCGGCGAAGCACGCCACATCCACCATTCCGATTGTCTTCGTCAGCGCCGCCGATCCGATCAGAGCCGGTCTCGTGGCCAGCCTCAATCGACCCGAGGGCAATGTCACCGGCATCAGCCTGATCGGTGCGACGCTGGAGGCCAAGAGGCTCGAACTGCTGCACGAGATGATGCCGCAGGCCTCGATTCTCGGCGTCCTGATCAATCCGAAATATCCGGAAGCCAATTCGCAGGCGCAGGAAGTCGAGGAGGCCAGGGCCCGGCTCGGGGTGACGCTGATCGTGCGCAACGCCAGTACCGAACAGGAAGTCGCGGCCGCCTTCGACGCCTTCGTGCAGCAGAAGGCCGGCGCCGTGCTGGCCTGCAACGATCCGTTCTTCGGTTCCTATCGCGAGCAGCTGGCGTCGCTGGCGCTGCGCCACAAGCTGCCGGCGATGTCGTTTCGCCGCGAGTTTGCGGAAGTCGGCGGCCTTCTCAGCTATGGACCGCATTTTGCGGAAGGCTATCGTCAGGCCGGCGTCTATGCCGGCAGGATATTGAAAGGCGCCAAGACAACCGATCTTCCGGTGATGCAGCCGACGAAATTCGAGATGGTCGTCAATCTCAAGACCGCCAGGGCGTTGGGACTTGCGATTTCCGAATCGTTCCTGCTCCGCGCCGACGAGGTGATCGAATAAGGCGGCGCTCTTTCGCGCCGGATCACTTCGCCTTGGCGTAAATATCCTTGTAATTGTCGCGCAAGATATTCTTCTGCACCTTGCCCATGGCATTGCGCGGCAGTTCGTCGACCACGAACACCCGCTTCGGCATCTTGAACTTTGCCAATCTTCCGTCCAGCGCGTTCAAAACGGAAGCCTCATCCACCTTGGCCGCCTTGTCGCAGACCAGCACGGCGGTGACGCCCTCGCCGAAATCGGCATGCGGCACGCCGATCACGGCGGAATTCGATCACGCCCGGCATGGCGTCGATCTCGCTCTCGATTTCCTTGGGGTAGACGTTGAAGCCGCCGGAAATCACGAGATCCTTGCCGCGGCCGAGAATGTGCACATAGCCCTTGGCGTCGATCTTGCCGAGATCGCCGGTGATGAAGAAGCCGTCGTCGCGGAACTCGGCCTTGGTCTTCTCCGGCATCCGCCAGTAGCCCTTGAAGACGTTGGGACCCTTGACCTCGATCATGCCGATCGCGTCGCGCGCCAGCTCCTTGCCGGTTTCCGGATCGGTGACGCGCACCGAGACGCCGGGCAAGGGATGGCCGACCGCGCCGGCGACGCGCTCGCCGTCATATGGATTGGAGGTGTTCATGTTGGTCTCGGTCATGCCGTAGCGCTCGAGCACGGCGTGGCCGGTGCGGGCAAACCATTCGCGATGGGTATCGGCGAGCAGCGGCGCGGAGCCCGAAACGAACAGCCGCATGTGTTTGGTGGATTCCTTGTTCAGCGCCGGGCTTTGCAGCAGCCGCGTGTAGAAGGTCGGCACGCCCATCAGCACGGTGGCGCGCGCCATCAGCCTGATGATCAGTTCGGGATCGAATTTCGGCAGGAAGATCATCGAGGCGCGGGCGAACAGCGTGACGTTGCTCGCCACGAACAGGCCGTGGGTGTGATAGATCGGCAGCGCGTGGATCAGGACGTCCTTGTCGGTGAAGCGCCAGTAGTCGACCAGCGACAACGAATTCGACGCCAGGTTATCGTGCGTCAGCATCGCGCCCTTGGAACGTCCCGTGGTTCCGGATGTGTAGAGAATGGCCGCGAGATCGTCGTCGGCGCGGGGCACGGTTGCGAATTCCGGTTTCGCGCTGGCGGCGGCATCCGTCAGCGAACCCTTGCCGTCGGATCCCAGCGTTTCGACTTTGGCGCCAACCTTCGCCGCGATCGCACCGATGCCTTCCGCCTTCGAGGGGTCGCACACCACCAGCGAGGGCTCGGCGTCGGTGATGAAATATTCCAGCTCGTTCAGCGTGTAGGCGGTGTTGAGCGGCAGATACACCGCGCCGGCGCGCACCGCGGCGAGATAGAGCACCAGGCCCGGCACCGATTTTTCGGTTTGGGCGGCGACGCGATCGCCGGGCTTGACGCCGCGATCGACCAGCACATTCGCCATCTGCCCGGCGCGGGAAATCAGGTCGCCATAGCTGATGCGCGCGCCGTCGATGGTTTCGATCGCGAGGCGGCCCGGATCGTCAAGGCCATCGAACAGGCGGGAAAACAGGTTGGCGTTCACAGTGGTTTTGCGGGGCGCATTCATGCATCATTCCGGTGGGCGGGCGCGGTCGTGCAGGGCCGCATAATCTTACAATCTCAAGGGCTTCAATAGCAAAGACGCCCCGCACAAAGCAACGGAGACGGTTTGCATGTCAAATAACGGGAAACGCGTGGCCTGGGTGACCGGCGGCGGCAGCGGGATCGGCGAGGCCGGGGCGGAATCGCTCGCCGCCGACGGCTGGACCGTGGTGGTTTCGGGCCGCCGCAAGGACGCCCTCGACACCGTGGTGGCGAAGATCGCCGGCGCCGGCGGCAAGGCCGAGGCGATCGCGCTCGATGTCAGCCAGAAAGCCGATGTCAGCAAGGCGGCGGAACAAATTCTAAAGCGTCACGGCCGCATCGATCTCCTGGTCAACAGCGCCGGCATCAACGTGCCGAAGCGCAGCTGGGCCGACATGGAACTGGAAGGCTGGGACCGGCTGGTCGAGATCAATCTCAATGGCGTGCTGTACTGCATGCGCGCGGTGCTGCCGGCGATGCGCGCGCAAAAGGACGGCTGCATCATCAACGTCGCGTCCTGGGCCGGCCGTCACGTTTCGAAAATGCCGGGCCCGGCCTATACCACGACCAAGCATGCGGTGCTGGCGCTGACCCATTCCTTCAACATGGATGAATGCGTCAACGGCTTGCGCGCCTGCTGCCTGTCGCCCGGCGAGGTCGCGACGCCGATCCTGAAATTGCGGCCGGTGGTGCCGAGCGCGGAAGAGCAGGCGAGGATGCTGCAGCCGGAAGACCTCGGCCGCACCATCGCCTTCGTCGCCAGCATGCCGCCGCGGGTCTGCGTCAACGAGATCCTGATCAGTCCGACCTGGAACAGGGGTTTTGTCCAGACGCCGGCCAATCGCGATTAGTGCGAACTCCCTCCACAGTCGTCCCCGCGAAAGCGGGGACCCATAACCACCGGCTTTGGTTCTTGCGAAGGGCGTCAGCCACGCTGCCTTACTGATAGATCACGCGGTATGGGTCCCGGCGTTCGCCGGGACGGCGATGGAGATAAGTGGCCTGCTTTCGCAGCGACGAGGATGACGCACCACACGTCCGTTGCCGCGAAAAGTTTCAAATCCGCGAAAATTTATTCCCTGAAACCACGCCCAGACCTCCCGTAACTCGGCCAACGGCGACGCAGTCAACCCAACGGTCGGCCAGCGTCGTTGTTGCCCCTCATCGCCGGCGGACATCCGCCGGTCACGCCATCAATCGGGAGACGTTTCCATGTCCAAGCGTATTGCACTGCTGTCCGCCGCCGCGTTCGGCGCCCTTGCCCTCACCGCCACCATCGTCGCGCCCGTCAGCGCGCAGGAGAAGACCGTGATGGTCGGCGGCGCCGCGATGTTCCCCTCCAAGAACATCATCCAGAATGCCGTGAACTCCAAGGATCACACCACGCTGGTGGCGGCGGTGAAGGCCGCGGGCCTGGTCGACACGCTGGAAGGCAAGGGCCCGTTCACGGTGTTCGCGCCGACCAATGCCGCGTTCGGCAAGCTGCCGGCCGGCACTGTCGACACCCTGGTGAAGCCCGAGAACAAGGCTGCCCTGACCAAAATCCTGACCTATCATGTGGTTCCGGGCAAGCTCGAGGCTTCCGACCTGACCGACGGCAAGAAGCTCAAGACCGTCGAAGGCGAAGAGCTGACCGTGAAGAAGGCGGACGGCAAGGTGATGATCGTCGATGCCAAGGGCGGTTCGTCGACCGTCACCATCTCCGAACGTCAACCAGTCGAACGGCGTGATCCATGTGGTCGACACCGTCCTGATGCCGGCGTCGTAACCCCCGCGCGTGTCCTGATTTCATCCCCATCGGGACACGCGCGCGCGAGCCGGGGAAACCCGGCTCGCTTTTTTGTGACCGCCATGCCCGGCCGGCTTCAATCCGATCGCCCGCATGGCAGTAACGAAGCGCCGGTTTTCGGCGTATAAGGGGGTAGTCAACTTTTCAGCGATGGGATCGCCATGTCCAGCCTTGCCGCCAGCGACGAACGCACCGTACCGGCCACGACGAAGGTCATTCAGCCGGCCTGGGTCCGGACCATGCATTGGATCAATGCGGTAGCGATCATCCTGATGATCATGTCGGGATGGCAGATCTACAACGCCTCGCCGCTGTTTGATTTCTCAAATTTTCGCGCTCGATCACGCTCGGCGGCTGGCTGGGCGGCGCGCTGCTGTGGCATTTCGCGGCGATGTGGCTGTTGATGGTCAATGGTCTCGTCTATCTTGTCATGGGCTTTGCAACCGGGCGCTTCAAAAGCAAGCTGCTGCCGATCACCCCCGGCGGCGTGGTCTCGGATGCCAAGGCGGCGCTGACCGGCAAGCTGTCGCATGACGATCTGACCAAATACAATCAGGTGCAGAAGCTGCTCTATGCCGGCATCATCGTCGTCGGCGTCCTGATCGTGCTGTCCGGACTGTCGATCTGGAAACCGGTGCAGTTGCAGTGGCTGACGGCGCTGTTCGGCGGATATGATGCCGCGCGCTACGTCCACTTCATTTGCATGTCGGCGATTGTCGCGTTCCTGGCGGTTCACGTCGCCCTGGCGGTGCTGGTGCCGAAAAGCCTGCGCGCCATGATCATCGGCCGCTGAACAATTTTACAGGAGACAAATCATGGGCAGACTTCGCAACCTTCTGATCCCGGGCGTCGACAAGCAATTGCTGGTCCGGGACGCCACCAAGGTGATGCCGGATCCGGTGCGCCGGCGCTTTATCACCGGCGGCGCAAGCTTTGGCGCGCTGACGCTTCTGACCGGCTGCGACGTCCTGGACAGTTCTTCCGCCGAAGAAATGCTGAAGAAGGTCTCGAAGTTCAATGACGCCGTGCAGGCCTTTATCTTCAATCCCGATGCGCTGGCGCCGACCTTCCCGGAAAGCGCGATCACCAAGCCGTTCCCGTTCAACGCCTATTACGAACTCGACGACGCGCCCGAGATCGACGGCAAGGACTGGAAGTTCGAGGTGCGGGGTCTCGTCGACAACAAGAAATCATGGACGCTGGAAGAGCTCTACAAGCTGCCGCAGGTCAAGCAGGTGACGCGCCACATCTGCGTCGAGGGCTGGAGCGCGATCGGGAGCTGGACCGGAACGCCGCTGCGCGATTTCCTCAAGCTGGTCGGCGCCGATACGCGGGCGAAATATTGCTGGTTCCAGTGCGCCGACAAGGAGGGCTACAACTCACCGCTGGATATGCGCACCGCGCTGCATCCGCAGACCCAGATGACGTTCAAATTCGGCGATGAAATCCTGCCCCGGGCCTATGGCTTCCCGATGAAGATCCGGGTGCCGACCAAGCTCGGCTTCAAGAATCCGAAATACGTGATTTCGATGGAAGTCACCAACGACTACAAAGGCGGCTACTGGGAAGACCAGGGGTATAATTCGTTCAGCGGGAGCTAGGTCGTTGTCTTGGCTACAGCGCGGGATGGCGGTCGAGCTTTCGACGGGAGCTTTCGCTGAAACGCCGCGGCGATCGCGCCCAGCGCCAGCATCAAAGCCGAGACATTCAAGGCATAGGACAGGCTGCCAAACGCGTCGGTGATGGCGCCGACCGCGGTCGGCCCCAGCGTCTGGCCTATTCCGAATGCGATGGTCATCGCCGCAATTCCCTTGGGCCATGCCGCGGGCGGATAGTTGAAACGCACGAAGGCGGTGGTCGATCCCACGATCGCAAAGAAGGAGACCCCGAACACCAGCGCCGAAACCGCGAGCAAGAGCGCGGAATGCCCCAATAGCGGCAGGGCCGCGCCGACCGCGTTGACGCCGAGGATGATCAGCGGTGGAGAGGCCGCCATTGTTGCGCGCCAGCACCCCGCGCCACAGCCACGGGGTGACGAACGCGCTCACGCCGATCAGGCACCAGAACGCGCTCTGCGCCGCCGCGCCGCCGCCGGCATCGCGCACATAGGCAATCATGAAGGTCATGTAGGCGATGTATCCCGCGCCGAACAGAAAATAGCCGGCGAGATAGATCAATACCGGCCGAAGCGCGAATTCGGCGGACGCCGCGCGGGCGATGCCGGCCCTGGTATCGAGCGGCGTCAGCAGCAGCGGGATGGTCAGGGCGATGGCAAGCAGCGTCATCGCCCACCACACGATCCACCACGATCCCGGGCCGAAGGCCTGCAGCACGAAGGGCGCGACCAGCCCCGAGGCCAGGATGCCGAGCCCGGGCCCGGCGTAGAACAGGCTGAGCAGAAAATTCGCCCGCGCGGGTTGCGCTTGCGCGATCAGGGCGGCCAGCGCCGCCCCGGCGACGAAGGCGGCCGCAGCCCCGAACCCCGCGAGCAGCCGCGCAAGGCTCAGAACGACAAAATTGCCCGACAAGGCGCAGAGCGCCAGCGACAGCAGGGAAGCCGCGGTTCCCCAGCGCACGGCGGCGGACAATCCGAAGCGCTTGATGAGATTCGACGCCATCAAGGCGCCGGCCAGATAGCCCGCGGCATTGATGGTGTTCATGAAGCCGGCGGCGGAATAGGACCAGCCCAGCGTATCGCGCATGTCCGGCAGCACCAGCGAATAGGCGAAGCGGCCGATGCCGAGACCGACCGTGGGGGCCAGCGAGAGAATGAGGATCAGCCGCGCGGGATGTGCAGATGGCGAGGAAAGGTCGGGGGGTTTCACGGGATTCTCCGGCAGGGACGCATTCTGGCAGGCCGCGCGGCGATTGCACAGGCGCGCGCGACAATGGTGTCTTGCCATCGGCGCAACGCCGCTTTAGCACTCCGCGCGCAGCGAAATTGGCCGTCATGCCCGGGCTTGTCCCGGGCATCCACGTCTTTCTTCTTCGTTGCAAACAAGACGTGGATGGCCGGGACAAGCCCGGCCATGACGAGTTGGATGAGGAATAGATCATGGCGACCCACAAACTGCTGCTTCTCCCCGGCGACGGCATCGGCCCCGAAGTGATGGCGGAGGTGAAGCGCCTGATCGACTGGCTCAACGCGCAAGGCATCGCGCATTTTGCCACCGAGCAGGGTCTGGTCGGCGGCGCCGCCTATGACGCGAGCAAGCTTGCGATCACGGATGCGACCATGGCGCAGGCCGGCGCCGCCGACGCCGTGATCTTCGGCGCGGTCGGCGGCCCGAAGTGGGACAGCGTTCCCTATGAGGCGCGCCCCGAAGCCGGGCTGTTGCGGCTGCGCAAGGACCTCGGCCTGTTCGCGAACCTGCGCCCCGCGGTCTGCTATCCCGCGCTGGCGGACGCTTCCAGCCTGAAGCGCGAGGTGGTCGAGGGCCTCGATATCATGATCGTGCGCGAGCTCACCGGCGGGGTGTATTTCGGCGAACCCAAGACCATCACCGATCTCGGCAACGGCCAGAAGCGCGCCATCGATACCCAAGTCTACGACACCTACGAGATCGAGCGCATCGCCCGCGTCGCGTTCGATCTGGCGCGCAAGCGCCGCAACAAGGTGACCTCGATGGAAAAGCGCAACGTGATGAAATCCGGCGTGCTCTGGAACGAGGTCGTCACGCAGGTGCATGCGCGCGAATACAAGGATGTGCAGCTCGAGCACCAGCTCGCCGACTCCGGCGGCATGAATCTGGTGAAATGGCCGAAGCAGTTCGACGTCATCGTGACCGACAATCTGTTCGGCGACATGCTGTCGGATATCGCCGCGATGCTGACCGGCTCGCTCGGCATGCTGCCGTCGGCCTCGCTCGGCGAGGTCGATGTCAAAACCAAAAAGCGAAAGGCGCTGTTTGAGCCGGTGCACGGCTCGGCGCCCGATATCGCGGGCAAGGGTCTGGCCAACCCGATCGCGATGATCGCCTCGTTTGGAATGGCGCTGCGCTATTCCTTCGACATGGGCGCGCTTGCCGACAAGGTGGATGCGGCGATCGCCGCGGTGCTCGCGCACGGCCTGCGCACCGCCGACATCAAGTCCGAGGGCACCACAGCGGTGTCGACCGCGCAGATGGGCGAGGCGATTTTGAAGGAATTGCAGGCGCTGCACGCCTGAACAGACGACAAGTCGTGGTCGCCGGGAATCTCTCGGTTATAGTGGGCGAGGCGTCGGCCAAAGGGCTGCGGTCATGGGTCCCGCGTTCGCAGGGCGACTTGCATTAGCGCGCGATTGCGCGCCACCGCTACTGCGGGATCGGGATGCTCAGCGGATAGCCGCCCATATCCGACGGCGGGTTGAGCGGCTGGCGGTCGATCGGGCGATTGTTGTTCTCGCGCGCGAACGATGGGTAGCCGATTTCCGGCGGATACGCGTAGTCGGTGAATTTGCGGTCGCCCGGCAATACCTCGACGCCGGCGTCAAGCCAGGAGCGCTTGGTGACGTAAATCCGGGTGTGCGGACCCTGCTGATAGGACACGTTGGGTCCATTCGGCCCGTAGTAGTGACGGCCGCGGTCGTCATATTGACGCTTGGCCTGCTGCTTCTGGGCGTTGGTCGGCGCCTGCGTCTGCGCACTGGCCGGCGCCGTGCCGAAGCCGACGCCAGGGCGACAGCGGCAAGCAACACCGCCAGTTTGTTCGCAGCAGGAAGTTTGGGGGTCATCAGATCCTCATGGGGCGGGCAGGCCGCCATATTCGTTTCAGCGGCCATTCTAGCCGCAGGGCATGCCTTCACAAGGTCAATCGCGCCACACTGCGTCAGAATAATGCCGGAGCGGCGAAAAAGTCGCATGAAAACCAGCATCTTGGCCGATGGCTCGATTCAAAGCGGGCCGCGCAGCCGGGGATTTTCGGCGCTGATCACCCAGTCCGTCGAGACGGCCGGCGCAGCAGCAGTGGCGCAGCCGCCGCGCCTCAATTCGGCGCGGGCGAATAACTCGGCCAGTTTCGGCTCATTTCCGGCCGAGAGCAGCGTCAGCCGGTTCAGCATGCAACCGATGGCGGCGCGCCGGGCCGGCAATTCGCTGGCCTGGCACGACCAGCCGGATAGTTGCAGGGCGGCATCGCCGAGACGCTTGATAAAGCCAAGGCAGGACTTCGCGCCGCCCGGATCGTTGGTGAGGCGGAGCAGCGTCACCGGGCCGAACTTGCTGTCGACCACGCCGGCCGGCTCCAACTCGCGCCGCCCCCCGGCGCCCATCCGGGCGGCGATTTCGGCCTCCAGGCCTCGACGAGAGGCTTCCGACTGGGTCGAACTCGCCGCCCGGACGATAGATCTCAAGTTCGGCGACCGGCTTTTCGTCCTGGCGGGCCCCAATGGAAAACGTCCTTGCGGCCGCCCTCGGGGTGTCGGAATATCTCGTAAGTCTCTGATTTTTCGTATAGATCAGGCGAGCTGACGGCAAAGGCCGGGTCGCGAGCGCGATGCCAGGCTCCAGCCCGGCTTGGCGGCCGGCTCGACAGCCGCGGCTGCCGGCAATTGGTCCCATAGATGCAGGCCGGCAATGCCAAGCAAGGCCAGCGCACCTACATAGGCAATCAGGCGCGCCAGCGTGGCGCAGCATTCGTCGGCAAAGCTGGTCAGCGCCGGATGAATTCTGGCGTGATATTGTGGGTCGGCAGGGGTGGCCGAAAACGGTCGCATCAGATGCCCAGGCGCCGCTGAGCGCCGAAGGGCGAGGCCCAGGTCCTAACGTTGTCTTGACGGCGTTTCTCGCATAGAAGCGCTGCCTCTTCCCTTTCCACCGCGGGCGGGACGAGGCATTTTTCTTCGGAGAGTGAACGATGGGTTACAAAGTCGCGCTGGTCGGAGCGACCGGCAATGTCGGGCGGGAAATGCTCAACATTCTTGACGAACGTAAATTCCCGGCTGACGAGGTGGTGGCGCTGGCGTCACGCCGCAGCATGGGCGTCGAAGTCTCGTATGGCGACCGCACCCTGAAAGTCAAAGCGCTCGAACATTACGACTTCAGCGATGTCGATATCTGCCTGATGTCGGCGGGCGGCGCGGTGTCGAAGGAATGGTCGCCGAAGATCGGCGCCGCCGGCGCGGTGGTGATCGACAATTCGTCGGCATGGCGGATGGATCCGGACGTGCCGCTGATCGTGCCCGAAGTCAACGCGGATGCGGTCAAGGGCTTCGTCAAGAAGAACATCATCGCCAATCCGAACTGCTCGACCGCGCAGCTCGTGGTCGCGCTGAAGCCGCTGCATGACAAGGCGGTGATCAAGCGCGTCGTGGTCTCGACCTATCAATCGGTCTCGGGCGCCGGCAAGGACGCCATGGATGAGCTGTTTTCGCAGACCAAGGCGGTCTACACCAACAGCGAACTGATCAACAAGAAATTCCCGAAGCGTATCGCCTTCAACGTCATCCCCGAGATCGACGTGTTCATGGAGGATGGCTACACCAAGGAAGAGTGGAAGATGATGATGGAGACCAAGAAGATTCTTGATCCCAAAATCAAGCTGACCGCGACTTGCGTGCGGGTGCCGGTGTTCGTCGGCCATTCCGAAGCCGTCACCATCGAATTCGAAAATCCGATTTCGCCCGACGAGGCGCGCGACATCCTGCGCAATGCGCCGGGATGCCTCGTGATCGACAAGCACGAACCGGGCGGCTACGTCACGCCCTACGAGGCGGCCGGCGAGGACGCCACCTATATCAGCCGCATCCGCGCCGATCCCACCGTGGACAACGGCCTGGTGCTGTGGTGCGTGTCGGACAATCTGCGCAAGGGCGCCGCGCTGAACGCGATCCAGATCGCCGAATGCCTGATCAACCGCAAGCTGATCAGCGCCAAGAAAAAGGCGGCGTAAGCGCCTGCAGCAGGAGCCGGAAGCGCGATGACCGAGCAACCGGCTCCCTATCGGCCCAATCCGACGCTGAAGCGCGTCGAGACGGGATTCGAGAGCCTGATCTTCAACAGCCGCTGGCTGATGGCGCCGTTCTATTTCGGCCTCGTCGTCAGCCTGGCGGTGCTGTTGCTGAAATTCTGCATGCTGCTGTGGGAATTCATCGTGCATGCGCCGGGCTCCAAGGAGTCCGACATCATTCTCGGCGTGCTCAGCCTGATCGACGTGTCGCTGACCGGCAATCTGATCCTGATCGTGGTGTTTTCCGGCTACGAGAATTTTGTCTCGAAGATCGATCCCGGCGGCCATCCGGACTGGCCGGACTGGATGACCAAGATCAATTTCGGCGGCTTGAAACAAAAGCTGCTGGCCTCGATCGTCGCGATTTCCGCGATCCAGGTGCTGAAGGCGTTCATGAACATCGACACCGTATTCGAGCCCGGCAAGCTGGCCTGGCTGGTCGGCGTGCACCTGGTGTTCGTGGTCTCGGCGTTCATGCTGGCGCTGTCGGACCGCTGGAGCGGCGGCGACCACGGCGGCGAATAGTCTATCCGCCTGCCCGCAGCTCTTCCCTGACGCTGCGAAATTCCTTTGCCGCCGGGTCGAGCACGAACAGCGAGCCTTCGGCCACGCCGAAATAGGCGCCGTGCAAATTGAGCTCGCCGCGCGCGACCGGCGCCTGCACGAACGGAAACGTCATCAGGTTTTCCAGGCTGCGGAACACGGCGGCCTTCTCGATCCGGATGGTGAAATCGGCCATCGTCTCATGGTCGCGCTGAGAGACGGTCTCGCCCGGCTTGATGAACATCGCCATCCATTTGCCGATGAAGTCGCCGGGCGATAGCGGCTCGATCTTGTCGATGAACGCGCGGATGCCGCCGCATTGCGCATGCCCGAGCACGACGATGTGTTTCACCCGCAGCACCGTCACCGCATATTCCAGGGCTGCCGACACGCCGTGCGCGTTGCTATCGGGCTGATAGACCGGCACCAGATTGGCGATGTTGCGCATCACGAACAGTTCGCCGGGACCGGCATCGAAGATCACCTCCGGCGACACCCGGGAATTGCAGCAGCCGATCACCATCACTTCCGGGGCCTGGCCGCGCTCGGACAATTCGCGGTAGCGCGATTGCTCGGTCGGCAGCCGCTGCGAGGTGAAGGTTCGGTAGCCGTCGAGCAGATGTTGCGGGAATGGGGACATGCGAGTTGCTAACCACAGGCCGCAAGCCGGAACAAGCCTTTCGGACGAAAGTCCTGAAATGTTAAAGCATGAACCGGAAAAGCGGGCACCGGTTTTTTCCTCCGGACAAACCTTGAACTTCTGCCCGGAGATCATGCTCAAACAATAAGCTGCCGACAAATCGGCCTGACGAGCTCGAACCGGCTTCGGGCAGGCTCGAAATTCGAAGGGAACAAACCATGATCCGTCCGCGCCGCAGCCTTCTGTTCATGCCCGGATCGAACGCGCGGGCGCTGGAAAAGGCACGCAATCTCCCCGCCGACGGCCTCATCCTCGACCTTGAGGATTCCGTGGCGCCGGAGGCCAAGGCGCTGGCGCGCGACCAGATCGCGCGGGCGATCGCGGCCGGCGGCTTCGGCAAGCGCGAGGTCCTGATCCGCACCAACGCGCTGGATTCGCCGTGGTGGATGGATGACATGACGATGGCCGCCAAGGCCAGGCCCGATGGCATCCTGGTTCCCAAGGTTTCCAGCGTGGAGGATCTCAAGACCATTGCCCGTTGCCTGCGCGACGTTGACGCCGACCCGTCGATCCGGGTCTGGACCATGATCGAGACCGCGCGCGCGGTCCTGCACGCGGAGGAACTCGCCGCCGCCTCACGCGATGCCGAGACGCGGCTGGCCGGCTTCGTATTCGGGCCGAACGATATCTCGCGCGAGACGCGGATACGCATGCAGCCGGGCCGCGCGACGATGCTGCCGATGATCACGCATTGCATTCTTGCCACCCGCGCTTATGGCCTCGAGATCCTCGACGGACCCTACAGCGATTTCAGCAATTTCAACGGCTTCGGCCAGGAGTGCACGCAAGCGCGCGATCTCGGTTTCGACGGCAAGACGCTGATCCATCCGGGCCAGATCGAGGCCTGCAACGCCATCTTCACGCCGCCCGCGGAGGAGGTGGCCCACGCCCGCAAGATCATCGCGGCATTCGATCGGCCGGAAAACGCTTCGCGCGGCGCGATCTCGCTCGACGGCCAGATGGTGGAGCGGCTGCATGCCGACATGGCAAGGCGCACGATCGCGATCGCGGACTCGATCGCGGCGCTGGCGCAGCAATAGATGGCGGTTAGCCCGGCTCAGACCGCGATCCGGTTTACCGGATCGTGACAATGGAGAGAGGCGCGATTCCGCCCGCATTGTGCAGCGGATCAGGACAGCGCGGCGAGCGCGATAACAATCGCCAGGGAAACATGGATCCAGACGGAGCGGGAGATTTTCATTTGCTCGCCGCCTGGCCCAGCTGTTCGATCGTGGGCGCGTTGAGGCAATATCCCTGATAGTGCTCGGCGGAGGTGCCGGCGGCGAGATCGCGGTCGCATTCGCGCTTGTGCTGGCACAAGGCGCAGACGCGCTCCATGTCGTGCAACACCATGGGTTCGACGCGCGCCAGATCCTCTTGGTCGATGCCGAGGGCCTTGAGCAGTTTCGGCAGCTCATCGGCGGCATGTGGCCCCTGACGAACCAATTCATTCAGATCGGCGGGGGAAACCCGCAAATCGCTTGCGATCCGGTCGAACTCCGACGTGTCGAGCTGGCGCATCTCGCTGAGCTCCTGCCGGTGCTTGAGCCAGTCGCTAAACGTATGGGTCAATCGTTCGACGACGGAATGCGGCTTGCTCTAGCGCAGTCATGGGACACCTCCGATCGATGCAAATAGAGCACCAACGGGGCCGGCATCGTTGCGATAGATCAAACAATCGGCTGGCTTCTTGCGGCCGATCAATGAGCGTGGCCAGTCATCATCCGCCGGTCTGGATGCGACCGGCCGATCCGCGGAAGCGCCCCAAACCGCTCCGCCGCCCAGGCATGGAGGCTGCCGGGAACGGGAGCCGTGTTGCCGCGGCCCTTCGGCGAGATGTGAAACCCGATAATGTCGGGATCGCCGATCAGCGCTGAAAAATCCCGCGGCTCGAAGAACAGCTTCGGTTCGGCATGCACCGCATAGAACGACTTCTTCGGCAGCGCATAGCGCAGTTCGCCGGCGCGGCGGGCGAGCGCGGTCAGCGCCGCGGGCCCATAGATCGCGACGCGAATATCCGAGAGCCGCGTGGAGCCGCGAAATTTGCGAAGCGCGAATGTCAGGCGGTGTCGCAGCGCCAGCCAGTCCGGCGTCAATTCGTCCTGCTCGCATCAGGGAAGCGAACGCCGCGACGATCGGATCGCCCGGCGGCAGATAGAGCACGGAATTGCCGAGTTGGCGCGGCCGCTCCCAGGCGAAATAGGGTTTTGCCGGATCGATCTCGACCGGCTTGAGCAGCAGCACGTCGGCGTCGAGCCAGAGACCCGCGTTCGCGGCCATCAGCCGCATCCGGAAAAAATCCGAGAATTGCAGCGTGGTCCAGTCGCGCCATACGCCGTCGGGGCCCGTCGGGCGCAGCCGTTCGGCGAAGCTATGCGGCAGGATCGCTTCGGCTTCGGCGTTGCCGACGCCGTCGGGCAATTGCGCGAGCGGATCAAAACTGTAGACGGTGACCTTGTGGCCGGCGGCGACCTGCGATCTCAGGCATAGCCTTCTCAGCGCATCGAGCGGGCCATGCCAGAAGGTGACGATTTCGGGCCGCAAAGCTGCGTACGATCAAGCCCAGGCGCGCGCGGTCTTCGCCTTGGTCTCGTAGGCATCGATCGAGGCCTTCTTCTCCATGGTCAGGCCGATATCGTCGAGCCCGTTCATCAGGCAATGCTTGCGGAACGGATCGATCTCGAATTTCACCGTGCCGCCGTCAGGCCCGCGGATTTCCTGACTGGCAAGATCGATGGTCAGCGTCGCATTGGCGCCGCGCTCGGCATCGTCGAACAATTTGTCGAGGTCGTCCTGGGTGACGCGGATCGGCAGAATGCCGTTCTTGAAACAGTTGTTGTAGAAGATATCGCCGAACGAGGTCGAGATCACGCAGCGGATGCCGAAATCGAGCAGCGCCCATGGCGCGTGTTCGCGGCTGGAGCCGCAGCCGAAATTGTCGCCGGCGACCAGGATTTTGGCGTTGCGATAGGCCGGCTTGTTGAGGATGAAGTCCGGGTTCTCGCTGCCGTCGTCCTTGTAGCGCTGTTCCGAGAACAGCCCCTTGCCGAGGCCGGTGCGCTTGATGGTCTTCAGATACTGCTTGGGGATGATCATGTCGGTATCGACATTGATGATCTTCAGCGGCGCCGCGACGCCTTCCAGCGTGGTGAACTTGTCCATCGAAAGCACTTCTTGGTTGGAATTGACGAAAAGCGTTTTGACGGGCGTGGTTTATCGCGAATGCCGCCGGCATTAAAGGGCAAAATCCCCTAATCGGCCGCCGCCTCGATCGCGGCCATGTCGTCGTCGGAGAGGCCGAAATGATGGCCGATCTCGTGAATCAGCACATGGCGGACGATCCGCCCCAGCGCCTCGTCATGCTCGGCCCAGTAATCCAGGATCGGCCGGCGGTAGAGCCAGATCATGTTGGGCAGCCGCGCGATGTCCGCCTCGCTTTGAAGCGGCAGGCCCACCCCGTGGAACAGGCCGAGCAGGTCGAATTCGCTTGCCGCGCCCATCTCGTCGAGAACTTCTTCGGTCGGAAAATCGTCGACGCGAATGATCACGCCCTCGCACAGGTCGCGGAAGGTCTTCGGCAGGTGCGCGAAGACTTCGTGCGCCATGGTTTCCATCTCGGCGAGCGATGGGGCTTTTGCGGAGGTCCACATCGAGCCTGTTTAGCGCGGGTCCCGCGGCCGTGCCTACCGGAAATGGCGCCGGCCCGCAGTTGACGTTGCCGCGGCAATCGGAGACCGTAGGGCCGACAACAGGTTTGGGTGGGCGTCGGGATGCGGATCAGGGCAGCGGCAGTATCGGTAGCTTTCGCGGGCGTCTTTTTCGCTGCTCGCCGCCGGCGCCGAAGCGCAGACCGCGCCGCAGGGGACGCGGACCGCGCAGGCTCGCACGCCGCCGACGAGCCGTCCGCGCGGCCCCCGGTTCGACGGCCGCCGACGCGGCTTCGCATCTATCCGCGCTATCAGGCGGAACCCGACGGCGTCTATCCGCGGTATTTCCCCGGCCCGAACGCCGTGCGGGAGTGCAACGCGACCTATGTGCAGGAATACCGGCCCAGCGGCACGGTGATCGTGCCCCGCATGAGCTGCCACTGGCGCCGCGGCTAGGCGACCGGCGCAGCTCTGGCTTCGCCGCGCCGTCAGCCCGCCGTTGACGCAGGTCAATGCAGCTTCCGATGCTAAAGTCGCGACGGGCCGCGCCATGCCTGAGCTGCCGGTTGCGAGCGGCTGTTATGCCGGTCCGAAGCGCGCACGCAGGCGATTTGAGTGGCAGAGGAGGCCCTGTCATGACAAGATGGTTCGCGCCCAGCCTTGCTGGCTGTTACCCTGATGTTCGGCGGCTCGGCCGGAATCGATCCCGCTGCCGCATGCGCAGCAGTCGCAGGCTCAGACGGCGCAGATGAATCAGGCGCCCGCAAAGGCGCCTGATTTTCATCCAGCATTACGCTGTCTGCACGGCAAGCATAGCTGAGCAGTCCGGCCCTATGTATTACGCGCGGCCGCATTGTCGATCGATATCCGGATCCGCAGCGCGTGCAGGCCGTATCGGTGCAGAAATCATCCAGCCGGACGCGCGGATCTCGGCGCGCGCCGTACTCTGCGGCAGTACATCATTACGGGTATCGCAGGTATTACCGGCCCTAGTATGCTATTACGCGCGGCCGATACTATCGGCCTTATCCGTACTACGGCGCGCCATATTACGCGCCGGCGCCATTGCTGGTCCCGTTCGCGTTGGCTCGGCTTTCGGTGGTAACCGCTGACAGGCGTGCCAGCCGGTACGCGCAATCTTGGCGGTCCACACCGGCACCATCATCGCCGCCGGCATCATCGCGCCCACCGCCTTGAGCCGCAGGTGAATGAATCAGGCGCCCGAAGGGCGCCTGATCCGCTGCCTGCGCGGCAAGAAGGGCTGCCGAGCCCTAATCCCAGTCCTTGACTCGCCAGGGTCTGAGCTTCCATGGCGTGAGATTTTCCATCCGCCACTGCTCCCAGCGGTCCGGCGGCCAGTGGCTGAGGCGCGACGTCTCCTTGACCTCGGGCGCGACCACGCGCGGCATCACCCGACGCCGCTTCTGCTGCGTCGCCTCGCCGATCATATCGACGAATTCCGGCTTGTCGGCCATGGCTGGCTCCTCGCGAAAGACTTCGCTTTCCTGAGCCGGCAAGCTTGCTCCCAACTGCTTAACGACTTGCTTCGCCGATGCAGAGATGTTGAGGGAAGGCGGAGCGACAGACCTGCTTACCGCCACTCCCGGATGTCGACAAAGTGCCCGGCGATCGCCGCCGCCGCCGCCATCGCCGGCGACACCAGATGGGTGCGGCCCTTGAAGCCCTGGCGGCCCTCGAAATTGCGGTTCGAGGTCGAGGCGCAGCGCTCTTCGGGCGTTGAGCTTGTCGGGGTTCATCGCCAGGCACATCGAGCAGCCCGGCTCGCGCCAGTCGAATCCGGCCTTGATGAAGATCTTGTCGAGGCCTTCGGCTTCCGCCTGCTCCTTCACCAGCCCCGAGCCCGGCACGATCATCGCATTGACGTTGGCGTTGACGGTCTTGCCCTCGGCGATCTTCGCCGCGGCGCGCAGATCCTCGATCCGGCCGTTGGTGCAGGAGCCGATGAAGACGCGGTCGAGCTTGATGTCGGTGATCTTGGTCCCCGCCTTCAGGCCCATGTAATTCAGCGCGCGATGCTTCGACAGCCGCTTGGCCTCGTCCTCGATCTTGTCGGGATCGGGCACGAAGCCCGTATCGACACCACGTCCTCCGGCGAGGTGCCCCAGGTCACGATCGGCGGCAGTTTGGCGGCGTCCAGCCGGATCTCGTGGTCGAAATGCGCGCCGTCGTCGCTGCGCAGCGTTTCCCAATAGCGCATCGCGGCGTCCCAATCCTCGCCCTTCGGCGATTTCGGGCGGCCCTTGAGGAATTCGAACGCCTTCTGGTCCGGCGCGATCAGGCCGGCGCGGGCGCCGCCCTCGATCGACATGTTGCAGACCGTCATGCGGCCTTCCATCGACAGCGCGCGGATCGCCTCGCCGGCATATTCCAGCACATAGCCGGTGCCGCCGGCGGTGCCGATCTCGCCGATGATCGCGAGGATGATGTCCTTGCCGGTGACGCCGTCGGGCAACTTGCCGTCGACGACCGCGCGCATGTTCTTGGCCTTCTTCTGGATCAGGGTTTGCGTCGCCAGCACATGCTCGACCTCCGAGGTGCCGATGCCATGCGCCAGCGCGCCGAACGCGCCGTGGGTGGAGGTGTGGCTGTCGCCGCAGACGATGGTGGTGCCGGGCAGCGTGAAGCCCTGCTCGGGGCCGATGACGTGGACGATGCCCTGGCGCTTGTCGAACTCGTTGTAATATTCGATGCCGAAGTCCTTTGCGTTCTCCGCCATCACCCGGATCTGCTCGGTGCTTTCGGGATCGGGATTGGGCTTGGAGCGGTCGGTGGTCGGGACGTTGTGATCGACCACGGCCAGCGTCTTCTCCGGCGCGTGAACCTTGCGGCCGGTGGCGCGCAGGCCTTCGAAGGCCTGCGGCGAAGTCACCTCGTGGACCAGATGGCGGTCGATATAGAGCAGGCAGGTGCCGTCATCGGCTTCGTGAACCAGATGGTCGTTCCAGATCTTGTCGTACAGCGTGGTCGGCTTTTTGTCGGACATGGTGTCAGGCCTTAGAATTGGGATTGAAGTTGGAGCGAAAGTGCAATCGCACGCGAAGAGTGCGGACGCGGCGCGGCGTCAGGCGCGCCGCAAGCGCCGACGTCGCCGAGTCGCAACCGGCCGAAGAAGCGGCAGGGCAAACGGCTGCGGTCGTCGAGCACGACGACGCGACGGCCGGCAAGCGATGCTGGTCGATCTGGAACCATTCGAGGCCTTATAGCACGATGAGCAGTTCCGAGCGCGATATGCGTTCGCGAGCCGTCATCGCGGATTCGCCGACCGCTGGCCGCAATGACGCTGCGCAACAAAAAAGCGCGGGGCCTGAACCCCGCGCTTTTCGTCAAACTCGTTGCTGCCGCGATTACTCGCCGACGGCGGCGGCTGCGGCGATCCGACTTCTTCTCGACGATGCGGGCCGACTTGCCGCGCAGGTTGCGCAGGTAATACAGCTTGGCGCGGCGCACCTTGCCGCGGCGCACCACCTTGATCGAGTCGATCATCGGCGACATCACCGGGAATACGCGCTCGACGCCTTCGCCGTAGGAAATCTTGCGCACCGTGAAGCTCTCGTTGAGCCCGCCGCCGGAGCGGCCGATGCAGACGCCTTCATAGGCCTGCACGCGGGAGCGGTCGCCTTCGACCACCTTGACGTTGACGATCACGGTGTCGCCGGGTCCGAATTCCGGAATCTCCTTGCCGGCGGACAATTTGTCGAATTGCTCTTTTTCGAGCTGTTGAATGAGGTTCATCGCAAAATCTCCATCGGCGGCGCGCCCCAGCCGCGAAATGCGCGCGGGCTGCGCGAGTGTTCGTTTATCCTGCACGGATTTGGCGCCCGTATACGGCAAAGGCGGCGCGCTTGTCACCCTTTCGTCGTGTTTTTTGGCGGTTTTTGGCGGCTGTTTTTGGCCGCCCAGAGATCGGGCCGCCGCGCCCTGGTCAGCGCCTCGGCCTCGGCCAGCCGCCAGGCGGCGACCTTGGCGTGGTCGCCCGAAACGAGGATTTCCGGGATCGGCTGCCCCTCGAACTCCTGCGGGCGGGTATATTGCGGGTATTCCAGCAGGCCGTCGGAAAAGCTCTCCTCGGTGCCGGAACTTGGCTTTCCCATCACCCCCGGCAGCAGCCGGACGCAGGCGTCGATCAGCGCCATGGCGGCGATTTCACCCCCCGACAGCACGTAATCGCCGATCGAAACCTCCTGCAGCCCGCGGGCAGCGATGACCCGCTGGTCGACGCCCTCGAACCGGCCGCAGACCACCAGCGGCCCGGGTCCGGCGGCGAGTTCCACCACCTGCGACTGGGTCAATGGCCGACCCCGCGGGCTCATCAGGAGCCTTGGTCGATCCTTCGGCCGGTCGGGGCCGCTATCGGCGGCATCGATGGCGGCGGCCAGCACGTCGGCGCGCAGCACCATGCCGGGCCCGCCGCCGGCCGGCGTATCGTCAACGCTGCGGTGACGGTCGGTGGCCGAATCCCGGATATCGCGCGCCTCCAGGGCCCACAATCCGGACGCCAGCGCCTTGCCGGCAAGGCTGACGCCGAGCGGCCCCGGGAACATCTCGGGAAACAGCGTGAGGACGGTCGCGCGCCAGATCGGGCCTACCAAAGTCATGCCTTCCAATGGCGCGTGTGCCAGCGGCCGTCAAACGACCGTATCCCCGCGCGGAAGACCCGGCGCGGGCCGGCTGGCATCGATCCGAAATGATCCAGCAGGCGCCCTTGGCCGCTATTGCTTGCGACCATACTCAATCAGCTCAATCACATTGCTGATCTGCAGATGTTTGTTGGCCCGGGAGACAAAGGTCCTTCTCACCCAATGATCAATCGCAGGCGCGTACCACGTTAATGACGTGACCTGGTTTTCCATGGTCGGGTTGTTGACGTTCTTTCCCGTAAATGTGGTTTCGATCTTGAAGGTATCGAAGGTCCCGGCTTTGGTGGTGACGCTTTCCTCCCCGACGACCTTCGAAATCCCCGATCGTCTCCAGACACTGCCGTTCGCGCTGTTGATATTGTTGGTTTGCACGGGCCACGTCTTGCCGACGGCGAGAGGCGACTGGATGCCGCTGCCGTCATGGGGCGAGAATCTCCAGGGTCGCTCCTCGACCCTGTTCCACGATCGGTCATATACGGCGAAACCATCGTTGTTGTTGTCGCCAGATTTCTTGAACCGTACGCTGATTGCGGTTGGCGTCACCTCGGTGACGGCGTGCTCCCGGGTCGCGGTGATCTTCCCTGTTATCTCGTCCCGTATCTCGTAGGTCCAATGGTCGCCGGGGCGCGGCTCCTCCATCGGGACGACGGCCTTTGCAGGCTGGGGCGAGGTGGTAGCTGCATCCGGGGGTGACGCGGTCGGCGCCGGTGCCTGCTGAGCCCAGGCGCCGGTGGCGAGGAGGCCAACGACCACCACAGCGGTGTAGCGAAGCATGTGCATCACCCTGATTTGGTCCCCGTGAGATCTTGTGATGAACAGGCGCAGGCCAAGGGGTCTAGCGGCGGCCATACTCGACCAGCTCGATCGTATTCTTGTCCCGAACGCGGCCTTCCGACCGCGAAACGTAGCTGCGCTTCACCCAATGATCGATCGCCGGCGCGTACCAGAGCTGCTGTACGGCCTGCACTTTCTTGGTCGGGTCATTCGCGTTTTGTACTTGAATGGAGGTTTCGATCCTGAAAGTGTCGAACGTCCCCGCTCTGGTCGTGACGCTTTCCTGTGCGACCACCTTCGCTGTGCCCGAGCGTTTCCAGCTGATTCCGGCCGTGCTGTTGAGGTCTGTGGATTTCAGCGACCAGGTCTTGCCCACTGCCAGCGGCGCGCGGATGCCGGTGCCGTCATGGGGCGTATATCGCCAGATGCCGTTGTTCGTCAGATTCCAGGAGCGATCGAAGGTCAGGTAGCCGGGGTTGGAATTTCCGAGATTGGCAACCCGGATGCTGATCTCTGATCCCGACACATCGGTCACGGTATTGGTGACCGTCGATTTGACATCGCCGGTAATGTCGTCGCGAAGCTCGTAGGTCCAGTGGTCGCCGGTCTGCGGGTCTTCCATCGCCTCGATGCTGTTCGCCGGTTCTGCTGCTGGCGGGGCGGCCGCCGGCGGTGACTCGGTGGGTGCTGTTTGGGCGGACAGCAAGCCCGTTGTTGCAATCAGGCCGAGGGCCGCAAGGAAAGCATAGCGCAACATGGAACTACTCAAGAGGCGGGTCATCAAGCGGCAGATCGCGAACGCCTGATAGCGGGGGAGGGCAGCAACCTAAGCGTGCCCGCGACAAAAATTGTAAGCAAGTATTTTTGCAAGCTGAATGGCTGCGCCGAGCATTATTTTTTGTGACGGCTGAATGTCGTCGGGACCCGCGGCAAGCCGCAGCTAAATCGAGTTCTCCTCGTTGTCGCCCTCGATCTCATCCGGCAACTCGATCACCACGCGTCCGCCCGCCAGATCGACCGTCGGCACCACAGCGTTGGTGAACGGCAGCAGCAGGGTCGCGCCATGCGGCGGCGCGATCTCGATGATGTCGCCGGCGCCGAAATTGTAAATCGCGACGACACGGCCGAGCGGCTGGTCGGCCGGTGTCACCGCGGCGAGCCCGATCAGGTCGGCGTGGTAATATTCGTTCTCGTCGGTATCGGGCAGTTCTTCGCGCGCGATATAGAGCTCGACACCGTTGAGCCGTTCGGCGTCCTCGCGGGTGGTGATGCCTTTGAGCGTCGCGACCAGATGGCCCTTGGCCTCACGCGCGTTCTCCACTTCGAAATGACGCGCGCCGTCCTTGGTCGCAAGCCGCCCGTAGTGCTTCACGGCCAAAGGGTCTTCGGTAAATGTCCACAGTTTCACCGCGCCGCGCACGCCATGCGCGGCGCCGATCCGAGCGACGCAAATCGGTGCGGGCACCGTCGCGCGCCGTTACGCTTTACGCCGTCTTGGCGGCGGCTTCGGCGTTGGCCTTGCGTTCCTTGCGCGGCACGGCCTTTTCCGGATTGTTGCGCGCGGTGCGTTTCACCACGCCGGCGGCGTCGAGGAAACGCGTCACGCGGTCCGACGGCTGCGCGCCCTTGGCGAGCCAGGCCTTGACCTTGTCCATGTCGAGCTTCAGCCGCTCGGTGTTGTCCTTGGGCAGCAGCGGATTGAAATGGCCCAGACGCTCGATGAAGCGCCCGTCGCGCGGAAAACGCGAATCGGCGACGACGACGTGATAGACCGGGCGCTTCTTGGTGCCTGCGCGGGCGAGGCGGATAACGACTGACATTTAGTTCTCCTTTGAGGTGTGTATTCGAGTGTGAATGGAATTGATCGCGAGTTATTTCTTCTTCCCCAGTCCGGGAAAGCCGCCGAGGCCGGGCAGGTTCGGCTTGCCGCTCAAGCCGGTAAGTCCCGGCAGGTTAGGCAGGCCCGAGCGCAGGCCGGCCGGAAGGTCCTTCGGCAGCGCGGGCATGCCGCCTGGCCCTGCGCCTCCGGGCATTTTTTCCGCCAGCGCCTTCATCTGCTCGGGCGAGGGCATGCCGCCGCCAAAGCCCATCGCCTGGGCGATGCCGGCCATCGGGCCGCGCTTGCCGGAGCCCATGGCCTTCATCATGTCGGCCATGTTGCGGTGCATCTTCAGCAGCTTGTTGAGATCCTCGACCTTGCCGCCGGCGCCGGCGGCGATCCTCTTCTTGCGGCTGGCCTTGAGGATGTCGGGATTCTTGCGTTCGCCGCGCGTCATCGAATCGATCAGCGCGACCTGGCGTTTGATGATCTTGTCGTCGATCCCGGCATTGGCGATCTGATTCTTCATCTTGGCGATGCCGGGCATCATGCCCATCAGCCCGGAGATGCCGCCCATATTCGCCATCTGCAGCAATTGCTCGCGCATGTCGGAAAGGTCGAACTGGCCCTTGCGCATCCGCTCGGCGGCGCGCGCGGCCTTTTCCGCATCGATATTGGCGGCGGCCTTCTCCACCAGCGACACCACGTCGCCCATGCCGAGAATGCGGCCGGCGATGCGGCTGGGGTGGAAATCCTCCAGTGCATCGGTCTTTTCGCCGGTGCCGATCAGCTTGATCGGCTTTCCCGTGACCGCGCGCATCGACAGCGCCGCGCCGCCGCGGCCATCGCCGTCGACCCGCGTCAGCACGATGCCGGTCAGCCCGACGCGTTCGTCGAACGCGCGCGCCAGATTGACCGCGTCCTGGCCGGTCAGCGAATCCGCGACCAGCAGCACTTCGTGCGGACTGGCCACCGCCTTGATCTCGGCCGCTTCACCCATCATCTCTTCGTCGAGCGTGGTGCGGCCGGCGGTGTCGAGCAGCACCACGTCATAGCCGCCGAGCTTGGCGGCCTCCAGCGCGCGCTTGGCAATCTGCGCCGGCTTCTGCCCGGCAACGATCGGCAAGGTCTGGATCTCGAGGTCGCGCCCGAGCACCGCGAGCTGCTCCATCGCCGCCGGGCGATAGATGTCGAGCGACGCCATCAGCACCTTGCGCTTGTCGCGCTGGGTCAGGCGGCGCGCCAGTTTCGCGGTCGTGGTGGTTTTGCCGGAGCCCTGCAGGCCGACCATCATGATCGCGACCGGCGGCACCGCGTTGAGGTCGATGCTCTGGCCGTCCGAGCCCAGGGTGGCGATCAGCTCGTCATGGACGATCTTCACCACCATCTGGCCGGGGGTGACCGACTTGACCACGGTGGCGCCGATCGCCTGCTCGCGGACTTTTTCGGTGAAGCTTCGGACCACGTCGAGCGAGACGTCGGCCTCGAGCAGCGCGCGGCGCACCTCGCGCATCGCGGCATCGACGTCGGCTTCCGTCAGCGCCCCGCGCCGCGTCAGCCGATCAAGAATGCCTCCAAGCTTTTCCGACAGATTGTCGAACACGTATTTTCTTCCTGCTGCCTCACCCTGCGTCTCGAAGGGTGACGATTTTGCTGTAGTCTCAATCCTTCGAGACGCCGCCTTCGCGGCTCCTCAGGATGAGGGATATTCCAAACAATTTTGCGCCCGAGGGCGCATCGCGCTGTCGGGCGTTGACCTCCGGCCTCAGGGACCGGGCGGCGGGTCGAAAAGAACGTCTTTTCGAGGATTGCGGGCGTTAAACCCCTGCGGGCCTCAAAAGTCAAGGAAAGTCGCGGTCAAATGGCGTTTTCGTGAACCCCGGGGGTGGGCTACCCCCTTGCAGAAATGAACGTTTTTATTGCCAATCCGGGCCATGAGTTCCACCGGAAAGAGCTATGTTGGCCCCCCCTCCGATCATTTCGACGGGGAGCGCTTCTTCGATCCTGACGGCGTGCCGCCGAAATCGCTCCGTGAGGTATTGCGCTGGCAGTTTGGCCGTGGCCGGCAACGACAGGCCTGGCCTGAATGGGCGCCGAGCCCGCATGCCGACACGCCGCCGGAGCGGGTCGAGGGCGACAAGGTGCGGTTGTCGTTTGTCGGCCACGTCAGCTGGCTGATCCAGACCGCAGGGCTCAACATCCTGATCGACCCGGTTTGGTCGGCGCGGGCTTCGCCATTCCGTCGGGCGGGGCCAAAGCGCCGCAACGACCCCGGCATTGCCTTTGAAGCGTTACCGCCGATCGACGTCGCGCTGGTCTCGCACGGCCATTACGATCATCTCGATATCTCAACGCTGTCAAAACTCGCGGCGAAATTCGCCCCGCGCGTGATCACGCCGCTCGGCAACGACGTTACGATGCGCAGCGCCGATAGCGCGATCAAGGCGGAGGCGTTCGATTGGCATCAACGTGTCGATCTCGGCACCGGCATCGCGGTGACGCTGGTGCCAACCCGGCACTGGTCGGCGCGCGGATTGTTCGACCGCAACCGGGCGTTATGGGCGAGCTTTGTGCTGGAGACGCCGGCGGGCAAAATCTACGTCGTCTGCGATTCCGGCTACGGCGAGGGCAAGCATTTCCGCCGTGTCCGAGACGCGCATGGTCCGCTGCGGCTCGCGATCCTGCCGATCGGCGCCTACGAGCCGCGCTGGTTCATGCGCGATCAGCACATGAATCCGTCCGATGCCGTCAAGGCGCTTGGCGATTGCGGCGCCGAGCAGGCGCTCGCGCATCACCACGGCACGTTTCAACTGACCGATGAGGCGATCGACGCACCGGTCACCGCACTCCATGCGGCGCTCGATGAGGCAAACATCCCCCGCGAGCGTTTTGCGACGCTCAAACCGGGGCAGGTGGTGGAGATTTAATTCCGGCTAATCCGCTCGTCGTCCCGGGCAAGTGAGCGCAAGCGAACGCGATCCGGAACCGATAACCACCGTTGTTCATCGCAAGTGAAGCCTGGAGCCGCAGCTTAGTGTAGCTACAAAGGCCTGTGGTTGTGGGTCCCTGCTTTCGCAGGGACGACGCGGCGATCACCTACTGCGGCGCCGGCTTGATCGCCCAGGATACACTCACCGTCACCTGCAGCGTCTCCTCGCCCTGCGCCACCGGCGCGCCAGCGACCGCCATCGGGGCCGCCGCCCTGCGATAAAGGATCGGGCCGGGGGCGCCGCCCTCGGTGATGCTGAGCGGCGCGCCCAGCGTGACGCCGGCGGCCCTGGCGTAGATTTCGGCCTTGCGGCGCGCATCGGCGATCGCCCTTTCGCGGGCCTCGTCGAGCAGTTTCGACGCCTGCGACACCGTGAAGTTGATGCCGCCGATATCGTTCGCGCCGGCGCCCACCAGCGTGTCGATCACGTTCGCCACCTTGGTGATGTCGCGCAGCCGGATCGTCACCCGGTTGCTGGCGCGATAGCCGACGATGGCGGATGGTCCGCCGGGCCTGCTCGACGAACTTTGCGGCTGCAGCGATAGCCGCGAGGTCTGGTAATCCTTTTCCTCGATGCCGGCGCCCTTCAGCGCCAGCAGGACCTTGCCCATCGCCGCGTTGTTGGCGTCCGAGGCTTCACGCGCGGTCTTGGCCTCCGAGGTGACGCCGCCGTCGATCTGCGCCAGATCGGGCGGAACCGAGACCTGGGCTTCGCCGGTGACGGAAATCATCGCCGGAGGCTCGCTCTGCGCCCGCGCCGGCACAGCGAAAAACGCGCATGCGGCGAGCGCGGGAATGATCGCGAGAGAAATGCGATGCTTCATGGTCTTACTTCAGCGGAACGTAGACGTTGATCACCAGCTTGTCTTCCGCCGTCTTCAGCGGATCGGTGATGTATTCCTCGATGAAGGTGTCCTTGGCCTCAAGCTTCTTGTCGTCGAGGTGATTGGTGATGGCCTCATAGGTGTTGTCCATGTTTTCGTAGGATCCGCGGTGGACAAACTTCAACGCCTTGCCCTCGGGCGATTTGCCCATGCTCATGGCCTTGGTCAGATTCTTCGGATCCTGATCGACCGGGATCTCGGCCAGAAACGTGAATCCGGTATCGTCGGTGGACGTATAGACGATCATCGCATTGCCCATTGGCTTGATGCCCTGCTTGTCCAGCAACGTTGACAGCGCATTGAACGAAGCGATCAGGGTGTCGAACGCCGAATCCCAGTTGGCATTGCCCTTCATCACGACCACCGTTTTCGGCGTCAGCGCGATTTCCTCGCCGAACGGATCAGCCGTCTGGACCGGCGCGGGGGATGGCGGCGTCGGCGCTGGTGTCGCCGCGGCTGCCGGCGGAGCAGCCGTTGGGCTGGCTGACGGAGCCGGGGCGGGTGTTGCGGGGGTTGCCGGCGTGCCGGCGGCCGGAGGAACCGGCGGCGGCGATTGCGCCAGCGCAGCGCCGAGGCCCAGCGAAATCGCTGCTACCGGGACCAATACGACCATGGCCAGGCGGAAAAAGCGGAGGAAATTCATATTCGGTATTCTCCATGGCCGTGATCAGCGGTCGTGCCTTGGCTCGCGCGTCCCGGCGGCGAAGGCACCTTAATTCTAACACGCCGGCTCGTCTCTCGTCCCGTGCCAGATATTTCATGGGCCTCCCTGCCCGGTAAAGGTCCCCGACACAAATTCACCACACTGGTGCCCCGCTTTCCGATGTTCGCCGGCCCCATGCCGCGATACCTTTGCGCGAACATCGGAAGGCAAAGGGGCGCCAGCAAGTCGATGGTTCCAGTACCGCTTATCGATCTGAAGTCCCTGGTACGAATTTGCCGCTTGCGGTGCAGGGACTTCAGATCGGCGGTACTGGTCAATCCGCCGCCATTCGCCATATAAGGCAGGCACACTGGTGCCGCCGATTTGACGATCCTGCAGGATTGCCGCGTGCCCGCGCCGGGAACGTCAGATCGAAAAGCGGCGCCGGCAAGGTTCGCTAGTCGGGAAATTGGATGAGCGCGCTCGCCAACCACAGCTTTGCCAAGATGAACGGTATCGGCAACGAAATCGTGGTGGTCGATCTGCGCGACCAGGCCGCCCTCGTCACGTCGGAGGACGCCCGCGCGGTGGCCTCGCCGAAGGGCGTGCCCTATGACCAACTGATGGTGCTGCAGCCGCCGCGCCTTGCGGGCACCGAGGCCTTCATCCGCATCTACAACAGCGACGGCTCGGAAGCCGCGGCCTGCGGCAACGGCATGCGCTGCGTGGCGCGCCGGCTGTTCGAGGCCAGCGGCCAGACCAAGGCCACCTTCGAGACCAAGGCCGGCCTCCTGAACTGCTGGCGGGAACCGTCCGGCGATCTCTACACTGTCGACATGGGCCCGCCGAAATTCGGCTGGAAGGATATTCCGCTCGCCGAGGAGTTTCGCGACACCAGGTCCATCGAGCTGCAGATCGGCCCGATCGACGCGCCGGTGCTGCACACGCCATCCGTGGTCAGCATGGGTAATCCGCATGCCATCTTCTGGGTCGACGACGTCAATGCCTACGATCTCGCCCGCTTCGGGCCGCTCCTGGAAAATCATCCGATCTTTCCGGAGCGCGCCAACATCACGCTGGCCCACATCGTCGATCGCGACCACATCACGATCCGTACCTGGGAGCGTGGTGCGGGACTGACGAAAGCCTGTGGCTCGGCGGCCTGCGCCACGGCGGTGGCCGCGGCACGGCTGAAGCGCGCCAATCGCAACGTCCGGATCACGCTGCCCGGCGGCGAACTTTCGATCGAGTGGCGGCAGGGTGACGACCACGTGCTGATGACGGGCACGGCGACGTTCGAATATGAAGGCCGCTTCGATCCGGCGCTGTTTGCCTCGGTCGCTTGAGACCATGAGCGTCGAAATCGTCACCTTCGGCTGCCGCCTCAACGCCTTTGAATCCGAGGTGGTTCGCGTCGAGGCCGAGCGCGCCGGGCTCACCGAGACCATCGTCATCAACAGTTGCGCGGTCACCGGCGAGGCTGTCGCACAGGCGCGGCAGTCGATCCGCCGGCTTGAAGCGCGAGCGGCCATCGTGCCGGATCGTGGTGACCGGCTGCGCGGCGCAGATTCAGCCGGAAATGTTCGCCGAGATGGCCGAGGTCGATCGGGTCGTCGGCAATGCCGACAAGATGCAGGCTGAAAGCTGGCGCCAGACGCGCGCGGCGCTCGACTCGCTCGCGAAGTTCGGCGTCGCGGCAGGTGAAAAGATCGCGGTCGCCGACATCATGGCGGTCGGCGAGATGGCGCCGCACCTTCTGGAGGGATTTCAAAAGGGCCTGCCGCGGGTGTTCGTGCAGGTGCAGAACGGTTGCGATCACCGCTGCACCTTCTGCATCATACCCTATGGCCGCGGCAATTCGCGCTCGGTGCCGATGGGCGCTGTCGTGGAGCAGGTCCGCGCGCTGGTCGAGCGCGGCCACGCCGAGATCGTGCTGACCGGCGTTGATTTGACCAGCTACGGCGCGGATCTGCCGGGCACCCCGAAACTCGGCCAACTGACCAAGCAGATCCTGCGGCATGTGCCGGAATTGAAGCGGTTGCGGATTTCATCGGTCGATTCGATCGAGGTCGATCGCGATCTGCTCGATGTGATCGCGATGGATGAACGTCTGATGCCGCATCTGCATCTTTCGCTGCAGTCGGGCGACGACCTGATCCTGAAACGGATGAAACGGCGGCATTCCCGCCAGGAAGCGATCGATTTCTGCGCCCAGGTGCGGCGGCTGCGGCCGGACATCGCGCTCGGCGCCGACATCATCGCGGGCTTCCCGACCGAGACCGAGGAGATGTTCGCCCGCTCGCAGGATTTGGTCGAGGCGTGCGGCCTGACATTCCTGCATGTGTTTCCCTATTCGCCGCGCCCGGGCACGCCGGCTGCGCGAATGCCGCAAGTGAAGGGCGGTGAAATTCGCGAACGGGCGAAACGCTTGCGCGCGGCTGGGGAGGCCGCCATGCAGCGGCGGCTCGAATCGGAAATCGGCGCGACGCGCCAGGTTTTGATCGAAAGCGCCACGCAGGGCCGCACCGAACATTTCTTGCCGGTCGCGATCGGCGGCGAGAGGCAAGGCGCGGTGCGGACGCTTGTTGTCAAGGGAAGCGATGGCGCGCGGCTGACGGTGTGAGTTGCAAGGGCGCCCACTTTTTCGGCCGTCATTGCGAGGAGCGCTTGCGACGAAGCAATCCAGCTTTTTGCTCCGCGACCGGCTTGTGGATTGCTTCGCTTGCGCTCGCAATGACGAGTTTCACTCCCCGTTCCAGCCGCAGGCCCTGAGCCGCTCCTGCAAATGCGCGGGCGCCGGGGCCGTCACGCGCACCGGATCTTTGTTTTTCGAGATCGGGATCACGATCTCGCGGGAATGCAGATGCAGCCGCGGCTCGCCGAAACGCGGACCGTTGCCGTAAATATTGTCGCCGACGATCGGCCAGCCCATCGCGGCCGAATGCACGCGCAATTGATGGGTGCGGCCGGTGACCGGCTCCAGCGCGAGCCAGCTGAGGCCGCTGCCGCGCCCCAGCACTTTCCAGTTGGTGATGGCCGACTGACCTTCCGGATCCGGCTTTTGCCACCAGCCGCGCTCGGCGTTGAGGCGGCCGAGCGGCATGTCGATGGTGCCTTCATTCTCGACCGGGCCGCCTTCGACCACCGCCCAGTAGGTCTTTGCAATCTTGCCATGCTTGAACAGCAGGCCGAGCGACGCCGTCGCCTTGCGATGGCGTCCCAGCACGAGGCAGCCTGACGTATCGCGGTCGAGCCGATGGGCGAGAACCGGAGGACGCGGCAGGCCAAATCGCAGCGCGTCGAACGAGGTTTCGAGGTTGGCCCCGCCTTTTGGTCCGCGATGCACCGGCAGGCCTGCGGGCTTGTCGATCACCAGCATCAGCCCGTCGCGATGGAGCACGCGGGCCTGGATTTCATCCGCGGTCAGTTCGGAAACCTGGATCGATCGGTCAAGACTTTCGCTCATGGCCCGAAACCGCTAACACGTCCCCGACATGAACGATACCACTCCCGAAACGACAAAACTGAGCTGGTGGCGGCGGCTGTCCGGCGGCCTGAAACGCACGTCGAGTTCGCTCGGTGCGGCGGTGGCCGACCTCGTCACCAAGCGCAAGCTCGACCGCGCGATGCTCGAGGATATCGAGGACGTGCTGCTGCGCGCCGACCTCGGAACCGAGGTCGCCGCACGCATCGCCGCGGCCGTCGGGGTTGGCCGCTACGACAAGTCGATCTCGGCAGACGACGTGAAATCGGTGGTCGCGACCGAAGTCGAAAAGGTTCTTGTTGGCGTGGCGAAACCGCTCGTCATCGATGAGACAAAAAAGCCGTTCGTGATTCTCGTGGTTGGCGTCAATGGTTCCGGCAAGACCACCACCATCGGCAAGCTCGCGTCCAAACTTTCCGCCGAAGGCCGCAAGGTGATGCTGGCCGCCGGCGACACCTTTCGCGCCGCCGCGATCGAGCAGTTGAAGATCTGGGGCGAACGCACCGGATCGCCGGTCATCGCGGGCGCACAGGGTTCGGATTCCGCCAGCCTTGCCTTCAATGCGCTGACGGCGGCGCGCGAGGGCAAGCTCGACGTGCTGCTGGTCGATACCGCCGGCCGCCTGCAGAACAAGGCGGAACTGATGAACGAACTCGAAAAGGTCGTTCGGGTCATCAAGAAGGTCGATGGCTCGGCGCCGCATGCGGTGCTGCTGGTGCTTGACGCCACGGTGGGACAAAATGCGCTCTCGCAGGTCGAGGCGTTTCACCGTAGCGCTGATGTCACCGGCCTTGTGATGACAAAACTCGACGGCACCGCGCGCGGAGGCATTCTGGTGGCGCTGGCGGAAAAACACCAACTGCCGGTGCACTTCATCGGCGTCGGCGAGGGCATCGACGATCTCGCGCCGTTCACCGCACGGGATTTTGCCCAGGCGATCGCGGGGATTGAGTCTTAGATTTTTCTTGTCATGCCCCGCGCAGGCGGGGCATCAAGTACGCCGCGCCGTCGGTGGGAATCGAAACGGCGCGGAATACTGGGTCATCCGCTTTCGCGGATGATGACGGTAGCAACAGGTGACGCATGGACAAGACCCAGCCACATCCGCTGTTCAAGCTCGCGACCGAACTCGGTCCGCTCCTGGTGTTCTTCGTGGCGAACGCCAAGTTCCATCTGTTCGTCGCCACCGGCGCCTTCATGGTGGCCATCGTGGCGGCGATGATCGCGTCTTATGTTGTGACGCGGCACGTGCCGCTGATGGCGCTGGTCACCGGCGTCATTGTCATCGTGTTCGGCACGCTGACGCTGGTCTTGCACGATGAAACCTTCATCAAGGTCAAGCCCACCATCATCTACGGCCTGTTCGCCGCCGTTCTCGGCGGCGGACTGCTGTTCGGCCGCTCCTTCATCGCGGTCATGTTCGATCAGATGTTCAATCTCACGCCGCAGGGCTGGCGCGTCCTCACCATGCGCTGGGCGCTGTTCTTTGTCGCCATGGCGATACTGAACGAAGTCGTCTGGCGCACCCAGACCACCGATTTCTGGGTGGCGTTCAAGGCGTTCGGTGTGATCCCGCTGACGATGGCTTTTGCGGTCGCGCAGATGCCGCTGATCAAGCGCTATCATCTGGAGCCGGTGTCGCTGCAGGCCAGCGAGGCGGCGGAGGGGGATGTGACGAAGGGGTGAGATGTCATTCCGGATCATCGCGTCCTGCAGTAACGATCACGATTGGGCTCAACGATCCCGCTTTCAGCGCCTTGTCGATCTCGACCCTGAGCACGCTGTCGATATTCTCCGGCGTCACCGGGCCGACCATCTTGTAGACGATGGTGCCTTCGCGCCCGACGATGAAGGTCTCGGGCACGCCGTAGACCCCCCACTCGATCGCGGCGCGGCCGTTGGCGTCGACGCCGACAATGCCATAGGGATTGCCGTAACGGCCGAGAAAGCGCCGGGCGTTGTCGGGGGCATCCTTGTAGTTGATGCCGACGATCTGCAGCCGCTTGTCGCGGCCAAGCTGGGTCAACAGCGGCGCCTCGTCGTGGCACGGCACGCACCACGACGCCCAGACGTTGACGACGCTGACCTTGCCCTTGAACACCGCGGGATCGAGCCCGGGTACCGGCGCGCCGCCATCGGCGAGGCCCGGCAGCGGCGGCAGCGCGGTCTGCGGCGCCGGATGGCCGATCAGGGCGGATGGAATCCGCGACGGATCGCTGTTGCCGAGCCGGAACCAGAAGATCGCGGCCAGCGCCGCGAACGCAACCAGTGGCAGCGCCATCGGCCAGCGCAGGGTTCGTTGGCTTGCGCCCGTTGTCGAAGGTTCGCTGTCGAAGTTCGCTCATCTCATATCCGTTGCGCTGCGCCCGGAGCGCCTGACCACGCCCCCGGCTTCGAGCTCGCGCAGATGTTGCTGCTGGCGGCGGTAATCGACCGTGATCCAGGCAATCAGCATCAGCACGACCATTGTGGCCAGCAAATAGGACGTCACGATGAAGGGCGCGTAGGGGCCGAGCGACATCGCGTTCACGCCGAACGCCGGCTGGCTTGCATCATCTGCAAGGTACGCACCCGGCGGCGCAGGATCTCGTTGCGCATCGCCGCCAGATGCAGCGTCAGGAACAGCAGCGAAAACGCCACCGCCATCACCAGCAGCGGAATCAGGAAGGCGCGGTCGAGCGCCGGCCCGCCCATCCGCATCACCGATGCCGGCTGATGCAGCGTATTCCACCAGTCCACCGAGAATTTGATGATGGGCAGATTGATGGCGCCGACCAGCGTCAGGATCGCGGCGGCGCGCGCGGCACGCGACGGATCCTCCACCGCGCGCCACAGCGCGATCAGGCCGAGATACATCAGAAACAGAATCAGCACCGAGGTCAGCCGCGCGTCCCACTCCCAATAGGTGCCCCACATCGGCCGCCCCCACAGCGAGCCCGTCACCAGCGCGAGAAACGTAAACGCCGCGCCGATCGGGGCGGCGGCCTTGGCGGCGACGTCCGCCAGCGGATGCCGCCACACCAGCGTGCCCAGCGCAGCCAGGCTCATCACGCCCCACACGAACATCGACAGCCAGGCATTCGGCACGTGGATGAACATGATCTTCACGGTGGCGCCCTGCTGATAGTCGTCGGGCGCCATGGCCGATTGGTAAAGCCCGATCGCGAGCAGGATCGCGGTCGCAGCCGCAAGCCACGGCAACAGGCGCGCGGTCAGCGACAGGAACCGGGTCGGGTTGGCGAGATCGATCAGCGTCATGGCATCCTGTTAATGGTCGCGACTGCCCCAGGCAATCAGCATAAAGGTTTTCAGCGAGAGTTGATCGGCATCAAGTCGGGCATGATTTTATCCGAAAGCGGGAAATTCGCTGCTTGGGATCATGCCCGGTCAGTCCAATCCGTGCCGCAGGCTCGCGGCGGCGGCGAACGGCCCGACGACAAAGCTGACCAGCGACAGCGCGCACAGGATCGAAAACGGCGCTCCGAACGACAAGGGCCCGGTGATTGCGGCCTCCGAGGCGGCCACGCCAAAGATCAGCACCGGAATCGACAGCGGCAGCACCAGGACCGCGAGCAGTAGTCCGCCGCGATGCAGCGTCACGGCAAGCGCCGCACCGATCATGCCGGTGAATGTCAGCGCCGGGGTGCCGGCCAGCAGCGTCAGCGCGACCGCCGATGTCGCCGTGGCGTCGAGATTCAGCAGCAACCCCAGCACCGGCGTTGCGATGACAAGCGGCAATCCCGCGGCCAGCCAGTGCGCCAGCGCTTTCGCCGCGCATGTCAGTTCCAGCGGCGTCCGGCTCATCACGATCAGATCGAGCGAACCATCCTCGTGGTCCGCCATGAACAGGCGATCGAGGGTGAGCAGGCTTGCCAGCAGCGCGCCGAGCCAGAGGATCGCCGGACCGAGCCGTGTCAGAAGTGCAAGATCGGGCCCGACCGCGAATGGCATCAACACCACGACGGTGAGAAAGAACAACACGCCGATCAGCGCGCCGCCGCCGACGCGAAGCGCGATCTTGATGTCCCGGCGAATCAGCGCGGCGAGTGCGGTCACGATGCGCCCCCGATTCGCAGCTCGCGCGCGGTAATCCCCAGGGGCGTGTGGGTCGCGGCGATGATCAGGCCGCCGCGCGACAGATGTTCGCCCATCAGCGTTGCGAACAGGCTCTGCCCGGCCGCGTCGAGGGCGTTGGTCGGCTCGTCGAGCAGCCAGACCGGGCGGCGGATGGCAAGCAACCGGGCGATCGAGAGCCGCCGCCGCTGTCCGGCCGATAGAAACGCGGCCGGCAACCCCGCGGCATGATCGAGCCCCACCACGACCAGGATTTCTGCCGGATCGAACGGCTCGCCGCCGAGAAAATCCCGCCAGAACCACAGATTTTCCGACACGCTCAACGCCGGTTTGATGGCGTCGCGGTGGCCGAGATAATGGATTTGCTCGGGCAGGGTCAGTTCGCTCTCGCCGCCTTCCAGGCTGATCGATCCCCCCGCTATTGTCAGCAGGCCGCCGATCAACCGCAGCAGCGAGGTTTTGCCTGCGCCGTTGGGGCCGGTGATCGCCAGCGCCTCACCTGAAGCGGCCTCGAAATCAAGACCGGAAAAAACTTCCCGCCCGCCCCTCACGCACCTGACGCCGCTTCCCGTGAGCCGCATGTTGTCCTTTCACAGCCCTCTGGAAACGTTGGGTATCGAATCGGAATTTGTGGGTCGTGCAATGCTGCAGCACGATTGTCGGTGTGGCGGTGCTTCTTGAAAGATTCTATAAGCCGGAACTTGATGCAGCACATAATCCGCAGCTGCAAGCTACCGGCCAAGCCTCTTCGCTGGTGTTATGATACCCTTTCCGGGTATAACTGACAATTGGGATTGCCTCACATGACCTCGCTCGACAGCTTCAAATGCCAAAAACCCCTCAAGGTTGGCAGCAAGACCTACGTCTATTACAGCCTGCCCGCCGCCGAGAAGAACGGTCTGAAGGGAATCTCCAAACTCCCCTATTCGATGAAGGTGCTGCTGGAAAACCTGCTGCGCAATGAAGACGGCCGCACCGTCAAGAAAGACGACATCGTCGCTTTCTCGAAATGGCTGAAGAAGCGCGCGCTCGAACATGAAATCGCATTCCGCCCGGCGCGGGTGCTGATGCAGGATTTCACCGGCGTGCCCGCGGTGGTCGATCTGGCGGCGATGCGCAACGCGATGCAGGCGCTCGGCGGCGACGCCGAGAAGATCAACCCGCTGGTGCCGGTCGATCTCGTCATCGACCACTCGGTGATCGTGAACTTCTTCGGAGACAACAAGGCGTTCGGCAAGAATGTGGTCGAGGAATACAAGCAAAATCAGGAACGCTACGAATTCCTGAAGTGGGGCCAGAAGGCGTTTTCGAACTTCTCCGTGGTGCCGCCCGGCACCGGCATCTGCCACCAGGTCAATCTCGAATATCTCGCCCAGACGGTCTGGACCAGGAAGGAGAAGATGACGGTCGGCAAGAAGACCGGCACCTTCGAGGTCGCGTATCCGGATTTGCTTGTCGGCACCGATTCGCACACCACCATGGTCAACGGCCTTGCCGTGCTCGGCTGGGGCGTCGGCGGCATCGAGGCGGAAGCCTGCATGCTGGGCCAGCCATTGTCGATGCTGCTGCCGGAAGTGGTCGGCTTCAAGCTCAAGGGCCAGCTCAAGGAAGGCGTTACCGCGACCGACCTGGTGCTGACGGTGACGCAGATGTTGCGCAAGCAGGGCGTGGTCGGAAAATTCGTGGAATTTTTCGGTCCCGGTCTCGATCACCTCTCGGTCGCGGACAAGGCGACCATCGGCAACATGGCGCCGGAATATGGCGCGACCTGCGGCTTCTTCCCGGTCGACGCCGCGACCATCGATTATCTCAAGACCTCCGGCCGCAAGGCCGACCGCGTCGCGCTGGTATCGGCCTATGCCAAGGCGCAGGGCCTGTTCCGCACCGCGAAGTCGGCCGACCCGGTGTTCACGACGACGCTGACGCTCGATCTTGCCGACGTGGTGCCGTCGATGGCCGGACCGAAGCGTCCCGAGGGCCGCGTTGCGTTGCCCGCCGTGGCCGAAGGTTTCGCCGCCGCGATGGTCAGCGAATACAAGAAGGCCGCCGATGCATCGAAGCGCTACGCGGTGGAAAACCGCAATTTCGATCTCGGCCATGGCGACGTGGTGATCGCGGCGATCACCTCCTGCACCAATACCTCGAATCCGAGCGTGCTGATCGGCGCGGGCCTGCTGGCCCGCAACGCCGCCGCCAAAGGCCTGACCGCAAAGCCCTGGGTCAAGACCTCGCTGGCGCCGGGCAGCCAGGTGGTTGCGGAATATCTTTCCAACTCCGGACTGCAGCTCGACCTCGACAAGGTCGGCTTCAATCTGATCGGCTTCGGCTGCACCACCTGCATCGGCAATTCCGGCCCGCTGCCGGAGGAGATTTCGAAGTCGATCAACGACAACGGCATCATCGCCGCCGCCGTGCTTTCCGGTAACAGGAATTTCGAAGGCCGCGTCAGCCCGGACGTGCAGGCCAACTATCTCGCATCGCCGCCTCTGGTCGTCGCTTACGCGCTGGCCGGCACGGTCACCAAGGATCTTTCGGTCGAACCGATCGCCACCGGCAAGGACGGCAAGCCGGTATATCTGAAGGATATCTGGCCGACGACCAAAGAGATCAACGCCTACATGAAGAAATACGTGACCGCGACGATCTTCAAGAAGCGCTACGCGGACGTGTTCAAGGGCGACACCAACTGGCGCAAGATCAAGACCGTCGAGAGCGAGACCTATCGCTGGAACATGAGCTCGACCTATGTGCAGAACCCGCCCTATTTCGAAGGCATGAAGAAAGAGCCGGAACCGATCGTCGATGTCGTCGATGCGCGGATTCTGGCGATGTTCGGCGACAAGATCACCACCGACCACATCTCGCCGGCCGGCGCGATCAAGCTGACGTCGCCTGCCGGAAAATATCTCTCGGAACATCAGGTGCGTCCGGCCGACTTCAACCAGTACGGCACGCGGCGCGGCAATCATGAGATCATGATGCGCGGCACCTTCGCCAATATCCGGATCAAGAACTTCATGCTGAAGGGCGCCGACGGCAACATCCCCGAAGGCGGCCTGACCAAGCACTGGCCCGACGGCGAGCAGATGTCGATCTACGACGCCGCGATGAAATATCAGGCCGAGAAAGTGCCGCTGGTGGTGTTCGCCGGCGCCGAATACGGCAACGGTTCCTCGCGGGACTGGGCCGCGAAGGGAACCCGGCTGCTCGGCGTGCGCGCCGTGATTTGCCAGAGCTTCGAGCGCATCCACCGCTCCAATCTCGTCGGCATGGGCGTGCTGCCGCTGACCTTCGAGGACGGGGCGTCCTGGCAGTCGATCGGGCTGAAGGGCGATGAGACCGTAACTATACGGGGGTTGCAGGGCGACCTGAAACCGCGGCAGAAGCTCACCGCGGAAATCGTTTCGGGCAACGGTTCGTTGCAGCGCGTCTCGCTGTTGTGCAGGATCGATACGCTTGACGAGCTCGATTATTATCGAAACGGCGGCATCTTGCATTACGTGCTGCGCAAGCTCGCCGCGTGATCGTGATCGATGGCTCACTGCGAAGTGAGTAGCGAGGCAAGTGAAGGCGGCCTAAGAAAGGCCGCCTTCTCTTGCTCGGAGGGCGGGCGGCCGATAGGCCGCATGGTTAACGGCCTGATGTGCGGACAGTTGCGGCGGGGAAATTCCTGGTTCCTGGTATGACAGCGATGGTGGCCTATAATTGCATTTCGCGGTGGTCAGGGGCGCTTGGCGTCTGCGCGATTGTAGCGATTATCCGACCCGCCCTCGCCGAACCCCGCGCGGTGGTGGAGCTCTTCACCTCGCAGGGATGCTCGTCATGCCCGCCCGCCGACAAGATCATCGGCGAACTGGCCAAGGATCCTTCGGTGATCGCGCTGAGCATGCCGATCGATTACTGGGACTACCTCGGCTGGAAGGACACGCTGGCGGATGCGCGCTTCAGTGCCCGTCAGAAAGCCTATTCGCAGATGCGCGGCGATCGCGACGTCTACACGCCGCAGGTGGTGGTGAATGGTGCCGCCCACGTGATCGGCAGCGACCGGGCCGGCATCGAAAGCGCGATCGGCAATACCAAGAAGGCCGATGGCGTGATGTCGGTGCCGGTTTCCATGACGCTGGCGGGGAAGCAGATTACGGTGTCGGTGGCGGCCTCCAACAAGGGCCCGGCCGCGATGCATGGCGAAATATGGATCTGTTCGATCTCGAAAGCGGTGCCGATATCGATCGGGCGGGGCGAGAATCGCGGCCGTGAAATCACCTACCACAACGTGGTGCGCAACGTGCTGAAGGTCGGCGACTGGAACGGCAATGCCGGCAGCTGGACCGTGCCGCTGGAAAACATTTCCCGCGAGGGCATCGATGCCGCCGCCGTCTATATCCAGGACGGCAGCCGCGACAGGCCGGGCCCGATGCTGGGCGCGGCGTATACGTCGCTTCACTAAGAATTTATCTCTCGCGCGGGTCGTTGCGCGGACGCTGCCCACTGCGGGTTGGCTGCAGGCTTTCGCCTGGCGGGCGCGGCTATTGCTTCGTCATGACTAATTTGCCGACGCCATCCAGATAGGCCTGATAGCCGGCGTGTGTCTGAAGATCGGCGGCCGGCTTTTGCGGAGATGCGATACCGCACCCTGTGCCGGATGAAAAAGCAAGGCGCCTGTCAACGGCATGTCGGCCGAAAAGAAAAAGGACCAACTCGCGTTGGCCCAGTATGGGGATAAACTACTCTGCGAACAGGCCCGATCCCGACGACCCCGGGGGGCTGGGGGCTGAGGAATCCGGTGTCGAAAGGACCGGGCCAACGCAGAGATTTTCTTTTCGCAATCCAGCAGGGCGGTCGCTGGGCGGAAGTTGGGCGGTATTATGATTCCGCTAACGATCCTGTGACGGCCTGTTTCTCCTGGTCCGGGGGGTTTTCGGTCGCGGACGAATTCGAGAGACTGCCGTCATGGCCCCCTCTTGCAGCGGAGGTCAGTCGGCGCAATCATGTCGTCACGATGACAGGAGATGCGCCATGAGTTCGATGTCGGAGGAACCCGACCCAAGCGAGGCCCGCGCAGCGGCGCGCAACGTCGCTGCGGGTGCCTTGCCAAGCCGGGTGACGTTCAATCGTCTCGAACTCAATCGCATCCTGAATCTGTACGGACGCATGGTCGCCGACGGCGAGTGGCGCGATTATGCCATCGATTTTCTGCGCGACCGTGCAGTGTTCTCGGTATTCCGCCGCGCTTCCGAAGTGCCGATCTATCGCATCGAGAAGGATCCTCGATTGGCGCGCAAGCAGGGAATCTACAGCGTGATCTCGGCGAGCGGACTGATCCTGCGCCGCGGCCATGAACTGGATCGTGTGCTGCTGGTGATCGACCGCAAGCTGGCGGTGGTCTAGAAGCCCTTACCGTGTCGATTAATCGAAACGGGGCTCTAAATCCTGATCTGACGCGTTTTCTTGACGCGAACCGGTATCCACGTCGCTTGAAAACGCTCTGGCCGCGCCACGTCGCCTCATCCGGAAGGAGGGGCAAGTCAGCCCGGGTCGCTCACCGGCACGGTGGCCGCCCCCTCGCCGAGCGCGCGCTGCATCATCACGGTGTCGAGCCAGCGGCCGAACTTGAAGCCGACATTCGGGTGGGTCCCGATCATCTGAAATCCGCACCTTGAATGGACCCCGACCGATGCGGCATTGGCGGAATTGCCGATTACCGCGATCATCTGGCGATAGCCGCGCGCCTCGCATTCGCCGATCAGCCGTTGCAGCAATTGCTGGCCGATCCCGCGCCGGTGGATGGCTGGCTGCAGATAGACCGAATTCTCCACGGTGAACCGGTAGGCCGGTCGCGGCCGGTAGGCGCCCGCATAGGCGTAGCCGACGACGTTGTCCCCGAGGGTTGCGACGAAATAGGGGAAGCCGCCGTCTACCAGGGTTCGTGAAGCGCCGCGTCATCTCGGCGAGATCCGGCGGGATCAGCTCGAACGTCGCGGTGCCGAAGAGGACGGCATGCGCGTAGATATCGGCGATGGAGGGCAGGTCGGCGGCGGTTGCGGGCCTGATTTCAAGTGACGGCATGGCGCACAGATTATTTTACCCACCGCAAAAGAAAAGCCCCGGCCGCGAGGCCGGGGCTTGGAATGGTCTGCTTCAAGCGAAAGCGGTCAGTCGCGCTGACCGAGCAATTGCAGCAGCAGCGTGAACAGGTTGATGAAGTTCAAATAGAGCGACAGGGCGCCGGTGATTGCCGCACGCTCCGCCACGTCACCGCCCTGCCGGGCATAGCCGTAGATGTAGTCGTTCTTCAGCCGCTGGGTGTCCCAGGCGGTGAGGCCCGCGAATACCAGCACGCCGACCACGGACACCACGAACTGCAGCATCGAGCTGGCGAGGAACAGATTGACCAGGCTCGCGATGATGATGCCGAACAGGCCCATGATCAGGAACGACCCCATCCCGGTCATGTCACGCTTGGTGGTATAGCCGTAAAGGCTCAGGGCACCGAAGGTGGCCGCGGTGATGAAGAACACCCGCACGATCGAGGTGTGGGTATACACCAGGAAGATCGAGGACAGCGAAATCCCCATCAGCGCCGAAAACACCCAGAACAGCATCTGGGCGGTCGCCGGAGCGAGACGGTTGATCCCGGCCGAGATCACGAACACCATGGCGAGCGGCGCCAGGATGAACAGCCATTTCAGCGGGCTCACGAACATCGCGTAGCCGAACGGCGTCAGGAAGGCGTTGCCGATCTTCGCGGCGGCGCCGGACGGATCGGCGGTCACCGCCAGCATATAGACGCCGAGCGCGGCCAGACCGGTGATGGCCAAGCCGATGCTCATGTAATTGTAGATGCGCAGCATGTAGGCGCGCAGACCGGCGTCGACGGTCGCGGCGTCAACCCGCCCGGCGGCCCGGCCGAAAGGAGAGGTATAGTTGCGGTCTAGGTCCGACATGGTCGAATTCCCATTGGTTGTCTGGCGGAGCGCAAGGGGGTTGCGGCGCCAGCTAGAAATCTATCCCAGATGCCGCGCTTTCCTGACATTAATTTTGCGTCATGAAACCGCGTCCGGCTCAAGATGATATTTGGGAAACTAGCACATCCACTGCAAGCGTCCATGCGCGGCCGAATGTCGCTACGCCACACGATCCCGCCCGCGCGCCGGGGCCCAAGCAGCGCCGGTTGTATAAAATTTAGTTTATAAATTTCGCAGCACCGCGGCCGGCTTCTGGTTCAGCGCCAGCAATGTTCCGGCGAGCCCCAATCCGACCGTGACGACCAGCGCGGCCGCCACCACGCCGGCGGCGCTGCCGGCCTGCCAGATGAAGCTCAGGGTCATGAGCCGGGTTACGATCAGCCAGGCCGCCACCGAGCCGGCGATGACACCGAAAACCGCGGTGGCAAAGCCGATCATCAGATATTCCAGCGCGTAGGCCCCGAGCAGTCGCGCCCTTGTCGCGCCGAGCGTCTTGAGGATCACCGCGTCGTAGACGCGGTGGCGATGGCCGGCGGCAAGCGCTCCGCCCAGCACCAGAACCGCCGAAATCAGCGTGACCGCACTGGCGCCGCGGATCGCCAGCACCAGGTTGGTGACGACGGTGCCGATGGTTTCCAGCGCCTCACGCACCCGCACGCTGGTGACCATCGGAAACGCGTCGGCCACCGACCGGATGATTTGGGCGTCGCCGGCGGCATCCGGGTGGGTCTCGGTCAAGGTCGCGATATGGGTATGCGGCGCGCCCTTGAAGGCGTTGGGCGAGAATACCAGCACGAAATTGATGCCGAGGCCCTGCCAGTCGACGGTGCGCATGTTTCCAATTGTTGCCGGGATGTCGCGACCGAGCACGTTGACGACGATCTCGTCGCCGAGTTTGAGCCTGAGCCCGTCGGCGATCTTCTTCTCGATCGAGATCAACGGCGGCCCGTCATAGTCCGGGCCCCACCATTGGCCTTCGACGATTTTCGAGCCCTTGGGGATTTCGCCGGTCGCGGTGAGGCCGCGGTCGCTCTGCAGCACCCATTCGCTGTCAGTCGAGGGTTTGAGGTCTTCCGCCCTGACGCCGCGCGCAGCGACGATGCGGCCGCGCAGCATCGGCACGTCCTCGACCGTCGATTGCGGCGCGGTCTGTTTCAGGAAGGCGCTGAAGCGCTCGGCTTCGGTGGCGGGAATATCGATGAAATAGAACGACGGCGCGCGGTCCGGCAGCGCCGCCAGGAATTGCCGCCGCAGATTGCCGTCGATTTGCGTGATCGTGACCAGCACGGTCAGACCAAGACCGAGTGACATCACCACCGAGGGCGTCAATGCGCCGGGCCGGTAGATATTGGCGATGGCAAGACGCAGCATGGTGACGCGCGTCCGGGGCAGGCGGCGCGCCAGCGCCATCAAGCCGGCGGCGATGCCGCGCAACAGCGCGAATACGGCGATCGAGGATACCACGAACACGGTGGCGACGCGCTTGTCATAGGCGAGCCCGATCACGACCACGACCAGGAGCGCGATCACCGCGGCCATCAAGGCGAGGTAGCGCCAGCGCGGGCGATGCCACGGGCTGGTCACCGCTTCGCGAAACAGCGCCGCCACCGGCACGTCATGCACGCGGCCCAGCGGCCACAGCCCGAACGCGAGCGCGGTCAAAAGGCCATAGACGAATGACAGCGCGAGTTGATCGACATGCAGCGCCGGCACCACCGGCAGCGGCAACAATTTGCCGAACACATCGACGATGACGAACGGCAGCGCCGCCCCGGCGGCAAGACCGATCACCGAGCCGATCACGGCGAGTACGATCACCTGGGTGAGGTAGATCGCAAAGACGTCGCGGCCGGTGGCGCCCAGCGCCTTGAACGCGGCGATGACATCGCGGCGGCGGTCGATATGGCTCTTGACGGCATTGGCGACGCCGACGCCGCCGACCAAAAGCGCGGCAAGGCCGACCAAAGTGAGAAACTGGGTAAAGCGGCTGATGGTGCGCTCGAGTTGCGGCGAGGCGCTGTCGCGGGTGCGGATTTCCCAGCCGGCTTGCGGCAGTGCGCTCCTCGCATCGTCGGCCAGCACGGTGGCGGCGCGATCGCTGGCCGAGTTGTCCGGCAGCCTTACCCGATAGATCCAGCGCACCAGGCTGCCGGGCTGCAACAGCTGAGTGGCGCGAAGGGCGGCTTCGCTGGCCAGGAAGCGCGGCCCGAAGCCGAGACCGCCGGCGAGCTTGTCCGGCTCGGCGCTGACGACGCTGCGAATTTGAAACGTCGCGCTGCCGATGCTGACGCGGTCGCCTACCTTGAGATCGAGCCGCGCCAGCAAGGTCTGATCGACCGCCGCGCCGAACAGCCCGTCGCGCTCGGCCAGCACATCCGCCACCGGCAGTTTCGGGTCGAGCGCGACCTCACCGAGCATCGGGTAGGTGCCGTCCACGGCCTTGATCTCGACCAGCGCAAGCCGGCCGTCGCCGGTGCGCGCCATGCCGCGCAGCGTCGCCGTGACGGAAACTTCGCCGCGCGAACGGAGAAACGCGACTTCATCGGGTTTGGCCTCGCGCTGGAACAGGGAGAAGGCGACGTCGCCGCCGAGCAGCGTGCGGCCCTCGCGCGCCAGTCCCTCGCTGAGGCTGGCCGCCACCGAGCCGACGCCGGCGATCGCCATGACGCCGAGAGCGATGCAGGCGATGAAGACGTAGAAGCCGCGCAAGCCGCCGCGCAATTCGCGTAGCGCATAGCGCAGGGGAAGCGACGCGGCGCGGCCGCCGGCCATGGGTTCGGAAACCGTCGTCATGAAGCGGCTTCGCGTTCCGCCACCTGTCCGTCGATCCGGCCCGAGCGCAGCCGCACCACCCGGTCGCAACGCTGCGCCAGCGACGTATCGTGGGTCACCAGCACCAGCGTCATGCCGCGCTCGGCATGCTTGGTGAAGAGCAAATCGACGATCTGCTTGCCGGTGGCTTCATCGAGATTGCCGGTAGGCTCGTCGGCGACCAGAATGGCGGGATCGGGCGCCAGCGCGCGCGCCAATGCGACGCGCTGCTGCTCGCCGCCGGATAATTGCGTGGGATAATGATGCAGCCGGTCGCCAAGACCGACCGATCTCAATTCTTCCGCCGCGCGCCGCGCCGCATCGGGATTGCCGGCGAGTTCCAGCGGCACCGCAACGTTTTCCAGCGCCGTCATGGTCGGAATCAGGTGAAACGACTGGAATACGATGCCGACCTGGCGACCGCGAAAGCGCGCCAGCGCGTCCTCGTCGAGGGCATTGAAAGGGGTACCGTTGACCACCACCTCTCCGCTGTCAGGACGCTCCAGTCCAGCCATCACCATCAGAAGCGTGGATTTCCCCGAGCCTGACGGCCCGATCAGGCCGATCGCTTCGCCCGGTGCCACACTAAGGCTGATATCTTTCAGGATATGGACGCGTGCCGGGCCCGCGCCGAGCGAGAGATTGACGTTCGAGATGGAAATGGTGTCCGGTTCAGTGCCGGCCAACGATGAGGGTTCGATGAGACTGTCCATGGTTCGGTCATATGGCACTTCCGGCGGCGCGGTCGAGGGGCTGTCGCGGATGTTCGTGCACATGCTCGTGTTGGGGCTGGCGCTGATGGGGGTGGAACCGGCCTTTGCCCAGACCTCGGCGGCGGTCGAGGCCAAACCGATCAAGATGGTCGTGCTGGGTGATTCGCTGAGTGCGGGGTTTGGTCTTTCGGGTTCCGACGCGTTTCCGGAGAGGTTACAAAAAGCATTGAAGGTCAAAGGGATAGAGGTTGAGATGACGAACGCCGGGGTTTCCGGCGACACCAGTTCGGGCGGCCGTGACCGGCTCGATTGGTCGGTGCCCGAGGGGACCCAGGCCGTCGTCGTCGAGCTTGGCGCCAACGATGCCTTGCGCGGCACCGATCCCGCGATCACCCGTGCGGCTTTGGCCGATATCGTGACGCGGCTGAAGGCACGCGGAATTGCGGTTCTGTTGTGCGGGATGCTCGCGCCGCCGAATAACGGCAGTGATTATTCGGCCCGTTTCAATACGATCTATCCGGACCTCGCCAAGTCCCTTGGGGTGGCATTGTATCCGTTCTTCCTTGAGGGTGTCGTTGGCGACGCCAGGCTCAATCAGGCGGACGGCATGCATCCGACGGCGGAGGGCGTCGAGGTGATCGTCAAAAACATCCTGCCCACCGTGGAGGCATTTCTCGGCGCGATATCCGGGCAACGCAGCTGAAAAGCGGGCAGCGATAACCCTAACACCGTAGTTTTCCCGGAGCGGCACGCCGAATGCTTCGCAGAGTCACATAACTACGGTAGAAAATAACGATCGGTGATTCGTTACCGGACTTTGTTACAGGGCGTGATCGTTCCCGAGAAACCGGTGTCCACTTTTCGGGATCACGCCCCAGCATCGGGAGTCTTGCGATGCCGCGTTTGTTTACTGGACTGGAAATTCCGGCCGAGATCGGCCAGACCCTTTCCTCTTTGCGTGGCGGCCTGCCGGGCGCGCGCTGGATCGACCCCGAAAATTATCACGTCACCTTGCGCTTTATCGGCGATATCGACGGTATCGCGGCCAACGAAATCGCCTCGCTGCTGTTCCGGGTCAACCGCAAGCCGTTCGAGGTTGCCGTGCAGGGCCTCTCCAGCTTCGGCGGAAAGAAGCCGCGCGCGGTGGTGGCCCAGGTGGTGCCGAGCCGGCCGTTGATCGAACTGCAGGCCGAGCTCGAGCGGCTGATGCAGCGCATCGGGCTCGATCCGGAGGGCCGCAAATTCACCCCCCATGTGACCCTGGCAAGGCTCCGCGACGCCTCCACCCAGGACGTTGCGGACTATCTGTCGGTGCGCGGCTATTTCCCGACCCGGGTGTTCACGGCCTCGCGCTTCGTGCTGTTTTCCTCGCGTGCCTCGACCGGCGGCGGACCCTATGTGGTGGAGGATTCCTACGCGCTGAGCGCGTGAAGCACGCGCTTGCCCACCATGCCGTCGTCACCGGCTTGACCGGGTGACTCGGCATTCCAGAGCTGAGCGCGCAAACCCGAGTGGCCCCGGCGTACTGCGATCCCTGCTTGCGCAGGGAAGGCGGTCTTCTCCGGGTCGGCAACTGGCCGCGCATAGCCCCCTGCACCAATTCACGGCTTGCAATTTTCTTAAGCTTGGGGCCGTAAGAGGGGGTCATGCTGTCTCCCCCGCCCGCATCGTTCCGCGCCCATTATCAGGCTCTCGTCTCCTCCGGCGCGATCGAGCCCGATGCCGCGCAGGAAGAGGTCGCGGAAGCCTTCGCCGACCTCGACCAACGGCTCGCGCGCTACAAGCCGCTGCGCAAGCAGGGCCTGCTCGGCCGCCTGTTCGCCGACAAGGACGATGCGCCGCCGCGCGGCCTCTATGTTCACGGCGACGTCGGGCGCGGCAAGACCATGCTGATGGACCTGTTTTTTCAGCACAGCGCGGTCGAGCACAAGCGCCGTGCGCACTTCCACGAATTCATGGCCGAGGTGCATGAGCGGATCTACGGCTTCCGCCAGAACATCGCGCGCGGCGAGATCGCCGACGGCGACGTGATCGCACTCACCGCCGCTTCGATTTTCGATCAGGTCTGGCTGTTGTGTTTTGACGAATTCCACGTCACCGACATCGCCGACGCGATGATCCTGGGACGGCTGTTCGCCAAGCTGTTCGATCTCGGTACCGTGGTGGTCGCGACCTCCAACGTTGCGCCCGACGAGCTCTACAAAGGAGGCCTGAACCGGGCGCTGTTTCTGCCTTTCATCGCGCAGATATCGGAGCATATGGACGTGCTGCGGCTCGAGGCGCGGACCGATTTCCGGCTGGAAAAGCTTGTGGGCGTGAAAATGTGGCTGGTGCCGGCCGACGCCGGCGCCGACGCCGCGCTCGACAAGGCCTGGGTCAGCATGACCGGCAATGCGCCCTGCAGGCCGCGCGATATCTCGATCAAGGGCCGCGTCCTGCATGTGCCGTGTTCGGCGCATGGCGTCGCGCGATTTTCCTTCGCGGATATCTGCGAAAAGCCGCTCGCCGCCTCCGACTACCTGCGGCTGGCCCACGACTACCACACCCTCATGATCGACCGCATTCCCGTGATGGACTATGCCGATGCGCAACGCCGCCAAGCGGTTCATTACGCTGATCGACACCCTGTATGACAATGGCGTGAAGCTGATGGCCTCGGCCGAAGCTGATCCGCTGTCGTTATATCTCGCGAGCGAAGGCAATGAGGCGAACGAATTCAAGCGGACCTCGTCGCGGCTGATCGAGATGAGTTCGGAATCCTATCTGGCGCTGCCGCACGGACACAAGGATTCCGCGGCCAGCGGCAGCAGCACAGGGTTGGTCGAGACCTAGCACGTCATTCCGGTTTCGCTCGCAAAGCGCCCGCGCCCGGAATGACGAAAGTTGTAGGTCTGATCGAAATCCAGGCAAGACCGACAATTGAGCATGCCCCGGCTTGAACGGGTCGGGCGAAAGGGATAACCAGCCAGTCAATCTTTCTTCGATCCACCTCCGTACGTTCAAAGGACAGATTTCCCATGGCGCGCGACAAAATTGCTTTGATTGGCTCCGGCCAGATCGGCGGAACGCTGGCCCACCTCATCGGCCTGAAGGAACTGGGCGACGTCGTGATGTTCGACATCGCGGAGGGCGTGCCGCAGGGAAAATCGCTCGATATCGCGCAGTCTTCGCCCGTTGACGGGTTCGACGCGCATTTCACCGGCGCCAACTCCTACGAGGCGCTCGACAATGCCAAGGTCTGCATCGTCACCGCCGGCGTGCCGCGCAAGCCCGGCATGAGCCGCGATGATCTCCTGAGCATCAATCTCAAGGTGATGGAGCAGGTCGGCGCCGGCATCAAGAAATACGCCCCCGACGCCTTCGTCATCTGCATCACCAACCCGCTCGACGCCATGGTGTGGGCGCTGCAGAAGGCTTCCGGCATGCCGCACAAGAAGGTGGTGGGCATGGCGGGCGTGCTGGATTCCTCGCGCTTCCGCTATTTCCTCGCCGACGAATTCAATGTCTCGGTCGAGGATGTCACCGCCTTCGTGCTGGGCGGCCATGGCGACACCATGGTGCCGCTGGTGCGATATTCGACGGTGGCCGGCATTCCGCTGCCCGATCTCGTCAAGATGGGATGGACCTCGCAGGCCCGGATCGACGAGATCGTCGACCGCACCCGCAATGGCGGGGCCGAGATCGTCAACCTCCTGAAGACCGGCTCGGCGTTCTATGCGCCGGCGGCTTCCGCGATCGCGATGGCCGAGAGCTATCTCAGGGACAAGAAGCGCGTGATGCCCTGCGCGGCCTACCTCAACGGCGAATACGGCGTGAAGGACATGTATGTCGGCGTGCCCGTCGTGATCGGATCGAAGGGCGTCGAGCGTATTGTCGAGATCGAACTGGCCGGCAAGGACCGCGAAGCCTTCGACAAGTCGGTCGGCGCGGTGCAAGGTCTGGTCGATGCCTGCAAGAAGATCGCGCCCGATCTGCTCGGCCGCTGATCGCTCCCTGAGTTGCCGGCTGAGGGCCGGGCCGATCGATCTTCGGCACGGCGACTTCCAGATTCGCCGGGGTCGACTGCGAATCTGGAATCGAAACGCGACTAACGCGATGGAATTACAGAATATTTTGGAATTTGCGCTCGGCGTGGCATATGGTATACCAATCCAAAACGGGTATCCTTGCCGATACAAGCGCAAGAGGATTCGGGGAGCGTCTGCATGAACATCCATGAATACCAGGCCAAGGCACTGCTGCACGAATTCGGGGTTGCGATCTCCGGGGGGGTGCCGGTGCTGCGGGCTGCCGACGCCGACGTGGCCGCGAAGACGCTTCCCGGTCCGGTCTGGGTGGTGAAAAGCCAGATCCACGCCGGCGGCCGCGGCAAGGGCAAGTTCAAGGAGGCCAGCGCCGGCGACAAGGGCGGCGTCCGCATCGCCAAATCGGTCGCCGAGGTCAATGAATTTGCCAAGCAGATGCTGGGGGCGACGCTGGTCACGGTGCAGACCGGGCCGCACGGCAAACAGGTCAACCGGCTCTACATCGAGGAAGGCTCCGACATCGACAAGGAGTTTTATCTCTCGATCCTGGTCAACCGCGAAACCTCCGAAGTGTCGTTCGTGGTTTCCACCGAGGGCGGCGTCAACATCGAGGACGTCGCGCACAACAGCCCTGAGAAGATCGTCACCTTCTCGGTCGATCCCGCGACCGGCATCATGGCCCATCACGGACGCACCGTCGCCAAGGCGCTGAAATTGACCGGCGATCTCGCCAAGCAGGCCGAAAAACTGGTGACGCAGCTCTATGCGGCCTTCACCGCCAAGGACATGGCGATGCTGGAGATCAACCCGCTGGTCGTCACCAAGCAGGGCCAGCTGCGGGTCCTCGACGCCAAGTTGTCGTTCGACGACAACGCGCTGTTTCGCCATCCCGACGTGGTGGCGTTGCGTGACGAGACCGAGGAAGACGCCAAGGAAATCGAAGCTTCGAAATACGACCTCAACTACGTCGCGCTCGATGGCACCATCGGCTGCATGGTCAACGGCGCCGGCCTTGCGATGGCGACCATGGACATCATCAAGCTCTACGGCATGGAGCCGGCGAACTTCCTCGATGTCGGCGGGGGCGCCAGCAAGGAAAAGGTCGCGGCCGCCTTCAAGATCATTACCGCCGATCCCAGCGTGAAGGGTATTCTGGTCAATATCTTCGGCGGCATCATGAAATGCGACATCATTGCCGACGGCGTGGTCGCCGCGGTGAAGGAAGTCGGCCTCAAGGTGCCGCTGGTGGTGCGGCTCGAGGGCACCAACGTCGAGGCCGGCAAGAAGATCATCCGCGAGAGCGGCCTCAACGTGCTGTCGGCCGATGACCTCGACGACGCCGCGCAGAAGATCGTCAAGGCCGTCAAGGGAGGGTAGGCCGATGCCCGCCGATCATCTCGCCGCACCGGCGCCGCTGCAGGAGCATCGCAAGCTTGCGGTGTTCGCGGGCGAGTGGGCCGGCGAGGAGATGGTGCATCCGTCGCGCTGGACCGAAGGCGGGCCAGCGACCTCGCATGTCGCGGCCCGCATCGATCTCAACGGCTTTTATCTGATCCAGGATGCGCGCCAGACCCGCGACGGCAAGGAAACCTTCGCCACCCATGGCGTGTTCACCTATGACCGCGAGGACCGGCTCTACAAATTGTTCTGGCATGATTCGCTCGGCTACTACCCGCCGTCGCCGGCCTCCGGCGGCTGGACCGGCCAATCGCTGGTCCTGGTGCGCGGCTCGCTGCGCGGCAATGCGCGCCATGTCTACGAAGTCATCGACGACAACAGCTACGCCATGAAAATCCAGTTCTCGCCCGATGCGGAAGGGTGGGCCGACGTGCTCACCGGCGTCTACCGGCGGATTCACTGACCCCTTACCGAACGTCTCGCGAAAGCACCCTCAATCATGTCCATCCTGATCGGCAAGAATACCAAAGTCATCTGCCAGGGCTTTACCGGCAAGAACGGCACCTTCCATTCGGAAGCCGCGATCGCTTACGGCACCAAGATGGTCGGCGGCACCTCGCCGGGCAAAGGCGGTGCGACGCATCTCGGCCTGCCGGTGTTCGATACCGTCGCCGAAGCGCGCGAGAAGACCGGGGCCGATGCCTCTGTGATCTATGTGCCGCCGCCGGGCGCGGCGGATGCGATCTGTGAGGCGATCGACGCGGAAATTCCGCTGATCGTGTGCATCACCGAAGGCATCCCGGTACTCGACATGGTACGGGTCAAAAGGTCGCTGAGCGGATCGAAATCACGCCTGATAGGGCCGAATTGCCCGGGCGTCATGACCGCGGGCGAATGCAAGATCGGCATCATGCCGGCGAATATCTTCAAGCCCGGCGATGTCGGCATCGTCTCGCGCTCCGGCACGCTGACCTATGAAGCGGTGTTCCAGACCTCCCAGGAGGGCCTTGGCCAGACCACCGCGGTCGGCATCGGCGGCGATCCGGTCAAGGGCACCGAATTCATCGACGTGCTGGAGATGTTTCTGGCCGATCCCAAGACGACTTCGATCGTCATGATCGGCGAAATCGGCGGATCGGCCGAGGAAGATGCCGCCCAATTCCTGAAAGACGAGGCCAAGCGCGGCCGCAAGAAGCCGATGGTCGGCTTCATCGCCGGCGTCACGGCCCCTCCCGGCCGCCGCATGGGTCATGCCGGCGCGATCATTTCGGGCGGCAAGGGCGACGCCGGCTCCAAGTCCGCGGCCATGGAATTGGCCGGAATTACCGTCTCTCCGTCGCCTGCGAGGCTCGGAAAGACCCTTGTCGAAAAATTGAAATCCTAATTCATTTCTTGGCTCTTTTCGGCGCGAATATTCGCCTTAAATAGGGTAAAGGTTCTTTACCCTGCTGGTCCGGTTGCCGGACCAGCCGCCGCGCCGTCTTCCATGCGCGAAGTAAAAATCACCAGGACGCCACCATGTCTCGCCAGGACGCGAACGCCGCTTTTGCCCTTTCCTCGTTTTTGCAGGGCACAAACGCCCCCTACATCGACGACATTTACGCCCGCTACGAGAGTGACCCCGCCTCGGTCGACGCCGAGTGGCAGGCGTTCTTCAAAAGCCTCAAAGACACGCCGGCAGACGTCCGCAAGAACGCCGAGGGACCGTCCTGGGGCCGGGACAATTGGCCGCCGACGCCGCGCGACGAACTGACCTCGGCGCTGGACGGCAACTGGATCGAAGTCGAAAAGTCGGTCGGCACCAGGCTCGCGGCCAAGGCGCAGGCCAAGGGAAGCGAGCTGACGGCGGCCGATATCCATCAGGCCACGCGCGACTCCGTGCGTGCGTTGATGCTGATCCGGGCCTACCGCATGCGCGGCCATTTCCACGCCAACCTCGATCCGCTCGGAATCGAGGCGCCGCGCGACCGCGAAGAACTCGACCCGCGCTCCTACGGCTTCACCGAGGCCGATTTCGATCGAAAAATCTTCCTCGACCATGTGCTCGGCCTCGAATACGGCACGCTGCACGAAATCGTGGCGATCTGCGAACGCACCTACTGCCAGACGCTCGGCGTCGAGTTCATGCACATCACCAACGCCGCGCAGAAGGCCTGGATCCAGGAGCGCATCGAGGGGCCGGACAAGGAAATCAGCTTCACCCGCGAGGGCAGGCGCGCGATCCTCAACAAGCTGGTCGAAGCCGAAGGCTTCGAGAAATTCTGCGATACCAAGTTCACCGGCACCAAGCGTTTCGGGCTCGACGGCGCGGAATCGCTGATCCCGGCGCTGGAGCAGATCATCAAGCGCGGCGGCAATCTCGGCGTGAAGGAGATCGTCGTCGGCATGCCGCATCGCGGCCGCCTCAACGTGCTGACGCAGGTGATGGGCAAGCCGCATCGCGCGCTGTTTCACGAATTCAAGGGCGGGTCGGCCAATCCCGACGCGGTCGAAGGTTCCGGCGACGTCAAATATCATCTGGGCGCATCGTCGGACCGCGAATTCGACAACAACAAGATCCATCTGTCGCTGACCGCCAACCCCTCGCATCTGGAAATCGTCGATCCGGTGGTGCTCGGCAAGGTGCGCGCCAAGCAGGACCAGCACGGCGATCCGCCGGATATGCGGATTTCGGTGCTGCCGCTGCTGATGCATGGCGACGCGGCGTTCGCAGGGCAAGGCGTGGTCGCGGAATGCTTTGGGCTGTCCGACCTGAAGGGTTATCGCACCGGCGGCTCGCTGCACTTCATCGTCAATAACCAGATCGGCTTCACCACCTATCCGCGCTATTCGCGCTCCTCGCCCTACCCGTCCGACGTGGCGAAGATGATCGACGCGCCGATCTTCCATGTGAACGGCGACGATCCGGAAGCCGTGGTGTTCGCGGCCAAGGTCGCGATCGAGTTCCGGCAGAAATTCCACAAGCCCGTCGTCATCGACATGTTCTGCTATCGCCGGCATGGCCATAACGAGGGCGACGAGCCGGCGTTCACCCAGCCGGTGATGTACAAGCGGATCGCCTCGCATCCGAGTACGCTTGAGATTTATGCCAAGCGATTGGTCGCCGAAGGCGTGATGACCCAGGGCGAAGTGGACAAGGCCAAGGCCGACTGGCGGGCGCGGCTCGATGCCGAGCTCGAGGCGGGCTCCGGCTACAAGCCCAACAAGGCCGACTGGCTCGACGGCAAATGGGCCGGCTTCAAATCGGCCGATCAGGAGGAAGATGCGCGCCGCGGCATCACCGGTGTCGATGTCGCGGTCCTGAAGGATATCGGCCACAAGATCACCAAGGTGCCGGACGGATTCCGGGTTCATCGCACCATCCAGCGGTTCCTCGATAACCGGGCGAAAGCAATCGACAGCGGCGTCGGTATCGACTGGTCGACCGGCGAGGCGCTGGCGTACTGCACATTGCTGAAGGAAGGTCATCACGTGCGGCTGTCCGGACAGGACTCCGAGCGCGGCACGTTCTCGCAGCGCCATTCGGTGCTGATCGATCAGGAAGACGAGAGCCGCTACACGCCGTTCAATCATCTGGGCGGCGATCAGGGCCACTTCGAAGTCATCAACTCATTGTTGTCCGAAGAGGCCGTGCTCGGTTTCGAGTATGGCTACTCGCTGGCGGAACCGAATGCGCTGGCGATGTGGGAAGCGCAGTTCGGCGACTTCGCCAATGGCGCGCAGGTGTTGTTCGACCAGTTCATCTCCTCGGGCGAGCGCAAATGGCTGCGCATGTCCGGGCTCGTCTGCCTGCTGCCACATGGCTATGAGGGGCAGGGACCGGAGCATTCCTCGGCGCGGCTCGAACGTTTTCTGCAGATGTGCGCCGAAGACAACATGCAGGTGGTCTATCCCACCACGCCCGCCAATTACTTCCACGCGTTGCGGCGTCAGCTGCATCGCGAAATCCGCAAGCCGCTGATTCTGATGACGCCGAAGTCGCTGCTGCGGCACAAGCGCGCGGTCTCGCGGCTCGACGAACTGGGCAGGGACACCACGTTCCATCGCATTCTCTACGATGACGCCCAGATGCTGCCGGACGAGAAGACCAAGCTGGTGGCCGACGACAAGATCCGCCGCATCGTGCTGTGCTCGGGCAAGGTCTATTACGACCTTTACGAGGAGCGCGAGAAGCGCGGCATTGATGATATCTATCTAATGCGGGTCGAGCAGCTTTACCCGGTGCCGCTCAAGGCGCTGGTGGCGGAGTTCACCCGCTTCAAGAATGCCGAGCTGGTCTGGTGCCAGGAAGAGCCGCGCAATATGGGCGCGTGGCACTTCATCGAGCCGTATCTCGAATGGGTGCTGAACCAGGTCAACGCGCCGCACAAGCGGCCGCGTTACGCCGGGCGCGCGGCGTCGGCGGCAACCGCGACCGGTTTGATGTCGAAGCACCTGGCACAGCTCAAGGCGCTACTGGACGAGGCGCTGAACTAGGAATCCATCACGCGTCATGCCCCGCGAGAGCGGGGCATCCGGTAACCCGCGCCGTTCTTTTTATCACGATCGTCACGGATTACCGGATCATCCGCCTTCGCGGACGATGACCACAGAGGGCATTTGAGGACACAGATCATGACTGAAATTCGCGTGCCGACGCTCGGCGAATCCGTGACCGAAGCCACCATCGGCCGTTGGTTCAAGAAGGCCGGCGACGCCGTCGCGGTCGATGAGCCGCTGGTCGAGCTCGAGACCGACAAGGTCACCATCGAGGTCCCGGCCCCTTCCGCCGGCACGCTTGGCGACATCATCGCCAAGGATGGCGAAACCGTCGCGGTCGGCGCGCTGCTCGGGCAGATCAATGAAAGTGCGGCGGGAGCCGCCGCCAAACCGGCCGCTGCGCCGGCCAAGGCGCCGCCGCCTCCCGCCGCCGCACCCGCGCCGGTTGCGAAGGCAGCGCCGTCCGACGCGCCGCTGGCGCCGTCGGTACGCAAGATATCCGCCGAAACCGGCATCGACGCGGCAACCGTCCCCGGCTCCGGCAAGGACGGGCGGGTGACAAAAGGCGACATGCTGGCCGCGATCGAGAAGGCCGCCTCCGCGCCGACACCGATCAATCAGCCCGCCGCGGCGGTGCAGGTCCGCGCACCCTCGCCCGCCGACGATGCCGCCCGCGAAGAGCGCATCAAGATGACGCGGCTGCGCCAGACCATCGCGCGCCGCCTCAAGGACGTCCAGAACACCGCGGCGATGCTGACGACCTTCAACGAGGTCGACATGAGCCACATCATGGCGATGCGGTCCCAGTACAAGGACGTGTTCGAGAAGAAGCACGGCAGCAAACTGGGATTTATGGGTTTCTTCACCAAGGCCTGCGTGCAGGCGCTGAAGGACATTCCGGCCGCCAACGCCGAGATCGACGGCACCGACCTGATCTACAAGAATTATTACCACATCGGCGTCGCCGTCGGCACCGACAAGGGCCTCGTCGTGCCGGTGGTGCGCGACTGTGACCAGAAGTCGATCGCCGAGATCGAAAAGAGTATCGCGGATTTCGGCCGGCGCGCCCGCGACGGCCAGCTCAAGATCGACGAGATGCAGGGCGGCACCTTCACCATCACCAATGGCGGCATCTACGGTTCGCTGATGTCGACGCCGATCCTGAACGCGCCGCAGTCCGGCATTCTCGGCATGCACAAGATTCAGGATCGTCCGGTTGCGGTCGGCGGCAAGGTCGAGATCCGTCCGATGATGTATCTGGCACTGTCCTACGATCATCGCGTCATCGACGGCAAGGAAGCGGTGACGTTCCTGGTGCGCGTCAAGGAAAGCCTGGAGGATCCGGCGCGGCTGGTGCTCGATCTCTAGGTGGATCGCGGGTCTTGAATTTCGCATTCGCCACAGCGCGGGTGTGACTCTTCCAATAACTGCGCTCGGATGGTGGGGGTAGCTTTGACCGACAAGGTTGTGATCATTACCGGTGGAAGCCGCGGCATCGGCCGCGCCACCGCGCTCGCCGCGGCCGCCCGCGGCTATCGGGTCTGCGTCGGCTATGCCAGCAATGAAGCCGCGGCGCAGAGCGTGGTTTCCGCGATCGAGGCCAAGAACGGCAAGGCGATCGCGGTGAAATGCGATGTCGGCAGCGAGAAGGATATTCTCGCTCTGTTCAAGGCCGCCGACGCCTTCGGAATGCTGCGGGCGCTGGTCAACAACGCCGGTATCGTCGGGACGACGTCGCGGGTCGACGAAATGTCTTCCGAGCGGATCCAGCGCATGATGGCCGTCAACGTCACCGGCAGTATTCTCTGCGCCCGCGAAGCGGTGAAGCGGATGTCGACGCGCCACGGCGGCAAGGGCGGGGTTATCGTCAACCTGTCGTCGGTCGCGGCGAAACTTGGCTCGCCCAACACCTATGTCGATTACGCGGCCTCCAAGGGCGCCATCGATTCCTTCACCGTCGGCCTCGGCCACGAGGTCGCCGGCGAGGGGATCCGCGTCGCGGCGATCCGGCCCGGGTTGATCGATACCGAAATTCACGCCTCGGGCGGCGAGCCCGACCGCGCCCACCGGCTCAGCCACATGGTGCCGATGAAGCGCGTCGGCACCGCGCACGAAATCGCCAATGCGATTATCTGGCTGATGTCGGACGATGCGTCCTATGTGACCAGCGCCATTCTCGACGTGTCGGGCGGGCGCTAAGGCCTGTCACATTATCCAGCTACGGGACTTCAATCATGGCCACTTACGATCTTGTTGTTATCGGCACCGGTCCTGGCGGGTATGTGTGCGCGATCCGCGCGGCGCAGCTCGGCATGAAAGTCGCCGTGGTCGAGAAGAACGCCACGCTCGGCGGCACCTGCCTGAACGTCGGCTGCATGCCGTCGAAGGCGCTGTTGTACGCGTCGGAAATGTTCGAGGAGGCCGGTCACTCCTTTGCGAAGATGGGGGTCAGCGTTTCCGCGCCGAAACTCGATCTGCCGGCGATGATGAACTTCAAGCAGCAGGGCATTGACGGCAACGTCAAGGGCGTCGAGTTCCTGATGAAGAAGAACAAGATCGACGTCATCAGCGGCAAGGCAAAGATCCTCGGTACCGGAAAGGTCGAGGTGTCCGGCAATGACGGCAAGACGCAAGTCGTCGAGACCAGGAACATCGTCATCGCCACCGGCTCGGATGTCGCACGGCTCAAAGGCATCGAGATCGACGAGAAGCGCATCGTGTCGTCGACCGGCGCGCTTGCGCTCGACAAGGTGCCCGGCAAGCTTCTGATCGTCGGCGCCGGCGTGATCGGGCTTGAACTTGGCTCGGTCTGGCACCGGCTCGGCGCGCAGGTCACGGTGGTGGAATTTCTGGATCGAATCTTGCCGGGCATGGACGGCGAAGTGGCGAAACAATTCCAGCGCATCCTTGAGAAGCAGGGCTTTGCGTTCAAGCTCGGTGCCAAGGTCACCGGCGTCGATGCTTCCGGCAAGACGCTGGTCGCGAAGATCGAACCGGCCGCGGGCGGGCCGGCGGAAACGCGGGAAGCCGATATCGTGCTGGTCGCGATCGGCCGCGTTCCCTACACCGAGGGCCTCGGCTTGAAGGAAGCCGGCGTTGCGCTCGACAATCGCGGCCGGGTGCAGATCGACCACCACTTCGCGACCAGCGTGAAGGGCGTTTATGCGATCGGCGATGTCGTGGCGGGCCCGATGCTCGCGCACAAGGCTGAGGACGAAGGCGTCGCGGTTGCGGAAGTGCTTGCCGGCCAGGCCGGGCACGTGAATTACGAGGTCATCCCTGGCGTCGTGTATACCACACCGGAAGTATCGGCAGTCGGCAGGACCGAGGAGGAGTTGAAGCAAGCCGGCGTGGCCTACACGTCCGGCAAGTTCCCGTTCACCGCCAACGGCCGCTCCAAGGTCAACCAGACGACGGACGGATTTGTGAAGATTCTCGCAGATGCGAAGACCGACCGGGTCCTGGGCGTGCATATTGTCGGCCGCGAGGCCGGCGAAATGATCCACGAAGCTGCGGTATTGATGGAGTTTGGCGGTTCCGCCGAGGATCTGGCGCGGACCTGCCATGCGCACCCGACCCGCTCGGAAGCCATCAAGGAAGCCGCGCTTGCGGTTGGCAAGCGCGCCATACATATGTGATCCTCGCCCGGCGAGAGTCGGGCCGGGATGACATTAATGCTGCGCCGCCTTCTTCAACCGATCTGGGTCCTGCTTGCGGTCGTCTTCCTGATCGAGGCTTGGCTGTGGGATCACCTCGAGCCGATCGTGGCGTGGGTGGTCTCGAAAATTCCGCTGCGCGCCTTCAAGCATTGGCTGGCCGAGCGCGTCGACACGCTGTCGCCGGCGATGACGCTGGTCGTCTTCATCGTGCCGGTGCTTCCGCTGTTTCCGTTGAAGCTGGTCGGATTCTGGCTGCTCACCCATGAATATTGGATGAGCGCCATTTTCACCATCATGTTCGCGAAACTCGTGGGCGTCGGCGTCACAGCCTTCCTGTTCGACGTGACGCGCTCGAAACTGCTGGAAATGGAATGGTTCGAAACGCTCTATGAATTCGTCATGGCGTTGCGGGCGAAGGCAGCCGCGCTGGTCGAGCCGTTCAAGCGGCGAATCATCGAGGTGTTGCGCGGCGACGGCAGCGGCTGGTCATCGCGGATGCTGCGGCTGATCCAGCGCTTCCGCAAAAGCGTGCGCGAGGCGCGTTAGAGAGCGTTTTCGAGCGAAGCCTGTCCCGCACTTGATGCGGGATGGACAGCGGTTCGCGCCAGGAAAACGCGTCGAAACAAACGACCACGCGCCGCTCTCACAAGGCCAAATGCAGCGCGTGCGGCGCGAATGCGCCGAGCACGGTAAAGCCGAGGCCGGCCAGGGCCAGCAGGCCCGAGATCCAGGCCAGCGCGATCATGCCGGTGATGATGGTGGCCGAGGCCAGCACGATACCGATCTGGAAGGCAGCGGAAGCGAGCTCGAAGTGATGGTACTTCGCGGTGGCGAGGTCGCGCTCCTCCTCGGCATGCTTGGCGCGCTCGGATAGTTGCTCGGTGCCTTCGCCGGTTTCCGGCTCCGAGCGGTAGCGCGCGGCGGTCTTCTGCCATTCGTCGATCTGCTTTTGCAGCGCCGCCTTGGCGGCGGCGTCGCCCGTGACGCCGAGGCTGAGCCTGGCCTGATCCGACGTGGCCTGGACCACCGTGCGGCGGATGCTCTTGGCCTGAAAGAATGCCCACAGATTCGAAGCCTCGACGTTCTTGGCGATCAATTCGGTCTGGGCGCCCTTGCCCAGCGTTTCCGACAGCGCGAGAAACAGCGCGATCACCGCAATCAGGAGCGCGATCTTCTTGTTTTCGCCGGACGCATGTTCGGCGTGCTCGGCGTGCTCCATGCTTTCCTGCGCGCTCATGATTTTCTCCCTGCCAGAAAGCGCATCATGCGCCAAAGTGTGAGCGGTTTGGCGACAAGATCACGCGCCGCTCAAGATCCAACGATGGACCGAACGATACCGCCAGCGCAAGGGCCAAGCGGAACGGGAGCGCGTCAGGGTGTGAAAAATCGGCCGATCTCAGGCGCGGGGATGCGCGGTGCGGTACACTTCCAGGAGCCGCTCGCTGTCGATCCCGGTATAGATCTGCGTGGTCGAGAGCGACGCGTGGCCGAGCAACTCCTGGATCGCGCGCAGATCGCCGCCGCGGCCCAGAAGATGGGTTGCGAAGGAATGTCGCAGCGCATGCGGCGTCGCGCTGTCGGGCAGGCCCAGCGCGCCGCGCAGCCGTTCCATGGTGAGTTGAATGATGCGGGCGTTCAGGGGGCCGCCGCGGGCGCCCACAAAGATCGGCCCTTCGGCCGGCAAGGGATGCGGGCACATCGCCACATAGGCCTGCACCAGCGCCAGCACGTTTTGCAAAACCGGCACCATGCGGGTTTTGTTGCCCTTGCCGGTGACAATCAGGACGTCGCCGGCGCCGGGCAACGGCACCTCGCGGCGTTTTAGTCCGAGCGCCTCGGAGATGCGCAGGCCCGATCCGTAGAGCAGCGCCATTACGGCGGCATCGCGCGCCCAGATCCAGGGATCGCGGGTCTCGCCGGCGCGTTCATCGGCGTCGGCGAATCGCTTGGCCGCCGCCATCTGTATCGGCTTCGGCAGGCTCTTGCCGACCTTGGGCGCGCGTATCGCCGACAGCGCGCCGACCTTGCCTTTGCCTTCGCGTTCGAGGAAGCGTCCGAACGAACGCAGGCCCGCCAGCGCCCGCATCAGGGAACGGCCGCCGATATCGGCGGCGCGCCGCATCGCCATGAACGCCCTGACGTCGCTGGCCTCAAGCGCGGCAAACCCGGCAAGCGTCACCCGCGCGCCCCAGTGCCCGCCGAGGAATTCCAGGAATTGACGCAGATCGCGGGCATAGGCCTCCGATGTCTTCGGCGACAGCCTGCGCTCGGCGCGCAGATGCGAAAGCCAGCGCGCCATCTCCAGCGTCAGATCGCCGGCGGCACAGTCAAGTTCGATGGGCTGAATGGCGGGGATTGGCTTGGCCATTGGATGTCTTTGGGATTCTCGACCGAATAGCCAATACTATCACACCCGGGTCGTTTAGCTTTGGTGAACCGCCGCGGCAGGCCAGGATATTCGCTTCAATACCGGGCCGGACTGCTGGCCCGGTACGGCTGGTGATCCCAAAGCCTTTTCCGTTTCGATTGAATTGAAACGAGGCTCTGGATTCTTGGGTTGACGCGTTTTCTTGACGCGAACCGGTCCCCACTTCGCTTGAAAACGCTTTAGATTGGCTCAAACCCCTCTGATCTGATTCTCCAATGGACCACTCCCCGCGCGCCTCGCCACCCTCCGCAACGTCGACGCGCGTCGTCGATGTGCTGGTGCCGGTCGCGCTCAACCAAAACTATTCCTACCGGGTGCCCCGCGGCATGGAGCTGGCACCCGGCGATGTCGTGTGCGTGCCGCTCGGACCGCGCGAGGTGGTCGCCGTGGTGTGGGCCGAAAACGCCAACCCCAATCCGCGCCTGCACAATCGCCTCAAGGACGTCGGCGAAAAGCTTGACGTGCCGCCGCTGAAGGCGGAACTGCGCACGCTCGTCGATTGGGTCGCCAACTACACGCTGTCGGCGCGCGGCATGGTGCTGCGGATGACGTTGCGGATGGGCGAGCACCTCGGCCCCGAGCGGGTGCGGCTGGGGGTGCGGCTGGTCGGCAAGCCGCCCCAGCGCCTGACGCCGGCGCGGCGGCGGCTGATCGAGCTGTTGTCGGATGGCCTGTTGCACGGCAAGTCGGACGCCGCGAGGGAAGCCGGCGTCAGCGTCGGCGTGGTCGATGGGCTGGTCGACGAAGGCACGCTGGCGACGGAAGCCATGCCGCGGGCACCGGCGCCGCCCGCGCCAGATCCGTCATTCGCGCTGCCCGAATTTTCCCGTCAGCAACGCACGGCGGTGGATGCGATGCGGGCGCTGGCGGCCAATGGCAGCTTTCACGTCGCGCTGCTCGACGGCGTCACCGGCTCGGGCAAGACCGAGGTCTATTTCGAGGCGATCGCCGAAACGCTCCGCCGCGGCAGGCAGTCGCTGATCCTGATGCCGGAGATCGCGTTGACCGGTCAGTTCCTCGATCGCTTTTCGCGGCGTTTCGGCGTGCGGCCGCTGGAATGGCATTCCGAACTGACCCCGCGCACCAGGCAACGCAACTGGGCCGCGATAGCGGCGGGCGAAGCGCCGGTGGTGGTGGGGGCGCGCTCGGCGCTGTTTCTGCCTTACGCCGATCTCGGGCTGATCGTCGTCGACGAGGAGCACGACCAGGCCTACAAGCAGGACGAAGGCGCGCATTACCACGCCCGCGACATGGCGGTGGTGCGCGCGCATATCGCGAAAATCCCGATCGTGCTGGCCTCGGCGACGCCGTCGGTCGAGACCGAGGTCAACGCGCGCAAGGGCCGCTATCAGCGCATCGTGCTGCCGTCGCGGTTCGGCGGCCAGCACATGCCGCATATCGAGGCGATCGATCTGCGGCGCGAAGCTCCGCCGCGCGGCCATTTCATCTCGCCGCGGCTCGCCGAACAAATCCGGCTCGCGGTCGAGCGGCGCGAGCAGGCGCTGCTGTTCCTCAACCGCCGCGGCTACGCGCCGCTGACCTTGTGCCGGGCCTGCGGGCACCGCTTTGCCTGCACCATCTGCGACGCCTGGCTGGTCGATCATCGGTTTCGCCAGCGGCTGGTCTGCCATCATTGCGGCTTCTCGATGCCGCGTCCGCATGTCTGTCCGAATTGCGCGGCGGAAGAATCGCTGGTGGCGGTCGGACCCGGCGTCGAGCGGCTGCAGGAAGAGGCGGCGGGCCTGTTTCCGGACGCGCGCACCATGGTGCTGTCGAGCGACCTGATCACCTCGATCGAGACCATGCGCAGCGAATTGAACGAGATCGCCGAGGGCCGCGTCGATATCATCATTGGCACGCAATTGGTGGCCAAGGGCCATCATTTCCCCAGGCTCAATCTGGTCGGCGTGGTGGACGCCGATCTGGGCTTGAGCAACGGCGACCCGCGCGCCGCCGAGCGGACGTTTCAGCTGCTCAACCAGGTGATCGGGCGCGCCGGGCGCGACCAGGGCCGCGGCGTCGGTTATCTGCAGACCCATCAGCCCGAACACCCCGTGATGAAGGCGCTGGTGGCATGCGACCGCGAGGCCTTTTATGCCAGCGAAATCGAGGCCCGCGAGCGCGCCCACTATCCGCCGTTCGGCCGCCTCGCCAGCCTGATCGTTTCCGCGGGCGACCGGCCCACGGCGGAAGGATTTGCGCGCAAGCTGGCCGCGGTGGCGCCGATCGATGAGCGGATCCGGGTGCTCGGCCCCGCCGAGGCCCCACTCGCCGTGATCAAGGGTCGCTATCGTTTCCGCCTGCTGGTGAAATCGCTGCGCAATGTCGATTTGTCGGAATATCTGCGCGAGTGGCTGGCCGCCGGCCCGAAGACCAAGGGCAATCTCAAGCTCGAGGTCGATGTCGATCCGCAGAGCTTCTTGTAGTTTTTTAGGTGGGTTGTCATTCCGCAGCGCGCGACCGCACGCGGGTAAACCCAAGTGCGGTCGGTCCATCCCGGAACGACGGATGTGGGTTTGGCAAGAAAAAAGCCTGCCGCCACTTCTGACGGCAGGCTCTTTGGTGTTCGGAAAGTGCTGCGGCCGTTATGCCGCGCAACGACCTTTCCCGGACGCAAGAGGCGTTGAAGACGCCTGGAAGAAGTTACATGACTTCTGCGACGACGCGGCCGACGCCGGCGCCCGTCAGGCCGATCGCGCGGGCAGCGCCCGTCGACAGGTCCAGCACCCGGCCGCGGATGAACGGGCCGCGGTCGTTGATCGTGACGACGACGCTGCGGTCGCCGTGGGTGACCTTGAGCTTGGTGCCGAACGGCAGGGTGCGGTGGGCCGCGGTCATGGCGTTCTGGTTGAAGTGCTGGCCTGAGGCGGTCTTGCTGCCGGATTCGTTGCCGTAATAGGAGGCCATACCCGAAAAGCTTCCCCGGGAGCCGGCCGACGCGTTGATGGCGGCATTGGCGTCGCGCCAGGCCGGAGCGCCAGCGGATGCAGCGGCGTGGTGGAAATGGTGATGAGCATGATGATGGTGATGTTTATAGGATCTGGCCGAGGCTTCGGTAGCGCTGCCACCGGCCAATACAGTTGCGGCGAAAAGAACTAGCGCCGTGCGTGACTGGGTTATGCGTCCCAGTGTCTGCTTCTTCAAATTCAGCATATATCTGTCCCTCAATGTAGTAATGCCACATGTGTGACAAGTGGAACCCCCGCTCCGTTTTGAGTGATTGCCGTTTGGTGACCTAATGAGGCATAAAAGGGGCAGTAGACTGTTTTATCTCTGGCTGAAACATCTTGTTATCGAATACAGATAAGCGAAAGATATTCCGTAATATTACGTGATGCCTGATTATTAACCAATTTATTACTTTGGATTACTGATAACTGAAGTTATCGGCGGCGCTGCCGATGTCTTGGCAAGTAATGCGATAATGGAATGGCTCGTTGGGGTCGGCCGCTCTGTCCGACAGCCCACCAAACCTTCTGGCGCCGAACGATCGGCTTTGTCGTGGAGCGCGGTCGCGTTGGCGGCCGGCGCTGAAATGGCTCTCGGCGGAAGTGTCGAAATCAGCCGTCGGCGAGCGGCCTGCGACATGGCATCACCTGCCGCAGCCGTCATGTTGCACCTGCGCTCTTGCTATGTTAGCAAAGCCGCGATTTTAACGATCCCGGTACAGCCTGTGCCGGTCGAAAATCGAAGTCCCGCTTGAATTCCAAGGGCTTGGATCGCTAGGCGCCGCATTGTGGCGACGGTTTTTCCCTTGCGAGTTTGACAGCAAAAAGAGCGCGCTTGTGGCTGCTGAAGATCCGTCGGTTTCGGGAGTGTCCGGTCGTTATGCAACGGCCTTGTTTGAACTGGCGCGCGATGAGAAGTCCATCGACGCGGTCAGGGCCGATCTCGACAGATTCGAAGCCATGCTGGCGGACAGCGCCGATCTGAAGCGCCTGGTCCGCAGCCCGGTGTTTTCGGCGGATTCGCAATCGAAAGCGCTGGCGGCGGTGCTCGACAAGGCCGGGATTTCCGGCATTTCGGCAAAATTCCTGAAAGTTCTCACCGCCAACCGCCGGCTGTTCGCGGTCGGCGACGTGATCCGCGCGTTCCGCGCGCTGGTGGCGAAGTTCAAGGGTGAAGCGACCGCCGATGTCACGGTGGCCGAAACGCTCAGCGACAGGAATCTCGACGCCCTCAAGTCAGCGCTGAAATCGGTGACGGGCAAGGACGTTGCGCTCAACGTGAAAGTCGATCCCTCGATCATCGGTGGCCTTATCGTCAAACTGGGCAGCCGCATGGTGGATAGTTCGCTTCGCACCAAACTCAATTCGATCAAGCACGCGATGAAAGAGGCAGGCTGATGGACATCCGCGCCGCGGAAATTTCCGCGATCCTGAAGGACCAGATCAAGAATTTCGGCCAGGAGGCTGAGGTTTCCGAAGTTGGACAGGTGCTGTCCGTCGGCGACGGCATTGCCCGCGTCTACGGCCTCGACAACGTTCAGGCCGGCGAGATGGTCGAGTTCGAGAACGGCACCCGCGGCATGGCGCTGAATCTCGAGACCGACAATGTCGGTATCGTGATCTTCGGCGCCGACCGCGAGATCAAGGAAGGCCAGACCGTCAAGCGCACCCGCGCCATCGTCGATACGCCGGTGGGCAAGGGCCTGCTCGGCCGCGTGGTCGATGCGCTCGGCAATCCGATCGACGGCAAGGGGCCGATCCAGGCCGACAAGCGGATGCGGGTCGACGTCAAGGCGCCCGGCATCATTCCGCGCAAGTCGGTCAACGAGCCGATGGCGACCGGCCTCAAGGCGATCGACGCGCTGATCCCGATCGGCCGCGGTCAGCGCGAGCTGATCATCGGCGACCGGCAGACCGGCAAGACCGCGATCGCGCTCGACACGATTCTCAACCAGAAGCCGCTCAACGCGCAGACCGACGAGAAGATCAAGCTGTATTGCGTCTATGTCGCGATCGGCCAGAAGCGTTCGACCGTTGCCCAGTTCGTCAAGGTTCTGGAAGAGCAGGGCGCGCTGGAATACTCGATCATCGTCGCCGCCACCGCCTCCGATCCGGCGCCGATGCAGTACATCGCGCCGTTTACCGGCTGCACCATGGGCGAATATTTCCGCGATAATGGTATGCACGCCGTCATCATCTATGACGATCTTTCCAAACAGGCCGTCGCCTATCGTCAGATGTCGCTGCTGTTGCGCCGCCCGCCGGGCCGCGAAGCCTATCCCGGCGACGTGTTCTATCTGCATTCCCGCCTGCTCGAGCGCGCCGCCAAGCTGAACGACGAGCAGGGCTCGGGCTCGCTGACCGCGCTGCCGGTGATCGAAACCCAGGCCAACGACGTCTCGGCCTATATCCCGACCAACGTGATCTCGATTACCGACGGCCAGATCTTCCTCGAGACCGATCTGTTCTTCCAGGGCATCCGCCCCGCGGTGAACGTCGGTCTTTCGGTGTCGCGCGTCGGCTCCTCGGCGCAGACCAAGGCGATGAAGAAGGTCGCCGGCAAGATCAAGGGCGAGCTCGCGCAGTACCGCGAAATGGCGGCGTTCGCGCAGTTCGGAAGCGACCTCGATGCCTCGACGCAGCGCCTGCTCAACCGCGGTTCGCGCCTGACCGAGCTTCTGAAGCAGCCGCAGTTCTCGCCGCTGAAAATGGAAGAGCAGGTCGTGGTGATCTATGCCGGCGTCAACGGCTATCTCGATGCGCTTCCGATCGGCAAGGTGCGCAGCTTCGAGGACGGCCTGCTGTCGCTGTTGCGCGGCAAGAACGTCGACCTTCTCAATACCATCCGCGACACCCGCGACCTCAGCGACGACACCGCCGCCAAGCTGAAGAGTGTGGTCGAGGGTTACGCCAAAACTTTTGCTTGATACGCCGTCACGGCGCGGCGCAAACGCCGGGCCTGACGAAAGAGGGGCTTGCGGTCGGATCGAGGATCGGATCGCCGGGGTGAACTGAGAATGGCTTCACTGAAAGACATGCGGGTCCGCATCGCCTCCACCAAGGCGACGCAGAAGATCACCAAGGCGATGCAGATGGTCGCAGCCTCGAAGCTGCGCCGCGCGCAGACCGCCGCCGAGGCGGCGCGTCCCTACGCCGAAAAAATGGACGCGGTGATCTCCAACATCGCGACCGCCGCCGCCGGCTCGCCCGGCGCGCCGATGCTGCTGGCCGGTACCGGCAAGGATCAGGTGCATCTGCTCCTGGTCTGCACCGGCGAACGCGGCCTGTCCGGCGCATTCAATTCGTCGATCGTGCGGCTTGCCCGCGAGCGGGCGCTGGCGCTGATCAGCCAGGGCAAGGAAGTCAAATTCTTCTGCGTCGGCCGCAAGGGCTACGAGCAGCTGCGCCGCACCTTCGACAAGCAGATCGTCGAGAATATCGAGCTGCGCTCGGTTCGCCAGCTCGGCTTCGTCAACGCCGAGGATATCGCCGGGAAAGTCATCGCCCGCTTCGTGGCCGGCGAATTCGACGTCTGCACGCTGTTCTATTCGCGCTTCAAGTCGGTGGTCGCACAGGTCCCGACCGCGCAGCAGATCATCCCGCTGGTGGTGGAAGCCCCTGCCGCCAAGGCGGCGCCGGCGATCTCCTACGAATATGAGCCGGAAGAAGACGAGATTCTGAGCGGGCTTCTGCCGCGCAATCTCGCGGTGCAGATCTTCCGCGCGCTGTTGGAAAACAACGCCTCGTTCTACGGCGCGCAGATGAGCGCAATGGACAACGCCACCCGCAACGCCGGCGACATGATCCGCAAGCAAACCCTGATTTACAACCGGACCCGCCAGGCGATGATCACCAAGGAGCTGATTGAAATCATCTCCGGCGCCGAGGCGATCTGACAGCCGAGAACGGTCGTTTGAGATAGAATTCGAAGGAGAGAGTTTCATGGCTACACCCGCCAATCAGACCGGACGCATCACGCAAGTCATCGGCGCCGTCGTCGACGTGCAGTTCGAAGGCCATCTGCCGGCGATTCTGAATGCGATCGAGACCAAGAACGGCGGCAACCGCCTGGTGCTCGAAGTCGCCCAGCATCTCGGCGAATCCACCGTGCGCACCATCGCCATGGACACCACCGAGGGCCTGGTCCGCGGCCAGGAGGTCAGCGACACCGGCAATCCGATCATGGTGCCGGTCGGTGCCGGGACGCTCGGCCGCATCATCAACGTGATCGGCGAGCCGGTCGATGAACAGGGCCCGGTCAAGGCCGAAAGCATGCGCGCGATCCACCAGGAAGCGCCGAGCTACACCGACCAGTCCACCGAAGCCGAGATTCTGGTCACCGGCATCAAGGTCGTCGACCTGCTCGCGCCTTACGCCAAGGGCGGCAAGATCGGCCTGTTCGGCGGCGCCGGCGTCGGCAAGACCGTGCTGATTCAGGAGCTGATCAACAACGTCGCGCGGGCCCACGGCGGCTATTCGGTGTTCGCCGGCGTCGGCGAGCGGACCCGCGAAGGCAACGACCTCTATCACGAGTTCATCGAATCCGGCGTCAACAAGAAGGGCGGCGGCGAAGGCTCCAAATGCGCACTGGTGTACGGCCAGATGAACGAGCCGCCGGGCGCCCGCGCCCGCGTCGGCCTCACCGGCCTGACCGTCGCCGAGCATTTCCGCGACCAGGGCCAGGACGTGCTGTTCTTCGTCGACAACATCTTCCGCTTTACCCAGGCGGGATCGGAAGTGTCGGCGCTGCTCGGCCGTATTCCGTCGGCCGTGGGTTATCAGCCGACGCTCGCCACCGACATGGGCGCGCTGCAGGAGCGCATCACCACCACGCACAAGGGTTCGATCACCTCAGTGCAGGCGATCTACGTGCCGGCCGACGACTTGACCGACCCGGCGCCCGCGACCTCGTTCGCGCATCTTGACGCCACCACGGTGTTGAACCGCGCGATTTCGGAAAAGGGCATTTACCCCGCCGTGGATCCGCTCGACTCGACCTCGCGCATGCTGTCGGCGAGCATCGTCGGCCAGGAGCATTACGAGACCGCGCGCATGGTTCAGCAGGTACTGCAGAAATACAAGTCGCTGCAGGACATCATCGCCATTCTCGGCATGGACGAGCTGTCGGAAGATGACAAGATCGCGGTCGCCCGCGCCCGCAAGATCGAGCGCTTCCTGTCGCAGCCGTTCTTCGTCGCCGAGGTCTTCACGGGATCGCCGGGCAAGTTCGTCGACCTCGCCGACACCATCAAGGGTTTCCGCGCCATCTGCGAAGGCAAGTACGATCATCTGCCGGAAGCGGCTTTCTACATGGTCGGCACCATCGAAGAGGCGGTCGAAAAGGGCAAGAAGCTCGCCGCCGAAGCGGCCTAAGAGGCGAATAGCGAACAGGGAATAGCGAATAGTTCAAAGCCATTCCCTTCCTCCTACTCGCTATCCGCCACTCGCTATTCGCAGGACTACACCATGGCCACCTTCCACTTCGATCTCGTCTCCCCCGAAAAGCTCGCCTTCTCCGGAGACGTCGACCAGGTTGATGTGCCCGGTGTGGAGGGTGATTTCGGCGTGCTGGCGGGGCATGCGCCCGGTCGTGGCCGCGATTCGTCCGGGTATTCTGACCGTCACCAGCGGCGGCACGAAGCAGAAGATCATCGTGCTTGGCGGTCTTGCGGAGGTCTCCGACAAGGGTCTGACGGTATTGGCCGATGTCGCCACCTCGCTGGAGGAGCTGGATCGGGCCCTGTTCGCCGACACCATCGCCGACATGCAGGCCAAGCTTTCGGAAAAGGAAGGCTCCGAGCTCGACCGCGAGATCGAGCGGCTCGATCATTTCAAGAGCATCCAGAGCCAGATCAACTCGACGGCGCTGCACTAAGGTCGCCGCCGCGCCCCAAGCCGGCGTTCGGTCGCACGCGCGGATCTGACGGCCTGCTGCGCCGGCTATCCGGTGAACGCCGCGAAGCTCCGCGCCACCGCCCGGTACACATCGCGCCGGAACGGCACCACAAGATCGGCGACAAGCTCGAGCCGCTCCCATCGCCATTGATCGAACTCCGGCGGCTGGCCGTTACGCGATGTCAGCGGATCGATTTCGGCGTCGGTGCCGGTGAAGCGCAGCGCGAACCATTTTTGCCGCTGGCCGCGAAAATTCGCGAGCCGGTGCGATGCGGGGCCGGCGAACGGCGGAAACTCGTAATGGAGCCAATCGGTTTCACCGAGATAGGCGGCGTTCGCCACGCCGGTCTCTTCCCACAGCTCGCGCATCACGGCCTCGCGCGGATTCTCGCCGGCGTCGATGCCACCCTGTGGCATCTGCCACTCCAGGCCAGGCAGAATGATTTCGGGACCGTCGTCCCGGAACCGGCGTCCGATCAGCACCCGGCCGGAGGCGCTGAACAGGGCAATGCCCACATTGGGGCGATAGGGTTTGCTGTCTGTCATCAGGTAAGTCTGGAGCTTGTTGCGGCTGGGTCGTCGCTCCGGGCTTGCTCGTCGCGCTGAGCGACCGGGGAGACGTCACCAGACTAACTGCCTGCGAGCCTCGGAGAATTCCTTGACCACGCGCTCGTAGACCGGGCGCTTGAAGGGAACGATCAGGTCGGGGAGATTCTTCATCGGCTCCCATCGCCAGCCGACGAACTCCGCCTTTTGTGCCACCGCCGGGGCTGGCGACATTGATCTCGCTGTCCTGGCCCGTGAAACGGACCGCGTACCAGTTCTGCCGCTGGCCGCGATAGCGGCCCTTCCAGCCCGGCCGGCGACGGTGCGTGGAATGTCATAAATCAACCAGTCGGCAACCTCGCCAAGCTTCTCCACCGAACGGACGCTGGTTTCCTCGTAGAGTTCGCGCTTTGCGGCCTCCCAGGTTTCCTCGCCGGGATCGACGCCGCCTTGCGGCATCTGCCAAACGTGGGATTCGTCGACGTGCTCGATGCCGCCGGC
>CAWHIO010000047.1:0-17706 GCA_963829315.1 uncultured Alphaproteobacteria bacterium | reverse complement strand
TCTTTCTTCTCGTCCCGGTCCTTCCTGCGATTGGAAAAGCGCGCATTGCCCAATCCCGTGCCGATGGTCAGAACGCCCCAGCGCTCGACGTCCTGCATGAACGGCACTTCGGAAAGGCCCTGCGCCACGCCATCATTGTGCATCAGGACCGCGGTATCGTGACTGCCGATCTTGGGGATCGCCTCGACGAGGCTCGCCGGCAGATTGAATTTGCTGCTCTCCCAGTTGCCCGGCAGGTTCTGCGCGCCTTTCGCGATCGAGCCATCGTCGTTGATCACGCCGGGACAGGCGATGCCGATGAACGGCGCGAGCTTCAGACCTTCCGCGTCGGCCTCCGCGATCAGCCCCTTCAGCATCTTGACCAGGCGCTTGACGGCGCCCTCCCGCGTCGGCTCATCGTCGGCATGGCGCCAGAGCTCGGACTTCCACACCGAGGCCTTCGACAGGTCCGGCGCCTTCTTCCAGCGGGTTTCGACCAGGCCGCAGCGGATGTTGGTGCCGCCGATATCGACCGCGAGGATGCTGTCATGGGCCTCAAAAATCCACGACGGCGCCAGATGCAGGCAGCCGATCAGGCCGGCGTCGTCGGGATGAAAGCGGATCGGCACCAGATCGACGTCAAACCCTTCGGCCTTGAGCAGAATGTCGGTGCGCGCGATGGCGAGCTCGCCGACCCGGCTCTGCCGAAAACCGCCGCCGACCACGATCCGTTCGGTATTGGCCCAGGCCTTGGTCTTCAGGAAGCGCGATGTCACATGGGCCAATTCGCCGGCGAATTCCTCGATCGCGCCGTGCACCAGCGCGGCAGCGCCGACGTCCTCGCCCACCAGGGTCTCGTCGAGCGTGCCCTTGCCGATGGCAGCGGCGGATTTGTCGCCGAGCGGATCATCGCCGTTCTTCTTCAGCGGCTTGCGCAGGCCGTCCAGGATCTTGCGGAACGCGCCCTTGCTGGCGCGGTCGCCGAGGAAGCCGTCGTCGTCCTTCAATTCGATATTGAAGCTGTCGACGTCGACCGATGGCAGGCGGGCGGCGCCGTGCCGGCCGATGCCGGTGGTGGTCAATGTGTCCTCAGCCATTTTGCCCCTGCCGATGCCAGAATCCGGGTACAACGAACGGGGAACCCGTTGGTTTCACGGTCTGGCGGGCGCCGCCCGAGGGGCGGTCAGGACCGGAAAACCCGGCAAATGCGCCAGATTTGGCTTCCATTTGGCCCACTTTGCCTTGACTCAAGGCCGCCAGCGGCTATAAGTCCCGCACCCAGCGCGGGATATTTCTCGCGCTGTTTATTTTTGCGCGGCTCAAAGGGGTATCCCCGATCGCGCGGAAATTGAACCCATAACGACTGAAGAAAAAGCCGGCCCGGACTTGTCCGAGGCCGGGATCGAACACGAAGGAATTGAACGATGTTCGCAGTCATCAAAACCGGCGGCCGGCAATACCGCGTCGTTCCGGATGATGTGCTCGAGATAGGCAAGATCGCCGGCGATGTCGGAACGATCGTGCAGCTTGGCGAAGTGCTCCTGGTCGGCGGCGAATCCCCGGTGCTCGGCGCGCCGACGGTCCCCGGCGCCTCGGTGGCCGCCGAAGTGCTGCAGCACAAGCGCGGCCCCAAGGTCATCGCGTTCAAGAAGCGCCGCCGCAAGAATTCGCGCCGCAAGCGCGGCTATCGCGACGAGATCACGGTGCTGCGCATCACCGAGATCCTGACCAACGACAACAAGCCGACCATCGGACCGCGCCCGAAGCGCGAGAAGCCGGTCGTAGCGGCGCCTTCGGACGGCGACGACGAGGCCCCGAAGGCGGCAAAGAAAAAGGCAGCGCCCAAGAAGGCGGTCGCCAAAAAGGCCGCGGCAAAACCGCGCGCCAAGCCTGACGCCAAAAAGCCTGAAACAAAAAAGGCCCCGGCCAAGAAGGCGGCCGCGAAGGGCAAAAGCGAGAAAAAGTGAAACGCTTCAGTTTAGCGTGACATAAAGTGAAATGATTCCGTCAAGGAATTGATTTAGAGATTAGATAGAAGCTGGAGACGAGCCATGGCTCACAAAAAAGCAGGCGGTTCATCGCGTAACGGTCGTGATTCGGCGGGCAAGCGCCTTGGGATCAAGACCTATGGCGGCGAGCATGTGATTCCCGGCAACATCATCGCGCGCCAGCGCGGCACCACCTGGCATCCCGGCCTTAATGTCGGCATGGGCACTGACCATACTTTGTTCGCCAAGATCGAGGGTCGTGTCGAGTTTCGTGCAAAAGCCAACGGCCGCACCTTCGTGTCGGTGGTTCCGATGACGGAAGCTGCGGCCGAGTAAACGGTGGACACAGTGAGTCCGCCGGGTCCTGTTGAACCGGCGGAGCTTCTAGGGCTCCAAAGGGGAGGCGGGAAACCGGCCTCCCTTTTTTGTTGCGCGCGTTTTGCCATCAGAACTCGCGCAAGGCTGCAAGAGTCCAAGTTCCAGGAGCCCGACATGCTGCAGGACGTCCCGACCCCGACAGTGCGCAAGGCCGACCGCTGCGTCCTCGAGACCGAACGGCTGATGCTGCGCAGGCCGACGCTGGCGGACGTAAAAGCCATCGCGCGCCTCGCCAATGATCGCCGTATTGCGGAGAATGCCCGCCGCCTGCCGCATCCCTATTCGCAGGACCATGCGGTGGATTTCGTGCGCGGTATAGCCGGCGGCAACCGCGAAACCGTGTTCCTGATCGAAAACAATCATGCGCCGATCGGAATGGTCGGCGTCGACTGGCGTGAGCCGGAGACGCCGGAGCTCGGTTATTGGCTCGGCGTGGAGTATTGGGGCCAGGGCTTTGCCACCGAAGCGGCGCGCGCGGTCATCGATTTCACCTTCGAGGAATTCGATGTCGAGCACCTGATCTCGGGGGCGCGGGTCGCCAACCCGTCCTCGCGCAACATTCTGGAGAAGTGCGGCTTCCAGTGGAGCGGCGTCGAGCTGCATCGCTTCGAGGCGCTGGGATCGTCGGCCCCGGTCGATTGCTTCCGCCTCTCGCGCGGCGTCTGGGCGTCGCTGAAGAGCTGGGGGAATTCAACGCGAAGAGAGCGGTAGTTCGCTTCACCCTCCCCTTCAGGGGGAGGGTGTGGGAAACTTACACCGGCGGACTGACCGCCGCCTCCCCGCTCCCGCGTTTTCGCTCGCGCAGAAAAATGTAAAGTCCGGCGCCGATGATGACGGCGGCGCCCGCCAGCGTCGGCCATGACGGCAGATCGCCGAACACGACGATGCCGAACATGATCGCCCATACGATCATCGAATATTGATAGGGCACGACGACGCTGGCCGGCGCGAGCTTCAGCGAACGGTTGACGCACAATAATGCGCTGACCGAGATGCAACCGGCGACCGCAAACAGAACCAGGCTCCCAGCGCTCGGCGTCACCCATCCGAACGGCGACATCAGCGCGCCCAAAGTGAGGGTGCCGAAAAATTGCGAGGTCGCCATCACTATGTCGGGCGTCGCACGCAACTGCCGCGTGATCAACATCAGGACCGAAAAGCACAGGCTGCCGCCGAGCGCGATCATCGCCGGCCAGGAGATGGTCTGCGACGATGGATGCAGCGCGATCAGCACGCCGCAGAAACCAATCACAATCGCGCTCCAGCGCCGCCAGCCGACCGGTTCGCGCAGCACGATCGCCGACAGCGCGGTGACGAAGATCGGACAGGCGAGATAATAGGTGATGACGTCGGCAAGCGGCAGATAGACCGTGGCCAGGAAGAAGGCGGCGACTTCCAGCGTCGAGAGCATGACCCGGAGCAGCTGCAGGCGCGGCCGCTCCATCGACGCAAACGCCGCGCGATGGCGCCAGATCAGCGGCGACAACAACAACAGCGCCGCACAGGCGCGCAGGCACAATAGCTGACCGACCGAATAGGTCGCGACGATGAATTTGCCGATCGCATCGCCGAACGAAAACATGAAGACCGCCAGCAGCATCAATCCGATGCCGGCCAGGCGTGCGGAGCGTTCGTCGTTATCGGGTCGAGATTCTTTCAAGCAGGGTCATGGCGAGGGTGTTTTAAGGCCGTGGACGCCCGCGACAAGCCCAATTGCCGCCACCCCGCCTCTGCGATACCGATGACCGGCCAACCAGGAATTCAGGCATGACCGGTTTCGATCCCGCCACGCATCGCATGGTGCCGCAGCAGCGCTGGTTCGAGGATTTTGCGCTCGGCGAGCGCTTCGTCATTCCCAGCCGCACCATGACGTCGGCGGTCTTCGCGGCCTTTCAGACCGCGAGCGGCGACACCCACCCGGTGCACTATGATGCCGAATATTGCCGCGCCCGCGGCATGCCGAACCTGCTGGCCCACGGTTTCCAGACCCTGATCCACACCGCGCCCGGCGCGGGGCTGTTTCCCTTCATGGTGGAGGAATCGCTGGTCGGCTTCCTCGAACAGTCGAGCCGGTTCTTAAAGCCGGTGTTCGCCGACGACACGATCTACCCCGCTCTCGAAGTGACGGAACTGATCCCTGGGCGCACCACCGGCGTCGTCAGCTTGCGCTCGACCGTGTTCAACCAGCGCCGCGAGCTGGTGCTGGAGGGACTGCAGAAGTTCCTCATCCGCCGGCGGCCCACCCGGCCTTCATCGACGCTCGCGGGAACGTCAGAAGCGCACCCTTCGCGATGAGGATTGGTTAACGGCCAAGCCTGCACGCCAATCCGCGCCAAATGTCGACAAGGCCCGAAAATATTGGCCTTTTGCGATATTTTCCGCAGGATGAGGTTGCCGCAGCGACGCCCCTGCCCTACCTATGGACTATGAAATTCCTTGACGAGGCAAAAGTCTATATCCGCTCCGGCGACGGCGGCAACGGCTGCGTGGCGTTTCGCCGCGAGAAGTACATCGAGTTCGGCGGTCCCTCCGGCGGCAATGGCGGCCGCGGCGGCGACGTCATCGTCGAGGCGGTCGATGGACTGAACACCCTGATCGACTACCGCTACCAGCAGCACTTCAAGGCGCAGAAGGGCACCAACGGCATGGGCAAGGACCGCCATGGCGCCAACGGCAAGCCGATCCACCTCAAGGTGCCCGTCGGCACGCAGATCTTCGACGAGGACCGCACCACGCTGATCCACGATTTCACCCAGCTCGGCGAGAAATTCGTGCTCGCGGAGGGCGGCAATGGCGGCTTCGGCAACGCGCATTTCAAATCCTCCACCAATCGCGCGCCGCGCAACGCCAATCCCGGCGAGGTCGGCGAAGAGCGCTGGATCTGGCTGCGCTTGAAACTGATCGCGGACGCCGGCCTCGTCGGCCTGCCCAACGCCGGCAAGTCGACCTTTCTCGCCAAAGTCAGCGCCGCCAAACCGAAGATCGCCGACTACCCGTTCACCACGCTGCATCCGCAGCTCGGCGTCGTGAATGCCGATGGCCGCGAATTCGTGCTGGCGGATATTCCGGGGCTGATCGAGGGCGCCCATGAGGGCGCCGGCCTCGGCGATCGCTTTCTCGGTCATGTCGAGCGCTGCCGCGTGTTGTTGCATCTGGTGGATGCGACCAGCGAGCACGCGGGCAAGGCCTACAAGACGGTGCGCACCGAGCTCGATGCCTATGAGGGAGATCTCGCCGATAAGATCGAGATCGTGGCGCTGAACAAGATCGACGCGGTGACGCCGGACGAATTGAAGAAACAGAAGGATCGCCTGAAACGCGCCGCCAAGAAGACGCCGCTGTTGATCTCGGGCATCACCGGCGACGGCGTCAAGGACGCGCTGCGGCGGTTGGCCGAGGTGATCGGCGAAGCCCCGGTATCGGGCAAGGCCAAGGGCGCAGCGCAGGCCGAACCGTGGGCGCCGGCCACGACCTGAGGTCGGACCGCCTTGCGCTGCGCGACTGACTTGCGCAGGTATCCTGAAGACTGCAAAACTCCGCCGCCTTTCCCCAACCTGCGCATCGTTCGGCAGCACGCCATGGCCCACCCCAACTTAAAAAACTTCCGCCGCATCGTCGTCAAGGTCGGCTCGTCGCTGTTGGTCGATTCCGAAGCCGGCGAAGTGCGCAGCACGTGGCTGGCGGCGCTGGTCGCCGATCTGGCAGAACTGCACGGCGAGGGGCGCGAACTGCTGATCGTCTCCTCCGGATCGATCGCGCTCGGACGCAGCCGCCTGAAATTGCCGCGCGGCCCCCTGAAACTCGAGGAGAGTCAGGCCGCGGCCGCCGTGGGGCAGATCGCGCTGGCGCGAATCTGGTCGGAGGTGCTTGGGGCCCACGGCATCGGCGCCGGACAGATCCTGGTGACCCTGCAGGATACCGAGGAGCGCCGCCGCTATCTCAATGCGCGCTCGACCATCGCCAAACTGCTGGAGTGGCGCGCGGTGCCGGTGATCAACGAGAACGACACGGTGGCCACCAATGAAATCCGCTATGGCGACAACGACCGGCTCGCCGCCCGCGTCGCCACCATGGCGAGCGCCGATCTGCTGATCCTGCTTTCGGATATCGATGGCCTCTACGATGCACCTCCCGGCGCCAACCCGAACGCAAAACTGATTCCGCTCGTGGAGTCCGTCACCGCGGAAATCGAGGCGATGGCGGGGGCGGCGGAATCCGAGCTGTCGCGCGGCGGCATGCGGACCAAGATCGAGGCGGCGAAGATCGCGACCACCGCCGGCACCCATATGCTGATTGCGTCGGGCAAGATCGAGCATCCGCTGCAAGCCATCGCGAAGGGCGGGCGCTGCACCTGGTTCCTGACCCCGGCCAATCCGGTGACCGCGCGCAAGCGATGGATCGCGGGCTCGCTCGAACCCAAGGGCACCCTGACCATCGATGCCGGCGCGGTGAGCGCGCTGCGCGCCGGCAAGAGCCTGTTGCCGGCCGGCGTGATCCGGGTCGACGGGCAATTCGCCCGCGGCGACGCCGTGGTGGTGCGCGGCCCCGACACCCATGAGGTCGGCCGCGGCCTGGTCGCCTACGACGCCGACGATGCCGACAGGATCAAGGGCCGCTCGTCGCCGGATGTGATGGCCATCCTCGGCATCTCCGGCCGCGCGGAAATGATCCACCGCGACGATCTGGTGGTGGGCCCGAGCGCGGCATTTTCGGCGCACTGAAGCGTTTTCAAGCGAAGTGGTGCCGGTTCGCGTCAAGAAAACGCGCCGAAAACAAAAGACTAGAGCATCGGTCCTGAGTTGGTCAGAACCGATGCGCTAGGCCATTGGCCCAGTGGCCAAGGCCGGTCGCGCTCCCCAGCCCTGCCCCCACCGCCCATCGCAAAACAAGGATTTCCATGCTAGGACATGGTCTTAACCGAGGCTGAAACCGACATGAGCGCGCCGTTGAAGGCGATCGAGGCAAACGCCGATTTGCCCGACCTGATGACCGATCTCGCCGCCCGCGCGCGCGCCGCCGCCCGGGTCTTGGCGCTCGCCACCCCCGAGCAGAAGAACCGCGCGCTGGACGCGATCGAGCGCGCCATCCGCGGCCATGCCACCGCCATTCTCGCGGCCAATGCCGAGGACGTCGCGGAAGCTCGGGCCGGCGGCGCCAGTCCGGCCTTCATCGACCGGCTGACGCTGACGCAAGCCCGCATCGATGCGATGGCCGAGGGTGTCGCCACCGTGCGCGCCATCAAGGATCCCGTCGGCGTCGTGACCGAGAGCTGGCAGCGTCCCAATGGCATGACCATCGAGCGCGTTCGTGTCCCGCTTGGCGTCGTCGCCGTGATCTTCGAAAGCCGCCCCAACGTCGCGGCCGATGCCGGCGTGCTGTGCCTGAAATCCGGCAACGCCGTCATCCTGCGCGGCGGCTCGGACAGTTTCCGGTCCTGCCGCGCGATCCATGACTGCCTGGTGCAGGGACTGCGCGAAGCCGGTCTTCCGGAGCAAGCCATCACCCTGGTGCCTACCCGCGACCGCGCCGCGGTCGGCCTGTTGCTGACGGGGCTGAATGGCGCCATCGACGTCATCGTGCCGCGCGGCGGCAAGAGCCTGGTCGCGCGGGTCGAGGCCGAAGCGCGCGTGCCGGTGTTTGCTCACCTGGAAGGCGTCAACCACGTTTACGTCGATCGTGCCGCCAATCTGGCAATGGCGAAATCGATCGTCCTGAACGCCAAGATGCGCCGCCCCGGCGTCTGCGGCGCGGCCGAAACCCTGCTGGTCGATCGCAACGGTGCATCGACCAGCCTCAAGCCGCTGGTCGAGATGCTGATCGACGCCGGTTGCGAGGTGCGCGGCGACGACGCCGTGCAACGAGCTGACTCCCGGGTGAAGCCTGCTTCCGACGAAGACTGGGACACCGAATACGAGGACGCGATCATCGCCGCGAAAGTCGTCGACGGCGTCGACGAAGCGATCGCCCACATTCACCATCACGGATCGCATCACACCGATGCGATCGTGACCGAGGACGAAGCGACCGCCCGCAAGTTTCTCGACGAGGTCGATTCGGCGATCGTGCTGCACAACGCGTCGACCCAGTTCGCCGACGGTGGCGAATTCGGCTTCGGCGCCGAAATCGGCATCGCCACCGGCAAATTCCACGCCCGCGGTCCGGTCGGCGCGGAACAACTGACCAGCTTCAAATACCGCGTGCACGGCACCGGGCAGACCCGGCCGTGAGCGGCCATGGCGTTTTCGGGCGAAGCATTCCCTTGGACTTGGTCGGCAGGCGGGAATTGGTTGGCGTGAAGAGAACGCGTAAGACAACAGAGTATCGCGGATGCGGTGGCGCCGTTGAATAAAGCTTCAGTCGCGTCGCCATCCGCTGCTTCAGCGATCCCGCTCTATTCCAACGGCATGCGGATCGGCCTGCTCGGCGGTTCCTTCAATCCGCCGCATGTCGCCCACCGCGCCATCAGCCTGTTCGCGATCAAGCGATTGAAGCTCGACCGCGTGTGGTGGCTGGTGACGCCGGGCAATCCGCTCAAGGATGAAGGCGCGTTGCACAATCTCGGTGAGCGCGCCGAGGCCGCGCGCCGGATGGCGAGCGATCCGCGCATCGATGTCAGCTGTCTCGAATCCGTCATCGGAACGCGGTATACGTTCGACACTGTGAGATATCTGCGCCGCCGCGCTTCCGGCCTGCGCTTTGTCTGGATCATGGGCGCTGACAATCTTGCGCAATTCCACCGCTGGCAAAACTGGCGGCGCATCGCATCCGAGGTTCCGATCGCTGTGATCGACCGTCCGCCGCAAAGTTTCCGCGCTCTCGCTTCGCCTGCGGCACAGGCACTAGCGCGCTACCGGCTGCCCGAAAACCAGGCCGGCCGGCTCGCCGACCAGCATGCGCCGGCCTGGGTTTTCCTTACCGGAATGAAATTGAGCCTGTCCTCGACCGGCCTGCGGAACCTGGACGGCAGCTGGAGGACAAAGTGACCGGGCTTTGGCGCTACGAGAATACCAAACTTCCGAACCGGGGTACTGGATATTGAAACCGTTAACCCCACATGCATAGTATGGTCTGCGGGCGCCCGAAGGATTTGGCGTTCGCGATACAGTGAAAGGAATGGTCCCTGGCCACATCTGTATTGTCCAAGTCTGTTTTACCCAAGGCAGCTAAACCCGCGCGTAAAACATCGACCCAAGCTGCGGCCTTGAAGGCGCAACCCGACGCCGACAAGACCCTGAATCTGATCCTCTCCCGCCTCGACGATATGAAGGCGGAAGAAACGGTCACCATCGACCTTCGCGGCAAGTCAGCATTTTCCGACTACATGATCGTCACCTCGGGCCGGGCCAACCGGCACGTCGGCGCGATCGCGGAAAATGTCGCCAAAGGTCTCAAGGAAGCCGGAATCAAAAACGTCCACGTCGAGGGGCTGCCCAATTGCGATTGGGTGCTGATCGATTCCGGCGACGTGATCGTGCACATCTTCAGACCCGAGGTGCGTGAGTTCTACAATCTGGAGCGATTGTGGACACAAGGCCCGACGGCGGCGACGGCGATCTGACCCGCCGATGTGAATTGGCCGAGCGCATGCCCGGGCGCAACGCGCGTGCCGCAAAAGCGGATTTCCGCTTTTACGCGGCGAATGCGTGCAATTGATTGATTTCGAGAATTTTATGCGGCAAACGGATTCGGCCCCCGGAGCAGACCCGGCGGCTTGTTTTTCCGGAACATGCACCCATGCGCCTCGTCGTCATTGCCATCGGGCGGCTGAAGCAGGGCCCGGAACGCGAGCTGGCTGAACGCTACCGGGAACGATTCGACGACATTGGCCGCAAACTCGGATTTCGCGGCCTTGAGGTTCATGAAATGCCGGAAAGCCGCGCGCGCGACGCTGCCTCCCGGATGGCCGACGAGGCCGCGGCGATTTCGGCCGCGATCCCAGCGAAATCCGTGCTGGTGGCGCTCGACGAGCGCGGCGACAATATCGACAGCGGCGCCTTTGCCCGGCATCTTGGCCGCTGGCGGGACGATCAGGTCGCCAATACTATTTTCCTGATCGGCGGCGCGGACGGACTTTCGCCCGAATTGCGGCGCATGGCAAAGTTGAGGTTGGCATTCGGCTCCGCGACCTGGCCGCACCAGATGGTTCGCGTCATGCTTCTGGAACAGGTTTACCGGGCCGCGACCATCCTGGCGGGTCATCCCTATCACCGCGCCTGAGGCGCGCAATCCAGCTACCGAAAGCACTGATTTGGACTCGATGCTGTCAGCGCGGAACATTCCTTCCTACCCAGACACCGTTCGCGGCGGCTCCCTGACCTCGGCCCGCGTTTCGCTTTCGGTCGCGCTGTTGTCGGCGGGCTTTGCCGGAATGAGCCTTCTGCCCGCGGCCGCACAGGTCGCAGAATTGACCCCGCAGACGACAACCTCTTCGCCCGATGCCATCAAGCAGCGGGAGCAGGAACTCGAAGCCGCCCGCGCCCAGCAAAAGAGCGCCGCCGAACTGCAACAGAAGCTCAGGGCCGATGCCGCGGCGATCGGTCAGGACCGCAGCAAGCTTAATGCGCAGCTGATCGGAATTGCTGCCCAGGTCCGCGGAATCGAGACCAGGATCGGCGACGCCGAAGCACGGCTGCGTCCGCTCGACACCCGCGAGCAACAGATCAGAGGCTCGCTCGATTCGCGCCACGCCGAAATTGTCGAGGTGCTGGCAGCGCTGCAGCGCGCCGGACGGCGTGCGCCCCCGGCCTTGCTGGTGAGGCCGGAAGACGCGCTGCAATCGCTTCGGACGGCCATGCTGCTCGGGTCCGTCGTGCCCGAATTGCGCGCGCGCGCCGAACAGCTGGCCGGTGACCTCACCGAGCTGGTTGCGCTTCGCAAGACCATTGCCTCGGAGCGCGACCGCCTTGCGGCCGACCGCGACAAACTCGGAGACGACCAGATCCGGCTCGCCGCCCTCGTGGACGAGCGCCAGCGCAAGCAGAGCGCGATCGAAAAGGACATCGAAGCGGAAGGCGCGCGGGCCGTTACGCTCTCCAGGCAGGTCGACAGCCTCCAGGGCCTGATTGCCAAAATGGAGCAGGACCTCAAGAGTGCCGCGAAAGCGGCTGCGACAGCCAGCTTGCAGGGGGCTCCTGCCACCCTCAATGGCAAGCCCAATCTGGGGGCGCTGAAGGACCCCGCCCGCTTGAGCCCGGCGATTGCGTTTGCCTCCGCCAAGGGTTTATTCGCGTTGCCGGTTAACGGGGTCAAAATCCGCGAATTTGGCGGTTCCGACGGCTCGGCTGGCGTAGAAAAAGGCATTTCCTTGGCAACCAGGGCCGGGGCGCAGGTCACAACCCCGTGTGATGGCTGGGTTGTTTACGCAGGTCCCTTCCGCAGCTACGGACAACTCTTGATCCTCAACGCCGGTGGCGGGTATCATGTATTGATTGCCGGGATGGAGCGCATTTCGGTTAACATCGGTCAGTTTGTACTTACGGGGGAGCCGGTCGCGACCATGGGGACGACGTCCCAGGTCGCTTCAATTCTCGCGACCAACGCGAGCCAGCCCGTGCTCTATATCGAGTTCCGTAAGGACGGCACTCCCATTGATCCAGGCCCATGGTGGGCCGCAAGTGAAGGCGAAAAGGTTCGCGGATGATGCGCAAGACTTCTGTAATTCTCCTCAGCGCTGCCACGGGCGCCGCGTTGACGCTCTTCGTGACCCAGCCACGCTCGGTGATGATGGGGTCGAGCGCGCGTGCCGCGACCTCCGACACGTATCGCCAGCTCAATCTGTTCGGCGACGTGTTCGAGCGGGTCCGCAGCGATTACGTCGAGAAGCCCGACGACAGCAAGCTGGTCGAGTCCGCCATCAGCGGCATGCTGAGCGGCCTCGATCCGCATTCCAGTTACATGGACGCCAAGAGCTTCCGCGACATGCAGGTGCAGACCCGCGGCGAGTTCGGCGGGCTCGGCATTGAAGTCACCATGGAAGACGGACTGGTCAAGGTGGTGTCGCCGATCGATGACACGCCGGCATCCAAGGCCGGCATCATGGCCAATGACATCATCACCAATCTCGACGACGAAGCCGTGCAGGGCCTCACCCTCAATCAGGCCGTCGAAAAGATGCGCGGCCCCGTCAATACCAAGATTCGCCTGAAGATCATTCGCAAGGGACAGGACAACCCGATCGAGGTCACGCTGGTCCGCGACAACATCCGGGTTCGCTCGGTGCGCGCGCATGTGGAAGGCGACGATATCGGCTATATCCGCATCACAACCTTCAACGAGCAGACCACCGAAGGCCTCAAGCGGGAGATCAACAGTCTCAGCAACCAGATTGGCGACAAGCTGAAAGGCTTCGTGATCGACCTGCGCAATAATCCCGGCGGCCTTCTGGAGGAAGCGGTCACCGTTTCCGATACCTTCCTCGAGCGCGGCGAGATCGTCTCGACCCGCGGACGCAACGCCGAGGAAACCCAGCGCCGCTCCGCGCATCCCGGCGATCTGACCAAGGGCAAGCCGCTGATCGTCCTCATCAACGGCGGCTCGGCATCGGCATCCGAAATCGTCGCCGGCGCGCTGCAGGACCACAAGCGGGCAACCCTGGTCGGCACGCGCTCGTTCGGCAAGGGCTCGGTGCAGACCATCATCCCGCTCGGCTCCGGCAATGGCGCGCTGCGGCTCACCACCGCGCGCTATTACACGCCGTCCGGCAAATCGATCCAGGCCAAGGGTATCGTTCCCGACATCGAAGTATTGCAGGACGTGCCGGAAGAGTTGAAATCGCGCACCGACACCAAGGGTGAAGCCTCGCTGCGCGGCCATCTGAAAAACGACGGCGACGAGAAGACCGGTTCGCAATCCTACGTGCCGCCGGACGCCAAGGACGACAAGGCCCTGAAGATGGCGGACGATCTGCTTCGAGGCGTGAAAGTCAACGCCAGCGCGCCTGCCACCGGAGACAAGGCTGCTATCGACAAGCCTTCCAACAAGGAAGCCAACTGATCCGGCTCCACTTGCGTTCTCCAAAGAGGGCGGCCTTCGGGTCGCCCTTTTTTGTTTGAGCGTCCCAGGAGCGAAGCCGGCTGCGCTGGGTGTGAAGAAGACCCGTCAAAACAAAAAGTTAGACCGCGATTCGGCTGCCACCGGAACCGCTCAGGTCCGCCGCGGAGCGAAGCGGGCCCCTGCCGCTTCCGGCACTTGGCTTTGCGTGGGGCCAAAATGCCGTAGCTGCCGCGGTCTTGTCTCGCCGTGGTATCGTCGACCCGGTTGATTTGGGGAGTTCCATGGCAGAGACGGCCGATGATCTAAGCGCTCCGCTTGGACAGGAACCGGTGCGCCGCAGGCGCCGGTTCCGGCTGCCGTTTACCGGAATCCAGGCGCTCGCCGTCCTGCTCGGTCTGTTTCTGGCTACCTTCGCCGGCTTCGCGCTGTTCCATGACGATCCGCTGGGCGGCGAACCCGTGACCCGGATTGCGATCCGGCCGCCTAACCCGGCCGAAGAAAAGCTGGCCGCCGCCCCTGCGAGCGGTTCGGAGGCCGGCGCTAAATCCGCAGCCAAGCAAGCCGCGCCGTCCGAGCAAAAGACGGTCACCATCATCGACGGCTCCAGCGGCGCGCGCCACGACGTCGCGATATCCGGCGAGGCTCCGGACAAGGCCGCGGCCGACGGTGCCCCCGCTATGATGGCCGGGATAGATCCGCGCCTGCTTGAAAAATCGCGCTACGGCATGATCCCGGTGGTAGCGGACGGATTAAAGCCCTTCACGGTGTACGCCGCCGAGGCCGACCGGGCCAAAGCGGCAAAGATGCCGGTGGTCGCGATCGTCGTGGGTGGACTTGGCGTCGGCGCCGCCAAGACCACCGATGCCATCATGAAGCTGCCCGCCGCGGTGACGCTGGCGTTCACGCCCTACGGCTCGGACCCTACCAAACTGGCCGAACGGGCGCGCGCGCAACGCCACGAGATTCTGCTGCAGATTCCGATGGAGCCGTTCGACTATCCCGACAACGATCCGGGGCCGCAAACCCTGCTGACGACGCTTGCGTCCGAACAGAATCTCGACCGGCTTTACTGGCACCTGAGCCGGTTCCAGGGTTACGCCGGTATTGCCAACTTCATGGGCGCGCGCTTTGTCGTCACCGATGCCGCGATGCAGCCGATCGTCCGCGAGGCCGCCAAGCGCGGGTTGGGCTATTTCGACGACGGTTCGGCGCCGCGCAGCGTCGCCCCCTCATTGGCGGCCGCCCAGACCATGCCTTTCGCCAGGGCCGATGCCTCGATCGATGCGGTGCCGACGGCCGTGGAAATCGACCGCGCACTGGGCAGGCTCGAGGCACTGGCGAAAGAACGCGGAATAGCGATCGGTGTCGCCTCGGCATTGCCGATTTCGATTGAGCGGATTAGCGTCTGGACCAAGGCGCTGGAAAACCGCGGCATCATGCTTGTGCCATTGACAACCGCGATGCTGAAATCAAAATCGAGCTGAGTTTTTTTGGAACCGTGCGACTTCGCAGGAGGCTTTGACCGAATGGCGCGTTACGAAGATCTGCCCTATCGAACATGCGTCGGCATGATGCTGATTAACGCAGCGGGGCTGGTCTTCATCGGTCGCCGCGCCGGCGGCATCGAGCACGTCGACGAATCCCACGTTTGGCAGATGCCGCAAGGCGGCGTCGATCCCGGCGAGGAAACCTGGGAGGCCGCAAAGCGCGAACTCTACGAGGAAACCAGCGTCCGTTCGGTGGAGAAGCTTGGCGAGGTTGCCGACTGGTTGATTTATGACATTCCACGCACCGTCGCCGGCCGGACGTGGAAGGGCCGCTATCGCGGCCAGCGGCAGAAGTGGTACGCGGTCCGTTTCACAGGCCAGGACAGCGAGATCAATGTCGCCAGCCCCGGCGGTGGCCACAAGGCGGAGTTCATCAGTTGGCGATGGGAGCCGATGAAGAATCTCCCCGACCTGATCGTTCCCTTCAAGCGCCCGGTCTACGAGCGCGTGGTCAAGGAATTCTCGAGGCTCGCAGGCAGTTAGTCTGGTGACGTCTCCCCGGTCGCTCGCGCGACGAGCAAGCCCGGAGCGACGACCCAGCCGCAACAAGCTCCAGACTTACCTGATGACAGACAGCAAACCCTATCGCCCCAATGTGGGCATCGCCCTGTTCAGCGCCTCCGGCCGGGTGCTGATCGGACGCCGGTTCCGGGACGACGGCCCGGAAATCATTCTGCCGGGCCTGGAGTGGCAGATGCCACAGGGTGGCATCGACGCCGGCGAGAATCCGCGCGAGGCCGTGATGCGCGAGCTTTGGGAAGAGACCGGCGTGGCGAACGCCGACTATCTCGGTGAAACCGATTGGCTCCGTTACGAGTTTCCGCCGTTCGCCGGCCCCGCATCGCACCGGCTCGCGAAATTTCGCGGCCAGCGGCAAAAATGGTTCGCGCTGCGCTTCACCGGCACCGACGCCGAAATCGATCCGCTGACATCGCGTAACGGCCAGCCGCCGGAGTTCGACCAATGGCGATGGGAGCGGCTCGACCTTGTCGCCGATCTTGTGGTGCTGTTCCGGCGCGATGTGTATCGGGCGGTGGCGCGGAGCTTTGCGGCGTTCGCCGGATAGCCGGCGTAGAATGCCGCCAGATCCCGCGCGTGCAACCGAACGCCGGACCTGCGGCGCGGCAGCGACCTTAGTGCAGCGCCGTCGAGTTGAGTCTGGCTCTGGATGCTCCGGAAATGATCGAGCCGCTCGATCTCGCGGTCGAGCTCGGAGCCTTCCTTTTCCGAAAGCTTGGCCTGCATGTCGGCGATGGTGTCGGCGAACAGGGCCCGATCCAGCTCCTCCAGCGAGGTGGCGACATCGGCCAATACCGTCAGGCCCTTGTCGGAGACCTCCGCAAGACCGCCGAGCACGATGATCTTCTGCTTCGTGCCGCCGCTGGTGACGGTCAGAATACCCGGCCGAATCGCGGCCACGACCGGCGCATGCCCTGCCAGCACGCCGAAATCACCCTCGACGCCGGGAACATCGACCTGATCGACGTCTCCGGAGAAGGCGAGCTTTTCGGGGGAGACGAGATCGAAGTGGAAGGTGGCCATGGTGCAGTCCTGCGAATAGCGAGTGGCGAGATGGCGAGTAGTGAAGGAGGGGAATGGCTTCTGAACTATTCGCTATCCCCTGTTCGCTTTCGCCTCTTAGGCTGCTTCGGCGGCGAGCTTCTTGCCCTTTTCGACCGCCTCTTCGATGGTGCCGACCATGTAGAAAGCCGCTTCCGGCAGATGATCGTACTTGCCTTCGCAGATGGCGCGGAAGCCCTTGATGGTGTCGGCGAGGTCGACGAACTTGCCCGGCGATCCCGTGAAGACCTCGGCGACGAAGAACGGCTGCGACAGGAAGCGCTCGATCTTGCGGGCGCGGGCGACCGCGATCTTGTCATCTTCCGACAGCTCGTCCATGCCGAGAATGGCGATGATGTCCTGCAGCGACTTGTATTTCTGCAGCACCTGCTGAACCATGCGCGCGGTCTCGTAATGCTCCTGGCCGACGATGCTCGCCGACAGCATGCGCGAGGTCGAGTTCAGCGGATCCACGGCGGGGTAAATGCCCTTTTCCGAGATCGCGCGGTTCAACACCGTGGTGGCGTCAAGATGCGCGAACGAGGTGGCGGGCGCCGGGTCGGTCAAGTCGTCGGCCGGCACGTAGATCGCCTGCACCGAGGTGATCGAACCCTTGTGCGTGGTGGTGATGCGCTCCTGCAGCGCGCCCATGTCGGTGGCGAGCGTCGGCTGATAGCCCACGGCGCGACGGAATACGGCCGAGCAGCGCCGACACTTCCGAGCCGGCCTGGGTGAAGCGGAAGATGTTGTCGACGAAGAACAGCACGTCCTGGCCCTGGTCGCGGAAATGCTCGGCGACGGTCAGACCGGTGAGGCCGACGCGGGCGCGGGCGCCCGGCGGCTCGTTCATCTGGCCGTACACCAGCGCGCATTTGGAGCCTTCGCCGCCGCCCTTCTTGTTGACGCCGGATTCGATGAACTCGTGATAGAGGTCGTTGCCTTCGCGGGTCCGCTCGCCGACGCCGGCGAACACCGAATAGCCGCCGTGGGCGCCAGCGCGACGTTGTTGATCAGCTCCTGAATTAGCACGGTCTTGCCGACGCCGGCGCCGCCGAACAGGCCGATCTTGCCGCCCTTGGCGTAAGGCGCGAGCAGGTCGACGACCTTGATGCCGGTGACCAGAATCTCGGCTTCGGTGGACTGGTCGGTGTAGCTCGGCGCTTCCTGGTGGATCGCGCGCATGCTTTCGGCCTTGACCGGGCCCTGTTCATCGACCGGCTCGCCGATCACGTTGATGATGCGGCCGAGCGTTCCGGCACCGA
>CAWHIO010000046.1:0-48737 GCA_963829315.1 uncultured Alphaproteobacteria bacterium | reverse complement strand
CAATTCGCCTTGCGCGAAGTTCACGACCTGCGTGGCCTTGTAGATCAGGACGAACGACATCGCGACCACGCCATAGAGCGTGCCGACCACGAGGCCGTTGACCAGGAGCTGGATTAGGAACTGGAGGTTCATGTGGGCAGCCTGTGGTGAGGCGGGCAATTCCCTCCCTCGCCTCTTGTGGGAGAGGGTGGCTGTGCGAAGTGCAGATGGGTGAGGGGTTGTCTCCGCATCGTGATGTCGGGGCGCAAACCCCTCACCCGACCGAGTTCGGATTGACCGGCGGTGATGCCCTCTTCCATAAGGGGAGAGGGCGCTGTCATGCGCACCGCGATCCGTCTCTTAAACCCAACGAGCCGCCTCATTCCGCAGCCTCCGCGACGGGTGCTTCGCGCGCCAGATCGATCACCCGGAGCGTGGTGCGGATGCGCTGGGTGGTGCCGTCCTGGAAGCGGATCGTGGTATCGACGGGAATTTCGCGCTTTCCGCCATAGATGGCGTCGATGATGCCGGCGTATTTCTCGTTGATGACGCTGCGGCGGACCTTTCGCGTGCGGGTGAGTTCGCCGTCGTCGGCGTCGAGCTCCTTGTAAAGCAGCAGGAAGCGGGAAATGCGCTGCGCCGCCGGCAGCGTGGCGTTGACGGTCTCGACCTCCTTTTGCAGCAGCGCGTAGACCTCGAGGCGCGAGGCGAGGTCGGTATAGGTGGTAAACGCGATCCGCTTCTTCTCCGCCCATTTCGAGATGATCGAGAAGCGGATGCAGATCATCGCCGCCAGCGCGTCGCGGCCGGCCCCCAGCACCACGGTCTCGGCGATGTAGGGCGAGAATTTCAGCTTGTTCTCGAGATATTGCGGCGAGAAGCGCTCGCCGCGCGCGGTCTCCGCGAGATCCTTGATGCGGTCGATCACCACGAGCTGCCTGTTGTCGTTGAAATAGCCGGCGTCGCCGGAATGCAGCCAGCCGTCCTTTATGTCGGCAACGGAGGCTTCCGGGTTCTTGTAGTAGCCAAGGAACATGTTGGGGTGGCGCACCATGATTTCGCCGACGCCATGGACATCCGGATTGTCGATGCGGATTTCGATGCTATTGGCCATCGCCACGCCCGTCGTGTCGGGGTCGGCGTGCCCTTCGGGGTGCAGGGTGTAGGCGCCAAGCGTTTCGGTCTGGCCATAGAGCGTGCGCAGCGGCACGCCCATGGCCTGAAAGAACTTGAAGGTGTCGGGGCCGAGCGCCGCGCCCCCGGTCGCCGCCGAGCGCAGCCGCGTAAAGCCGAGGCGGTCGCGCAGCGCGCGGAACAGCACCAGGTCGGCGACCGTCGAGTGCTTGCCGTGCGCCAGCGCCGCAAGGCCCGTCTTCATCCCGAGTTGGTAGAGGCTCTGCTTGAGCGGGGAGGAGTCCATCACGCCGGCGCGCACGTCCGCGGCGATCGATTCCCAGACCCTCGGCGCGAACAGCACGAAGGTCGGCGCGATCTCGCGGAAATCGTTCATCATGGTGTCGGGCTGCTCGACGAAGTTGACCTTCATCCGGCACAGCAGCCCTTTGCCGAGCACATAGACCTGTTCCATGATCCAGGGCAGCGGCAGCACCGAGACGTATTCGTCATCCGGCCCCTTGGGATCGAAAGCGAGATAGGTCGCGCAATGCCGCAGCATCCGCCCTGCGGCCAGCATCGCCAGCTTCGGATGCGCCGTGGTGCCGGAGGTGGTGCAGAGGATGGCGACGTCCTCGCCGCTTGTCGCGTCCACCAGACGATCGTAGAGGCCTACCTCGCGGGCGGCGCGCTCGCGCCCCATGCTGGCAAGCTTGTCGGCTGCCAGCAGGCGGGGGTCGTCGTATTTCCGCATGCCGCGGGGATCGGAATAGACGATGTGCTTGAGGTTTGGCACGCGGTCGGCCAGCGTGAGCAGCTTGTCGACCTGCTCTTCGTCCTCGGCGAACACCAGCCTGGCTTCGCCATAGCTGAGCAGATAGGCGGCTTCCTCGTCCAGCACGTCGCGATACAGACCAAGCGACATCGCGCCGATCGCGTGGGTGGCGATTTCAGCCGACACCCAGTCCGGCCGGTTGTCGCCAATGATGCCGATGACGTCGCCGCGGCCGAGCCCGAGATCGACCATGCCGAGCGCGAAGTCGTGCACCCGGCTCTGATAGTCGTTCCAGGTGAAGAGCTTCCAGAGCCCAAAATCCTTTTCGCGCAGCGCGATCTCGCCGCCATGCTCGCGGGCGTTGAGGCGCAACAGTTTCGGATAGGTATCGGCCTGGGCAGCGCGGCCGGCATAGTCGATCATGCCGCAGTCTCCGCCGGCGCCGGGATGTCGTCGGGATCGACCAACACCTCGTCCTCTTCGCCGAGATAGGCGCGCCTGACGTGGGGATCGGCCAGCACCGCGGCAGGATCGCCCTCGGCGATCTTGCGGCCGAAATCCAGCACCATGACCCGGTGGGAAATATCCATCACCACGCCCATGTCGTGCTCGATCATCATCACGGTCATGCCGAACTCTTCGTTGAGGTCGATGATGTAGCGCGCCATGTCCTCCTTCTCTTCGAAGTTCATGCCGGCCATCGGCTCATCGAGCAGGATCAGTTGCGGCTCCAGCGCCATCGCGCGCGCCAGTTCCACGCGCTTGCGCAGGCCGTAGGGAAGGGTGCCGGCGGTCGCCTTGCGCACCGACTGCAGATCGAGGAAATCGATGATCTCCTCGACCTTGCGGCGATGCTCGAGCTCCTCTTGCCTCGCGCCGGTCAGCCAGTACAGCGATCCCGTGATGAAATTGTTCTTCAGCAAATGATGCCGCCCGACCATGATGTTGTCGAGCACGCTCATATGATGGAACAGCGCCAGGTTCTGGAAGGTGCGGCCGATGCCGAGCCGGGGCCGCGCGTTCGGGGTCAGCGCCGTGATATCCCGTCCGCGATAGAACAGCTGACCCTCGGTCGGGTGGTAGCGGCCCGAGATGCAATTGACGATCGAGGTCTTGCCGGCGCCGTTGGGACCGATGATCGAGAACAGCTCGCCGGCCTTGACGCCAAAACTGACATCGGTGAGCGCCCTCACGCCACCAAAGCGCAGTGACACCCCGCGCACTTCCAAAGCGTATTCCACGCATTCCCTCCGTAACGCGCATTTTCGCAAAACTGGTGAGCTGATTTGCGATCAGAACACGCGTAATTAATCAGGCGCTTGTCGCGCTCTTTAGCTGTCGTTTGTTAGTACGGTAGCGATCTTATATCGGCCATCATAGCTAAGCCATTCCACTAAGGGTGCCCTTGGGGCCATCGCCTGTCCGGCGGGACCGCCGGATTCACCAGCCTTTCCCGCACAAACCGGGTGCGCCCGACCTCATGCGCGGTAACGCCGCACCCCATCTTCGATCTATCCAATCATCCTGGCGGCCGGCGAGCCGCGGCCGACGCGAGATGGCCCTCAATAGGGTAAAGCGGTACTTTGAAATGTCTTGCGCCCGACAATTCATCGGCAAATTTCGTCAGCCGGCAGGAATGGCGGCTGGGCAGGGAGGACGACGCAGCCGCGGCGCCAAGACCGATGCTGCGATGCAACATGAGAGAGTGTTGCGGACGCTTGATGGCGGCCGCTCGGGTGACGGTTCAGCGGATAATGATTGCAGCAGATTATCTCAAGCGCATCGCGGTCTGGTCGCGCGAACTGGGAGAACGGGAGATCGAGGTCGCGCGCGCCGGCATTGTCGAAAAATCCTACCGCGCCAATGAATTCGTCTTCATGCGCGGCGATCACTTCGACTACTGGACCGGCGTCGTCAGCGGTCTTGCCCGAATGGGCATCGTTTCCCGCGGCGGCAAGGCCACCAGTTTTGCCGGCCTGACGGCCGGTGCATGGTTTGGCGAGGGCACCGTGCTCAAGAACGAGGCCCGGCGCAACGACGTGGTGGCGTTGCGCGATACGCGGCTGGCGATGATGGACCGCACCACCTTCTTCTGGCTGTTCGAAAACAGCGTGGCGTTCAATCGCTTCCTGGTGGGCCAGCTCAACGAGCGGCTTGGCCAGTTCATAGGGTTGCTCGAATATGGCCGCACGCTGGATGCAACGGCGCGCCTAGCGCGATGCATTGCATCGCTGTTCAATCCCATTCTCTATCCGGACCTGACGCGCCATCTGGAGATCACCCAGGAGGAGATCGGCGCCCTCTCAGGCATTTCCCGGCAGAATGCCAACCAGTGCCTGAAGCAACTGGAGAAGCAAGGATTGCTGCGGCTTGAATATGGCGGCGTGACCATCGTTGACCTCGAGCTACTGCGTCGCTATGGCGAATAGCCCATAGCGTTTTCGAGCGAAGTTGGTACCGGTTCGCGTCAAGAAACGTCATCAAAGTTCATGGCGTTTTCGCAACGAAGTCAGCTCTTATAAGATGGGAGATCTAGCTTGAAGAAGGTCATGCTTTTGGTGGTCGCGGCGCTATGGGTTCATCCGGCAGCCGCGGAGCAGCTTCCGCTCTCGCCTGGCGGGGTGAAGACACTGGCGCCGGATGGTGCGATCAAGCCGACCGGCACATGGAATCTCGCCACGCGCGCGGGCGACTTCGTCTTCATTGCGGGCATGCGCGGCATCGATCCGAAAACCAACCTACAGATCGCAGGCGACGAGGCGCGCATCCGTCAGGCTTTTCTCAACATGAAGCTGATCGCCGAATCCGAGGGCGCCACGCTGCGCGATGCGGTTCGCCTCGTCGTCTACGTCACCGACATGTATCGCTTCCGTCCGATCGTGAACAAGGTCCAGGAAGAGTTGTGGGGCGCCGGTCCCTATCCGCCGCGCACCATCATCGAGGTTCATCGGCTCAACGGCGACGACATCTGCGAGGTCGAAGGCACCTTCTACGCGCCGGGCAGGAAATGACCCGCGGGATGACGACGATGCCCGAAAATGGGGGAGCTTCCTCAAATCCGCTGGGGAGCAGGCTTGTCGTCGCTCGCATGCGTTACCTTCAACGGCGCGATCGTCCCTGTCGATGCCGGTTTCTCTCCAGCTAGGTCCCGAATTCTTCTCTCATTCGGTTCCGGCGCGGCGGAGGAGCGTGCCGGCTTCGCGCCTGCCGGTGCGGCGGACGCCGGATTGCGCTGTTTCTCGCCTGCCAATATGCTCCGCCTCGGCACATACCGGCCAACAACCAACAGGATCACCCCATGCCGACCGCGTGCCTGGCTCCTCTGGACGAGACCATCACGATCGAAGAGCTCACGCGCGATCCCTATCCGATCTACCGGCGCCTGAGACGCGAAGCGCCCGTATTGCGGGTCAAATCCGTGGGCCGCACCTTCATCACCAAGGCCGCCGACACCAAATACGTGAAGGACAACGCGGCGTTGTTCAGCTCCGACGACCCGAACACGCCCATGAGGCGCGCATTTCTCGCGCATACGCTGATGCGCAAGGACCATGACGAGCATCGCGCCGAACGCATGGCGATGATGCCGGCCCTGATGCCGAAGACGATCGAATCCGTCTGGGCGCCGCTGTATGCGAAACTGGCCGCGGCGTATCTTGACCGGCTGCCGCGCGGTGAGGTGGTCGATCTCTTTCCCGCTCTCGCAGGACCGCTTGCCGCGCGGATTCTGGCACATGCGATGGGCGTTCCGGACGCGAACGATGAGGACATGCAGCGATGGTCGCAGACGCTGATCGACGGCGCCGGCAATTTCGGCTGGACGCCGGGGCCTTTCGATGCGACCGACATCGCCAATGCGGAAATGGACAAATGTATTCGCGCCAATGCCGAACGCGTGCGGGCCGAACCGGATTCCTCAGCGCTCTCCTTCATGGTGAACGCGAAGAATTGGATTCCGGAAAGCCAGATGATCGCCAATGTGAAGATCGCGATCGGCGGCGGCATCAACGAGCCGCGCGACGCCCTGCTGACGATCCTCTACGGCCTGCTCACCAATCCGGATCAGCTGGACGCCGTGCGCGCCGGCGAGAAATGGCGCTCCGCCTTCGAGGAAGGGGTGCGGTGGGTGGCGCCGATCCAGGCGAGTTCACGGCTCGTTATGGAGGACACGGAGATCCGCGGCTGCTTCATCCCGAAAGGCGACACCGTGATGACGATCCAGGCGTCGGCCAATCGAGACGAAGACGTCTTCGACGATGGCGAAAACTATTACGGGCTGCGCGAGCCCAATCCTCACCAGGCCTTTGGCAACGGCCCACATCACTGCGCCGGCGCGCACCTGTCGCGGCGAACCGTTGGCGCGATCCTGCTGCCGATGCTGTTCGAGCGCTTTCCCAACATGACCTTGCCTGATCCCGCGGGCGTGCGCTGGCACGGATTCGGTTTCCGCGGCCCGCTCAATCTGCCGATTCTCCTGCAATAGGAGCGGCGCGAGGAAGAGGGGTTTTTATTTTGCTTGATCCGCTGCCGCAGATCGTCCGCAATTCCCCGCAAGCAGCTTGCCGGCGAGTTGCGCGGCCGGTTCTTCGCATAGATCAGCTCTCGCCGGGTCCTGGCCGCGCAAGCTGGCGAGGCGATCGAATAACATCGAGATGTCGCATGTTGGCACGTTTCGGATCTCCCACGATGTCCGGCTTGAGTTCGTAGTGCCCAAAGCGGACATTCGCCAGCGCCTTTGAATTTGCGGGTCTGCGCCCTGATCCGATCAGTCTGTCAAACCTCCAACCATTCCTTGCGCACGGCCGCATTGGCCTTGAGTTCGGCGGGCGTGCCCTCGAACACGATGCGGCCGTGTCCCATCACATAGACGCGGTGCGAGATTCGCATCGCGATCGACAGCTTCTGCTCCACCAGCAGGATCGCGACGCCGCGCCGGGCGATTTCGGCGATGAGGTCGCCGACCTGTTGCACGATGATGGGCGCGAGCCCCTCGGTAGGTTCGTCGATCATGACGAGTTCCGGGTCGCCCATCAGGGTGCGGCAGATCGTCAGCATCTGCTTCTCGCCGCCCGACAGCACGCCGGCCGCATTGTCGGCTCTGGCGGCAAGGTTGGGAAACATCGCCAGCATGTCCTCGAGCCGCCATTTGCCCAGATGTCTGGGATCCTTGATGCCAAGCATCAGGTTTTGCCGCACCGTCAGGCCCGGGAAGATATCGCGGTGCTCGGGAACGTAGCCCAGCCCCAGATGCGCGATCCGGTAGCTCGGCAACCCCGCGATCTCGCTGCCCTTGAACCTGATCGAGCCCTGTGGCGGCACCTCGCCCATGATCGCCTTGACGGTCGTGGAGCGGCCGACGCCGTTGCGCCCGAGCAGGCTGACCACCTCGCCGGCGTCGATATGCATATCGACGCCCTGCAGGATATGGCTCTTGCCGTAATAGGCGTGCAGATCGGCGACTTCCAGCATCAGGCCGCCTCCTCGCCGAGATAGGCTTCCCGAACCTTCGGATTGCCGCGGATCTCCTCCGGGGTCCCGGAGGCGATGATCTGGCCATACACCAGCACCGAAATACGGTCGGCCAGACCGAACACCACGCTCATGTCGTGTTCGACGATCATCAGGGTGCGGCCATCGGTCAGGCGGCGGATCAGCGCCACGGCGCGTTCGGTTTCGGCGTGGCTCATGCCGGCGGTCGGCTCGTCCAGCAGAATGACATCGGCGCCGCCGGCAACGGTGATGCCGATCTCCAGCGCGCGCTGCTCGGCATAGGTCAAAAGACCGGCGGGGACGTCGCGCCGGGCGGTGAGGTTGATCTCGCCGAGAATCCGGGCGGTCCGGTCGCGCACCTCCGGCAGGTTGTCGATGTTCTTCCAGAACGAATAGCGATGGCCGGTCGCCCACAACACGGCGCAGCGCAGGTTTTCCCACACGCTCATATTGGCGAAGACGTTGGTCACCTGAAAGCTGCGCGACAGCCCGAGGCGGTTGATCCGGTAGGGCGGCAGGCCGGAGATCACCTGGTCGCGCAACAGGATGCTGCCCGATGTCGGCGTCATGTAGCCGCTGATCAGATTGAACAGGGTGGATTTGCCGGCGCCGTTCGGTCCGATCAGCGCGTGGCGTTCGCCCTGCGCGACGGTGAGGTTGACGTTGCGGATGACCGAGGTCAGCCCGAAGCTCTTTTCGACCCCGCGCAATTCGATCGCCTGGCTCATGCGGCGATTCCTTTTTCGCGGGCCACGCTGGTGGCATTGTCCCAGGCATGCCCGACGAAGGTCCAGGCCTTGCGCGCCGTAGCAAAGCCGACGATGAGAAGGATCGCCGCCATCGCCCAGATATACGGGCTCGCCGCGTCGAAGCCGACGCCAAAGGCCCTGATGTGGGAATCCTCGGTCGGATTGACGGTGTAGTGCACGGTGGTCTCGATCGGTGAGGATGAGGCCGGCAATCATCGCCAGCGTCGGCACGAAGGCGATCAGGTAGCTCGGCAGCACGTGGCCCAGGGTACCGGCCTTCAACAGCGGGCGATGCATCATCAACAGGCCGGTGATGCCGCCCGGCGCGAACATCACCACGGCGATGAAGATCAGTCCGAAGTAGAGCTGCCACACCGGCGTCAGGTCGCTGAGGCCGAGCGACAGCAGCGTGACGAAGATCGCGCCGACGATCGGCCCGATAAAGAAGCCGGCGCCGCCGATATAGGTGGCGAACAGCACCGTTCCCGACTGCACGGCGCCGAGATAGGCCGAATTGGCGATCTCGAAGTTGATCGCCGCCAGCGCGCCGGCGATGCCGGCGAAGAATCCGGAAAAGCAGAACGCCAGATAGCGCACGACGTGCGGATTGTAGCCGACGAACTGGACGCGCTCGGGATTGTCGCGCACGGCATTGCACATGCGCCCCAAAGGCGTGCGGGTCAGCGCGTACATCGCGACGACGGCGATCAGCGTCCACGCCGCCACCAGATAATAGATCTGGATTTGCGGCCCGAAGCTCCAATCGAATACCCGGAACAGCTTGGTGCGGTTGGCCGAGACGCCGGCTTCGCCGCCGAAGAAGGTGCGCAGGATCAGCGCCGACGAAGCGATCAATTCGCCGACGCCGAGCGAGATCATGGCGAACGCCGTCCCGGAGCGCTGGGTCGAGACCCAGCCGAGCAAGGCCGCGAACAACAATCCGGTCAAGCCGCCGATCAGCGGAACGACGGGCAGCGGAATCGGCAACTTGTTGGCGCCGATGATGTTGATGGCGTGAATCACCAGGAAGCCGCCGAGACCGTAATACACCGCATGGCCGAACGACAGCATGCCGGTCTGGCCGAGCAGGATGTTGTAGGACAGCGAGAAGATGATGGAGATGCCGATCAGGCTGAACGTCGTCAGCGAGCCGCCGGAACTGAATATCCTCGGCAGCAGCAGCAGCACGAGCGCGGCCGCCACCCACAATCCGTAGAATCTGAGCTTCTCGGCCGCGGCCGGAAGCGGCGGCGCGGCGCTGCGGTGATCTCGCTCATGTGTCGCGCGTCCCCAGCAGGCCCATCGGGCGGAAGATCAGGATCAGCACCAGGAGCAGATAGGGCATGATCGGCGCGATCTGCGCGATGGTGACGCCCCAGATGTCGGCGAGCCAGGTCGAGGCATAGGCCGGGCTGAGCGGGCCGAAGGCGCCGGCCAGCGAGCCGTTCATCGAGACCGCGAAGGTCTGCAGCAGGCCGATCAGCAGCGAGGCCACGAAGGCGCCCGGCAGCGAGCCGAGCCCACCGACCACGACCACCACGAACAGGATCGGGCCAAGCAATCCGGCCATGTTGGACTGGGTCACCAGCGCGGGCCCGGCGATCACGCCGGCGACCGCGGCGAGCGCGGTGCCGACGCCGAACACCAGCATGAAGATGCGTCCGACGTTGTGGCCGAGATGGCCGACCATGTGCGGATGGGTCAGCGCGGCCTGGACGATCAGGCCGATCCGCGTCCTCTTCAGGACGATCAAGAGGCCGAGGAAGATGGCGATCGACACCAGCAGCATGAACATCTTGTAGGCGGGATAATTGGTGGAGAAGATCGTAAATGCCGGGAAATCGAGCAGCGCCGGAACCCGGAAATCGACCGGGCTTTTGCCCCAGATGATCTGCACGATTTCCTCGATCACGAACGCCAGGCCGAAGGTGAACAACAGCTCCGCGACATGGCCGTTGCTGTGCACGCGGCGCAGGCCATAGCGCTCGACGCCGGCGCCGATCGCCCCGGCGAGCAGGGGCGCGATCAACAGCGCCGGCCAGAAGCCGAGCCATCGGCTGATCTGGAAACCGAAGAACGCGCCGAGCATGTAGAAGCTCGCATGCGCGAAGTTGAGCACCCCGAGCATGCTGAAGATGACGGTCAGGCCGCTGGCCATCAAAAACAGCAGCATGCCGAACAGCACACCGTTGAGCGTGGAGATGACGATCAGTTCAAGCACGACGCACCTTCAGCGAGGGGAGGTTGGAGATCGCGGTCCGTCCCGATGTCGGTTCGGGACGGCGCGTGACGCACGAACGGTCAGTTCGGCCGCTCCATCTTGCAGGTGGTCGGAAGCACGGTCGCGGGCGTATCGATCTTCGCAACCAGCTTCCAGCCCCAGCCGGTCTTTTCCTCGTCGAACGGTTCCTTCTCGGTTCGATCGCCGAACGAGGCGATATAGATCGGCTGGAAGAACTGGTGATCGTCCTTGCGCATGAAGCCCTTGCCGCCGTCGAACACTTCGAACTCCATGCCCTCGAGCGCGAACGCGACCTTGACCGGGTCGATCGACTTGGCCTTGTCGGCGGCCGCCGCCAGCATCCGCATCTCGTTGACGGCGCGCGGATAGAACAGGCTGAAATCATATTTTGCGCGGAGCGCCTTTTCGAATTCCTGCGAGGAGGGATGATCGAGATTGGGATGCCTTCGCCGACCTGCGAACACCTGATGGTTGAGGTTGGCCTGCTTGATCGCGGTCGGGCCACCGGTGCCGCCGGCATAATAGGTGTACCAGTTCACCTTCAGCCCGGCGTCGGCGGCCGCCTTCAGCAGCAGCTGCGAAATCCTGGCCCCAGTTGCCGGTGATGACGGTGTCGGCGCCCGACGCCTTGATCTTGGCGATGTAGGGCGAGAAATCGGTGATCTTCAGCAGCGGATGCATTCGTCGCCGACGATCTTGATGTCCGGCCGCTTGGCGGCCAGCATGGCCCTGGCGGCGGATCGAACCGATTCGCCGAACGAGTAATCCTGGTTGATCAGGTAAACGTTTTTGATCGAAGGCACCGTCTTCATGTAGTTGGTGAGCGCCTCCATCTTGATGTCGGAATTCGCGTCCCAGCGGAAATGCCAGAAGCTGCACTTGGCGTTGGTCAGGACCGGATCGACCGCGGCATAGTTGAAATACAGCACTTCCTTGCCCGGATTGCGCTCGTTGTATTTGGTCACGAAATCCGACAGCGCGCCTGCAACCGACGAGCCGTTGCCCTGGGTGAGATAGCGGACGCCGGCGTCGATCGCCTTCTGCGCCTGGATCAGGCTCTCCTGCGGATTGGTCTTGTTGTCGAGCGGAACGATCTCGACCTTCTTGCCCTGGATGCCGCCCTTGGCGTTAACCTCGTCGGCGAGAAACTGGAAGGTCTTCAGGCCGACTTCGCCGACGCTGGCGCCGCCGCCCGACAACGGGTCGATATAGCCGATTTTGAGCGTCTCCTGCGCCATCGCCGCATTGCCGAGCATCGGCAGCGCGAAAGCCGCAGCCATCATGAATTTACGCATGTCATTCCTCCCTGGGGTTCGCTTTTTGTTAGCTGTTTTGGAGGGCCCGGACGCTGGAACGGCTTGGATTTCAGTGATCTCGCGGCCCTGTTTGGAGAGGATTGTGGGCCAAGGCTCCGAAACCCGCAAGTCCGCTGCCCCTGCCGGCTGAAGAGGCTCTGCCACCTCATTTGCTTGGAGGAATAGGGTCATGATAGGGGTTTGATCTGGCCGGGCTTTGCGCCCATGGGGCATGTGTCCCGGGCTGGTCCAGCGCAATGTCTGCGGTTTGTCGTCGTTGAACTGCTTTTGGGCGGTCCCGGCGCGTTGTTGGAGCGAGAATGGCGGCTCAGGATTCGAAGCGGCGCGTGGCGCTCCTCACCGGCGTCACCGGGCAGGACGGCGCCTATCTCGCCGAATATCTGCTCGGCCTCGGCTACACCGTGCACGGCATCAAGCGGCGGTCGTCGTCGTTCAACACCGCGCGCATCGATCATCTCTACGAGGATCCGCACACCGGCAATGTGCCGTTCCTGCTGCATTACGGCGACATGACGGATTTCGACCAACCTGATCCGGCTGGTGCAGCAGATCCGGCCGACCGAGATCTACAACCTTGCGGCGCAGAGCCATGTCGGCGTGAGCTTCGAGAGCCCGGAATATACCGCCAATGCCGACGCGATCGGCGTGCTGCGGCTTGCTGGAAGCGATCCGGATTCTCGGCATGGAGAAGGAGACGCGGTTCTACCAGGCGTCGACGTCGGAACTATATGGCCTGGTCCAGGAAGTGCCGCAGAAGGAAACCACCCCGTTCTATCCGCGCTCGCCCTATGGCGTCGCCAAGCTGTACGGCTACTGGATCACGGTGAATTACCGCGAGGCCTATGGCATGTTCGCCTCGAACGGCATCCTGTTCAATCATGAGAGCCCGATCCGCGGCGAGACCTTCGTGACGCGCAAGATCACCCGCAGCGTTGCCCGCATCGAGACCGGTCTTGAAGACACGCTCTATCTCGGAAACCTCGAGGCCAAGCGCGACTGGGGCCACGCCAAGGATTATGTCGAGGGCATGCACAGCATCATTGCAGGCGGACGAGCCGGACGATTTCGTGCTGGCGACCGGCGAAACCCGTTCGGTGCGCGAATTCGTCGAACTGGCCTTCGCCGAAGTCGGCCGCAGCATCGAATGGCGCGGCAAGGGCGTCGAGGAGACCGGCGTCGACAGGAAATCCGGCAAGACCGTCGTTCGCATCGATCCCGTGTATTTCCGCCCGACCGAAGTCGACCTCCTGATCGGCGACGCCAGCAAGGCGCGGCAAAAGCTCGGCTGGAAGCCGAAGACGAGCTTCGCCCAGCTCGTCAAGGAGATGGTGGCGGGAGATCTCGCGATTGCGAGGCGCGAGGTTGCCAATGGCAAGCACCCCGTTTGAGCTGAAGGGCAAGACGGTCTTCGTTGCCGGGCATACGGGGATGGTCGGCGGGGCGCTGGTGCGCCGGCTTGCCCGGGAGGATGTCGAACTGCTGACGGTCGGGCGCAGCGAGGTCGATTTGCGCGACCAGGCCGCGGTGTTCGGCTGGTTCGCCAGGAAGCGCCCGCAGGCGGTGTTTCTGGCGGCGGCGAAAGTCGGCGGCATTGTCGCCAACAACACGCTGCGCGGCGAATTCATCTACGACAATCTGATCATCGCGGCCAATGTGATCCATGCCGCGCATATCAACGGCGCCGAAAAGCTGATGTTTCTCGGCTCGTCCTGCATCTACCCGAAACTGGCGCCGCAGCCGCTGCGTGAAGATTTCATGCTGACCGGACCGCTGGAGCCGACCAACGAGCCCTATGCGATCGCCAAGATCGCCGGCATCAAGATGGTCGAAGCCTATCGCAGTCAGTATGGATGCGACTTCATCAACGTGATGCCGACCAATCTGTACGGGCCGGGCGACAATTATCATCCCGAATACAGCCACGTCGTCGCCGCGCTGATCCGAAGGTTTCATGAGGCGAAGCTTGCCGGCCTCGCCAATGTCGTGGTCTGGGGCACCGGCACGCCGCGGCGGGAATTTCTCTATGTCGACGATCTGGCGGACGCCTGCATCCACCTGATGAAGATTTATTCCAGCGACGAACTGGTCAACATCGGCACCGGCGAGGATATCACCATCGCCGAATTCGCGCGCGTGGTGGCCGCCGCGGTCGGCTATACCGGCGAGATCAGCTTCGACACCTCGCGGCCCGACGGCACGCCGCGCAAATTGCTCGACGTCAGCCGCCTCGCCAAACTGGGCTGGCGCGCGCGCACCTCGCTTGAGGATGGAATCAGGCTTGCCTATCAGGCCTACCTGGCCGAATCGAAGCAGGCGGCGGAGTAGCGTCCCTGCCGTTATTGCGAGGAGCGAAGCGACGAAGCAATCCATCCATGTCCGTTGTGGAAGCTATGGATTGCTTCGCTTCGCTCGCAATGACGGTGATTACTATCTCGCGCTGCGCGTTGCGCGGAGGCTTTTCCCCAGCGCCGCCGCCATCGCCGAGATCAGCGGCTTCATGAAGAAGGCGTCGTTGGCGGGGTAGATGTCGGTGCGCAGGCCGTGCGATTTGAGTTCGTCGGAAACCGCCGGGCCGACCGAGGCGATCGGCGTTTTCGAGAGGCCCTCGCGCAAGCGCGCCTCAAAGCCATGCGCCCGCGCCACCTCGATCAGGCGGCGAATCTGCCCCAAATTCGTCAGCGCAATCGCGTCGATGCGGCCTCGCGCCATCTCGTCGATCGCGGTGACGATGTTGGCATCGGCCGCCTGGGCGTCGTAGACGTAAGGCGTGACGGCATCGACCTCGGCGCCTTGCGCCGTGATGGCGCCGATCAGCACGCTGTGATCCTTGTCCGGATAAAGCTGCACGCCGACGCGATGTCCTTTCAGATCGACGCGCGACAGCATCTCGATCATGCCTTCGGAGGTCGGCTTTTCCGTCGTCCCCTGCGGCTCAAGGCCGATCTCGCGCAGCGCCCGGCCGGGTTTTGGCCCGCGGGCAAATTTTCGCGCCTTGCCGAGCGCGGCGATAAAATCCTGATCCAGTCCGATCCGCGCGCGCGACCTTCATCAGGCGGCGCAGGCCTTCACCCGTCATCAGCACCAGATCGTCGAAAGGCGTTGTCGATGCAACGACGGATCCAGGCCTCGACGGCTGCGGAATCCGGCGCGTCGTGGATCGTAAACATCGGACATTGCAGCACGTCCGCGCCCTGCTCGGCGAGCAGGCGGGAAAACTGCGCTTCCTCGCGCGTCTCCAGGATCAGGATGCGGTAGCCGTTCAGTCGGTCAGCCATGATTTTGCACCCGTGATTTCGGGTTAACCGCGATTGGCATCCGTTTGTTCATCTTGATCCCTCCGTCGGGATTGGCGCAAGGCCGTCGCGGGTGATAGAGCAGGGCCGCAAATCGCCGTTCCCTGCCTGAATTGTAGTCAAATCCGCGCCATGCCCGATCATCAGTTCGTACTGACCTTATCCTGTCCGGATCGCCCCGGCATCGTGTCCGCGGTGTCGACGTTCCTTGCCCATAACGGGCAGAACATCCTCGACGCCCAGCAGTTCAACGATGTCGAGACCGGCCATTTCTTCATGCGGGTGGTGTTCAATGCCGCCGATCTCGCCGTCAATCTGGCGGCGCTGCAAACCGGCTTCACCGCGATCGCCGATCGCTTCGGCATGGACTGGCAGATGCGCGACCGCGCCAGCCGCCGCCGCGTGATGCTGCTGGTCTCGAAATCCGATCATTGCCTTGCCGATATCCTGTATCGCTGGCGAACCGGCGAACTCGAGATGATCCCGACCGCCATCGTCTCCAATCATCCGCGCGAGACCTACGCCAGTCTCGATTTCGGCGACATCCCGTTTCACCATCTGCCGGTGACGAAGGAAACCAAGCACCAGCAGGAGACCGCGATCTGGGATCTGGTCGGGCAAACCGGGACCGACCTCGTCGTGCTGGCGCGCTACATGCAGATCCTGTCGGACGAGATGTCGGCGAAGCTGTCCGGGCCGCTGCATCAACATCCATCATTCGTTCCTGCCCGGCTTCAAGGGCGCGCGGCCCTATCATCAGGCGCATGAGCGCGGCGTCAAACTGATCGGCGCCACCGCCCACTACGTCACCAGCGCGCTGGATGAGGGGCCGATCATCGACCAGGACGTCGAGCGCATCAGCCACCGCGATACGCCCGACGATCTCGTCCGCAAGGGCCGCGATATCGAACGCCGGGTGCTGGCGCGCGCGATGCGCTATCATCTGGAGGATCGCGTGATCCTCAATGGCCGCAAGACCGTGGTGTTCATGGATTGAGGTCTGTTCTGCAGCGCAGGCAAACCTGTTCACAGATCTAGTCGAATACGGGTTTGAAAGCCCTCGGATTCCAGCCGAAGTCCCGAATGGCGGGCGTGGAATCGAACGTCATGTCCTTCGTCATGCGGATGCCCGTCGCGACGTTCGCGCCGGTAAACAGCGGCTTTGCCAGAGCGAAGCCCGCTCTCCACACGAAAACCGGCACCGAAATGGTGCGCCGTCGCAGTCGCAATCCGTCAAAAATTCGGCCGATCATTTCCCGGTAGCTCAGCGTCTCGGCGCCCGGCAACGAATAGAACCTGTTGGCTGCGGCGGGACTGGCAGCCGCGGCGATCGCTCCGATCGCCAGATCTTCGGCGTGAACCGGTTGCCGCAAGCCCGGTGCCCCGCCGACCAGCGGCATGAATCCGAACCGGCGGATCAGCCGTGCCAAGGGCGATATATTGACGTCGCGTCCTTCGGCGTAAATCAACGTCGGGCGCAGGATCGTCCAGCCAACATTGCTGCGTTCGCAGGCCGCAACGATTTTTTGTTCGGCATCGGCGAGAGCTTTCTAACGTCTCCCGCTCTGCAGCGACCTCGCTGTCGAGTTTGGTGAGAACGCTGGTAGAGCTGAAAACGACGACGCGTCTCAGTGAAGGGTTGACGAGATGCGGAAGCGCTGCAGGCCAGAAGGATGGCGTCGGCGGTGCAATAGAGCGTAGAGAAGGGCGGCACCCTCAACAGGTCGGGCGTCTGCCAGGTCTCCGCGAAGCCAATCGACGCCGGGCCTGTCCTGTTGCGACCGAGACAAGGCCAGCGGACGCTCTCCGCTGCGGATGAGGTGGTCCACGAGATAGCCGCCAACCAATCCGGTCGCGCCAATAACCAGACTCCTGGCCGGTTCGGTGTTTGTCGGCGAGTTCATTCGGCCCTTCCATCAAGGCAAATTTCGAAGCGCTCTTTTGACCCCGTCCTTATCGAGAATCGCCGCAGGCGTGCAAAATCTCCGGCACAGCGCGGCTTATTGATGCTAGAGAAGCCATCGCCTTCAACGTTGGTGCTCGGCCGGAGAATGATTGAAACATGAAGCGAGCGTTCGACGTCGCGGCCAGCGCCTTGTTCCTTGTGGTTTTCTCGCCGATCCTCCTGTTGATCATTGTCGCCATTCGGCTTCAAAGTCCGGGCCGCGCGATCTTCGCCCAGATCCGTGTCGGAAAGCACGGGCGTCCATTTACCTGCTACAAGTTTCGGACCATGCATTCGGGAACGGCGAATCTCCCGACCCATCAGGTGCAGGCATCGGCGGTCACAGCTTTGGGCGAGTATCTGCGTCGTCTCAAGATCGACGAGCTCCCGCAACTGTGGAACGTGCTGATTGGCGATATGAGCCTGGTAGGTCCGCGTCCCTGCCTGCCGTCCCAGATCGAGCTGGTCGAGGCGCGGCGGAAGTTGGGCGTTCTCGACGTGCGGCCCGGCATAACGGGACTGGCGCAGGTCGGCGGCGTCGATATGTCGGATGCAAACCGCCTCGCCGAGATCGATGCGCAATACGTTCGGAGCCAAACTCTTCTCGGGAGATTTCGGCCTGATATGGGACACCCTGCGCGGCAAGGGTGTTGGCGTTGACCAGGTGGTCCGCTGCAACAAGTAGACGCGGATACGATCAGTAAACCGCCGCCGACGAAGATGAAGGGGCCTTGGTGGCTTCATCCTTGCCTGGCGCCGGTTGAAGCCGCTTCGCCTCTCGCTCCTTCATGTACGCATCATATTGCGGGGTGCCGCGCCGGGGCGGGGCATCCGCTGGCAAGCCGCCGGCCCATTGCGGGATATAATCGCCCATTCCGTCGGCAAGCTTCTCGTTGATCGTGCCGCAGCCGCCCAAGGCAAAGCTCGCGAGGGCGAGCGCGAGGAACGTGGCGATATGGCGGGCGCTGACTGGCATCGGCAGGATGTTAGAACCATAGCCTTTAAAGAAGATGGATTTGGGGCCGCATGGCGGTCCTGCTTTCGCCAGCCAGCCATTGACCGGTCTCGGGCGTGACTTCAAGGGCAACCGGCAGCAGGGATCATTGCCGGATTTGGTCCGGGAAATCTCTCTGAATTCACAACATGCCGATCAATAGCCATTCTGGGATGGGCGGTTCGCCATGGTGCATCTTTGTTGACAAGCCAATTTATTTGTACAATCGTACAAGTAAAGCGAGAAACCAAATTCCGGTGAGGCGAAACTCTAACATGCGGGCTGCCAGCGCCGGCACGAACAAGGCAAGCGGCTGAGGTATCATGGCACCGAGATCGGCTCCTGGTCGCTGCACCGGCTCCGGCCCTGGAGAACTCCGGCCAGAGCCGCACCATTCGTCCGTTAGACGAAAGAGCAGCCGACGAAGCCATGCCGCCATGCTACGGCGGCCGAAAAATCTGGGCTATGGTGAGGCGAGGCCGAAGGTTCGAGCCATAATCGATCAGGGGGGAAGACGTTCATGTTCGTTCGCAGTCAAATGTTGCTGGCCGCAGGCGCCGTTGCCGTCACCGGCGCGCTGGCTCCGGCGCCCGCGCAGGCGCAGGACGCCGTCAAGATCGGCCTGATCCTGCCGATGACCGGTGGCCAGGCGTCGACCGGCAAGCAGATCGACAATGCGGTCAAGCTGTACATGCAGCAGAACGGCGACACTGTCGCCGGCAAGAAGATCGAAGTCATCCTCAAGGACGACGCCGCGATTCCCGACAACACCAAGCGCCTGGCGCAAGAGCTGATCGTCAACGACAAGGTCAATTTCATCGCCGGTTTCGGCGTCACGCCCGCGGCGCTGGCGGCGGCACCGCTGGCGACGCAGGCCAAGATACCGGAAATCGTGATGGCGGCCGGCACCTCGATCATCACCGAGCGTTCGCCTTATATCGTGCGCACCAGTTTTACGCTTGCGCAATCCTCCACCATCATCGCCGACTGGGCGGTCAAGAACGGCATCAAGAAGGTCGCCACGCTGACGTCGGACTACGCGCCCGGCAACGACGCGCTGAATTTCTTCAAGCAGCACTTCACCGCCGGCGGCGGGCAGATCGTCGAAGAGGTCAAGGTCCCGCTGGCCAACCCCGACTTCGCGCCGTTCCTGCAGCGGATGAAAGATGCCAAGCCTGACGCCATGTTCGTGTTCGTGCCGGCAGGGCAGGGCGGCAACTTCATGAAGCAATATGCCGAACGCGGGCTCGACAAGGCGGGCATCAAGGTGATCGGCCCCGGCGACGTGACGGACGACGACCTGTTGAACGGCATGGGCGATGCCGTGCTCGGCACCGTCACCGCGCATCTGTATTCGGCGGCCCATCCGTCCGCGATGAACAAGGAATTTGTCGCCGCCTACAAGAAGGCGTTCAGCTAGCGCCCCGGCTTCATGGCGGTGGGCGGCTATGACGGCATGCACCTGATCTACGAGGCGCTGAAGAAGACCGGCGGCAAGACCGACGGCGATGCGCTGATCGAGGCCATGAAGGGGATGAAATGGGAAAGCCCGCGCGGGCCGATTTCGATCGATCCGGAAACCCGCGATATCGTGCAGAACATCTACATCCGCAAGGTCGAGAAGGTCGACGGCGAACTCTACAACGTCGAATTCCAGACCTTTGAGGCCGTCAAGGACTCCGGCAAGACCAAGAAGTGACAGAAGACGTCATTCCGGGGCAGCGCGATAGCGCCGAACCCGGAATCTTTCTCAGCAAGTCGCGATCGAGATTCCGGGTTCGCGCTGACGCGCGCCCCGGAATGACGGGCTATAAAAGGTTCACTCCCATTCCATGACCTCGCTGTTCACCATCCTGTTTGACGGCGTCGCCTATGGCATGCTGCTGTTCGTGCTGGCCTGTGGCCTGGCGGTCACGCTTGGATTGATGAACTTCGTCAATCTTGCGCATGGCGCGTTCGCCATGGCGGGCGGTTATGTCTGCGCGGTTCTGGTCAATCAATCCGGCTGGCCGTTCTTCGCCGCGCTGCCGCTGGCGTTTGTCGCAAGCGCGCTGATCGGCGTGGTGCTGGAGCGCGCGCTCTACCGTCACCTCTACGCCAGAAGCCATCTCGATCAGGTCTTGTTCAGCGTCGGGCTCGTCTTCATGTCGGTGGCGGCGGTCGATTACATCATGGGGTCGTCGCGGATTTTCATCAAGCTTCCGGCCGCGCTGGAAGGGCAGATCGATTTCTTCGGCGTCGGCATCGGCCGTTACCGGCTGATGATCATCGTGATCTGCGGCCTGTTGACCGCTGGGCTGCAACTGGTGCTGGCGCGCACCCGGTTCGGCAGCCGGTTGCGGGCCGCGGTGGACGATCCGCGCGCGGCAAGCGGTCTCGGCATCAACGTGCCGCAGGTATTCGCCTTCACCTTTGCGTTCGGCTGCGGCCTCGCCGGCCTCGGCGGCGCGCTGAGCGCGGAGATTCTCGGGCTCGATCCGTATTTCCCGCTGAAGTTCATGATCTATTTCCTGATCGTGGTGACCGTCGGCGGTTCCTCCAGCATCACCGGGCCGTTCCTGGCCTCGCTGCTGCTCGGCATCGGCGACGTCGCCGGCAAATATTACGTGCCGAAGATGGGGCCGTTCGTGATCTACACCATCATGATCGTGATCCTGATCTGGCGTCCGAACGGCCTGTTCGGCCGCACCGCTGCGCGTTGAGTAATTAGCCATGACCGCGCAAGCCGACGTCGGACGCTACGCCAGACAGCACGCGCGCTGGCACTGGAGCGAGATCGCGTTCTGGGTGCTGGCCCTCTGCTGCGCGTTCCTGTTTCCCTCCCGCTTCCTGATCATGAGCGACATCGTGCGGCTCGCCCTGTTCGCGCTGTCGCTTGACCTGATCCTCGGTTATGCCGGCATCGTTTCGCTCGGTCATGCGGCGTTCTTCGGCGTCGGCGCCTATTGCGCCGGGCTGCTCGCGCTGCACGGCATCGTCACCGAGCCTGTGGTGGCGCTGGTGATTGCCGGCCTCGTCGCCATGATCGTCGGTTTCCTGACCAGCTTCCTGGTGATCAGGGGCGTGGACCTGACCCGCCTGATGGTGACGCTCGGCATCGCCTTGCTGCTGGAGGCGCTGGCCGAGCGCTTTTCCAACATCACCGGCGGCACCGACGGGTTGCAGGGCATCGAGATGGCGCCGATCCTTGGCCTTTTTGCGTTCGACATGTTCGGCAAGGTCGGCTTCTTCTACTCCCTCGCCGTGCTGTTTGCGTTGTTCCTGCTGGCGCGGCGGATCGTGCATTCGCCGTTCGGCCTTTCGCTGCGCGCCATCAAGAACAATCCGTTGCGCGCCGCCGCCGTCGGCGTCCCCGTCAACCGGCGCCTGATCGCGGTGTACACGCTGGCCGCCTTTTATGCCGGAATCGCCGGCGCGCTGTTCACCCAGACCACGGCGCTGGCCTCGCTCGACGTGTTCGCGTTCGAGCGTTCGGCCGATCTGATGCTGGTGCTGGTGATCGGCGGCAGCGGCTATCTCTACGGCGGCCTGATCGGCGCGGTGGTGTTCCGGATGCTGCAGGAATTCTTTTCCAATCTGACGCCGCAATACTGGCAATTCTGGATCGGCCTCGTGCTGGTCGTGATCGTACTGGTCGGCCGGGCGCGCATGCATCGCTGGGCGCTGTGGGCGCCGAACCTGATCATCGGTCTGCTCGGTGGCCGCAAGGCCATCGTCGCCGTTCCCGAGAGCGACGCGTCATGAACGTCGTGCTGGAAACCACGGGACTTGAAAAGCAGTTCGGTGCGCTCAAGGTCACGCGCGACCTCTCGCTGCGGATCGAGCAGGGCGCCCGCCACGCGCTGATCGGCCCGAACGGCGCCGGCAAGACCACCGTCATCAACCTGCTGACTGGCGTGCTGACGCCCAATTCGGGGCGGATTCTGTTGCAGGGCCAGGACATCACGGATTTTCCGGTACATGCCCGGGTGTTGCGCGGCCTGTCGCGTACCTTCCAGATCAACCAGCTCTATCCCGATTTGACGCCGATCGAGACCATCGGGCTGGCGGTTTCGGAGCGGCTCGGCCGGGGCGGCGACTGGTGGCGGGTGATGGGCACGCGCGACGACGTCAATGGCGAGATCGCGGAAAATCTGGCGCGTTTCCATCTGCTCGATGTGATGAACGAGCCGACCGCGACCTTGCCCTACGGCAAGCAGCGCCTGCTCGAGATCGCGGTCGCGATTGCCACCAAACCGCGGGTGCTGCTGCTCGACGAGCCCGCCGCCGGCGTTCCCGAAAGCGAGCGCCACGACATTCTCGCGGCGGTCGCCGCCTTGCCGCGCGACGTCACCGTGCTCCTGATCGAGCACGACATGGATCTGGTTTTTTCATTCGCCGACCGGATTTCGGTGCTGGTCAACGGCGCGCTGCTGGTGGAGGGCGCGCCGGGAGAGGTGGCGCGTGACAGCCGAGTCAAGGCGGTCTATCTCGGCGAGGCCGCCGATGCCTGATCTGCTCAGCATCGAGGGTCTGCGCGCAGGCTACGGCGAAGCGGTGGTGTTGCCCGGCATGTCTCTGCGGCTGGCGGAAAGCCAGGTGCTGGCGCTGTTGGGGCGCAACGGCACCGGCAAGACCACGCTGATCAATTCGATCGTCGGGATTACCCGCCGTTTCGGCGGCACCATCGCGCTGTCCGGCCGCGACATCACGGCCATGCGGCCTGATCAGCGGGCGCGGGCGGGCATCGGCTGGGTGCCGCAGGAACGCAACATTTTTCGTTCGCTGACGGTCGAGGAGAATATGACGGCGGTCGCCCAGCCGGGGCCCTGGACCGTGGCCAAAATCTACCAGATGTTTCCGCGGCTGAAAGAACGCCGCAATAATTTCGGCAACCAGCTGTCCGGCGGCGAGCAGCAGATGCTGGCGGTCGGCCGCGCGCTGACGCTCAATCCGCGAGTGTTGCTGCTGGACGAGCCGACCGAGGGGCTGGCCCCGATCATCGTCGAGGAGCTGCTGCGGGCGCTTGGCACCATCACCCGCGCCGGCGGCATCTGTTCGATCATCGTCGAGCAGAATGCCCAAAAGATTCTGGGGCTGGCCGACCGCGTCGTGATATTGGAGCGCGGCGGAATCGTCCACGATGCGCCAAGCAGCTCGTTGAAGGCCGATCCCGCGGTGCTCGAACGATATTTGGGCGTCGCAGGCAAGTCGTGACAATGCCTACTGTCGTGGCTGCGACAAACGCGAACCGCTTGCGCAAGAAAGCGTTAGCGACGAAGCAATCGGGTTGTTTCGTCGTGGGTGGATCGCTTCGCGTGCGCTCGCAATAACGAGTCAAAAGTGTTTTAATCCCGACAGCGATCCGCAGGAGCAAAAGCCATGCAAAGAACAAAAGCCCCCTTCCGCGCCGACGAGGTTGGCAGCCTGTTGCGGCCGCCGAAGATCAAGGAGGCGCGCGCCAGGCTGGAGAAGGGCGAGATTTCCGCCGACGATCTGCGCAAGGTCGAGGACATGGAGATCGAAAAAGTCGTGCACAAGCAGGCCTCGATCGGGCTGAAGCTCGCAACCGACGGCGAATTCCGCCGTTCCTGGTGGCATTTTGATTTTCTCAGCCATCTGACCGGCTGCGAACTGTTCCACCCCGAGGAGGGTATCCAGTTCGCCGGCGTCCAGACCCGGCACGAGGCGGTGCGCGTGATCGGCAAGCTCGATTTCCCCGACGATCATCCGATGCTGGAGCATTTCAGGTTCCTGAAGCGGCAATGCGAGATCGCGCATGTGATGCCGAAGATGACGATCCCGTCGCCGGCGGTGCTGCATTTCCGCGGCGGCCGCAAGTCGATCTCGAAAGAGGTCTATCCCGACATCGACGTGTTCTTCCAGGATCTCGCCAAGACCTACCGCAAGGCGGTCAAGGCGTTCTACGACGCCGGCTGCCGCTATCTGCAGCTCGACGACACCGTCTGGGCCTATCTCTGCTCGCAGGACGAACTCGCCAAATTGCGCACGCGCGGCGAGGCCGCCGATAATCTGCAGGAGATCTACGCCCGCGTGATCAACTATGCGATCGCCGAGCGGCCCGCCGACATGACCATCACCACCCATGTCTGCCGCGGCAATTTCCGCTCCACCTGGATTTCCTCCGGCGGCTACGAGCCGGTGGCCGAGACCTTGCTCGCGGGCACCAACTACGACGGCTATTTCCTGGAATATGATTCCGAGCGCGCCGGCGGCTTCGAGCCGCTGCGCTATCTGCCCAAGGGCAACAAGATCGTGGTGGTCGGCGTCATCACCTCCAAGAGCGGTCAGCTCGAGAACAAGGACGACATCAAGCGGCGGCTGGAGGAGGCGTCCAAATACGCTCCGCTCGACCAGCTTGCGCTATCGCCGCAATGCGGCTTCGCGTCCACGGAAGAGGGCAACATCCTCACCGAGGAAGAGCAGTGGGCCAAGCTGCGGCTCGCGGTCGATGTGGCGAAGGAAGTGTGGGGGTAGTGCGATCCTGCCGGCGGAGGACGTGTTGCGGAATTTCGACGCGGTCATCGTTGGGGCGGGCCCGGCCGGCCTTGCATCTGCCGCAACGATGCGCGCGGCGGAGTTTAACGTAACTGTATTCGAGAAGGCAGATAATGTCGGTTCGGCCTGGCGGCACCATTACGATCGTCTCCATCTGCACACCGATCGCAAGCATTCCGGCCTGCCCGGCATGGCGATGCCACAGAGCTATCCGCTGTATCCATCGCGCCTGCAGATGGTCGCCTATCTCGAAAGTTACGCCGCGCGCTTTGACATTCGGCCCGCATTCAACACCACGGTCTCCTGCATACGCCGCGACGGTGTGGGGTGGTGTGCCGAAACCGCCGGAGGGTCGATCGCTGCGTCGGTTGTTATCGTTGCGACGGGCATTGCGGATGCGCCGTGCCGGCCTTCATGGCCGGGCCTGGACGCCTATCAGGGGGCCGTCCTTCACAGCAGCGAATATCGCAACCCCGCGCCCTATCCGGGACAGCGGGTGCTGGTCGTCGGATTTGGCAATTCGGGCGGCGAGATCGCGCTGGACCTCGCGGAAGCCGGCGTCGATGTCGCGCTTGCGGTGCGCGGGCCCGTTCAGATCCTGCCGCGCGACCTGCTCGGCCTCCCGATCCTGACCTGGGCTATTCTGTACCAGCATCTGCCGGCGCGGCTGGTCGATCTGATCAACGCGCCGATCTTGCGCCTCACGGTCGGTTCCTTCGAAAAACTGGGATTGCGCCGGGCCGCCAAGGGACCGCGCCGGATGGTCGAAGAAGACGGACGCGTTCCGCTGATCGATATCGGCACGCTGGCAAGGATCCGCGACGGCTCCATCAGGATACGCGGCGCGATCGATCGCTTCGTGTCGGATGGCGTCGCGTTTGCGGACGCGACAGTCGAGAAATTCGATGCTGTGATCCTTGCAACCGGATTCCGGCCCGATCTGCGCCGGTTGATTCCGGATGTGGAGAGCGTATTCGACCGCGAGGGAATGCCGCTTCAAACCGGCCGGGCGACGAACGCGCCCGGGCTCTATTTTTGCGGTCAGACCACTTCACCCACGGGACAGTTGCGGGAGATTGGGCTGGAAGCGCAGCGCATCGCCGAGAGCGCCCGCCGCTATATGGCGGCGGCGGCTCGATAGCCCCGGCACGTCACGAGAGCTGCGAACTCTGCCCGCCGTCAAACCGCCTTGAGCTTGCGATAGGCGAACCAGACCATTTTCAGGAGCAGCCAGCCATCGCGGAAACGCGAGATCTGGGTCTCGCCGAAGGTGCGCGCCTTGTAGTGGATCGGCGTCTCGACAATTTTCAGATTTTGCTTCGCCGCGCCGAAGATCAGATCGAAATCGCCGAACGGATCGAAGTTGCCGAAATAGCCGCGCTCCCTCACCAGCACCTCGTAATCCCTGCGCATCAGCACCTTGGTGCCGCACAGCGTATCGGTCAGCCGGGTGTTGACGAGATAGCTGAACAGATAGGCAAAGCAACGGTTGGCGATCAGATTGAGCGGGCGCATCGCCTCGGTTTCCATGGGATAGACCAGGCGGGTGCCGTTGACGAATTCGGCCTTCCCGGTCTCGATCACCGCGTGGTATTTCGGCAGTGCTTCCGGCGGCATCGTCAGGTCGGCGTCCAGGATCATCAGCACGTCGCCGGTCGCGGCGGCAAAGCCTTTTCGCACCGCATCGCCCTTGCCCTTGCCGTCCTGTTTCAGCACCTTGATATCCCAGCTATCCCTGTAGGCGTCGCGAATGCGTTCGCATTCCTCGAAGGTGCCGTCGCTGGAATTTCCCTCGACAAACAGGATTTCCTGGGAGCTGCCGAACCTCGGCATGCGCAGAATCGCGTTCTCGATATTGCCCTTCTCGTTGCGGCAGGGAATCAGAATGCTGGCGGAGAATTTGCGGTCCGGAAAATGACGCACCGGACGTCCGACCAGATAGGTCCGCAGGCATAGTTGCCTGATCCCGGGCAGCGGCGCGATGAACCGGTTGATGAATGGCCCGAGTCCGAGCCAGCGTCGCGGCAGCAATTGCCGCTGCTCCTCGCGGATCACCTCGAAATCCGCCAGATCCATCAAATTGAGGAAGTCGGCGGTGGCGATGTAATTGATTTTCGGTTGCTTGGCCCGCAGGTGCAGCGCCTCGGCGAGCTTGAGCACCGGCTCCCAAAGATGGGAATAATAGGAGATCACGATGCGCGTCGACGGCGCGCACAATTGATGTACCAGTCTCAAGGTGCCGTCGATATCCTCGAACATGCCGATGGTGTCGGCGATCACGATGTAATCGAACGGTCCCTCGATCGAAGCCAGTGTTGCCGGATCTTCCACGTCACCCAGAACAAAATTGAGATCGGGATGCAGCTCATTGGCCCTGGCGATGGTCCTGGAGCCGAAATCGATGCCGACTCCATAGGACGGCTGCAGTGCCGCGAGCAAATCTCCGCGGCCGCAGCCCAATTCCAGCACCCGCTTGCCCGGTGGAATCAAGAACCGCATGAACTTGCGGTCATCTTCGTGATAGGCGGCATTGAACTCGCGCCAGCGATCCAGTTCGTCGCCGTTGGTCTCGAAGTGGTTGAGCAGATCCCGCTTCCGCTGACTGGAAAGCTGCAATGAAGCAGTGGAATCGGATTGCTTCAGATACATTTCATCCTCGAGGCGGGAATGGGAGGTTCTCTTAGCCGAACGGTCTATGGGTGCAATCCATCTCCCTCGCAAGGTTGTTTCGAAGATTGATGGGCGCGCCTCAAGACTGCACCTGACGAGTTTCTCTTGCCCCCGCATTTCTACCAGTGGGCAGAAGGTGGTAGGACACCCGCGCCATCCGCCGCTGCCCACCCGCCTGTCCCAAATCCGGCTGCAAAACCCTCCCGATGAAAAACGACCAGATCCTGGGCCTGATCGCCGAATTCTGCCGCCAGGCCGATATGGCGGAATTCGACGTTCGGCCGCCGCGCCGTCAACGACGGCAAGCTGGTGCACCGCTTGCGCGAGGGCAAGCGCATCACTATCGACACCTTGGAGCGTATCCAGGCCTATATCGCCGCCTCGATGCCAGGCGGAATGCCGCCGCCGCGGGGTCTCGAAGTTCCGCCCGAGAAGCGTGATCCCCGCGGCAATTTCCGGTTTTTCGAGAACCGGCAGAAATACCTGCTGTTCGTTCATACCTGCAGCGAAAAGCGAGTGATCGCGGACCGGGTGGCGCTGGAACTGGCCAGCATCCATCCCCGGCCGCCGGCGCTGCGGGTATTCGACGCGGGGGTCGGCGACGGCACGGTGCTGGCACGAGTCATGCGCGCCATGCATGGCCGCTTTCCCCATATGCCGTTCTATATCGCCGGCAAGGAACTCAGCCTGGAGGATGTCCGGCTGACGCTGGACAAGGTGCCAGACCGGCTGTTTGAGCACCCGGCGACCGTTTTTGTGCTGACCAACATGTATTACGCCGAGGCGCCCTGGCTGACGCCGGCCTCACCGGCGGCCGCCGCGGGCATGATCTGGCATGAGGTGGCCCTGCGGGGCGCCTCCTCGGGGGATTTTGAGGCCCAGATCGCCGAATTGGGCCCGTTTTTGGAGCAGAATTGGCGGGCCAACGTCAGCCCGCGGTCGGGGATGCCGGTCTATGAGCGGCCGGTCGCCATCGTGCTGTACCGGGAAGACCACCGGTTTTTGCTGGATTCGATCATCCCGCGAGCCGGCCGCTCCGAGGCCAATTTCGACCTGGTTATCGCCTCCCAGCCCTATAGGGCTAAATCCTCGGTGAATTTCCGTGCCAAACGCATCATTGCGCCGCTCGCCCGGGCGCTGCGGGCCGGCGGCCGGCTGATCGGAATTCACTCCCATGGCCAGGATCCGGGCATGGAGATCATCCAGGCGGTCTGGCCCGGAGAAGATCCTTTCGCGGTGAGCCGTCATGAGCTATTGCGCGCGGTGAAATACGAGCTGGGCTCGGCCGGGCGCGATCTCAATTTAAACGCATATGCCGATAACCGTTCGATCTTCCGCTATGATATGGAAGCGCTGCCAAATGAGGTCACCGGCTCGATCGGAACCTCGACGGCCTTTGCAGCATGGAATGCGGCGGTGTATGTCGCCCAGATCGAAGACGACCGGTTGACGGAGATGACCCAGAGTGGCCGTTATCTTGATGCCGCCAGGGAGGTTTTGCGCAAGCATAATGGGCTCTGGTTCTACGACGAATCCTACGTCATCTCGCGCCGTCGCGACTGACAATTCAGGACACATTCGAGAGATAAAGGACCGCCGAGGTCTGGCGGAAAAAGGGGTTGTTGATGCGCGCGTCTTATCTGTTCACCTCAGAGTCGGTTTCCGAAGGCCATCCGGACAAGGTCTCGGACCAAATCTCCGACGCTATTCTCGATGCCTTCCTCGAGAAGGACGTCGAACTCGGCATTGCCGACGATAGTCTGGTCAATACTAGGCTCGGCTGCGAGACCCTGTGCACGACCAACAAGATCGTGATCGCGGGCGAAGGCCGCGGCCAGTTGTTCCGTACCATCCATGGCGTCTCGGTCGTCGACCGCGAACTGATCTGCGAGATCGCCCGCGGCGTGGTCAAGGATATCGGCTATGACCAGAACGGCTTCTCCTATCACGGCGCCGACATCGAAGTGTTGCTGCACGGCCAGTCGCCCGACATCGCGATGGGTGTCGACGCCAAGAAAAAGAAGAGCGGCGAAGAGGAAGGCGCCGGCGACCAGGGCATGATGTTCGGCTACGCCTGCACCGAGAGCGAAGTCTACGAAAAGGGCTCCTACATGCCCGCGCCGATTTTCTTCGCGCACAGGATTCTGAAGGTGCTGTCGGAGAAGCGCCGCAACGGCCAGCTCGCCGACCTTCAGCCTGACGCCAAGAGCCAGGTCACGGTGAAATATGTCGACGGCAAGCCGGTCGGCTGCACCAAGGTCGTGGTCTCGACCCAGCACAACGAGAAGAGCCGCAACAACAAGAAATACTCGCCCGGCCTGATCAAGGAGATGATCTCGACCGCGGTGGAATTGGCGCTGCCGAAGGGCTGGATGCCGCAGAAGCCCTCCGACTTCCTGGTCAATCCCACCGGGAACTTCGTGGTCGGCGGACCGGATGGCGATTGTGGTCTGACCGGCCGCAAGATCATCGTCGACACCTATGGCGGCTACGCGCCGCACGGCGGCGGCGCCTTCTCGGGCAAGGACCCGACCAAGGTCGATCGCTCGGCCGCCTATGCGGCGCGCTATCTCGCCAAGAACGTGGTGGCGGCGGGCCTTGCCGAACGCTGCACCATCCAGGTCGCCTATGCGATCGGCGTCGCCGATCCGATGTCGGTGTTGGTGGACACCCACGGTACCGGAAAGGTCGACGAGAAGAAGCTCGAGAAGGTGCTGCCGGAAATGTTCCGGCTGACGCCGACCAACATCCGCCGCTCGCTGAAGCTGAACCGTCCGATCTATCGTCGCACCGCGGCGTATGGTCACTTCGGCCGCGCGCCGGAAAAGGACGGTGGCTTCTCCTGGGAAAGAACCGACCTTGCCGATGCGCTGAAGCGCGCCATTTGATGACTTCGACGTCATTCCGGGATGCGCCACAAGGCGCAGACCCGGAATCTCGAACTTCTGGATTTCGGGTTTGCGAGTTTCACTCAAGCCCGGAATCACATGGACAGGAACAGGATTCTCACATGACCGCCGCTGCCAAGAAGCCCGCCTTCACCGACTACATCGTCAAGGACATTTCGCTCGCCGAGTTCGGCCGCAAGGAAATCTCGCTCGCCGAAACCGAGATGCCAGGCCTGATGGCGACGCGCGAGGAATATGGACCCAAGCAGTCGCTGAAGGGTGCGCGCATCGCGGGTTCCCTGCACATGACGATCCAGACCGCGGTCCTGATCGAGACGCTGGCGGCCCTCGGCGCCGACATCCGCTGGGTCTCCTGCAACATCTATTCGACCCAGGACCATGCCGCCGCCGCGATCGCGGCCGCCGGCATTCCCGTGTTCGCGGTCAAGGGCGAGAGCCTCACCGAATACTGGGACTACACCGCCAAACTGTTCGACTGGCACGGCGGCGGCACGCCCAACATGATACTCGATGACGGCGGCGACGCCACCATGCTGGTGCATCACGGCCTGCGCGCCGAGCAGGGCGACGTCAAGTTCCTCGACAAGCCGGAATTGGAAGAAGAGGAAGTGTTCTTCGCGCTGATCAAGCGCCTCTTGAAGGAAAAGCCGAAGGGCTACTTCGCGGAGATCGCGAAAAACATCAAGGGCGTCTCGGAAGAGACCACCACGGGCGTGCACCGGCTCTACAATATGGAGAAGGAAGGCAAGCTCCTGTTCCCGGCGATCAACGTCAACGACAGCGTCACCAAATCGAAATTCGACAACCTCTATGGCTGCCGCGAATTGCTGGTCGACGGCATCCGCCGCGGCACCGACGTGATGATGTCGGGCAAGGTGGCGATGGTCGCGGGCTTCGGGGACGTCGGCAAGGGCTCGGCCGCCTCGCTGCGCCAGGCCGGCTGCCGCGTCATGGTCTCCGAGGTCGATCCGATCTGCGCGCTGCAGGCGGCGATGGAAGGCTATGAAGTCGTCACCATGGAAGACGCCGCGCCCCGCGCCGACATCTTCGTCACCGCCACCGGCAACAAGGACATCATCACCATCGAGCACATGCGCGCGATGAAGGACCGCGCCATCGTCTGCAACATCGGCCATTTCGACAACGAGATCCAGATCGCGCATCTGCGCAACCTGAAATGGACCAACATCAAGCCGCAGGTCGACGAGATCACGTTTGCCGACGGCAAGCGGATGATCCTGCTGTCGGAAGGCCGCCTGGTGAACCTCGGCAACGCCATGGGGCATCCGAGCTTTGTGATGTCCGCATCGTTCACCAACCAGACGCTGGCGCAGATCGAGCTGTTCGCCAACAACAAGGACGGCAAATACGAAAAGAAGGTCTACGTGCTGCCGAAGTCGCTGGACGAGAAGGTGGCCCGGCTGCATCTGGCCAAGATCGGCGTCAAACTGACCAAACTGCGGCCCGACCAGGCCGAGTATATCGGCGTCAAGCCGGAAGGCCCGTTCAAGGCGGATCATTACCGGTATTGATCGTCCTCACGGAGGGGAGCAGCGTCAGCGGCGTCTCGAACCATGATCCCTTGGGACATAGGCCTGCTCAGGCCGTGACAATGTATTTTCGTCATGCCCGGCCTTGTGCCGGGCATCCACGTCTTTACAGTCTATATAGAAGGCAAAGACGTGGATGGCCGGGACGAGCCCGGCCATGACGGTGCATTTGGGCGACCCATGGAAACGACCAAGCAAGCCGAACATTTCGACGTCCTGATCGTCGGTGCCGGGCTGTCCGGCATTGGCGCCGGCTTTCACCTGCAGCAGAAGTGCCCCGGCAAGAGCTACGTCATCCTCGAGGGCCGCGACTGCATCGGCGGCACCTGGGATCTGTTCCGCTATCCCGGGATCCGCTCCGACAGCGACATGTTCACGCTCGGCTATTCGTTCAAGCCGTGGACCGAGCCGAAGGCGATCGCGGACGGGCCGCGGATTTTGAATTACGTCCGCGAGACCGCCGTCGAGAACTGCATCGACCGGAACATTCGCTATCGTCATCGCGTCAAGCGCGCGTCGTGGTCGACGCCGCAGGCGCGCTGGACCGTGGAGGCCGAGCGCACGTCAGGCGAGGGCTTGACCGAGATCGTGCGCCTGACCTGCAATTTCCTGTTCATGTGCTCCGGCTATTACAAATACGAGGAAGGCTACACGCCGGAATTTGCGGGCCGCGAGAATTTCACCGGGCCCATCCTGCATCCTCAGCAATGGCCCGAGGATCTCGATTACGCGGGCAAGCGCGTGGTGGTGATCGGATCGGGCGCCACTGCGGTAACGCTGGTGCCGGAGATGGCGAAGACGGCCGCACATGTCACCATGCTGCAGCGTTCGCCGACCTATGTGGTCGCGCGCCCGGCGCAGGATCCGCTCGCCAACAAATTGCGCCGCAACCTGCCCGCGAAACTCGCCTACCATCTGATCCGCTGGCGCAACGTGCTGCTCGGCATGTATTTCTTCCAGCTCGCAAGGCGCAAGCCGGCGCGGGTCAAGCAGCTGATCCTCGGCGGGGTGCGGATGGCGCTCGGGCCCGACTACGACATCGCCACCCATTTCACCCCACGCTACAATCCCTGGGATCAGCGGCTTTGCCTGGTGCCCGACGGTGATCTGTTCAACGCGATCAGGCAAAACCGCGCCACCGTCGTGACCAGCGAGATCGACAGCTTCACCTCGCGCGGCATCCGGCTAAGGGATGGCAGCGAGCTTCCGGCCGACATCATCGTCACCGCGACCGGACTGGTGTTGCAGGTACTCGGCGGCATGGAAGTGGCCGTCGACGGCCGCGCGGTCGATTTTTCCAAAACGCTGAACTACAAGGGCATGATGTATTCCGACGTGCCCAATCTGGCGTCCGCGTTCGGCTACACCAACGCGTCCTGGACGCTGAAATGCGACCTGACCTGCGAATATGTCTGCCGCCTGATCAATTATATGGACCGGCACGGTTACAAGCAGGCCATGCCGCACAACGTCGATCCCGGCATCACCGAATTGCCGTCGCTGGATTTCTCGTCCGGCTATGTGCAGCGCGCGATCGCGAAGATGCCCAAGCAGGGCTCGAAGCGGCCGTGGCGGCTCTATCAGAATTACGCGCTCGACATCGTCACCTTGCGCTTCGGCAAGGTCGATGATGGCGTGATGAAGTATTCGTAACGCCCACCGGCCGCCGCGGTCCTTGCGTCCCAATGCCGCTATGCGCGGTTTCACGTATTCGCGCGATGCGGTGAATTGGCCATCGTGCCGGGAGGTTAACGCCGTTTTAATCGGCGAATCCTAAGCTATCGGGGCTGGGACCTGCGACAGCATGAGGAAGCCCATGGGCGCCCAGAGAATTGCCGTCGATGCCGTGGTCGCGCTGACCGACTGCGACCGCGATATGGTCGCGGCCTTTATCCGCCGGCTTTATCTGGCCGGCGTGAAGGACCCCAAGCGCCTGACCTTCAAGGGCCTGCAGGCGATGGCGCGGGCCTGAGGCCCAAGACTCCCGACCTGTTACTTGCGAAATAAAACAGGCCCCGGACGTCGGTCCGGGGCCTCGAACTCCGTGTCTTGAAGGCCCGCCTGCTATTCCGGCTTGCCGATCGTCACCTTCAGGGTGCCGACGCCGTCGACCCCGCACTCGATCTTGTCGCCGGGGTGAAGCTGGGAAACGCCGGCCGGCGTGCCCGTCATGATGATGTCGCCGGCGGCAAGTGCTACCTGCTGCGACAGCTGCCAGATGATTTCCGGCACATTCCAGATCAGCTCGGTGAGGTCGCCCTTTTGGGTCTCGGTGCCGTTGACCGTGAGCCAGATCCTGCCCTTGGAGGGATGGCCGATCTTCGAGGCCGGCTGCAGCGCCGAGCAGGGCGCGGAATAGTCGAACGACTTGCCGACTTCCCAGGGACGCTCCTTCTTGCGCGAGGCGAGCTGCAGGTCGCGGCGGGTAAGGTCGATGCCGACCGCATAGCCGTAGACGTGGTCGAGCGCCTTCTCAGTGGGGATGTTGAGGCCGCCGCTCTTCATGGCGACGACCAGCTCGACCTCATGGTGCAAATCCTTGGTCAGCGGCGGGTAGGGGATGGTGGCGCCGTCGGGCACCAGCATGTCGGCGTGCTTGGCGAAGAAGAACGGCGGCGCCCGCTCGTCATTGCCCATCTCGCGGATGTGCTCCAGATAATTCCGCCCGACGCACCAGATGCGGCGCACCGGGTAGGATTTGGTCTCGCCGACGACGGGAAGCGAGGGCTGTGGCTGGGCTGGGATGACGTAGGAGGTCGCGTTCATGAAAGGCTCTCGGCGGGGTTTGGGTTGGAAATTTGAATCTAGCCTTACGCGCTTGCGCTGATCGGCGCCAGCGTCGGCGGTCCGGCATCGCGGTGTTGCAGGCGGAAGAACGAGGCGTAGCGCCCGTCACGTCGCAGCAGATCGTCATGCCGCCCGCGCTCGACGATCTCGCCGCCCTCGACCACCAGGATGGCGTCGGCGTGCATGATGGTGTGGAGGCGGTGGGCGATGACGATGGTGGTCCGGTTCTGGCAGAGGTGCTCGATCGCCTCCTGCACCTGTTTTTCGGATTCCGAATCCAGCGCCGCGGTCGCCTCATCGAGCAGGATGAGCGGCGCATTCTTGAGCAGCGCGCGCGCCACCGCGACGCGCTGACGCTGGCCGCCGGACAATTGGGTGCCGTGCTCGCCGACCGGCGTGTCATAACCAAGGGGGAAGCCCATGATGAATTCGTGGGCGCAGGCCGCCTTCGCCGCGGCCACGATCTCGGCCTCGCTGGCGCCCTGCTTGCCGAACGCGATGTTGGCCCCGATGGTATCGCGGAACAGGTAGACGTCCTGTCCGACGTAAGCGGTCTGCCGGCGCAGCGATTGCCGCGACACCGTGGCGATCGATTGGCTGTCGATCAGGATGTCGCCGCTGTCGGCTTCATAGAATCGCAGCAGCAGCGCCAGCACGGTCGATTTGCCGCCGCCGGAGGGGCCGACCAATGCTGTGACCTTGCCGGGCTCGGCGACAAAGCTCATGCGGCTGAGCACCGGCTCGTTCGGACGGTAGGCGAAGCTCACGTCGCGCAATTCGACCCGCGCGTCGGTCAATTGCAGCGCCGGTTTGTCGTCGTCGTCCGGCTCGCTGGCCGGACTGTCGACGATCTCCAGCAATTTGCGGGCGCCGATCAGGCTGGAGTTCAATTCGATATTCAGCCGCGCCAGACGCTTGGCCGGCTCGTAGGCCAGAAGGAACGCGGTCAGGAACGAGAAAAACTGGCCGGGTGTCGCGCCCAGCGCGACCACGCTGTAGCCGCCATACATCAGCCCGCCGGCGACCGCGAGGCCGCCGAGGGTTTCCATCAGCGGGCTCGAGCGGTTGGAGACCCGCGCCATCTTGTTGGCGTTGAGTTCGACCGCGGTGATGCTGGCATCGATGCGCATCCGCATCGTCTCTTCCAGCGTGAAGGCCTTGACGGTGCGGATGCCCTGCAGCGATTCCTGCATGGTTTCCATGATGTCGGCGGTGCCGGTGAACTGGGTGTGAGCGAGGCCCTTGATCCGCTTCACCAGCTTGCGCAGCACCAGCATGGCGGGCGGCGCCACAGCGAATCCGAGCAGCGCCATGACGGGATCCTGCATCACCATCACGATGACCAGCCCGATCAGCGACAACACATCGCGTCCGACGGCGTTGATCAAGAGGCTGAGGACCTGCGTGACGGAATTCGCTCCCGCGGTCAGCCGCGCCAGGAATTCGGACGAGTGCCGCTCGGAAAAGAAGGCGACGTTTTCGCTCATCAGTTTGGCGAACAGCCGGCGCTGGTTGTTGGCGAGGATGGCGTTGGAGATTTTCGACAAAATCACCTGATGACCGTAGGTCGCCGCCCCCTTGAGAATGAAGATCAGGACGGTCACGCCCGACAGGATTGCGATGCCGCGGACGTTCTTTTCGACATAGGCCTGGTTGATGACCTGGCCGAGCAGGTAGGCCGAGCCGGCGGTGGTCGCGGCCGAGACCGCCATCAGCGCGAACGCCTGCAGATAGCGGCGCCAATAGGCGGCGCCCTGTTCGGTGATCAGGCGGCGAATCAGGATCGCGGCGCCGTAGGGATCATCGGTTATTTTCTTCGGAAGTTCGGTCATCCGCGTTCCATTGACAGCGTTGGACAGGCCTTTGCCTTACGTGTCAGGGTTGCTCCGAAACGTCCGTCTCCTTGCCCGCTATATCCGGGTTTTTCAAGCCAAATCGGGGGTGTGCGGCGAATGGATTTCAGGCCGAGACCGCCTGCGCAAGCTCGCCGTGGCGCTCGCGGAACAATTTTTCTTCCCAAGCCAGCGCGTGCGCGGCAATGGTATCGAGATCGTCATATTGCGGCGTCCAGTCGAGCGCGCTGCGGATCCGGCTGGTATCGGCGACCATGGTCATGATGTCGCCCGGCCGGCGCGGGACATATTGAACCGCGAAATTGCGCCCGGAGACACGCCGTACCGCCTCGATGGTCTCCAGAACGGAATAGCCGCGGCCGTAGCCGCAATTGAACGTCGCTGAGCTGCCGCCGTCACGCAAATAGGCCAGCGCCGCGCGATGCGCCTGCACAAGATCGCTGACGTGAATAAAGTCGCGGATGCAGCTTCCATCCGGTGTCGGATAGTCGGTTCCGAACACGTCGATCCTGGCGCGCTGGCCGGTGGCCGCCTCGACCGCGATTTTCATCAGATGCGTTGCGCCCAGTGTCGCCAGCCCGATCCGCGCCTGCGGGTCGGCGCCCGCGACGTTGAAGTAGCGCAGCACGACATGGTTCATGCCGTGCGCGGCGGTCGCGTCATGCAGCATGATTTCGGCCATCAGCTTCGAGGAGCCGTAGGGCGATAGTGGCCGGGTCGGCGCGTGTTCGGCAACCGGCACCTGATCCGGATTTCCATAGACCGCCGCGGTCGATGAAAAGATGAAGCGGTTGACGCCGGACTTGACCGCCGCGTTCAACAGGCTGCGTGTGGTCATGGTGTTGTTGCGGTAATACAGCAGCGGATCGCGCATCGATTCCGGCACCACCACGGAGCCCGCGAAATGAATGATGCTTTCCACCTTATGCGCGGCGATCACGCCCTCGACCAGGTTCTCGTCGGCGGCATCGCCGATGAACAACGGCACGCCTTCGGGCAGGAACGCGGAGAAGCCGGTGGACAGGTTGTCGATCACGACAACGCTTTCGCCGGCTTCGACCAGCGCGTGAACCATGTGACTTCCGATATAGCCGGCGCCGCCGGTGACAAGCACAGTCATGAACTCACCCGTCTCCAATTTGAGAGGCGATGCTACCGGGATCGCGGTGAAGTGTGGGTTTCGGCGCGGGCGAACTGGCCACTATGCTTAATGTTGCGTATAGGAAATGCGCGAACCGGAGCCTGACGTGCGACCTGCGAAAATTTCAGCCGATAATCTGCAGCTGATCGTGCCAAATCTGCACAGGCGCTATTCCGGCGTCACCGCGACCAATCGCATGGTGGCCCCGAAACTCGCCGGCATGTTCCGCACGGGGTGGCTGGGGCCCAATGCGCCCGGCGGCATCGCGCGTATCGGATTTACGGATCTGCTGAAATTGTGGCGAAGGTCCGCGTCGCTGATCTGGCACGCGCGGCGCAACAACGAGATGATCGTCGGCGTGCTCCTGAAGTCGTTCGGCTGGCCGTTGAAACTGGTGTTCACCTCGGCGGCGCAACGGCATCACAGCTGGATCACGCGCTGGCTGATCAGAAGGATGGACGCGATCATCGCCACCAGCGACATCTCGGCCTCGTTTCTCAGGCGCGAGGCGACGGTGATCCTGCACGGCGTCGATACCATGAGCTATGCGCCGCCGGAGAACCGCGCATCCGCGTTCGCGGAAACCGGATTGCCCGGCCGCTATGCCATCGGCTGCTTCGGCCGGGTGCGGGCGCAAAAGGGCACCGATGTGTTCGTGGACGCGATGTGCAGGCTATTGCCGCGCTATCCGGATTTCACCGCCGTCGTGGTCGGCGCCATCACGCCGGAACAGCAGGGCTTCGCCAACGATCTGAAACAGCGGATCGATGCCGCCGGCCTCACGTCACGCGTTGTCATGACCGGCGAACTGCCGATCGAACAGGTGCCGCGGTGGTATCAGCGGCTGACGATCTACGCCTTCACCTCGCGCAACGAAGGGTTTGGGCTGACGCTGATCGAGGCGATGTCGGCGGCAACCGCGCTGGTGGCATCGCGCGCCGGCGCCGCCGAGGTCGTGGTCGAGGACGGCGTCACCGGAGTATTGACGCCGCCCGGCGATGTCGATGCGCTGGTGGCCGCACTCGAGCCGCTGATGCGCGATCCGGCTTCCGCCGCGGCGATGGGGGGGCGCGCGCGGGCACGGGTGCTCGAGAAATTCAGCCTGGATGCGGAAGCAGGCGGGATCGCCGCGGTTTATCGCTCGCTGACCTGAGCCATGATGTCAGCGACAAACGCGTCGAGGTCGCCGCCGGCAAACAGAAACCCCGGCAGGCCTGCCGCCTCTGCCGCCTCGATATCGCTGGCCCGGTCGCCGATGACAAAACTGCCCTCGCGCCGTACCGGCCAATGCTCCATCAGGTCATGGATCATGCCGGGGCTCGGCTTTCGCCAATGGTGGTCCTCGAGATAGCCCTCGACCGATCCGTCGGGATGATGCGGGCAATAGCGGATATCGTCGATCACGGCGCCTTGCGCGGCGAGCTCGCTCCGCATCCAGCCGTGCAGGCTGTTGAGATCGTCCTCGGAAAAGAAGCCGCGCGCCACGCCGGATTGATTGGTGAAGAAAAACACCAGATAGCCGGCTTCGTTTAGCCTCTTGATGGCCTTCGCCGCGTTCGGCATCCAGCGGATCCGATCGCTTGTGCCCATGTAGCCGTCGTCGTGATTGATGACGCCGTCGCGGTCCAGGAAAGCGGCGGGCCGGGCCACCGCGCGGGCGGAGCCTGTCCCGCTCATTTTCCGCGTGCCTCGCGCATCAGCGCCTGCTCGATCGCGTCGCAGATGCCGTGCGCCACCGCGAGGTGAATCTGCTGGATCATCGGCGTGTCATCACTGGGCGCGACCAGCAGATGATCGCAGAGCGCGCCGAGCGCTTCGCCTTTGCTGCCGGTGAAGCCGATGGTGGCAAGCCCGCGCTCCCGCGCGGTTCGCAGCGCCGCCAGAATGTTCGGCGAGCGGCCGGAGGTGGACAGCGCCAGCAATACGTCGCCGCGCCGGCCGAGGCCTGCGACCTGTCGCGCGAACACCTGTTCGAAGCCATAGTCGTTGGCGATCGCCGTCAGCGCCGAGGTGTCGGTGGTCAGCGCGATCGCCGCCCAAGCCGGCCGGTCCTGCTTGTAGCGGCCGACGATTTCGGCGGCGATATGCTGGGCGTCGGCGGCGCTGCCGCCGTTGCCGATAATCAGCAGCTTGTTGCCCGCGCGCAGTGCCAGGATGACGACGTCGGCGATTTTTCGCGCGGCGGCGAGCAGGCCCGCGTCCTGCGTCGCGCGCTCAAGTGCGGCGCGCGAAAGCTCCAGATGGGCTGCGATCGGGTCTTTGGAATGCTGGCTCAAGCGACACCGTGAGAGGTTTTAGGGTTCGATCTTTGGTAATGACCGCGCGGGGCTCGCGCAAGCAAACTATCATGGCGAGGCGCTGCCAACCGGTCCGCACAAGCGCGGCCGGATGACAGGCTCCGCAGTGAACTCCGATGTGCAGTTGCACATCAGAGAATCTCGAGATTCCCCGATGAGCACTGCACATCTAAGGTCTGGTGCTTATACACCAACAATCTCCGGTTGCCTCTTACTGGTAGAGCGTTATGCTGAGCATGAGAGCACACGATGTTTACGCGACAGTTTTCATCTCTAGCCGAGCTGGAATTTTCGGGGCGGTCTGGGGCGTGGGGAGGGACATCTGCATGATCCGGCTAGATCGAGTCTTACGTTGGAAGACGAGCATGCTGCGCGTATTAAGTCTTGGTGTTGCCGTCGGTTGTTGTTCATGCACCCCGGTGCTCGCCTGTCTCGGCCCGAGCTCTGAACGAACCATCATATTCAATCACGTCCCGACCGACGTCGATGCATCCGTGATCGCGGAAGTGACGATCATCGACATGACGCCCGATCTTCGTGATCGCTGGACCTTTACCGGATCGATGGCCGTAGTGAACGCGCGGGTCGAGAGCGTCATCAAGGGAGCAATTAGCCAGGGAACGCTGAAGATTGTCACCCCTCTCTCGGATTGCAGCAACGGGTTCGGCGTGGGGTCGCAGGGCTTTGTCGCTGGCGAGCTTCGAAGCGATGCGAACGGCAATTCTGAATTGGACGCAATCTCTGAGAATATCAGAAAGGCTAATGCGCGACCTCACTGAGGCGTGCTGCTTCCGGAGTGGGTGGCAAATGAGTTGGGAAACCGTCAATACCCAGGAATGACGAATCGTTACGCGCCGACCCCGGCCTCGGCCAGCACCCGCTGGGCGATATCGACCACATCGGATGCCGGAATGTCCCGCATGCAGCGATGCTCGTTCATGGTGCAGACCGGGCGGTGGCAGGGCTGGCAGGGGACGACGGTCTTGGTCTGGACCGTCGCCGCCAGGCCGTTGAGCGGCGCCCAGTGATAGGGGCTGGTGGGGCCGAAAATGCCCATGGTCGGCGTCCCCAGCGCGGCGGCGATATGCATCAGGCCGGAATCGTTTGAAATCACGACTTTGGCCGCCGCCGCGGCCAGAATACCGTTGCGCAGGTCACCTCCCGTGAGGTCTCGGACCCGCGGTCCGCCCGCGGCCACGATTTCCGAGGCGAGGGCCTTTTCGCCGGGCCCCCCGACCACCCAGACATCCAGCCCGCGTTCGGCCAGCAGCCGGGCGGCCTGCGGATAATAGGTCCAGCGCTTGGACGCCCCGACCGAGCCCGGCGCCAGCGCCACGGCGGTGCCCTGGCCGAGCCCCCAGGCCTGCCGAAAGCGGCTTACCTCGTCGGGTGGCACCTTAAGCTGCGGCACCGGCCATTCCGCCGGCAACGGGGCGCCATCGGGCAGGGCGAGGGCGGCATTCTTGTCGATGAAACGGGGCAGGGCCTTTTCGCCCCAGCGCCATTGGTTGATCAGGCCAAATCTGGCCTCGCCGACGAAGCCGATTCGCTCTGGAATGCCGGCGAGTGCCGGCGCGATCGCCGACTTCCAGGTGCGGGGCAGGACGATGGCCGTGCCATAGTTCCTGGCGCGGAGCTGGGCCGCCAGCCCCCATTGCCGGGCCACGGCCAGCCGGCTGCGCGGCAGGTCCCAGACGATGCCGGAGCGCACCCCGGGCATATAATCCGCCAGCGGCGCGCACAGGGTGGTGGTGAGCAGATCGACCGGCCGGTTGGGCCAGCGCTGGTTCAGCACCCGCACCACGCTATGGCCGCGGACGAAGTCGCCGATCCACATATAGGGAACGATCAGGATCGGGCGGGTGTCCGTCGCGTCCTCGATCGTCCCAGCATGTTCTAAATCATTGTCCATATCTTAACGGCTGGCCTGCGCTCTCTCCGGAGCTTGTCGGTAACTGCTCCTCTCGGCGGGGTAAAGTCGGCAAAAGATGGCGCGGTCGTATTCACCTGGGGTGGGGTGAGCGAAGTTGCTTGCCCAAACCGCTTACACTTTGGCGGATCATGCGCTAGGCAAAGCTGGCATCCCAAATCGAGGACAGGGCGCGGAATGTTGCTGGTGACCGGGGGCGCCGGTTTTATCGGATCGAATCTGGTGGCCGCGCTCAATCAGGCGGGCCGCGCCGACGTCGCCGTGTGCGACGTGCTCGGGCATGACGGCAAGTGGCGCAACCTCGCCAAGCGCCAGTTGGCCGACATCGTGCCGCCGGCAGAGTTGCTCGCCTGGCTTAGCGGCCGCCGGCTCGACGCCGTCATTCATCTCGGCGCCATTTCGGAAACCACGGCAACCGATGGCGACCTCGTGATCGAGACCAATTTTCGTCTCTCGATGCGGCTTTTGGACTGGTGCACCGCGAATGCGACGCCGTTCATCTACGCGTCCTCGGCCGCGACCTATGGCGACGGCGCGCAGGGCTTTCGTGACGATTCCTCCGTGGCGGCATTGAAGACGTTGCGGCCGATGAATCTCTACGGCTGGAGCAAGCATCTGTTCGACATGGCGGTGGCGGAGCGAGCGGCCCGGTCCGACAAGCTGCCGCCGCAATGGGCCGGCCTGAAGTTCTTCAACGTGTTTGGCCCCAACGAATACCACAAGGGCGCGATGATGAGCGTGCTGGCGCGGCGCTTCGATGACATCCGGGCCGGCCGCGCCGTGGAGCTGTTCAAGTCGCATCGCGACGGCATCGCCGACGGCGATCAGCGGCGCGATTTCATCTATGTCGACGATGTCGTGCGAGTGATGATGTGGCTGCTCTCGACGCCTTCGGTCTCGGGCCTTTTCAACGTCGGCACCGGCAAGGCCCGCAGCTTCAGGGACCTGATGCTTTCGGCCTATGCCGCGCTCGGCACGGCTCCGAATCTCCGCTATGTCGATATGCCGCTCTCGATCCGCGACAGCTACCAGTACTTTACTGAAAGCAACGTCGATCGGCTCACGCGCGCCGGCTATAATGGCGGCTTCACGGCGCTGGAAGAGGCGGTCGACCTCTACGTCAAGGGCTTCCTCGATCGCGCCGATCGCTTTCGCTGACGGATAACACAGCAAGATGTTCGATTTTGAAGCCCTGACCGATGCGATTGCCCGCCAGACCGTGCTCTGCGTCGGCGATCTCATGCTCGACGAATTCGTCTATGGCGAGGTGTCGCGGATTTCGCCGGAGGCGCCTGCGCCGGTGATCGCCGTGCAGCGGAGCGAGATCAATATCGGCGGCGCCGGCAACGTCGCGCGCAATGTCGCCTCGCTCGGTGCGCGCTGCATCTTCGTGGGCCTGATCGGCGAGGACGCCGCGGGAACCCAGCTAAAAGCCGCGCTGGCAAAGCAAAGCGGGATCGAAAGCGTGCTGGTGTGCGATGCCGCGCGGCCGACGACGCGAAAGGTGCGTTTCGTCTCCGAGCATTTCTCCACCCACATGCTGCGCGCGGACTGGGAACTGGCGCAGCCGGCCAGCGCCGACATCGAGCAGAAACTGATCGACGCCATTTTGCCGCAGCTCGCCCGCGCCGACATCGTGCTGCTGTCCGACTATGCCAAGGGCGTGCTGACGGCGCGGGTGATCCGCAACGTCATCGATGCCGCGCGCAAGCTCGGCAAGCCGGTGATCGTCGATCCCAAGAGCGCCAATTTCGCGATCTATCGCGGTGCGACGCTGCTCACGCCCAACCGCAAGGAGTTCGCGGAAGCGACCCGAAGCCGTGCGGACTCGCAAGACAGCATCGCGGAAGCCGCTGGAGACGCGATGCAGCTGGCGGACTGCGAGGCCATGCTGGTGACGCAGAGCGAGCATGGCATGACGCTGGTGCCGCGCAAGGGCGAGCCGATCCATGTGCCGGCCTATCCGGTCAAGGTACGCGACGTCTCGGGCGCCGGCGACACCGTCGCCGCGACGCTCGCGGTGGCGATTGCGGCGGGAGCCGGCTGGGAAACCGCCCTGCGGATGGCGACCGCGGCGGCGGCCGTCGCGGTCAGCAAGAAGGGCACGGCCAGCGTGACGGCGGCGGAGTTGCGGCGAAGAATCCTGCCGCACGCCTTTCTCGCGGCTGAAGAAAAGATTGTCGCCGAAGGCGGCGACCTCGATGCGCAGCTTCAGGATTGGCGCAAGCATGGCTTGAGGGTCGGGTTCACCAATGGCTGTTTCGACATCCTGCATCCCGGCCACGTCAAGGTCCTGACCGCGGCGCGCGCGGCCTGCGACCGCCTGATCGTGGGCCTGAACAGCGACGCATCGGTGAAGCGGCTGAAGGGCGAGGGGCGTCCGGTCCAGAACGAGCGCGCGCGCGCCGAAGTGCTGGCGGCGCTGGAGGCGGTCGATCTTGTGGTGATCTTCGAGGAAGACACGCCGATCGGGCTGATCAGCGCGATCAAGCCGAGTGTGCTGGTGAAGGGTGGCGACTATACCCCCGAACAGGTTGTCGGCCGCGAGATCGTCGAGGCCCATGGCGGCGAAGTGCTGCTGGTCGAGGTTCTGCCCGGTTTCAGCACGACCTCGCTGGTCGATCGCGCGCGGGCAAGCAAGGCGTGAGCGCGGTGGCGGAGGAATCGCTGGGCGCGCTGTTGTGGAGGCTATGGCGCGACCCGGCCGCCTGGATCACGACCACGGATATTTTCGTCGTCCTGATCGCGGTTTCGCTGCCGTGGTCGACGTCGCTGGTCGCGATCTTCGCAGTCGCAGCACTGGTGACCATGGCGCCTGCTTTCGATGCGAAAGCTTTCCTGCAATCGCTGAAGCGTCCGATTTCGCTTCTGCCGGTTGCGCTGTTTGCGCTCGCGCTGGCCGGAACATTGTGGTCGGACGCGCCGTGGCCGGCGCGCTTCTATGCGGTCAACCCGGCAATAAAGCTGCTCGTGCTGCCGCTGCTGTTCTATCATTTCGAGCGCTCGGCGCGCGGTCTCTGGGTATTTGTCGCATTTTTGGTTTCCTGCACCCTGCTGATGGCGATGTCGTGGATCGTCGCGTTCCACCCGGACCTGTCGCTCAAGACCTTCGACCCGCAGCGCGGCATCTTCGTCAAGAATTATATCGATCAGAGCCAGGAGTTTGCGCTGTGCGCGGTGGCGCTTGCCTATCCGGTCATCTCGCTGCTGCGCGCCCGACGAATTGGGCCAGCGTTGCTGCTTGGCGCCGTTGCGTTGAGCCTGGTCATCAACATGGCGTTCGTGATCGTTTCGCGGACGGCGATGGTCACCATGCCGATCATGCTGGCGGTGTTCGCGCTGCTGCACCTGAAATGGCGAACCAACGTCATCATCGCATGCGCCGTGATGGCGCTGGCGGCGCTGGCCTGGGTGGCGTCGCCGCAGTTGCGCAAGACCACCGGGACTTTTTTGCGGGATTATCAATTGTACAAGGAGAAAAACCTCCCGACGTCGATCGGCCTGCGGCTGGAGTACTGGCAGAAGTCGCTGCGGCTGTTTGCCGAAGCTCCGGTCATCGGCCACGGTACCGGGTCGACGCGCGGACTGTTCGAGCAGGCCGCCGCCGGCCAGGTCGGCGCCGCCGCCGATGTTGTCGGCAATCCGCACAACCAGACCCTGAACATCGCCGTGCAGTGGGGCGGGGTTGGAATCGTCGTGCTGTATGCGATGTGGCTCTCGCATCTGCTGCTGTTCCGCGGCGAGGGTCTGGTGGCGTGGATCGGTTTGCTGGTCGTCGTACAGAATATGTTCACCTCGCTGTTCAATTCGCATTTGTTCGATTTCCACGAAGGCTGGATGTACGTGTTGGGCGTCGGTGTCGCCGGCGGGATGCTGCTGAAGGCAGGTTCGCGGGAACCGAGACCGGAATCCGCGGCCTTCGCCAGATCATGACAACTGGCCTGCGCGCGCGAGATAGGCTATCAGCAGCCTCGCAACGGCATAATTCGAGCATTCCCCTTCAACGGTCAGCGACATGATCCGCCAGCCAAATCTGACCCTGCGCAACGCCCTGATTGCAACGCACGACGCGCTGGCGAGCGCGTTTGCGCTGCTGGCGAGTTTCTATCTGCGTTTCGAAGGCGATCTTCTGACCGATCGTCTGCCGCTGCTGTTCCGGATCCTTCCCTTCTTCATCGTGTTCAGCGTGGCGGTTTGCTACGCCTTCCATCTCACCACGGCGAAATGGCGATTCATATCGCTTCCCGATGCGCTGAACATTTTGCGCGCCTCCACCGTGCTGGCGGTCGCGCTGCTGGTGCTGGACTATATTTTTGTCGCCCCCAACGTTCACGGGATGCCGGTGGCGCCGAATCTTCAGGGCGCGTTCTTTTTCGGCAAGGTGACCATCATCCTGTTCTGGTTTCTGGAGGTGTCCGGCCTCAGCGCCTTGCGCTTCGCCTACCGCTATTTCCGCTATACGCGGGTGCGGCACCACGCGATGGCGGAGGACGCGGCGGCGACGCTGCTGGTCGGCCGCGCCGCGGACGCTGAAATCCTGCTGCGCGGAATCGAAAGCGGCGCCGTCAAGCGGATCTGGCCGGTCGGCCTGTTGTCGCCGTCCGCCGCCGACCGCGGCCAGCTGATCCGGAACATCCCGGTGCTCGGCGGCATCGACGATATCGAGGACGTGATCGCCGATTTCGCAAGGCGCAACAAGCCGATTGCGCGGGTCGTGATGACGCCTTCGGCATTCGACCCCGAGGCGCGGCCCGAATCGGTGCTGATGCGGGCGCGCCGGCTCGGGCTGATTGTCAGCCGCCTGCCGTCGCTGGAGAGCGGGGATGCACCACGATTGACGACCGTCGTGGTTGAGGACCTGTTGCTGCGGCCTAGCGAAAAGATCGATTATGCGCGTCTCGAAGCCCTGGTGAAAGGCAAGGCGGTCATCGTCACCGGCGGCGGCGGTTCGATCGGTTCGGAGATTTGCGACCGCGTCGTGACGTTCGGTGCCGCGCGATTGCTGGTGATCGAGAATTCGGAACCGGCGCTCTATGCGATCACCGAGGCGCTCGCGGCGCACGACACTACCGCGGTGATCGAGGGGCGGGTGGCGGATATCCGCGATCGCGAGCGCATCCAGCGGCTGATGAATGAATTCAAGCCGGATATCGTGTTTCACGCCGCGGCCCTCAAGCATGTGCCGATTCTCGAGCGCGACTGGAGCGAAGGCGTCAAGACCAATATTTTCGGATCGGTGAATGTCGCCGATGCGGCATTGGCGGCCGGCGCAGGCGCGATGGTGATGATCTCCACCGACAAGGCGATCGAGCCGGTGTCGATGCTGGGTCTGACCAAGCGGTTCGCCGAGATGTATTGCCAGGCGCTCGATCATGACCTTGCCGCCGAGCCCGATGGCAAGTCGCGGATGCGGCTTATTTCCGTGCGCTTCGGCAATGTGCTGGCGTCCAACGGATCGGTGGTGCCGAAGTTCAAGGCCCAGATCGAGGCGGGCGGCCCGGTGACGGTCACCCATCCGGACATGGTCAGGTATTTCATGACGATCCGGGAAGCCTGCGACCTGGTGATCACCGCTGCCGCGCACGCGCTGGCGCCGGTGCGTCCGGACGTTTCGGTCTATGTGCTCAACATGGGGCAGCCGGTCAAAATCGTCGATCTTGCCGAGCGCATGATCCGGCTTTCCGGCCTGCAGCCGGGCCACGATATCGATATCGTTTTCACGGGAATGCGGCCGGGAGAACGGTTGAACGAAATCCTGTTCGCGAACGAGGAGCCGGCGATCGAGATCGGCGTCGCCGGCGTCATGGCGGCCAAGCCCAACGAGCCGCCGATGCAGTCGCTGCGCAAGTGGATCGCAACGCTTGAGCAGGCGATTGCCCGGGATGACCGGGCCACCATCAAGGCCGTGTTGAAGGATGCGGTGCCGGAATTCGGCTCGCCGGCGCCGGCCGAACGGGCGGTATCCTCAGGACAATCCTGATTTGCGGATTTGAAGGATCCGCCTGAGAAAACGCAGGAAAAAAGCGGCGTCGATGACGGGGGCGTTCAAATGCACGCGCCGTGATCGCAGGCATTCCAGATTTCCCCGCAGCGTCACGCGCCAGCCTCGCGTGCTGATACCGCCCATCTGAAAGTCGGCGACGACGCGCGGTATGTAGCGCACGCGAAAGTCATTCAGCGCGAGCGCCCGCAGCATGTAGTCATAGTCCGCGGTGGTGATGTAGCTCAGATCGTATTCGCCGACCCTTTGGGCGACTTCCCTGCGCATGTAGAAGGTCGGATGCGGAGGCACCCAGCCCAGCTGAAATGAATAACGGTGGAAGTGTTCCGCCCCGCCATGAACGGGCCAGACGCTTGGTCTGGTGGTCGGTCACCATATTGAGGTCGCCGTACACGATGTCGGCGTCCTGCATCGCCGCGGCGATGTCGCCGAGCGCGTCCGGATCGTGGAATGTATCGTCTGAATTCAGGAACCCGACGGCGTCGCCCTGAAACAGACGAAAGCCCTTGTTCATGGCGTCGTAGACGCCCTCGTCTTTCTCCGAGACGACCCGTATCGCGTCGGAACCGAATGACTCGACGATTTTCAATGTCGCGTCGGTTGATCAGCCGTCGACCACCAGCATTTCCTTTTCCGAATGTTTCTGCGCGAGAAAAAATTCAATGGTGAACGCAATCGTCGCCTCGGAATTGTAACTGGCTGTGACGACACTGATCTTCATCGGGATTTCAAGAAGGCGCCTGGTTGCGAAGGTCGAACGAATGCCGCATTTGTTCCAGCCTCATCACACAGTGGAGCTTTCGGTTCGTCAAGTTAACAGAACGCCGCGGCGGCGGCGCAGCAGCGCCCGTTATTCCGGCACCTCGATCGGCGCCGCGCCCTGCGCGGCCTTTTCGGCGGAGAAAATCCACACCAGCCCGCCGAAGGCACCGACCATAAACGACACCGCGCCATACAGCAGCGAAATATTGATGCCTTCATTCGTCATCAGTCCGGCATATCCGAAGGCCAGTCCCATCGTGGCCTCGCGGACGCCCCAGCCTGCGATCGAGATCGGCAGCATGGTGATCAGCATCACCGGCGGAATCAGCTGGAAAATCTGGCCGAACCCCACCGGTGCCGCGATCGATTGAACGACGCACCAGGCGATGACCACGGCCAGAACGTGAACAAGCAATGACAGCACCGCGATGAATGGGTCCATG
>CAWHIO010000045.1:0-98070 GCA_963829315.1 uncultured Alphaproteobacteria bacterium | reverse complement strand
GCCGAGCAGGTCGCCCATGCTGCCGACGATGACGTGCTTTAGCGAGGTCTTGCCCATCACCTGCTGCACGGTGGTCGCGAAGTTCTCCAGCACGATGATGGCCTCGGCGCCGGAATCCTTGAGCTGATGCTCGAGCTCGCGCGGGGTGTAGAGCGGGTTGACGTTCACGACCGCGAAGCCCGCACGCAGTACGGCGGCGGTCGCAATCGGATATTGCAGCACGTTCGGCATCATCAGCGCGACGCGCGCGCCTTTCTGCATGCCCTTGCTCTGCAGGTAGGCCCCGAGCGCCTGCGACATCTCGTCGAGGTCGCGGTAGCTGATGGACTTGTCCATGCAGATGAAGGCCTTGCGATCGCTGAACTTCGCAAAGCTTTCTTCCAGCAGCTCGACCAGAGATGAGTATTGGGTCACATCGATATCGGCGGGCACGCCGGCCGGATATTGCTTGAGCCAGATGCGCTCCATGCTATTTCCCCTCTTGGTTCGTTGCCTTGAGCATCGCCCGTTCGTTGGGACGAGACGCATTGTTTTGGGCAGTATTGAGCATTGCGGCGGCCGATGGCAAGCGCCAGCCCACCTTGCGCGCATGGGGAAAGTACCGGTTCGAGCGGACCGAATGCCTCGGCTCGGTTTGATCGAACCGAGGCTCCAATGGTGGTGACGCGTTCTCTACGCGACCGACAATTGCCCACGGATCAAGTCCGAAGGCATGCTCCCGAAAACGCCCTAGCCGCGCGGCCCGGCCGCGGGCTTTTGATCGGACGTGCCGGCGTCGCCGGTCGTGCTCTTGGGCGCGGGTTTGGCCGCAGGTTTCGCCACCGCCTTGGGCTTTACCGGCTTCGCATCCGGCTTTTCGGCGGCATCCGGCTTGGCGTTCGCGTGCTTGGCGGCCGACTTCGACCTATTTGGCGTCCTTGCCGGTTTCCCTTGGTCGCGGATTTAGCGTCGCTCTTGGGGTCGGCCGCAGCATCCGGCTTTTTCGCCGCAAGGCGCGCCTTCTTCCCGCGATGCCGCGTCGGCTGTTCGGCGGCGTCCGCGGCGGTGGCGGCGATCAAGGCGGCCCCGGTCCTGGTCGGCCCGGTATAAACCGGGATCGGCTCGGACGGCGCAGCCGCCGCTGCCAGCAGTTCCGACGGCTTCAGTGTCGGCGGCTGCAGACCGGCGGTGAAGAACGCCAGCGCGGGCTCGCTGTTGGCCGATCCGGCGTTGCCCGCCACCGTGTCCTCATCCTCGTCGCTGGCCGGCTTGTGGCGCTTGCCGCCACACATCTCGTCGCGCAGGTTCGGCGGCGAGGCGTCGATCGGCACCAGATTGTCGACGGTGCCGAGCGAGGGGCGCAGCCAGGACAGCGTGTTATTCGCAAAGCCGCGCTCAAGCAGCTGGGCTGCTCTTACCGCGCGCATCTGTCCGGACGATGCACCGAGCACCACCGCGATCAGCCGTTTGCCGTTGCGGGTGGCGGAGGCCACCAGGTTGTAGCCGGAGGCGCAGATGAAGCCGGTCTTGAAGCCATCGGCGCCGGGATAGCGCCCGATCAGCTTGTTGAAATTCTGCGTGATCTTGCGGCCGTAGCGGATCGAGGGAATGTGGACGAAATATTCGTATTCCGGAAGGTCATGAATAATCGCGCGGGCAAGGATCGCCAGATCGCGCGCCGAAGTGATCTGACCATCCGCCGGCAAGCCGTTCGGATTGACGTAGCTTGTCTGCGTCATGCCGAGCTGCTGCGCGTTCTGGTTCATCAGCGCCGAAAAACCGTCGATCGAGCCACCGACGCCCTCGGCCAGCACCACGGCCATGTCATTGGCCGACTTCACCAGCATCATCTTGAGCGCATTGTCGACGGTGACCTGGGTGCCCGGACGGAAGCCCATCTTCGAGGGCGATTGCGAGGCTGCCACCGGCGATACCGTCAGCAAGGTATCGAGCGTCGTCCGCCCTTCCTTGACGGCCTTGAGCGTGACATAGGCCGTCATCAGCTTGGTCACCGATGCGGGATACCAGGGATAGGTCGCGTTCTCGGCCTGCAGTACTTTTCCGGTATCGGCTTCAACGACCAGCAGCGCCTCGGCATGCGCCATGCGCGGGGTGACAACAACGCGCGAAAGCGCTGCGACGATGAGGATCCAGTTCAACGATGGCTTGAATGACAACGGGCGAAGAAAGTGCACTATCCGATTCCGGTCCTTTGAGACCCGCCTTCTCAGAAGGAGGTCCTCACCATGTGACGTTCGGGTTTCAAGCGTGTCCGGCGCCGTCGCTCACGGCTGTCGCAAACTTTATACCGGCTTGCCGGTCCGGAACAGAGGCTCGACGATTAAATCGTGGACGAAATGGGCCGAATTTCGGCAATGCCTAAATCTTGATGGCGGCGTTGCCTGCGTGGGGTGCCTGAATGCTGGCCCGCGCGCTCTCCGAAACCATGAATTGGGCCCGTGCGAGCTCCGCAAAACGGCCGCCTTTCGCCACCAGTTCATCGAAAGTTCCGCTTTCGATGACCTTCCCGTTGTCGAACACCAGGATGCGCGTCGCGTTGCGAATGGTCGAAAGCCGGTGCGCGATCACAAAGGTGGTGCGTCCCTTCATCACCTCGTCGAGCGCGGCGTTGACCTTGGCCTCGGTCACGGCATCGAGCGCGCTGGTCGCTTCGTCGAGGATCAGGATCGGCGGATCCTTCAGCAGCGCCCGCGCAATCGACAGCCGTTGCCGCTCGCCGCCGGACAGCATCCGTCCGCGCTCGCCGGCATTGGTTTCGAATCCCTGTTCGCTGCGCTCGATGAATTCCAGCGCCTGTGCCCGGGCCGCCGCGGTGCGCAATTCCGCCTCGGTGGCGTCCGGTTTGCCGACCCGCAGATTGTCCGCGATCGATCGGTTGAACAGCAGCGCCTCCTGAAACACCACGCCGATATTCCGCCGCAGCGCCGTCAAGGTCAGGCCTCGGACGTCCATTCCGTCGATCCTGATGAAGCCCGATTGCGGATCGAACGCGCGATGCAGAAGCGCGATGGCGGTCGATTTGCCGGCGCCGGTCGGGCCGACCAGCGCGATGGTCTGGCCCGGCAGCGCGGTGAATGAAAGGTCCTCGACCGCGGGCCGCTTGCCGTCATAGGAAAACGAGACGTCGTTGAATTCGACCAGGCCCGCAAGCCGCCCGGTATCGATCGCGTCGGGCCGGTCGCGGACGGCGGGCACGGCGTCAAGGACGTTGAAGAACTCCTGCAGCCGCGGCGCCTCCATGAATACGTTGTTGGTGAAGCTGACCACCTGCTCCAGCTTCTGGATCAGCATGGTGGCGAAACTGACGAACATCACGATCTCGCCGACCGAGGTGAGGCCCTGTTCGTGCAGCACGATGCCGACGGTGAAAATCGCCAGTACGGTGATGGTGGTCGAGGCCCTGGTGATCACGGTGACCAGCGCCCACCACGACAGCACCGGCATCTGCACCGCCAAGAGCTTGTCGGCGACGAAGCGCAGCCCCTGCACCTCGGCGTCGATGCGCACGAAGCTTTGCACCAGCGCCACATTGCCAAGCGCATCGGAGGCGCGGGCGGAAAGATCGCTGTAATGCGCCTCGACCTCGTTCTGCATGCCGTAGGTCTTGCGCACCACCAGCGTGGTGAGCACCGTAAACACCACGCAGAGAGCGAACAGCAGGATCGCCAGCCGCCAGTTGATATAGAATGCGAGCGGCAGCAGCACCGCCAGCGACATGATCGCGGCGAAATGCTCGCGGAAAAAACCGAGCCACAGCCGCCACAGTGAATCGGTTCCGTTCAGCATCACCTTCATCAGGCGTCCGGAATGGGTGCCGGTGTGGAAGGTCAGCGGCAGTTGCATGATGTGTTCGAAATAATTCGTCAGCACCGCCTGACGCTGGCGATGGGCCAGCCGATCGGCGTGCAGCGCGACGGCGGCGCTGCACAGAATGGTGAACAGGCCGAAAGCCGCCCAGGCCGCCAGCAGCGGCCAGGCCGACGACGAGCCGAGCGGTCCGCCGGATGGCTTGCCGGAGAGAACGTCGACGATACGGCCGAACAATACGGGTTCGGCGAATTGCGCGCCGGCCAGCAGCAGATTGGCGCCGGCCAGGACCCAGCCCAGCCGCGCTTCTTTGCCAAGCAAATTAAGGACGCGCATATAGAGGCGAAGCAGGGACATGCGGCTCAGGGACTCACGGCAGCGACGGGACGGCAGATCGACCCGTTCGCAACACGCATTCTAATCAGGGATCGCCGGCAAGATACAGCAGGCGCGCGTAATCCGCCCAGAGTATATGCGGTTTGGCGATAAGATCATGCGCTAATTCAGTCATTTGACGCGCGATCGGACGCACCGGCAGCCACTTTTGCTGGTCGCGCGGTGGCCCTTTGTTCAATTGATCAGGCGGTCGCCGCGCGGCGGCAGGAAGCTATCGTCGAAAATAGCGGCTGCGGAAGGCCGCTTGCTGAATTTGAAGTCCTCGGCCACCTGGTCGATCGACCGGTCGAGCCGGATGGGATCGACCCCGCCGATGCCGTTGCGTTTCACCTCGCTGGTGAGGATGTTGTCTTCAATCACGTTGTGCAGGCGTTCCAGCTCAAGATCGCGCGAGCCATCGTCCATGCGGCTGAGCACCTCATCCACCGCGTGCCCGGGCTCCTTGATGGCCAGATTGGTGCCCGCGATCACCGCGCGCAGGAAGCCCTTCACCGCCTCGGGTTGTCGGGCGGCGAATGCCGGGTTGACGATCACCGCAAACCCGTAGGCCTCGCAGCCATAGTCGTTGAAGCGCAGCACGGCGAGGTCGTCGGCCGGAACGCCGCGATCCCTCAAGTTCACCGCCGACAGATACGAAAAGCCGGTCACGGCATCGACCTGACCGGCCGACAGCATCGGTTCGCGCACGGCCGCACTCATGTGGTTCTCCTTGACGCTTGCGATCTTGATGCCGTTGCGGTGCGCCAGTGCCGGCCACAGCCGGAGCGACAGATCGCCGTCGGCGACGCCGAGCGTTTTGCCCTCGATATCCGAAAGCACATGGATGCCCCGGCTCTTGCGCGCGACGATGGCGTAGGGCGACTTGTTGAACAGCACGAACACCGCCTTGATGGGCGGCGCGTCACGGTCGCGAAAGCGGATCAGCGCGTTGATGTCGACCAGCGCGAATTCACTTGCCCCGGCGGCGACGCGCGCAATCGCTTCCGGCGATCCGCCGGCGACGTCGGTGGTGACCGCGACACCCTCCGAAGCGAACAAGCCGTCGGTCGCTGCCAGTATGAAAGGGGCGACGCTGGCATTGATCGGACGATCGAAGGAGAACTGGATCGCGACGGGTTGGTGGTTTTCGCCCGCGGCCCGGCCTTCCACCGCGCCCAGATACGCAAGACCCAGCAGGCCGATCAGTGAAGCCAGAACGGAGCGGGCAACAATTGTCTGACTTACGCGCATCAGCATCACACCGGGCCTAAAGGTCAGTTGCCACGCCGGATATGTTGGTTTCATGACGTCGGGGCGACGTGGCGCTCATTGTGCCGGATGAAACCTGAACAGCCGATGAGTGGTCGGGGCCGCCGTTCGGCCCGTCCCTGCCCGTAGCCCGGCGCGATGCCGGCGGGTTGGCTGCCGAGACGCGGTCCGGCCGGAACGGATTGGACCCCGTCCGTTATGGCGCCAACCCGTATCATTACGGCGGTGACGCCGCCCGTTGCGGCGGCTATGGCTGTGGCTGGCGGCACGCGTGCACCGCCTCGCGAAGCGGTCCGTTCGCCGGCCGGTAACCGCAAGTCTTTCGACCGAATTAATCCAATGGTCACCGTGGCCGGCGGATTTCTTCATTGCCGGCAGGCGCCGTTAACACGCCGGCTACGCGTTTGGATTAACTTCAAGGTATGAGTGATTTGCTCGAGCGGCTTTATCTTGCTGTTATCGCGGCCAAGGATCTCGATCCGGCGGTTTCGCGAACGGCACGGCTGTTTCAACGCGGCCCGGCCAAGATGGCGAAGAAACTGGCCGAAGAAGCCATCGAAGTCGTGATCGACGCCGTTAACGGCAAGACCGACGCCGTGGTCAGGGAGAGCGCCGACCTGCTCTACAATCTCACGGTGCTGTGGGCGTCGGCCGGTGTGCGGCCCGAAGACGTTTGGCGCGAAATGGAACGGCGCGAGCATTTGCTCGGAATTGCCGAGAAGCTGCCGAAATCACCGCTCAAGGTGCCCAAGGTTTCGCCACCCCGGGTCGCGCGGCGACCAATTGTCGCGCTTGAGAGCCGCAGTCTGCGCAAGCGCTATTGAGGCCGCCCCAAGTTCCCTGGATTCCCGGCATAGACAAATCCGCCTCAGGGTGGTTCATCGCGGCATGCTGAGACGGATTTACGATTGGTGTATCGACGCCGCGCACAAGCCATACGCGCTATGGATCATGGGAGCGGTGTCATTTGCGGAAAGTTCGTTCTTTCCGGTGCCGCCGGATGTGATGCTGATCCCGATGTCGCTGGCGCGTCCGCAGCGGGCGTGGCTTTACGCCCTGGTCTGCACGGCGACGTCGGTCGTGGGTGGCATCCTCGGCTACGGCATTGGCGCGCTGCTCTACGATTTGGTGGGGCACTGGCTGATCGAATTCTATGGACTTGGCGGCAAGGTCGAGGCGTTCCGCGCCTCCTATGCCGAATGGGGCGCGTTGATCATCATCGGCAAGGGCCTGACGCCGATTCCCTACAAGCTCGTGACCATCACCTCCGGCTTTGCCGGCTATAACATCTGGCTGTTCGTGCTGTGCTCGATCATTGCGCGGGGCGGACGCTTCTTTGTGGTGGCGATCCTGCTCAACCGCTACGGCGAGTGGATCCGGGTCAGGATCGAGAGCCATCTGGGGCTGTGGGTGGCGCTGGGAGCCGCCTTGCTGGTAGCGGGCTTTATTGTCGCGCTTCGCCTGATCTGAAGGCGGCCTGCGAAGTGCTTTGCCGGTTCGCCGCTTCAGGCTACGCTCGACCTCATGCTTGATCGATCCGGCAACCTGCTCCCGCTGCCCAGGACGTGCGTCGCTACAGCAGGCATGGCGCTGTCGATATGGATGATCGCCGCCGGCTCCGGGTGGTCGCAGGGCGCATCGCCGCCATCGTCACCGCCGCCCTCGTCCCTCGGTGTCCAACCGCCGGCCCAGCAGGCGGTGCCGGATCAGCAGGCGCCGCCACAAGGCGCGCCCGCATCGCCACAAGATACAAAGGCGCGCGAGGAAAATCCGGGCCTTATCAACGAAATGGGAAAGATACTCGAGAAATCCCTGTCGATGCTGCCGACGCTGAAGGGCCCAAGCGAGGCCATCGACGATCTCAATGCACGCGCCAAGGACGCCGCAAAGGATGCGGGCGAGAGCCTGTCGCGCCTGGCCAAGCCTTCTTCCATGGTGACGGGACGCATCAAATGTCCGGCTTCCGCCAATGGTGCCCCGGACTGCAAGGATGCCGCCGACAAACTCTGCCGGACCAAGGGGTTCAAGGAGGGCAACAGTCTCAATTCGGATTCCGCGGAAGCCTGTTCTGCGAAAGTTCTGATTCCCGGTCGGACACGCAAGCCGGACGATTGCCGAACCGATTATTACGTTACCCGCGCGCTGTGCCAGTAGCGTCCGGGCCGCGCGAGCCCCGCGCGATTGCTTTGTTGGTATGATGTCTGGCATTCTTTGTTCGACGCATGATGCCTTCCCCAACAACGCCTGAGGATTTTTGACGCATGTCCATGCCTGCCTTGTTCAAGGGCCGCCTGTCGATTCCCGTGATCGGTGCCCCGCTGTTCATCATTTCGACGCCTGATCTGGTGATTGCGCAGTGCAAGGCAGGAATTGTAGGATCGTTTCCGGCGCTGAACGCGCGTCCGCCCGATCTGCTCGAAGAGTGGCTGGTGCGGATCAAGCAGGAGCTCGCCGCGCACGACAAGGCCCATCCCGATTCCCCGTCGGCGCCGTTCGCCGTCAACCAGATCGTGCACCGGTCGAACAACCGGCTCGAGCACGATCTGGCGCTGTGCGAAAAGCACAAGGTGCCGATCATCATCACCTCGCTCGGTGCGCGCGAGGAACTCAATCAGGCCGCGCATCGCTGGGGCGGCATCGTTTTCCACGACGTCATCAACCAGAAATTCGCGCACAAGGCGATCGAGAAGGGCGCCGACGGCCTGATCCTGGTCGCCGCCGGTGCCGGCGGCCATGCCGGGGTGATCTCGCCATTCGCGTTCGTGGCGGAGACCAGGCAATGGTTCGACGGGCCGATCGCGCTGTCGGGCGCCATCGGCAATGGCCGCGCCATCCGCGCGGCGCGGCTGTTGGGGGCCGACTTCGCCTATATCGGCTCGGCCTTCATCGCCACGTCAGAAGCGAACGCGGTTGCGCCTTACAAGCAGATGATCGCTGCCTCGAGCGCGGAGGACATCGTCTATTCCAATCTCTTCACCGGCGTGCACGGCAATTACCTGAAGCCGTCGATCGTGGCGGCCGGCATGGATCCGGACAATCTTCCGCAGTCGGACGCCTCGAAAATGAGTTTCGGAACCGATGCATCGGGTGAGCGCGCCAGGCCGAAAGCCTGGAAGGAAATCTGGGGCTCAGGCCAGGGCGTCGGCAGCATCGGCAAGATCGTGCCCGCCGCCGAACTGATCGCGCGCTTCAAAAAGGAATACGACGAGGCGGTCGATCCGCCGCTGTGACGTCTGATCGGCACTGCACCGCGTCCCGGACATGGTGCAGCTCGCGGTTAACCCTCCATTGGCCGCGACGCGAGACGCCGCACTGGCTGTTGCTTGTGCGGGCTCTGGTTCCGCGCAATAGTGCCCGAACAAGCGATAACGGAGGCAAACGCGGTGCGGCAGCATAGTGACGGCGGTGGCGCCAGGCGGCGATTTCTGCAGCGGGCCGCTTGGCTGTGCGGCGCGATGTTCGGGTCGAACATGGCAGCGGCCGCAGCCGCCGGCGCGGCAGAGACGGCAAGGGGAACTGGCAGCACGATGATCAACGACATGACGGCGGACGATGTTCTGAAACTCCTGAAGCTCGAGCCGAACGCCACCTGCGGCTTCGTTCGCGAGACCTATCGCGCCAGCCAGCAGATCGCGCCGGGCGGATTGCCGGCGCCGTTCGCCGAAGGCCGCCCGCTCGGCTCGGCGCTGTACTTCATGGTGACGCCGCAGGCGCCGGTGCGGCTGCACCGGATCCGCAATGACCAGCTCTACCATTATTACCTCGGCGACCCGATCGAGGTGCTGCTGCTGCGCGGCGAGGGCGAGCACATCATCGTCGGGCCGGATCTGCGCGCGGGCCACCGCGTACAGCTGCTGATTCCCGGCAATACCTTCCACACCGCGCGCATCATCGGCAGCAGGCGCTGGTTTCTCGGCGCCAGCACCGAATGGCCCGGCGTGATCCCGGCCGATGTCGAGCTCGGCAAGCCCGATCTGCTTGACCGCGAAATTTCCGAAGGTCGCCGCCGACATTCGCAACTATCCGCTTTCGGTGGATTGACGGCCCGCCGCGTTCGGCCGGGCGTCGCGGCGCAAACTGCCGGCCGCCGCATTGGTCGCGGGCTTCGAAAGGGAATGCGCCGCGGACTTCGATCCGCGGCGGTGAGGTCGAGGCGAACCGTGTACTCCCGGGGCCGCCAAGGCATTGCCATCACCGGGGCAATCAAACCTTCCGCCCTGCCGGCCGAAGCAATCGCATCGTTTGCCGTCTTAACGCGGCATTAACCAAACTCGTCCCAAAAATCATGCCCGAGGTCGATCGTCGCTGGGCGGCGCGTCCGAAACCGCGGTTGAGGGGGCCAGGACATGGATTTCGACACAGTCTTTGCGAAGACGCCGGCCACCCTCGACGAGATCAAGAACCGGGTCGCCTGCGCCCTTGAGCGCCATCCAATGTGCCGCGACGTGCAATTCGACATTGTCAGCATGCCGCGCTCCCGCAAAGGCGGTAACTGGACCATCAGCCTGCAGTCGATCGCCCCCGACGCGCTGTGGGAGGCGTCCGATATCGTGGCCGATATCCAGGAAGCCTACGAGCTCACCGTCGCGGCCTGATCGCTCACGTCGTCGCGCTGCCGCCAAATTGGGCAGCCGCCCCGGGCGGCGGCACGGTTAGGCCTTAATTATCGCCAAGTTATCGGGAAAATGGCGGTGGTTCGCGCAAGGAAACGGAGAATGGCTTGACCCGAGCAATGACCATTATCGTGCTGACCTGCTTCCTCGTCGTCGGGGCGGCCGCTGCCAGCATTCTGGGCCGCGATAGTGTGCCGGCGGCTGGATCCGAGACTGTAACGGCGTCGGTCGCTGCTTCCGTCTCGAACAAGGCCGCTAAACAGGACAGGCTGGCCGTCGCTGCGGTGGCGCTGGCTTCGTTCGAACCGGCGCAGACCGCCGCGATCCCAAGCGAGCCGCTTCGGCAGGCCTTCGCGGCGAGCCCTTCGGCCGATATCGAGGGCTTGAAGATCACCGATCCGGCACCATCGGCGGCGCCGAAGGCGAAGCTTGTCAGCAAGCCGCCGGTGCAAAAATCCTACGCGCTGCTGAGTGACGCGCAGATCGCCGGCATCAAGGAACGTCTCAAGCTTTCGTCGTCGCAGGAATCATATTGGCCGGCGGTGGAAAGCGCGTTGCGCGCCGTGGCCCGCAAGATCCACGCCACGCGGCAGGTCGACCCCAACGCGACCGGCGCGCCGATCGATCCCGACGCCGAAGAAGTGCAGCAGCTTAAATCGGCCGCGATGCCGCTGTTGTTTCAGCTGCGCGAAGACCAGAAGCGCGAGGTGCGCACGCTCGCCCGCCTGATCGGTCTGGAGAAGGTGGCCGCGCAGATCTGAGCGGCCCCGCCGCGCGCTCAGTTCAGGGCGCGCCATCCTGATGCATGGACGGCATAGTCGCCGCGGCATCGGCAACCGACATTGGCGTGCCGGCCTTCCGCATTCGCGATCAATCGACCGGAAAACCGCAGTCAAAGCAATTTTGACCGCGGGGGTCTTGAAGGTGAAGCCGCTGCTGCGGTTAAATACACGCGAGGGGGCGTCGCGACGAGGGAAGGAATCACGAGGAGAACATGAGCGTTTTGCGGATCGCGGCATCGGCCGCCATAATCACCCTCCTGTCAGCGGTTTGCGCGACGGCCAAGCCGATCACCACCACCGGCGAGACCAATTTGAGGAAATCGCCCGGCACCGACAGTCCGGTTCTGACCATTATTGCGAAGGGAGCCACGGTCGAGGTCGGCAAGTGCAGCAATGGATGGTGCGAAACTTCCGCCGATGGTCAGAACGGCTATGTCATCGCCCGAAATCTCGGCCTGGCGTCGGCACCGCGACCGCGGCCCGCTCCGCAGGTCTATGACGAGGAAGTCGAGGAGGTTGGGCCGCCGGTCTACGGTCCGAGAGTCTATGCCGGCCCTTCGGCCTATTATGGCTACCGGCCCTATTATGGCTACGGGCCGTATTACGGGTATTATGGTGGATGGGGATACCGGGGTTGGGGATGGCGCTGGTAGGGTGCGCGGCCGCATCCTGCGGTCAGGCTCACCCCGGCATGCATCTCGTGATGCGGCACGGATCGCCTTGAAATGATCGCGGGGGGAGTGGCCTGCTCGCCGATGATCCATGGAGACGAAATGCCGACCCATCCTTCGCAGCCTGAGCGGAAGGCCAAGGCTCTTCTGCTCGAGGGCGTGAATGACAGCGCCGTCGAATTGTTCTTGAATTCGAAAAATATCCAGGTCGAACGCCTGCCCAAGGCGCTGGAAGCGGACGCGCTGCGCGAGGCCGTCAAGAGCGTCGAACTGCTCGGCATTCGTTCCCGAACCCAGCTCACCCACGACATCCTTGCCGATGCCGACCGGTTGACCGTGGTGGGATGTTTCAGCGTCGGGACCAACCAGGTCGATCTGGACGCCGCCCGCAGGCAGGGCATTCCGGTCTTTAACGCGCCATTCTCGAACACCCGCAGCGTGGCGGAGCTGGTGATCGGCGAAATCGTCATGCTGCTCCGACGGATATTTCCCCGCTCGGTCGCCGCGCACGAAGGCGCGTGGGACAAGTCCGCAACGGACAGCCACGAGGTGCGGGGCCGCACCCTCGGTATCGTCGGTTACGGCAATATCGGATCGCAACTGTCGATGCTCGCGGAAGCGATGGGCATGAGGGTCATCTTCTTTGACCATACCGACCGACTTCGGCACGGCAACACCGAGCCGGTCGAGACCCTGCATGATCTGTTGGCCCAGAGTGACATCGTCAGCCTGCATGTTCCGGAGACGCCGGCGACATCAGGCATGATCGGTGAGACCGAACTGCGGTCGATGAAGCCGGGTTCCTTCCTGATCAACAACAGCCGCGGAACGGTCGTCGATCTCGATGCGCTGGCGAAAGCGCTTCGCGACGGTCATGTCGCGGGCGCTGCGATCGATGTTTTTCCGGCCGAGCCGTCCTCGAATTCGGATCGCTTTCAAAGCCCCCTGCAAGGCCTGAAGAACGTGATCCTGACCCCTCATATCGGTGGTTCGACCGAGGAGGCGCAGGATCGTATCGGCAGGGAAGTGGCCCGCAAGATGCTCGATTATTTCAGCGGCGGCTCCACGATGGGCGCGGTGAATTTCCCGCAGGTCCAGCTGCAGGCACATCCGCTCGGCACCCGTTTCAGCCACGTTCACCGCAACGTGCCCGGCATGCTGCGGCGGTTGAACGAAGTATTTCTGCAACGCGACATCAACATTGTCGCGCAATATCTGGAGACCGACCGCGAAGTCGGTTACGTCGTGCTCGATGCGGACATGGCCGGACACGACAGCCTTGATCTTCTCGAGGGAATTCGCGCCCTCGACGGCACGATCCGGGCGCGACTTGTATACGAGCACTAAGGCGGGAAGACGCGGAAAGCGGGATCGCATGACTTACGCGGCGGCGATCTTGCCTTCCAGGTCGCTTTCCGTGATCGTGCGATTGCGGCCGGACCGTTTCGCCTTGTAAAGCGCGCGGTCACAGCGCTCGATCATGACTTCCGCGGACTCGGCCGGGCGGAATTGCGCAACGCCGACGGAAACGGTCACGCTCGATATTTCCTCGCCGGTGGCGCGGCGGGTCAGGTGTGCCTCCGAAATGCGGCGGCGAAAGCGTTCGCCGACCTCGGCACAAACTTCGAGATTGGCGCCTGGAAGCACCGCCATCAGCTCCTCGCCTCCATAGCGCGCTGCAAGATCGCCTTCGCAAACGCTGTCCTGCAAGACCCTGGCAACCAGCCGCAGAACCTGATCGCCGACCTGATGTCCGTAGCTGTCGTTGAAGTTCTTGAAGTGATCGATGTCGATCATCAGGATGCTAAGCGGCTCGCCTGTCTCCATCGCGGCCATTTGCGCTGAACGAAGGAACGCCTCAAAGGAGCGTCTGTTGGCGAGCCCTGTGAGGGCATCGGTATTCAAGTGCAGTTCCGCCAGTTTCAGCGAGTCACGAATCTTGTCCAGTTCTTCCGATGTCTTGAGGAAATTCGTCTCCAGGCTTGAAGCCCGCGTCGTCGCATTTGACAGCTCCTTCACCAGCTTTTCGATGATCGGCCGGGGATCGCCCACCGCCTGAAATTGCGAGGAGACTTCGCCGAGCGCCTCGATCTGTGTGCGGTTGTCGGAGATGGCGGTTTCGAGGAATTCCTTGGCGCCGGAAATCACGCCCCGGAGCTGCTCGGGAAATTCCTCCACGACGGCGTTATCGGACCTTGGATTGATGTAGGTGACATAGAGATCGCGATTGACCGCCGAATCGAATTTTCGCTTGTTGACAATCAGGGTATCGATGGTCTGTCGCAGCGCCGGCGACGCACCCATTGCATAGTCGAACCATACCGAAAAATTCTCCGGCGTGGGCGGGACGGCCTGCTCCGACATCAGGCGATTGGCCCGATCCGCGATCACCGTCGCGTAATCGAAATCGACCTCATCGAATGCGTTGCTCATTCCGGTGGTCCGTCTTCCCTCAACGGCGGAATCGCGTCCGCTGCCCGAAATCCCGCAGGCAATTGGGCCTTCGGGCTGCAAAGTAGTCCCGACCTCTAAAGGATGATTTAAACATTTCAGGCGCATTGGGGGGATGTGCGCGGGGCAGCTATTCGCAAACCGGTCACCCCTGCCGCGAAAGTCGCTTCCCGAAGCTCCGTCTCGTCCCGCTCGCCCGCTGTTAGCGCTCGGCTTGCCGTTGCCTTGCCGCAATCCGGAACTCTCACACCACCTCATCCGTCCAGACTTTGAAGCTGACCAGCGTGTTCGGCCCGAAGGTTTGGGTAATCGGAACGTCGGCGGCATCGCGGCCCTGGGCGATCAGGACACGGCCGATCCGCGGCATATTGTTGCGTGCATCGAAGGTGTACCAGTGGCCGCCGATAAAGGCCTCGAACCAGCCGGCAAAATCTCCCGCGGCGTAGGGGGGCGGCATGCCGATGTCGCCGAGATAACCGGTGCAATAGCGTGCCGGAATGTTCATGCAGCGGCAGAACGTGATGGCGAGATGGGCGTAATCGCGGCAGACGCCCTTGCCCTCGTTGAACACCTCCCATGCCGTCATGGTCGGCCGCGCATGCTCGTAACCGAACGCGATGTGATGGTGCACAAAATCGCAAATCGCCTGGACCCGTGCCCAGCCCGGCGTGGTCTTCTCAAATAGCTTCCACGCAATATCGGAAAGCCGGTCGGTCTCGCAGTAGCGGCTGCCAAGCAGATAGACGATGGCCTCCGCCGGCAGGTCCTCCACGGCGTGTTGCGCGGCGGCAGGCGCGATCACATCGGGCAAGCCGCTGTCGCGAACCATCCCGTCGGCTGAGAGGCGCACGCGCCCGGCGGGTGCCACGATCCGGCTGCACCAGTTGCCGAAGCCGTCGCGATAGGGCGTGATGGGCACCGAAGGGCTGATGGTCAGGAAATCCGGCACCAGGACGTCGGAAGCCCGCGTAAAATGCGTGCCGACCACCGCGATCAAGGGCGTCGGCTGCGGAAAGTCGTAGATCATCTCGAAGCCGACGCGAATTTTCATCCAAACACCCGATTCAGCCGCTGGCACGATTCAAGAATGGCGTCGCCGTCGCCGGACCGCCCTGTTGTGAGATAAGCTCGCTATCGGTCTCGACAAGGCTTGGAAAATCCGTCGCGTGCTGATCTTATCGGCATCTCGCGAACATCCCGACCGGAGGCTTTCGATGAGCACGCGGCGCGAACACGATCTATTGGGCGACCGGGACGTTCCAGCGGATGCTTACTATGGCGTCCACACCCTGCGTTCCGTGGAAAATTTCCCGATCACGGGAACGCCGATCTCGATCTATCCGGACCTGATTGCGGCGCTGGCTTCGATCAAGCTGGCCGCGGCGAAGAGCAACCGCGAGCTGGGGCTGCTCGATCAGACGCGGGCCGACGCCATCGTCGCCGCCGCCGAGGAGATCAAGGCCGGCCGGCTGCATGAGCAGTTCGTGGTCGATGTCATCCAGGGCGGGGCCGGCACCTCGACCAACATGAATGCCAACGAAGTCATTGCCAACCGCGCATTGGAGCTGCTCGGTCGGCTCAAGGGCGATTACAAATTCCTGCATCCCAACGAACACGTCAACATGAGCCAGAGCACCAACGACGTCTATCCGACGGCGCTCAAGCTCGCGGCCTATTCCGGAATCATGGGATTGGTCGACGCCATGGTGGTGTTGCGTCAGGCGTTTGAGGTGAAGTCCGAGGAGTTCAAGGACATCATCAAGATGGGCCGGACTCAATTGCAGGACGCCGTGCCGATGACGCTGGGCCAGGAATTCTCGACCTATGCGGTGATGCTGGGAGAAGACGAGCAGCGGCTGAAGGAGGCGGTACTGCTGGTTTGCGAAATCAACATGGGCGCCACCGCGATCGGCACCGGCATCAATGCGCATCCGCATTATGCCCGCCTGGTCTGCGAGCAGTTGCGGGCGACGACAGGCATTCCGGTCGTAACCGCCTCGAACCTGATCGAGGCGACCCAGGATTGCGGAAGTTTCGTGCAGCTGTCGGGCGTCCTGAAGCGGGTCGCGGTCAAGCTGTCGAAAACCTGCAACGATTTGCGCCTGCTGTCGTCGGGACCGCGCGTCGGGCTCGGTGAGATCAACCTGCCGCCGATGCAGGCGGGCTCCAGCATCATGCCGGGCAAGGTCAACCCCGTTATCCCCGAAGTCGTCAACCAGATTGCCTTCGAGGTGATCGGAAACGATATCACGGTCAGTTTTGCGGCCGAGGCCGGTCAATTGCAGCTGAATGCGTTCGAGCCGATCATCGCCCACAGCCTGTTCAAAAGCGTCAACCATCTGCGGGCCGGTTGCCTGACGCTGGCCACGAAATGCGTCAGCGGCATCACTGCCAACCGCGAGCATCTGCGCCGCGGTGTCGAAAATTCGATCGGAATCGTGACCGCGCTCAATCCCTATATCGGCTACGCCAACGCGACCGAGATCGCCCAGGAAGCGCTGATCACCAACCAAAGCGTCTACGATCTGGTGCTGGCCAGGAAGCTGCTTACCCGCGAACAACTCGACGATATTCTGCAGCCGGAGGTACTGACGCGGCCGCGATCGTTCGGCACCGGCCCCGCGCTGGCGGAAACGCAACCGCTCAGCGTGCGCCGGGACCAGGTCGATTGATGCCTGGTCTGGTCGGCCTACAATCTCTGCTCACGCCGTGAAATTCGCTCACACCGCGCGATGTGGCCTCATATCGGGATTGCCCGAAGGTTCCGGGCGTTGCGGTGTCGGCGTCGAAAGCGGCGATGTCTACGTCGGCGGCTGCAGTTCACCGACGAGCCAGCCGACGTCTCCGGACTTCACCGGATCCGACGCGATGGCGATTTTTTCGACATGATTGCATTTGGCGCAGCCGAAGGTGCGAAGTTCGAATCCGGTGGGGCCCGGCGAGATGCTCGCAAGCATCATGCGCGTCCGGCATTTCGGGCAGCGGAGTTCCCGAATGGCAAGCAGTGGGATTGCGGCGGGGTAATCGGTCATGGCATTCGACCTTTCGCTCAGGCAGGAGCTTGAAACTTCTGGCCATCCGTAGCCACCGAACAGCGGCGATGCTGCAACCAGCATGATCTTCCGATTGCCGAGCCCCTGTTCAATATTGCTCAGATTGCTGAAAAAATCGAACGTGTCCATGGCCGCATTCCAGAGCCGGCGCCACGACCGTGTTGCGCTGATCGCAAATCAGTTTCGCAATTTTGCTTCGCATGATCAGAATTGCACAGACTCTTTCGGCCCGCCCGCCGAAGATAGCTTTGGCGGTCGGTAGGACGCCACGGAAGGAGAGGGGTCTGCGAATGCGTCCTTTGCGACAGTCCTGAGGCAATCTCAGGTGCCAACCGGACGAGCCAAATTGCCGCCAGTCATTCGTTCGGCTAGTGGAGGAGTTCCGTGTCTTCTGCGGGACTCCTTCCAGCCGACGCTTCAACAGGCGGTCGCTTATTTTGCAACAACGCCGCCGAATGGCTTGCAGGATTGCTTGGCGAGATCACCGTACAGGGCGCCGATCTTCTGTGACTCGGCTACGAATGTCTCGTAGGCGGTCTTCGCGAATTCGGTTTGAATTTCAATTATCTTGTCGAGCGACCTTGCGCCCGAGAGCTTCTCGACAAACGACTTTGTGTCCGCAAAAGATTTCTTCGTGTAGCCGGCATACGCCGTGGCAATCGCCTGCAAGCCGCCCGCGAAGCCGTCGGCTGACCTGTTTGCTTCGGCCGACGCATCGGCTTTGGCTGGCCCAGCTGTTGCATCGATGGCTGGGTGGATTGGCTGTTTGACGTCCCGCTGGCGCGTGAATTTCTGATTCGGTTTACCGGGCTTTGCGTTCGACATTTCGGAGTTTTCCTTAGGCTTGAACAGCGAACCAGCGGCGCGCCGCGCCGATGTTGCGCCAAAGCCGCGGTTCCCGCTTGGTCAAGGGGCGGTCATTATGTGTTCGCAGGATGATACCGGAACTCAGGCGAGGCCGAGTCATCCGAAGATGTAGGGCTGACCGCCACGTGGCATACAAACCGCCATTTCCTTGTTGTCGGAACGACGCGGACTCTGAGCCGTTGTCATGCTGTTCCCATGAAAGGAAACAACATGACGAACCAGAACCAACCCGGCCAGCAGAATCAAGCACCAGGTCAGAAGCCAGGTCAACAGCAAGGCGGCGGTCAGAAACCCGGCCAGCAAAGCCAGAAGCCCGGCGGTGGCGACAAGAATCCAAAACAGCCCGACGAGAAAATCAGCAATAGCGATACGTAATTGACAGAAACGGCCCGCTTCGGCGGGCCGTTTTCGATGACAGCGGAAGGAATCGGAAATGTCGCGCCACAATGAAATGCCGCCGGTGCCGCCGGCCAACCGCAGCCACAAGGGAACAGCTGACTGCGTCGAAGCGAACAAAGACACCTCGAAGACCAGAACCGACGTCAATTCTGCCGAGCAGGGCGACACGGCCAACATCGAGCAGAACACGACCAATGCCGGGTTCTTCAAGGGGCGGCGCGTCAAGTAGCGTCGTCGCCGCGATCTGGCGCCGCCGCCTTTTAGCGCGACAGCCGTTTCGCGTTTGCGGCGACATGTTCCCGGTAACGTTCAACAACACTGTCGGCCGTCGCGCCGGACATCAGGCTCGCACTGGCCTCGATCATGGCGCTGACCTTCTCCGTCATCATCAAATGCGCTTCGTCGTGCGAGCCGCGGCCACCTGACATCATCTTCATCATTCGAAGACCAATGACGTTGCCTGACTCAAATGCCAAGGACACGGTGGAAAAGAAGGGGAGAAACATCAGGCCGCCTCTCGGCAGCGAAATGCTGCGGTGAGCAAATGCCTGATACGACGAAAAGGTCCATATACCCAGCGTTAGTTTGCGACCAATTCGCGAATACCGGCCATGTGAGCTGTTTTGACCACGTTTCCGTTGCGATATCGGCGGGCGCGGCTTTGGCCGAAGCCGTGTCAGCGGATCCGGGAAGCCGGCGACGCATCGGGCGACATCTCAATGCGGCGAGGATTTCCGCAATCGTATTTCAATTCGCCGTCGCTCCCGAACGTCGCCCGATAAGGATCCGGCAATGGCCAGCGTCTCGTCGGTATTGATCAGTTACGCGCCCGACATCGGTATCAGCTTGTATCCCGACAGCAGCGGACTGCTGCTGAGCATGCTGACAACCGAAACCGCCCGTGCGAGGCCGAGCCTGACTATCAGGACTATCACGCGAGAAACAAAGACGACAGGAGGGGTTTCGCCAAAGCCGGCTTCAGGACCGATTTCATCGGTGAGGGTGCCCCGGATGGCCTGCCGCCGTGCGCCGGATTTTCGTGCACCGCCCAGGTGCACGGTTCGGGCGCGCCGGCGCGGAGCCGCGACAGATGCTCGACCCCTCTGGCCGGCTCGCCGGTTTCGTGTTCGCCTGCCTGCTCGAATCCTTTGCGCCTGCGAGACGTGCTTCCACGGCGAGCCAGGGCGAGGGACAGAATTCGAAGAGAAGCCGACTTAACGCAAACCTGGACGGCCGGTTTCGAATTGACGACAATTTGAATTATCTCTGAAGCAACGGCAGCCAGCTATTTTCACGGTTCAGCTGGTAGCACGTGAATGTCACCGTCCCATCTTCCATTTCCGGCGTGAAGCGTAACGAGACAATATCATGACAGCGCTCTCCAATCTTATCGATGAAATTCAGGACGAAACACTATCTGACCTCACGAAAAGGCAGTTAGGGGCACTCACACGTATCGCCGATCTGTTTGTTGCCGGCGGGGGGCGCCATTCGAAGAAGCAGATCGAGCTGTTCGACGACGTATTCAAAACCGTTGTTGCCGTGATTGAGTTGAAAACCCGGGTTAAGCTGTCGAACCATCTTGCCACCGACCCAAATGCGCCGGCGACGCTGATTCGGGCATTTGCCTGCGATGAGGCCATCGCCGTGGCCGCTCCGGTTCTCAGTCAGTCGACGGCGCTCAGCGATCTCGACCTTGTTGCCAACGCAAGTAGCCAGGGCCAGGGCCATCTTCAGGCGATCGCGCAGCGTCTGACCATCAGCGAAGTGATCACCAGGATACTCATCGAGCGCGGTGAACCCATCGTCGTCCACACCGTTGCGAAGAATGCCGGTGCCCGCATTTCGGACGATAGCTTTCGCGAGCTCGTGACGCGCGCTGGCGGCGACGCCGAGCTTGCGCTGCAAGTTGGAAAGCGTCGTGATATTCCCCGGCATCACTTCTTGAAGCTGCTCGAGACGGCCTCCGCTTCGGTGTGCAAGAAGATCGTGGCGGCAAATCCGCAATTTACCGATGCGGTGCAGGACGCGGTCACCGAGGTGATAGACGAAATAAACCAGGAAGTTCGCAACAAGTCTCAGGATCACGCCAAAGCCAGGTCAAGGGTCAGGCGGCTGCAAAACTGGAAGGAGCTTGGCGAGGCCAATGTCCATTCCGCCGCGTGCTCGCAAAATTTTGAACAGGCGGTAACGGCCCTGTCGGTGCTCGCCGGCTGTCCGATCGAGATGGCCGAACGGGCGATCCTCAATGATAACCCGGGCGTGGTGCAGATCGTCGCCAAAGCCGCGGGCTGCTCCTGGTCGACGGTCAAGGCTCTGCTGCTGATGGAGGCCGCGGGCCGCAGGATGTCGAAAACGGAGATTGAGCGGGCGCGCGAACACTTCGAGCGGCTCGAGGCCCAGACGGCAAAACGGGTGCTTGAAGTCTATGACGCCCGCCGCCACGTAGCTGCCGTCCCGAGCCCGCCGATCGCACCGAGGGTGTCCGCAAACGAAGTAGACGCTTTGGCTAGTTGAGCCCCGCTTCCAGATGCGCGGTGTCGTTCATTCGGCGCAGCCGAAATGAACCGCCGGTGGTTTCGATTTCGTGGATGCAGCACGGGTTTTGAACGATCCGCCAATAGGCCGACAGCGGCATGTCCAGTACCTGAGTCAGCAACACCCGGATGACGGTGTCGTGGCCCGCCAGGACAAGCCGTGTCGGCTGCCCGGCGCGCCCAAAAACGTTTCGGTGCGGCCGGCTGACATTGATCCCAGGTTTGATATCGTCTAGTATTTATGCATCCAAGGGGAAGGGGTTCCCCAAAACCGCCTGATGAGGGCTGATGACTCCTGCCGCGTCGAGAATGCGGGGGTTAAGCCATGGCGATGTGCCGCTCAGGCCTCCTTCTCCGTCTCAACGCGAAGTCAAGTAACTGCGTCGTGCGCCCAGGAACGGTGCGCGCTACAGGCTGGATGTGCTGGTTGCTGTGGACAAGGCTGAACAGGGAAGATGCAGAGGACAGGCTTTCTGCGACGTTGATAGGGACGACCACGGGACGCTTCAGCATCTGGTGAACAGCGTGTAAATCTGAAAGCAAGTCGAGGCATGCGGTGGATACAATCGACGGTGTGATCTGGGTTTCTCTGGGAAGCGTCTTCGGTGGGATCGCGAGATTCTGGCTGTCCGGATTTGTTGCGCGGCGCGTCGGCGAGACATTTCCCTGGGGAACGATGGTCATCAATGTCAGCGGAGCATTTTTTATCGGCGTGCTTGCGGCGTCGGCAGCAGGCCACGGGGCTTTCGCGGCCGTCAGACCGTGGCAGTTTGCCGTCACCGGATTCCTGGGGTGCTACACGACCGTGTCTTCTTTTAGCCTCCAGACCTTGTCGCTCGCTCGCGACAGCGAGGTATCGCTTGCGGCCTGGAATTTGGTGCTATCGGTATCGCTTTGCCTTGTTGCCGTCGCTGTCGGCTTCGCCGCCGGCCAACACGCGTTCGGATAACGGGAAATCCGGCAATGCAGGACAACGTTTCACCAAATCCACCGGCGGCCAAACCGGCTGACAATCGTCCGCTTCCACGCCCGCGCCGCTCCATTTGGCTGCAGAAATTCTGGGATACGACCGGGTCCTATTTTTCCGTCGCGCTCGGCAGCATTGTCGGAGGAGTCGCCCGCTATCTGGTTTCCGTTGTGTTTTTGAGTAAGCTCGGGGACGGTTTTCCCTGGGGCACATTGTTCGTCAATGTGACAGGCTCGTTCATTATCGGTTTTTATGCCGCGTTGACCGGCCCCGACGGCAGGTTGTTCGTCAGTCCGCGGCAGAGGCAATTCGTCATGGTCGGGATTTGCGGAGGTTACACCACATTTTCCGCGTTCAGCCTCGAGACCCTGCGGCTTGTGCAGTCCGGCGACATCCAGGCGGCATCCCTCAATTTATTCGTCTCGGTCGTAGGCTGGTTGACGGCCGTATGGCTCGGTCACGCACTGGCGGTTCGCCTCAATCGTTTGTAAGGAACGGGATATGCAAATACCCAAACAAGCACTGCTGCTGCGGATTTTCACCGGCGAAAATGACAAATTCGATGATCGTCCGCTCTATGAGGCCATTGTGAAGAAAGCGCGGGAAATGCAACTGGCCGGCGCGACGGTGTTGCGTGGCCCGATGGGCTTCGGCAAATCGAGCCGCATCCACACCGACAAGATTCTTCGTCTATCGCTGGATTTGCCGTTGGTCATTGAAATCGTGGACTCTGAAGAGAAGATCAACGAGTTTCTGCCGGTTCTTGACGGGATGATGGATAGCGGTCTGGTCACGCTGGAGAAAGTGCAGGTGCTTCAGTATGGTCCCGACAAGACGACCGATGCCTGACCGGGCACGAGGAGACAGGCGAATCCTGTTTTTGATTGAACCGGTTCGTTCTTGTTTCCCTTGATTTCGCACTATCCTGACGGCGGGCCCTCGGCGGGATAGATCACCGTCCCATCGTTGCGAACGACGGCGCCGGGCGTCAGGCTTGCGACATCGACATGCGATTTTCCGAGAATGTGCTTCACTTGCTCCCCAGCGGCCAGAAGATAATCGGCAATGATCCGGCGGTGGCAGCGCCACCAAACCGCTTCAGCGCACATGGTCACGCAAGTTTGCTCACCGCCGCGTTCCCGGAGCCGGGCCAGGCCGGCGGCAAAGGGCGCCGTCAGCGCGTAGTCCGCATAGTTCCGAAAGCTGCGCACGCGCCAATAGCCATTTGGCGAGGGTTCAGCCTCGCGCGACTTCCCCCGCAGGCCGCCGAGCTCGGCGATATGCTGATAACCGATCTGCCAGGGTGCCAGCGCTTCGGGGAGGCTCTGCTGATTGAACTGCGGATTGGTGCGCGACCGCGGCATCGACCTGACGTCGATAACGAGGCTGACGCCGGACTCCCGCAACAGATCGACAAATTCGACGATCGTCCTGGTCGAGTGGCCTATGGTGAAAAAGGTGCTCGCGTCTTCGCTCCAATGGGGAGGCCGCACGACCGGCCGGCGTCGCCGCAAACTCTAGGCTCGCGATTCCAAAATCAAAAGCGGTAGTTGCCGGCAAAATGTTGCGATTTTTGGGAACCGATAGGAGGCGCAACGGTTGGAATGCTCATGCCGCCGGAATATTCAGCGCGAGATCTGCACTCCTTTTGCATCGTTCGGCGGCATCGGATCGAACGACGTGCCGAACAGCTTCAAGATCCATGATCGCGTGAGTTGGAATTCCGAGGCCGGCCGTGTCAGCGGCACGATCATCCGCGTGCATACGCGCCAATTCAAGGTCAAGGGCTATCACCCACCATGCGAGCGCGGACGATCCGCAATACGAGATCAAGAGCAGCAAGACGGATCATATCGCCTACCACAGGGGTGCCGCGCTCACCAGGCTTGGCGATTGACGTCGCCATTGTCAGGCGTGCTCGATGACAGACCAGGATCGGCCGATGCCCACGGGTTCAAAGTCTTTCCCGGTCGAGCCGCTCCGTGCAAGACTTGGTGATGCCGGCGATCGCGTCCGCCTCCATCACCGGATGCGGTCACAACAGGGCATCAATCGACCGGAACTGCCGATATCATGCCGCCCGCATTCTGCCGCCACGCGAGGGACCGACCCATGCCGCGAGAAAACTCCAACGATTGGAACCGACGTCAACGCGCGCTGTCCAGATGGGACAATGAAGGAGGCGCCGGGCCCGATGGTCCCGCGACGGTTTCGGCGACCGACAGCGCGCGAATTCCAGTTCCGGAGCTGACCAATGCCGAACTCGTGACGCTGCGTATCCGTGTCATCGCTCTGGAAAATCTGATGATTTCCCTGCTTGCGATCGCATCCGAAGACCAACTCAAACTGGCTCGCGAAATGGCAGGCTATATTTCCCCGCGGCCCGGCTTTACCGAACATCCTCTGACGATTCATGCGGCCGCCCACATGGTCGATCTGGTGGAGCGTGCCGATCATTTTCGGGACTTTGAATCGCGATGAGTGCGCCGCGATTTGCGCAATCTGCCGACTCATTCGATTCTTGAGGCGCGAACCGGAGGCGACATCTTTGTCGGTGATCGCGACCCGAAGTCGAGGTCGGTCGCCAAGATATGCCGACAGGAATAAATCCTTTGGTGCCCCTGGCCGGAATCGAACCAGCACTCCTTGCGGAACTCGATTTTGAGTTCGAGCGCGTCTACCAATTCCGCCACAGGGGCCTTCGGACGCCCGCCCAAAGGCCAGCGTCGCAAAGCCGGCGGAATATAGCGGGCGGCGACTGCCGGTCAACCCGCAAACCCGCCGATTTGAACCGAAGTGCCGGCTCGTACTTAAAGCCATCCCGGAGGTCGCCGACACCGGTAGGTAACGGCGCCGGACCGGTGGTTTTCGCCGCGTCATCGTGCGGCAAAACACACCGCTGTGAACGGGCATGCCTCGACAGCGCCGCCGGCACGGGATAGGAGGCTTGCACACCGGGAGACGAACGTGACGATTGATGCCACCGCCAACACCTCGTCCGCGCGCAATGACGCTCATCCGGCGCTGATCGCGGCGCTGGCGATCACCGCCATCGCGGCGGCGACGCTGGCGGGAGCCTGGTTCTTCCAGCTGGTGCTGGATATTCGCCCCTGTCCGCTCTGCCTCGAGCAGCGCTATGCCTATTATCTCGTGGTCCCGCTCGGCGCGTTGACGGCGCTGCTCGCGGGCAGGGATGCCCCGCGTGGCGTGCTGCTGGCCGGGCTCGCGATTCTTTGGGTTGTCGTGCTCGGCAATGCCGTGCTCGGCACCTATCATGCCGGCGTCGAGTGGCAGTTCTGGCAGGGACCGACCGATTGCACCGGCCCGATCGGCGATCTCGGCAGCGCCGGCAGCCTGCTGGAGCGTCTCGACACCGTCAAGGTGATCCGCTGCGACGAGGTGCAGTGGCGCTTCCTCGGCCTGTCGCTGGCGGGCTACAATGTGCTGATTTCGTTGTCGATGGCCGCCATCGCGGCGTGGGGTATGGTCTCCACCAGGCGAAGCTAGTCGTCCACGTCTTCCTGCGGGCGTCCGAACAGATGGACAATGCCGGGCGTTGCAATGGTGACGAACACGAAGCGCGACAAATGATGGGCGCCGACGAAGATCGGGTCGATATGCAGGGTCAGCGCCAGCGCCAGCATGGCGTCCATCGCCCCCGGTGCGAATGCGACGATGATGTCGGCGAGCCGTACCTGGGTGGTCAGCGCGATCACCGCGACGAAAATTCCGGAAACAGCGATCGCGATCGCGAACGATCCCAGCGCCGCATTGATATGGCCGAGCAGGACTTTTGTTTTCATTCGCGTGAAACGGCTTCCGATCAACGAGCCGATCCCGATCAGCGCCACGCCCCGCACCCAGGTCGGCAGGCCGCCCTCGATCCATCCGGCGCCATGCAGCACGCTGGAGGCGATCATCGCGCCGAACATCCAGCTTGCTGGAAACTTGACGAGCCGCAGCAACAACGCGACCGCCAGCGAGGCGGCGGCCAGCGCGAGCAGCCCAAGCGGCGTGGCGGACACGACCAGAAGCGCTGGCGACGACGCGGACGCAATCCCCGTCATTGCCAATATCAGCGGCAGCGCCGCGGTGAGGATGATCACGCGCATGGTCTGCACCACCGCGATCGCCGGCAAGTCCGCGCCACGTTCGACGGCGAGAATGGTGATCTGCGACAGCGCGCCGGGGCTGCCGGCGAGAAATGCCGAGGTGCGATCCCAGCCATGGACGCGTTGCAGATAGAGGCTGGACCCCAAGGTTGAGCAGAAGGTCGCCAGCGCCAGCAGGCCGATGGTCAGCGGATAGGCGCTGACATGCTGAATCAATTGCCTGGACACCACCGAGCCCAGCGAGATCCCGAGCAGGACCAGCAAAGCCTGGGTGATGTGAGGCGGGACGCTGAGCGGCCGTCCAGCCAGGGCGGCGGCGCCGACCGCGATCATGGACCCGGAAATCAGTCCTCCCGGAAGATTTGCCCACAAGAACAGCATGCCGCCAGCGGCGCCGATGGCAAGCGTCTCAAGCACCATGAGGGTCTTGGTGCGGCTGGGGATGGCATCGGCCAGCGATGCAGGAATCTGGCTCACGTCGCCTTATGGCAAATCCGCGAGCAGGGGACAAATGCGCCAATGCGATTGCAGCAATGCGCTTTGAAAGGCCAAAATAAATACAGCCCGCTTCGTGAGCACCGGTGCGGATCGGGAGGGAATCAGACCGGCGACGTCACCCATCCTCCTCTTCGCCGGCGGAGGATGGGTGATGATCGGCTAGATCACTTCTTTTCCGCCGCAGCCTTCTTGCATTCGGAACGGAATTTCTTGCGCTCCTTGCCGTGAAGCCCCTTGGCATCAGCTTCCTTGGAACATTCCAGCGAGGCCGCGGTGTGAACCACGGGCGCCTTGGTGTCTGATTTTGCGGCCGGTGCGGGGGTCTGCGCGAACACTGAGCCCATCAGCAGCAGGGACGCAAACGCGGTCGCGGCGGCGCGGGAAGATATCGTCATCATGGGAGCACCTCGGGTTGAAGAGGGGCGCAACGTCGCGCCGCGATGCTGAACCGTGGATGAATGAAGGCGGTCCCGCCGCAGTTTCGCGGAGCGATATTTTTGTGCAGCGGCGGATGGCCGTTGTCACGCATTGTCGCTACGCTAGGATGGGCGCCTTAAGACCCATGCCCCGAATAAGACAGCCATGCCCCCAAGGAGACCAAGGATGACCTTTAAAGCCAAATTATTGTGCGCAGTCGCGGTTTCGGGATTTGTCGCATTCGCGGCCACCGCGCCGGCGCAGGCCCTGACTGCGCAGGAATGCAGTGCAAAATACCAGGCCGCCAAGACCGCCGGCACGCTCAACGGCCAGAAATGGAACGATTTCCGCAAGGCCGAATGCGGCGCCGCCGCCGCCGCCGCTGCACCGGCCGCGCCTGCGGCGCCCAAGGAAGCGGAAGCCAAGCCGAAAAAGCCGGAAGCCGCGCCTGCCGCCGCGCCGATGCCGAGCGGCCCCGCGATCTTCCCGATGGCGGTGGATCCGAAATACGCCAAGGAAAGCGCCGGCAAGGCCCGGATGAAAACCTGTGACGATCAATACAAAGCCAACAAGGCCACGAACGCCAATGGTGGCCTGAAATGGACCCAGAAGGGCGGCGGCTACTACAGCGAGTGCAACAAGAGGCTGAAGGGCTAAGCGTCGTTCGCTTCAATGGCAGGCCCGGGCTGACCTTGCCCGGCCTGCTAGCCACCAAGCTGTACAAAGGTAAGGATGATTGCCGGGTGCGTATCGTCGATTTCACGAGGCGGGGTATGGGAAAGATTGGCTGGAAAATAACGGCCGCGGTCGGGCTTGTCGTATTTTCCCAGGCAGCCTCGGCGGCGCCGGACAGCCGTGCGGCGATGGCGGCCGGCAGTTCGGCCCATCAAAATGTGTCGCAGCCCGATGGACCGGTAAACGCTGGTCTGATCGCCCAGGCTGAAGCGCCCGCGGCATCCGTACCATCCGCGGCAGCCGCAACGACACCGCCCGCGGAGTCGGCGGGTCCGCATGACCAGTCGCCGGCAACCTCTTCGCCTCCGAACCCGACGTCCAAGGCGGTCGTCATGAAAGCCGGGCCAACGGTGGTGGGATGCGGCCTGAAATACCTGAGCGCTGAACTTGCCGGCAAGCTGAAGGGTCGCAAGTGGAAACAGTTCAGCCAGGAAGAATGCGGTCCGATCAGTACGCAGGCCGTGTTTCCTTCGGCGATTGCACCGAAATACTCGGGCGAGAACCCGGACAAGGCGCGAACTCTGACCTGTGCGGATCAATTCAAGGCCAACAAGGCCACCAATGCCAATGACGGCCTGAAATGGATCGAAAAGAGCGGCGGCTACTACAGCGAATGCGTCAGCCGCCTGAAGGGCTGAGCTTGCTTCGATCGGGCGCATTGTGATCGCGAGCCTCAGCCTCAACTTGCTATGCCAGCTTGCCGGCGAAATTTTCGTACGCGGCCTCACGCTGCCGATGCCGGGCCCGGTGATCGGCCTCATGCTCCTGCTGGTGCTGCTGCTGGCGCGGGACCGCTTCCCGGCGCTGGCGCGCGGGCCGCTGCGGGGCGATGGCGTGGAAAATGCCAGCCGGGGCCTGCTTGCCAATCTCTCGCTGCTCTTCGTTCCGGCCGGTGTCGGCGTCGTGCAGAAGCTCGATCTCGTCGCCGAGCACGGCATCGCCTTCCTGGGCGTGCTGGCGATCTCGGTGCTGGTGACGCTGTTGGTGACGGTGGTGACGTTTGTGGCTGCCAGCCGCCTGATGGCGCGCGGAGGGAGCGGCCATGAATGACGATCCGTTCTCGCTGTGGGTCTATCTTTCGCAGTCCCCGCTGCTCTGGCTGACGGCGACGTTGCTGGTTTACGCGATGGCCGACGCGGTATCGCTTGGCACCCGCCGGCATCCTCTGGCCAATCCGGTGCTGCATTCGATGTGGATCATCGGGGCCTTCCTGCTGCTCACGGGCACATCCTACACCACCTATTTCGGCGGCGCGCAGTTCGTGCACTTCCTGCTCGGACCAGCGACGGTGGCGCTGGCGGTGCCGCTCTACGAAAACCGCAAGGTGGTGGCGTCGGCGATCCTGCCGATGCTGGTGGCGCTTGCGGCAGGCTCGATCACCGCGGTGGCTTCGGTGGTGCTGCTGGCCCAAGCCGCAGGGCTGCCGCGCGCGGTGGTGTTGTCGCTGGCGCCGAAATCGGTCACGGCGGGCGTCGCGATGGGCATCAGCGAATCCTTGCATGCCGATCCGTCGCTGACGGCGGTTGCGGTCATTCTTACCGGCATCATGGGCGCGATCACCGTCACGCCATTGATGAACCGGATGGGCATTACCGATTTCCGCGCGCGGGGATTCGCGGTCGGCATCGCGGCCCATGGCATCGGCACCGCACGTGCGTTTCAGGTCGACGCGGTCGCGGGCGTGTTCGCCGGGATCGCCATGAGCCTCAACGCGCTCGTGACGTCGCTGCTGGTTCCGCTGGCCGTGACGCTTTTGCTGCACTGAACTTCATTGCAATTTGTGATGCCGCCGCCATGGAAATTTGGACGAAACCGCTCTACGGTCCCGCTGTAAGGGCAAGGTGGCTTTCTTGATAATCTCCACGGTGCAGGGCGTGCTCGGATTGGCATCGGGAGCGCTGGTTGGATTTTCGCTGGGCCTGATCGGCGGCGGCGGATCGATCCTGGCGGTGCCGCTGATGGTCTATGTGGTCGGCGTCCCCGACCCCCATGTCGCGATCGGAACCAGCGCCATCGCGGTGGCGGTCAACGCCGCGATCAACCTGTCGAACCACGCGCTCGGCGGCACCGTGCGATGGTGGTGCGCGCTCACCTTCGCGGCGGCGGGAATTATCGGCGCGTTCATAGGCTCGATTTTCGGCAAAATGCTCGACGGCCAGAAACTGCTGGCGCTGTTCGCGCTGTTGATGCTGGTGATCGCGGTGTTGATGCTCAAGACGCGGTCGCGCGTCGGTCTGCCCGACGTGCGGATCAGCTGGGACAACATGCCCGCCATCGTCGGGCTCGGCCTTGCGACCGGGACGCTGTCGGGATTCTTCGGGATCGGCGGCGGGTTCCTGATCGTGCCGGCATTGATGCTGGCGACGGGAATGTCGATTATCAACGCGGTCTCCTCGTCGCTGGTCGCGGTCACCGCATTCGGTCTGACTACGGCGGCCAGCTACGCCTGGTCCGGATTGATCTCATGGGAGCTTGCGGGATTGTTCATCGCGGGCGGTCTCGTCGGCGGATTGATCGGCACCCGCTCGGCGCGGCTTTTATCGGCGCGCGGCGGCACGCTCAATATCGTGTTTGCCGCTGTCATTATCGCGGTGGCGCTCTATATGCTGGTGCGTAACCTATCCTTATCCTGATCGCAGCTACTGAGTGGCGCCAGGAACAGCCGGGAGACCAGAGATGACCAAACCGATCGACCCGGCCGCGCCGCTTCAGCGGCGCTCGCGGCGTGAAACGCTGGGCTTGCTTGGCGCAAGCGCGGCCGTGCTCGGCATGGTGATCGCGCCTTATCCGGCGCAGGGGCAAAGCGACGACGTGCTGACGGAAGCGCTGGTGTTGCGCGATCCGGAAATCCCCGTGGCGGGGAACGCCGCCGGCGACATCACCATCGTCGAATATTTCGACTACCAGTGTCCGTATTGCCGCAAGCTCGAACCCGAGCTGCGCCAGGTGGTGCATGATGACGGCAAGGTCCGGCTGATTTTGAAGGATTGGCCGATCCTGGGACCGGTGTCGGTGACGGCGGCGCGGATGGCGCTGGCGAGCAAATATCAGGATAAATTCATTCAGGCCCACGATGCGATGATCGGCGTCAACTCGAAGCTGACGGAGCCACAGATCCGCGAGCTGCTGGCGGGCGCAGGAATTGATGTCGATCGCCTTGACCGCGACGTTGCCGCCAACGCGACGGCGATTGACGCGATTCTCGCGCGTAACAATGATCAGGCCACCGCGTTCGGCTTCAACGGCACACCGTCCTTTATTGTCGGCAAATTCCGCGTGCCGGGTGTGCTGACCATGGCCCAGTTCGGTCAGGCCATCTCGGATGCGCGAAAGGCAGCGGCGAAAAAGTAGAGATGGCAACGGTGCAGCGCCATCGCCGGGGAGGCGAGGGCGCTGGCTTGGCGGCTATTTTTTCGATTACTTCGACGACAGCCTGATCCAGTCGTCATGGGCGCGTGTCGTCAGTGCATGCCAGTCAGTGGCCGCGACGTCCCAGTTGACGATAGTACGGCTGCTGGACGCGTTCTGGCCGTTGGCGACGGTCGAGGTCGACTGCGAATCATAGACATACACGCCCGCGACCAGCAGCAGCGCCCCCAAAATCATTCCCAGAAAAACGCGCATTGCATATCCTCCAGTGTTGACGGACAACGTGGTCTGGTCAGGATGGTTCCGTGCCCAGGAAATCATCCGTCGCCGGTCATCACGAAACCTTGAGACAAAGATCCGCAGCGCACCCATGTAAGAGTGCACGTCAACGGTTTTAGGAGCAAACATGACCGACAAGACCAGCAGGGTCGCGATCGTGACCGGGGCCTCGCGCGGCATCGGTGCCGCGGTGGCCGAGCGGCTCGCCGGCGACGGCTTCACCGTCGTCATCAACTACTCGGCCAGCGCCGGGCCCGCCGAGGCGCTGGTCCGCGAGATCGAAGCCAAAGGCGGCCGGGCACTCGCCGCGAAGGCTGACGTCAGCGACCCGGAGGCGATGCGCGGGATGTTCGACACGGCCGAACGGGCGTTCGGCGGCGTCGATGTGCTCGTCAACAATGCCGGCATCATGCAGCTCGCGAAAATCGCCGACAGCGATGACGCGCTGTTCGATCGGCAGATCGCGGTCAACCTCAAGGGCAGCTTCAACGGCATGCGGGAGGCAGCCAGGCGCCTGCGCGACGGGGGTCGGATCGTCAATTTCTCGACCAGCGTGGTCGGGACCAAACTGGAGACCTACAGCATCTATGCGGCGACCAAGGCCGCAGTGGAAACCATGACGGCGATCCTTTCGAAGGAATTGCGCGGTCGCAACATCACCGTCAATGCGGTGGCTCCGGGACCGGTCACGACCGAGCTCTTCCTCAATGGCAAATCGCCTGAGCTGGTCGAGCGCATGGCGAAGATGAACCCGATGGAACGCCTAGGCACGCCAGAGGATATCGCCGCCGTCGTTGCTTTCCTCGTCGGGCCCGATGGCGGATGGGTCAACGGTCAGGTGCTGCGCGCCAATGGCGGCATGGTCTGAGAGCTATCGATCTGTCGCCAGCCATTGCAGCATCGGCGCGTTGATCTCGCGCGGATAGCAATGGCTGAGGTCGTCGAGCTCCCGGTAGGTGACATCGGCGCCCGCCGCCGCCAGCGCATCCTTGGTTTGCCGCGCCACCTGCACCGGAAACATCCAGTCGAGCCGGCCGTGCACGAGATAGACGGGCAGGCCGCGCAGTCTCCGCGCGTCGGCCATCTCGGCCATCAAGGGATGGAAGGTTGCGGCGACGGGCGCAAGGTGGGTGAAAGGCGAGGCGCCCTCGAGCCCGGTGACATAGCAGAACGTGCCGCCGTCGCTCATCCCGGTCAGCAGCAGCCTCGCGGGATCGATGTTCCAGCGGCCTCGCACCCAATCGAGAATGCGGGCAAGGTTCGGCGTGTCGGTGTCTTCTCCCATCAAGGCCCAAGTACTTTTGTCTGGAGTACGTTTGTTTGGAGTACTCTTGTTCGAAATGCTCCCGGTCGCGGTCGGCGTGACCAGGATGGCGCCAAAGCTTCGCGCGTCGCGCAGCCAGCTCCACAGGAAGCCGCGGCCGTTGCCGCTGCCGCCGTGCAGCGCCATCACCAGCGGCCAGGCGCGGTCGGGCGTGTAATATTCCGGGACGTAGAGCGAGAAGCCGCCGCGGCTGCCCGGTTCGTTGTGGTCGTGAATGATCCCGGTGCCGTCCTCGGCCGGCGCCGCCAGCCGCGCCAGCAGACCGGCATCCTGGCGCAAGGCGGGATCAACGAAGAAACTGCTCACCGGGGGCAGTTTCGCAGCGAGCGGATAAAGCGCCTCCTGCGCGCGCGGGGCGTGACGCAGCGCGCGAAACACGGCGATCAGGTCGCCCTCTCCCCGTTGGACGCTGCGTAAGCCCTCAAACGCCGCCAGCGCGGCGTCGCTGGCAGTTTCAAGCGAGGTCTGCACGTTTGCGAATTGTTCCGGCCAATGGGCGAGCCGCGGACGGACGGCCTTCAAGGCGAGGTCCGGCTCGCCAGCGGCTTCCATCACCCGGCCGAAATCCGGCGGATTCAAACGGCGGGCGATGAAGCCGAGCGCTTCGAGCGATTGCAGCAAAGGTGGCAGCACGGCCACGATGTCGTCCACCACAGCCTCGCTCATGGGCTATCGTTCCCTGTCGTTTCATATTGAGCGCGCGATCGGACGCAAGAGACCTCACTCTTGCCAATCGCACCCCGGTCGCTTGTCGTTTTCCTCGCACGAACCGGTTCCCACCGCCCGGATCAGGTCCGACGGCATGCCTGGTTCGAAAGCGCGCTAATGCAGTCGTGGTGCCTTGAGCAGCCGCGCACGGTCGGTCGAGGCCAGCACCACGTCGAAGGTGACGCCCTCGTGGTGGACGGTGAGCGGCACGTCCACTCCGGCAGGCCCGAGCGCCCAGAGCTTTCGGTAGAATTGGCTTTGACTTGAGATTTTTTCGCCGTTGACGGCCAGGATGACGTCGCCGGCCTTGAGTTCGGCGGCCGCCGCCGGGCCCTTGGCGGAGACACCGACCACGACGACCCGGTTGTCGATCTCGGTCGAATACATCCCGAGCCAGGGCCGCGCCGGCTTGTTGACGCGGCCGAACTTGCGCAGATCGTCGAGCACCGGCTTGAGCAGATCGATCGGCACGACCATGTTGACATGCTCGGCCTTGCCCTCGCGCTCGCGCTCGAGCTGGAGCGAGCCGATGCCGATCAATTCGCCGCGGTTCGAGATCAGCCCGGTGCCGCCCCAATTGGGGTGGGCGGGATAGGTGAAGATCGCCTCGTCGAGCAAATACTCCCAATACCCGGCAAATTCCTGCTTGGTGGCGATGTGGCTCGCGACCGACCGCGTGCGCCCGCCGGCGCCGCCCATCACCACGCGGTCGCCGACCTCGGTTGCGGCGGAAGAGCCGAGCGGCAGGGGATCGAGATCGATGCGGCCAAGGGCTTGCACCAGGCCGAAGCCGGTCACCGCATCAAAGCCGAGTGCGTGGCCCTGCACCACGCGACCGTCGCCGACATGCAGCCAGACCGCTTCGGCTTCGGTGATCAGATACCCGATCGTCAGCACCAGACCGTCGTCGATCACGACGCCGTTGCCGGCGCGCTCGGTGCCGAGCGTATCGGCGCTGAAGGCATCGGAAGGAACGATCGAATGCAGGCCGACCACCGATGAAAGCACATGATCGAGATCGAAACTGTAATCGCCGGCGCGGGGCTGATTTGCCGGCGGAACCTTCCATTCAGTCAAAGCGGGCATGAAGAATCTCCTGGCCGATCGGCATGCGCGTGTTCCGCGAACGAGGCGATCAGGCGGGCGCAAAACAGGCGACGATCTTATGCCGCAAACGGCCGTCTTGGAAGACTTCCATCCCGCCGGGCGACCCGCTTCCTACGGATCGAGCTCGGTGTCCCAGTATAAATAATCGAGCCAGCTGTCATGCAGATAGTTCGGCGGGAACAGCCGGCCATTGCGATGCAGCTGATGAACCGTCGGCGCGAACGGGGCTTGCCTCGGAAACATCCGCGCCTGCTGCGGCGTCAGATTTCCCTTGCGCAGGTTGCACGGCGAACAGGCGGCGACCACGTTTTCCCATGTGGTCTGGCCGCCCTTGCTGCGCGGGATGATGTGGTCGAAGGTGAGATCGTCGCCGGCCGAGCAATACTGGCAGGCGAAGCGGTCGCGCAGGAAGACATTGAACCGGGTAAAGGCGGGATGCGTGCTCGGCTTGACGAAGGATTTCAGCGACACCACGCTCGGCAATTGGATTTCGAACGAGGGGCTGCGTACGGCGCGGTCGTAGTGCTCGACGATATTGACGCGGTCGAGGAACACCGCCTTGATCGCGTCCTGCCACGACCACAGAGACAGCGGGTAATAACTCAGCGGCCGGAAGTCCGCGTTCAGTACCAGTACCGGCCAACCACCTTGCGAGACATGTGCGTTCAAGTAACGCTCCCGGCCTCCATATGCGCTGCGAAGCAGCATGAGTTGACATACTACAGGCAGCGTGACGGGATTGTGAAGAGCGTTGGCGGCCTTATCCGCCCCGGCGCCGATCCGAGGGGACGATTGCAGGAGCGGCGTTAACCCCGCTAAACGAGGCGGGCGGTCCCGTTTTGGCGCATCACGGACACAGCAAAATGAACACCAAGTCCCCCTACCTCGAGGCGCCGCGCCGGCTCCGGGCATTCGTTCGCGCCCAGGAAACCAGTCTGGTGGTGCTCGCGGCGCTGGTCGGAACGGCGGGCGGATTGGTAGTGGCGGCGATGGGCGCCGCGGTCGAAGCGCTCCATGTGGCGCTGTTCGACCTCGACGCGGGGGATCGTCTTTCAAGCCAAATCAAGATTGAGCCGTTGCGCGCCCTGCTGGTTCCCAGTCTCGGAGGGCTTTTGCTGGGAGTGGCATTTCTGTGGCTCGCGCGCTGGCGGCCGGAGCGGGAAATCGATCCGATCGAGGCCAACGCCCTGCATGGCGGACGGATGTCGTTTCGCGGCAGCGTGATCGTTGCGTTGCAGACGATCTGGTCCAGCGGCGTCGGCGCCTCGGTCGGACTTGAAGCAGGATTCACCCAGCTTTCCAGCGGTCTTGCCGCTTCGCTGGGCCGCGGATTTCACCTGCGCCGCGCCGATCAGCGCCTCATGGTCGGCTGCGGCGCCGCGGCCGCGATCGCGGGCGCGTTCGGGGCGCCGCTGGCCGGCGCTTTCTACGCCTTCGAGCTTATCATCGGCGGCTATACGCCTGCCAGTCTGACGCCGGTCGGCGTTGCCGCGGTGGTCGGCTATTTTGTCGCCCGCGCATTTGCCGTGCTGTCGCTTGGCGTCAGCGTCGGGCCGGTCGGCGAGGTCCTTGGGCGTGACCTTGCCGTCGCCGCGTTGCTCGGGGTTCTCGCGGCGCTGTTCGGCATCGGAATTATGCGCGGCGTCGCGCTCTGCGAGACGCTGCTGTCAAAGATCGGACTCTGGCCGCCGTTGCGCCCGGCGCTCGGCGGTCTTGCGGTCGGTCTGCTCGCCCTGATGACGCCGGAAGTGCTGTCGTCGGGACACGGCGCGCTGCATTTTGCCGGGATCGTCTCCATGCCGTTGCGGTTCATCGCGGTGGTGTTCGTCCTGAAGATCATCGCGTCCGTGATTTCGCTGGGAACCGGCTTTCGCGGCGGCCTGTTTTTCGCCACGCTTTTTCTGGGCGCGCTCGGTGGTCGCCTGTTCGCTTCCGGCTTTGACACGATCTGGCCGGGCCTCAACCTCGATCCGAACGTCTATGCGATCGTCGGCATGAGCGCGCTGTCGGCGTCGGTGATCGGCGGGCCGCTGACGATGTCGTTCATCGCGCTGGAATTGACCGGCGACCTCTGGCTGACCACGGTGGTGCTGGTCGCGGTGATCATCTCGACCCAGATCACCCGCGAATGGTTCGGTTACTCGTTCGCGACCTGGCGATTGCATCTGCGCGGCGAGACTATCCGCAGCGCCGCCGATGTCGGCTGGATCCGCGATCTCACGGTGCGGCGCATGATGCGGCCGGACATGGCCACCGTGAACGTCGACATGCCGGTTGCGGAATTCCGCGCCAAGTTTCCGCCGGGGTCGAAGACCCAGGTGGTCGCGGTCGACGATGCCGGTCGTTATGCGGGACTGGTGCTGGTGGCGGATGCCCACGCGCCGGATACCGATACGACGAAGGGCCTTCGCGGCATCCTTCGTCACCAGCGGGTCGTGCTGCATCCCGGCATGAACATTCAGGAAGCCATTGGTGTTTTCGACGCGGCGGAAGCCGAATCGCTGGCCGTGGTCGAAGGCGGCGACGAGCACCGGCCGATCGGCGTTCTGACCGAGGCCCACGCGATGCGGCGCTACGCGGAAGAATCCGAACGGCGGCGGCGCGAGGTGGTCGGCGATGTCTGATCGGTGCATCTGCAACTCCAGGAGACGCCCCATGCGCAGATGGCAGATGGCGGTGGTCGCTGTCGTGCTCGGCCTGGCATGGACCGGCATCGTCGCGGCGCAGGTCTATCCGGCCCGCACCATCACCATGATCGTGCCGTTTCCCGCGGGCGGTGCGACCGATACGCTGGCGCGATACCTCGGCGAGCAGATGCGCGGAATTCTCGGGCAACCCGTCATCATCGAGAACGTCGGGGGCGCCGCCGGCAGTATCGGCGTCGGCCGCGCCGTTCGTGCGCCGGCCGACGGTTACACGCTCAGCATCGGCACTTCGACCACCCATATGCTCACCGGCGGGCTTTACACCCTTCCGTTCGATCTGTTGAAGGATCTTGAGCCGGTCATCGAAATCGGCAGCGAACCGCTTCTGATCGCCGGCCGGAAGGGCCTGCCGGCGGACGATCTGAGGGGATTGATCGCCTATCTCAAGGCCAATCCCGACAAGGCGTCGGTCGGGATCGCCGGCGTCGGCGCGACCGGCCATCTTGCCGGAATTTCGTTTCAGAAGGAGACCGCGACCAGGTTTCAATTCGTGCCCTATCGCGGCAATGCGCCGGCCATGCAGGATCTGCTGGCGGGTCAGATCGATTTCATGATCGAGCCGGCGTCGAATTTCAGATCGCTGGTCGCCACCGGCAGCATCAAGCCCTATGCCGTCACCGGCCAAACGCGGCTGCCTTCATCGGATATTCCGACGGCCGACGAAGCGGGGCTGCCCGGATTCGTTGCCTCGCTCTGGTACGGACTATGGGTGCCCAAGGATACGCCGAAGGAGATTGTGCAAAAGCTCAATGTCACGCTGCGACAGGTGCTCGCCGATCCTGCGGTCGAGAAGCGTTTTGCGGATCTCGGTATTCAGATATCGCCGCGCGACCAGCAATCGCCGGAAGCCTTGCGGACTTTTCAGAAAGCCGAGATGGAGCGGTGGTGGCCGATCATCAAGGCGTCCAACGTCAGGGCCGAATGAGGGCCCTTGTCGCCTTTGCGGTCCGGCTAGCTCTCGACATCCGCCGCTGCGATGATCCGCTGGCGAAGCGCCAGGCGTACGAGTTCGATGTCGGACGCAACACCGAGTTTGGCGCGGATGAGATAGCGGGTGTTGGCCGCGGTTTTGACGCTGATATGCAGCGTCTCGGCGATTTCATCCACGGATTTTTCCGCCAGCAACATGCGCAGGATTTCGAATTCCCGTGGGCTCAGCGCGTCGACGGCCGAAGGTTCGTCGGCGAGCCGGTTGATGGCGAGTTCGTGGTCGATGTCGGGGCTGAGCGCGATGCGCCCGGCCATCACCTCGGAGATCGCGTGCAGCAGCGTGTCCGGCGGGTTGCTTTTCGTGACAAAGCCGCGTGCGCCCGCCTTGATCGCCTGGACCGCATAAGCGGCGCTCTGGTGCATCGTGAATACGAGGATACGTGCGGAATGGTCCCATTGCCGGATCCGCCGGATCGCCTCGATCCCGCCAATTCCCGGCATCGATAGGTCCATGATGACAAGGTCGGGCCTGACTTCCTTGTAGATCCGATAGGCATCGGCCCCGTTGCCAGCCTCGGCGACGACCTGAAGGCGATCCTGCTTATGCAACAGCGAGCGATAGCCCTCGCGCACGATGGCATGGTCGTCCACCAGCATCACGCGCGTGAAGCCCCTGGCGTCCGGCGCGCTCAAGGTTCCGACCCCATATTGGGAATGGTCGCGACAAGCCGGGCGCCGCCCGCCGCGCACCGCTCGAAACGCAGCGTCCCGCCGAGGGAAACGACCCGCTCCTGCATGCCGAGAAGTCCCATGCCGGCTTTCGGCGGCAGGCTGAGGCCCGTCGCCTCGCCGTCGTCCTCGACGCTCAAGACGATGTCGGCGGGTCCCGCCTCGAGACACAGTTGCACGCGCCGGGCCTGGGCGTGTTTCGCCGCATTGGTGATCGCCTCCTGCGCGATGCGATAAAGGCTGGCGCAGACGCTTGGCGGCAAATCGTCGACCTTGCCAGTGATGGCAATCTCAAATCGGGTGCGGCCCTTCTCGACGCCATTCCAGCTCGCCACCAGGCTTTCGAGGCTGAGGGTCAGGCCGAGTTCCTCGATGTCGGGCGGGCGCAGGCGCACCAGCGCGCCGCGCAGCGTTTCCATCATGCCCGCCGTCGTTCGCGAGATGCCCCGGCATTCTTCGAACAGCGGCGGGCATTCGTGCTCCGCGGTATGGGCGGCGGCGGCGGCCTGCGCTGCGATGGCGGTGAGCGATTGGCCGAATTCGTCGTGCAGCTCGCGGGCAAGATGGCGCCGCTCCTCGTCCTGCACGGCGATGAGCTTTCGCGTCAACGCGTTGCGTTCGGCGAGGGCGGCCTCCAGCTTTTGCGCAAGCGTGTTGAAGACGTCGGAAATCGCCGAGAGTTCCGCGAGATCGAAACTGGGCAGGCGGGTGGTGAGATCGTTCGCCGCAAGCTGCTTCAGCCCGGCGTGAATGACGTGCGTCGGCCGCAGGGCGCGCGCGAGCGCGGCATAGACCGCGAGGCAAAGCCCCGCCAGCGCGAAAGCCATGATGGAGAGCAGGCGGCTCGCCTCGTGCCAGCTCTGGCCTATCTGCGTGGCGGGGTCGACGGTGGCGACCGCCACGCCCTGGGGCCTGCCCTCGACCAGGAGCGGCATCGAGATCGGCTCGCCGGGATGAAAGATGGCACGATAGAGTGCTGCGAAACTCGCGGGCGCGGCAATTTCGTCAGCAAGCGCGCCGCTGCAGATACCCTGGCGAAAATCTCCCACCTTGTCCCGATAGGCGACGCAGAGGCCCGGCTCCATCAAGGGCGCCGCAATCCGCTGCAAATCCGGAGTGGAGTTGGAGGACAAGGAATACCATTGCGCCTCTGACTGCTGCAACGAGATGTCTTTGGCGACGATCGCCGCGATACGGCTCGCCTTGGCCTTCGCGGCGCGGTCGCTGTCGAACAAAGCGTAGGCTGCGACAGCGAGGAAGCAAACTGCCGCCAGCGCCGCGACGCGCAGCGCCAGCCGCAGCTTCAGATCGATGGCGCGCGCAGAGCGCGCGGCGGAATTAGGGGCCTGTTGCAAGCTGTCTCCCATTCCCCTCGCATTTTAGAGGCAAATTTCGCCGGGAAGAAAGAGGGCCGAGGCAAGATCGGGCATTTCACCCGGTCAATCCCGGGAAACTCGCCATTTCGCCAACGGCGCGGATCGGGCGATATGGTGACGGTTTGGCAACTCCAGAGGTTCACCCATGCGCAGCATTGCTTTCATCCTGGCTCCGGCAATGGCGCTTGCAGGGTTCGCAGTCGCGCGAGCCGGCGAACCCGCCGCGCCGCGCCCCATCAAGCTTGCGGTCTTTCCGTTTGAACTGGAAGATTTCAGCGCTGCTGCGGCCTCCACCCCTCCAGACGAGGTTGACCGCGAGCAATTGCGGCTTTCGACGGAAGAGGCGCGTCGGCTGATCGCGGAATTGGGACGCTACCAATTGGTCGATGTCGGCGCGGCGAGCGGCGACGCAGACAAAGCAGGCAAATTGCACGATTGCGACGGTTGCGAAGCCAGGATCGCCGCCGGTCTTGACGCGGACCAGTCCATGATCGGAATCGTCACGCGCATCAGCCGAACCGATTACGCGGTGACCTATAAAATTCGCGACGTGCAATCCGGAGCGCTCGTTGACGTCGAGCAAACCGACCTGCGCGCGGGCGCCAACTCGGCCTGGAGCCGGGGGGCGCGCTGGCTGATCCAGCGCCGTCTGCTGAAAAGTTGGACTAGCGTCGAACCCAAAGGCCACGCGCAAGGTCGCTGGTCGGATCAATAGGAAAGCCGTCCGCATGGAAACGCCGATGAAACGATGGTCAGTGGGTCTCGTCCTGGTTGCCGCCATTTGCTGCGCCGGTCCGGTTCGGCAAGTTCAGGCGCAGAGCGAGCCGGCCGTCCTTGCGGTCGCGGAAATCCAATATAGCGACACGTCGGGCGAGGTTATCGATCAGAGCGCCGACCATTACCGACGCTTGCGCGAATTCGAAGCTTCGTTACGCACGGACTTGGCGGCGAGCGGAAAGGTACGAAACGTGGCCCTCGATTGTCCGCCAAACGCCTGTTCGGTTGGCGATATCGACGTGGAGGAGTTGGTCGGCAAGGCGCAAGCGGCCGGCGCTGCCTATCTGCTGATTAGCAGCTTTCACAAGGTCAGCACGCTCGTACAATGGGCAAAATTCGATATCGTCGACGTGAAAACGCGGAGCGTCGTTTTCAATCGCCTCGTTACCTTCCGCGGCGACAACGACACGGCCTGGCGCCACGCCGAATCCTTCATCCTCCGGGAAATCCTGGATCACGAGGACCGCTGACGTGGACCTCATGCACTCAGCGGCAATAGCCCTTCCTCGCATCGCCTTGATCTGCAACGCCAGATATTTCGAGTTGATGCGACATTGCGCGAGGCTGCCGGCGATGAACCAGAGGCCGGGCTGGCCGGTGCGCGTATACATGTTGCGCAATTCCTGGCCCTCGCCGAATCCCCAGATCGGGCCGACGCGCGCGGCGACCTCCTCGCCGAACAGCCGGCGCACCAGATGCTCCTGAGGCTTGTAGCCGGTCGCCAGCACGATGAGGTCGGCGGCCAACGTCTCGCCGCTCTTCATCCGCACGCCTTCGCCGACGAAGGCTTCGATATCTGAAAATTGCCTGAGCCCGATCTCGCCGCGCACCACCAGATCGGAGCAGCCGACGTTGAAATAATAGCCGCCGCCGCGGGTCAGGTATTTGAACTGCCAGCCGGTGCCGCCGTCGCCGAAATCGAGCTTGAAGCCGACCCGCGCCAGACCATCGAGCAATTCCTGATCGAACTTTTTGGATTGCTCGGTCAGCATCACATGGCTTTTTTTCGCGAGCGCGAGCGGCATCGAGGTCGCAATCAGGTCGTTATCCTCCAGCGTCCCCTCATTATACGCGGCATAGGCCAGTTGCGCCGATGGCTCGATATTGGTGATCAGGGTCGGACTGCGCTGGACCAGCGTCACCTTCGCCCCGCTCGAATGAAGATCCTGCGCGATGTCGTGTCCGCTGTTGCCGGTGCCGATCACGATGGCTTTCTTGTCCCTCCATTCCTCGCCGTCGGTGTACTGGCTGGAATGCAGGATCGTGCCGGCGAAACTCTTCAGCGTAGCGATGTCCGGCCAGTTCGGAATGCCGCTGACGCCGGTCGCCATCACGACGTGCCGTGGGTGCATCCTGCGTTGGCTGCCGTCGGCGCCGCGCAACACCACCGACCAGCGTCCTGCCGCCTCATCGTAAGCGCCGCTCTCGAAGCTGGTCGCGGTCCAGTAGTTCAGCTCCATGGCCTCGACATAGGCCTCGAACCAGTTGGCGAGCTTGTCCTTCGGGATATAGACCGGCCAATTCGGCGGGAACGGCATGTAGGGCAGGTGGTTGACCTGCACCTGGTTGTGCAGGGTCAGCGCGTGGTACCGCTTGCGCCAATTGTCGCCGATGCGGGCTTCGCGGTCGACGATCAGCGTGTCGATCTGCAACTGCCTGCACCGCGCTGCGATCGAAAGCCCGGCCTGTCCGCCGCCGACCACCAGAACGGCCGGATCTCGGTCGGCATAGGCGGCCGCGGCCTTTCGCAGATCGAGCCAGTTGGGCCCGCGAAAGTCGCGCGAGTAGGATTGGCCGCGCGGCCGGGCTGAACCGAGCGGCTCCTCAAACCCCTTCAACTCGTCGAGCGCGGTCAATAGCGTCCAGGCCTTGAGCCTGTTGCCGTCACCGGTGTCGGGGATCAACCGCAGAATTCCGCTGCCGCGCCCCTGGTTGGTTTCGAATCCGAAGATCGCCTCGATCGTTTCGGTGCCGGCGCGGGTCACCCGGCGCGGCGCGGCGCGATCGGGATCGATCCTGAAATGGCGCGGCGCGGCCTTGCGGCCAAGGGCCTGCAGCTCTTTGAGGATAGCGTCGGCGCCGTTGAGGGTCTGCAGGTTCCAGCTCAGCGCCAACACGTCGCGCCAATAGCTGTCGGGATGAAACAGCACCGACAGCGAGCCGTCATCGGGGCTGGCAAGCGCGCTTTCGAATTGGGTTAGCCAGTTTTCGGCAAAGACCGAGATGTCGTCTGTCCTGTCCAGCATTCGCGACCTCTTAAGCGGCCGTCTTCGCGGCGTTTCCCCTGTTGCAACGCTATACCCTTTGGGATCGCGCAGAAAGGGCCACATTAACGGGTGGCGCCCCGTTCGGGCCGTCGATGCTTTGCCGCCTGCCGAAGGTCTGACGGTCGCTCTGGCTCAAGGTGTTCGAGAGGCAATGGCGCTCCAGCCTTCAGCGTTTGGATCGCAATGTTGCTGCGTACCTCGCGCACAATTGGAAGGTTGAGAAGTTTGCCGACCAGGAAGCGCTGGTAGTCACCAAGATCCGGTACGACGACCTCAAGGAAGTAATCCGCCTCGCCGGAGACCAGATGGCAGGCAATAATCTCAGGCATCGCAACCACGGCCTTCTCGAACTGCAGCGCACGCTCGTTGGTGTGCCCATCGATCTTGACGCCCAAGAAGACCGTGAAGCCGAGCCCGATCTGATCGCGCCGCAGGACCGCCCGGTAACCTTCGATGTACCCGCCCCGCTCCAGATGCTTGACGCGCCGCAGGCACGGCGAGGGTGACAAGCCGATCTTGTCAGCCAACTCGACGTTGCTCAAACGTCCATCGGCCTGCAGTTCGGCAACGATGCGGCAATCAACCGGATCGAGATATGATTTTGGCATAGTAGATAAATCCTAGGTCAAAAAAGAGCACATAATTGCGTCAATGTCACCCGTATTGGCGCGTTTCGCAAGGACCTGCCACGAGACCCCGTGCCAGAATGACGGGCAGCATTCGCCAACTGCCAAGGGGAGTCCTTGATGCCCGACCATGCCACCTGCCTTTCGCTGCTCGATGCCGTCGAGCGCTATTTCGACCTGATGTTCGACAGCGACGTGTCGCGCTTCGAGGGAGTATTCGCGTCGAGTGCCCAACTACACGGCTTGCGAGACGGCAATTTGCGTCTATTGCCCGCGCATGAATACAGGAATGCGCTTGCCTGCCGGACCATCGCCGCAGTCCAAGAACGCGCCGCGCCGTCAGGAAATATTGCTCGTGGATTTCGCGTCGCCCGCGCAGGCGGTGGTGAAGGTTCGCGTCAGGATCGATACACTCCTGTATGTCGATTACCTGTCATACCATCGCACCAACGGCGCGTGGCTGATCACGGCGAAATCGTTTCATGTCGAGCACAGATACGATGTTCCAGGCAGCTGATGCATTCATTTTCCGGACCTGAAGCGAGCGCGGAGTTGCGCGGCCTATTCGGCGAGCGACAGCATGTGGCCCTGCTCCGGCGGAATATGTCCGCTGAGCGTGTCGAGATAGACCTGCTTCACCGCGGAAGCCCCGCGGCCTTCCACCACCGTGAGCCGCTTCGCAAGCGTCGGGGCAAACCCCGACCATGCCGCGCCAAACCGCGCGTCGACGCCGCCCGGGCCCCATTCCCTGGCGCGCTTGCTAATCTGGTCGGGCGCGAAGAACCAGACAGGCTTTGCGCCCGGCAATTCCGCTTCATCCGGCGATGAGCCGCGGTGCGTCAGTCCGACCCGTCCGGAATACTTCATCTGCTCGCCGAAATGCCGATGCAGCCGCGCCCGCAACTCGCTGCTGCCGGCCATGTCGACGAAGGCGACCGGTGAATTCGACGGCAGCGAGGTGGCGCAGTCATAGGTCAGGACCTCGTCATAGCAGCCGAGCGATCGGACAAAATCGACATTGATCGCCGAGGTGAGCCCGATCACCCGGATATCCTTGCGCCGGGTATGCAAGAGATGCGCGAGCCCGAACGCGGTCTTGCTCGAAGCGCTGGAAAGCATGACGCTGCGCGCACCGTAAAAATCATTCTCGCTGAGAAAATCATCCACCAGGAACGACAGCATGAACAGCGGCCGCAGCAACGCCTGATAGTCGCCCTCGCGCCCGGCGAACGCGGCATCGCCGCTGACGCGCGCATAGGCGTTGTAGACCGGCGCCACTCCTTGACGATGCGCGGCGGCGTCGCGCAAGGCCCGCTTGCTGACATCGGCGGCCTCGATCACCAGATGCGTTGCCATCGGAAAATAGCCGAACAGGCGCTCTCCGATCTCGACACCGGGATGGCGCGAGGCGATCACCTCGCCAAATCCCCACACCGGAATGTTGCCGAAATTCTCCGGCGCGGGAAACAGCTGCCAGTATTTCATCTGGTCGCCGAGTTGGGCGTAGGTGATATTGTTGGCGGTGAAGGCGAAGCGATCGATCTTGACCACCAGCGCCTCGTCAGGCAGCGCGGCCGGCTCCGGCAATCGGGTCTCGATGAATTTGCATTGCCGCAAATCATTGCGGGCAATGATGAAGTCGGTGGATTTCATTTTTTCGATCTCGGCGGTTTCGCTGCCGTGATCTTTGCTTTTGCCGATGACCGTTTTGCAACAGCAACATTGTTTAAAACAGCGTTGGCTTTTTGCGTTCCGCCGATCACGCCCTCGCGCTCGCTTGATCGCCCGGTAATAGGTCCACCACAGATGCGCCGCGGCGCCGCGCAGCGGACGCCACGGTTCGGCCAGCGGCGCCATCTCTTTGGCGGTCGGGCGGCTCTTCAGCCCAAGTCCGATCTTGATCGCTTCCTGCACGGCCAGATCGCCGGCCGGCCAGGCGTCGCCATGGCCGAGGCAAAACAGCAGATAGACGTCGGCGGTCCAGGGGCCGATGCCATGCAGCGAAATGAGGGTGTTGTGGGCGGCGTCGGCGTCCTGGTTCGCCAGCACGTCGAGGTTCAGCCGTTCGGCGGCGATTTCGCGCGCCAGACTCTTCAGGGTTTTGATCTTCGCCGCCGATAGTCCGAGCCGGCCCAGACGGTCCGCCCGGACGCGGCGCAGCGTATCGTGGTGAAACGGATCGAAGGCGGCCGTGAGGCGGGCCCAGATGGCCGCGGCGCTGGCGGTCGACAATTGCTGACCGCAGACGATCGCGGCGAGGCCGGCATAGCCGGGCTCGCGCCGCCGCAGCGCCGGCATGCCCGCGAGGTCAAATACCGGCTTGAGCCGCGGGTCCTGCTTCACCAGCGCATGGATGGCGCTTTCGAGGTCGGCCTGGCTGTTGAGGTGGAAGGTCATTGCGACTTAAAACCATCATGTCCGGTGAAAGAGATCAATGCCGCCCCCCGTCTTCCGCTTTGCGCCCAGCCCGAACGGCTATCTGCATCTCGGCCACGCCTACTCGGCGTTGCTGAATTTCGACCTGGCGGCGCGGACCGGCGGCCGGTTTCTGCTGCGTATCGAGGATATCGATGCGGCCCGCTGCAAGCCGCAATTCGAGCAGGCGATCTATCAGGACCTTGCCTGGCTCGGCATCGTCTGGGAAACCCCGGTGCGGCGGCAATCCGAACATCTGGCCGACTATCGCAATGCGCTCGAAACGCTGCTGGCACAGGGGCTGGTCTATCCGAGTTTCGAGAGCCGCGCCGAGATCGCGCGCCTGGTCGCGCAGAGGGAAGCCGTGGCGCCGTGGCCGCGCGACCCCGACGGCGCGCCGCTCTATCCCGGCACGGCGCGATCGCTCCCGCACCAGGAGCGCGCGCGGCTGCTTCAATCTGGCGCGCCCTATGCGCTACGGCTCGACATGGCGGCGGCATGCGCGCGCGCCGGCGACCTGACCTGGACCGAGTGCGGCGAGGGCCCCGACGGCGAGACCGGTACGGTGGCTGCCCGGCCCGGAGCCTGGGGCGACGTCATCCTCGCGCGCAAGGAGATGCCGACCAGCTATCACCTGGCGGTGGCGATCGACGACGCCTTGCAGGGCGTGACGGAGGTGGTGCGGGGCCAGGATCTGTTCTGGTCGACCAGCGTGCATCGGCTGCTGCAGGCGCTGCTCGGGCTGCCGCGGCCGGCCTATCGGCATCACCGCCTCATTGTTGATGATGCCGGGCGAAAGCTGTCGAAATCGAGCAAAGCCACGGGCCTGCGCGAACTCCGCGCCGCAGGGGCGAAGCCGGCCGAAATCCGCCGCCTTGTCGGCCTGCCCTAGATTAGCCGGCTTTGCGGGAGTTCGACCGCAGCCTGGAAAAACGTGCTTCGGCGTGACTCGGCAAGCCCAGCCATGGCATGGTGGGGCTGGCCAGGTCAGGGGAATCATGGCGTTGAAATTGCGCCCACGGCGCGCCTTGCGGCGGTCGAAACAAGGCCCGTCGAAGAAACGTGCTGCACATGCCGCCGCCGGCAAGGCGAGCAGGCCCGCCGCCAAGACAGCCACACCCGGCATCGTCGAGACGGCGCTGGCGACGTTTGCGCACGAGGTCCGCACGCCGCTGACCGGAATTCTTGCCATCAGCGATCTGCTGGCGACGTCGGACCTCGACGAGCGCGAACGGCGCTGGGTCGATACCATCAAGGCCGGCGCCGAACATCTCGCCAGCCTGGCGACATTGTTCGTCGATGCCGCCAGGAGCGGCCGCTCCGGATTTGGCGTGCGGCAGGACTTTTTTGATTTGCGCACGCTCGCCCGCAATGCCGGCGATTCGCTGGCCGGCCGGGCCACGGCCAAGGGCCTGCAATCCCAGGTCGAGATTTCGGAAAAACTTCCGACATTCGTGATCGGCGATCCGGTCCGCCTGCGCGCGGCACTGGAAAATCTGATCGACAATGCCATCAAATTCACCGAACAGGGCGGCGTCGCACTGGCGGTCAAGCCGATGCGCGGCGGAAAGGGCAAGATTGGCGTCGCGTTTGCGATTTCGGACAGCGGCATCGGCCTTACGCTCAGCGAGATCAAGCGCCTGTTCCGTCCGTTCTCGCAGGCCAATGTCAGCATCGCCTCGCGCTTCGGGGGCGCAGGCCTCGGATTGTCGTCGGTGAAACAGCTCGCACGCGCGATGGGCGGCGACATCGTCGTCACACCGCGGCGCGGTGGAGGAACCACCTTCACGTTGACGGTATCGCTGACCCGCGCCAAAGCTTCGAAAGCAACGAGTTCAGGGTCGGATACCGATATCCCGCCGGATCACGCGCAGGGGCTGCGCGTTCTCAGCGTCGAGGACAATCCGTTTGGCCGCGTCGTGCTCAATGCGGTGCTTACCGAGCTGGGTCATCAGGCGGAATTCATCGGCCGGGGCGAGGCCGCCACCGAGCGGATCGCGCAAGGTGGCTTCGACGCGGTGCTGATGGACATGGTGTTGCCGGGCATTACCGGCATCGAGGCCATCAGGCGAATTCGCGCGCTTGGTCCGCCGTTCGGCCGCATCGCCATCATCGGGGTGTCGGGCCGCGGCGACGACGAAGCGGCATCGCGCGCGGCCGGCGCGGACACGTTTCTGGTCAAGCCCGTGTCTCCGCGGGCTTTAGCGACTGCGCTGCTTGAAGCGACACGCCGTGCGGCAGCCGCGACTTGATGATCGCCGCGTTCAGCTCGCCGCCATAGACGAAAATCGCGGAGATGAAATACAGAAACACCAGCGCGATGATGACCGACGCAAGGCCGGCATACATCGTCACGTAGTTGTTGGCGAAGCGGGCGAGATACTGTCCAAACACGATGCCCGATACCAGCGATGCCACCAGGGTAAAGATGATGCCCGGCAGGATCTGCAGAAAACTCCGGCGGCCCGCCGGCACCCAGGCATGGAGAATGAACAGCGCGACGACCAGCGCGGTGACGGTGACGCCGTAGCGCGAGACGTTGAGAAATTGTTCGTTGCTCTCGACGATGAGCGGAATATGGCGCCGTGCCGCCTCCAGCATCAGCGGGCCAAGCACGATCAGGAACGCCATCGCCAGCGCGGTGACGGCGGCGACCAGCGTATAGCCGATCAATTCCAGCCGCAGCAGGTACCAGCGCCGCGTCTCGATCACCGAATAGGCGCGGTTAAGCGCGACACGCAGCGCTTCCACGCCGTTCGAGGCAAAATACACCGCAAGCACCGCGCCGATTGTCAGGATGTCGCCACGGGTCGTGGTCATCACATCGTGGATTTCCCCCGACAGCGAATCGGCGACCTGCCTCGGCCAGACCTGCAGCATCAGCCCGGCGGCCTGGTCGGCGAGCTCCTTCGAACCGAAGAACCCGGCCAGTGACGTCAGCACGATCAGAAACGGAAACAGCGCCATCAATGTCGACAGCGCGATGTGGCTGGCGATCGCCCAGCCGTCGTCGGCCAGAAACGTGTAGAACGCGTCCATGCCGACGTGAAAGATATAGCGAATCTGCCTCACAGCGAACCTTGGCCTGGGGAAGACGGTCTATCGGGCGAACCAACCCACCTTCTGATATTATTGATCCAAAAGCCAGATCGTTGCACCGGAGTTCGCTCGACGCAAGCAATGGCGGACCGCCTTGTGCGGTGTTATGTACGGCAAATGGCTTCATTCCTGAGTACCATCGTTCTTCCGATTGCCGTTGCTGCCGTAGCACTCGTGCTGCTGCTTGGTCTCGTCAACATGATGCGGGGCGGGTCACCGGACCGGTCCCAGAAACTGATGCGGTTGCGGGTATTGCTGCAATTCGTCGCGATTATCATCACCATGCTCGCGGTCTGGGCGATGGGCCGCTAAAGCATGATCCGGAAAAGTGGAGACCGGTTTTCCCTCGCGACACACGCGGAACGCGTTTGCGCGGAGATCATGCTCAGACAAAGAATCTAAGGAGGAAGTTATGGTCGTCCTCAATCGTATCTACACGCGAACCGGCGATGACGGCACCACGGCGCTCGGCAGCGGCGAACGGCGCCCGAAATACGACCTGCGCGTCGGCGCCTACGGAACCGTCGATGAGACCAACGCCGCCATTGGTATTGTCCGGCTGTATCTGGCGGATGCGCGCGAACTCGACGCGATGCTGGGCCTGATCCAGAACGATCTGTTCGATCTTGGCGCCGACCTCGCGGTGCCGCAGGCCGAGGGCAAGGCGGAACGGTTGCGGATGCTGTCGAGCCAGGTCGAACGGCTCGAGCGCGACATCGACGGCTTGAATGCGCGGTTGGCCCCCCTGACCTCGTTTGTGCTGCCCGGTGGTACTGCTGCTGCGGCGCATTTGCATCTGGCACGCACAATATGCCGCCGCGCGGAACGGATGATGGTGGAACTCGCGGCCAAGCCCGGTGAACCGGTCGGCGATGCCGCGATTCAGTATATGAACCGGCTGTCGGACTTCCTGTTCGTCGCCAGCCGTGCCGTCAACGACAACGGCGCCGGCGACGTTTTGTGGGTGCCCGGCCAGAATCGCTGACCGTGGCTGCTGGGGGCGTTTTTTGGCCCTCGCGCGTTGACCGGGGTTGGCCGGACCTTTAGGTTCCGCGCCCAAGCTGATTAAACCTCGGAATTCAAGCGAAAGAGGGTCGATGAAGGTCCTGGTACCGGTAAAGCGGGTGGTCGATTACAACGTCAAGGTCCGCGTCAAAAGCGACGGGTCGGGCGTCGAACTGTCCAACGTCAAGATGTCGATGAATCCGTTCGACGAAATCGCCGTCGAGGAGGCCCTGCGCCTGAAAGAGGCCGGCAAGGCAACCGAAGTCGTGGTGGTGTCGATCGGTCCGGCGCAGGCGGCCGAAACCATCCGGACCGGGCTCGCGATGGGCGCCGACCGCGGCATCCTGGTCAAGGCGGACGGCAATGTCGAACCGTTGGCGGTCGCGAAGATCCTCAAGGCCATCGCCGACGAGGAGAAACCCGGCCTCGTGATTCTTGGCAAGCAGGCGATCGACGACGATTCGAACCAGACCGGCCAGATGCTGGCGGCGCTGCTCGGATGGCCGCAGGCGACTTTTGCCTCCAAGCTTGAGGTCGATGGTTCCGATTTCAAGGTGACCCGCGAAGTCGACGGGGGCTTGCAGACCGTGAAACTGAAGGGACCGGCCATCGTAACGACCGACCTGCGGCTGAACGAGCCGCGTTACGCCAGCCTGCCCAACATCATGAAGGCGAAGAAGAAGCCGATCGCCGACAAGAGCGCATCCGATTACGGCGTCGATCTGGCGCCCCATCTGGAGATCCTCAAGACCTCCGAACCGCCGGGCCGCAAGGGTGGCGTCAAGGTCAAGGATGTCGCCGAGTTGGTGTCGAAGCTGAAGAACGAAGCTGGGGTTCTGTAAGATGACCACGCTGTTGATCGCCGAACATGATAACGCATCGATCAAGGACTCCACCAACAAGGCGCTGACCGCTGCCGCGGCGCTCGGCGGAGAAGTTCACGTGCTGGTCGCCGGCGAAAACGCCAAGGCCGCCGCGGACGCTGCGGCCAAGCTTGCGGGAGTGAAAAAAGTCCTGCTCGCGGACAACGCCGCCTATGCCCATGATCTCGCCGAGCCGCTGGCGGCCCTGATCGTGGCGCTGGCGCCTTCCTACGACGCCTTTGTCGCGCCCGCGACGTCGCGCTTCAAGAATGTCATGCCGCGGGTGGCAGCGCTACTAGACGTGATGCAGGTGTCGGAAATCATCAAGGTGATTTCATCCGATACGTTCGAGCGGCCGATCTATGCCGGCAACGCGATCCAGACCGTGAAATCGAAGGACGCCAAGAAGGTGATCACCGTGCGGACCTCGACCTTCGCGGCGGCCGGAGAGGGCGGCAACGCGGTGGTGGAAAATGCCGCATCGGCGGCCGATCCCGGCCTCTCCAGCTTTGTCGGCGAGGAAGTCGCCAAGAGCGATCGTCCCGAGCTGACGTCGGCGAGGATCATCGTCTCCGGCGGCCGCGCCATGCAGAGCCGCGAGAATTTCGCCAAATATATCGAGCCGCTGGCCGACAAGCTCGGCGCCGCGGTCGGCGCGTCGCGTGCCGCGGTCGATGCCGGATATGCCCCGAACGACTGGCAGGTCGGCCAGACCGGCAAGGTGGTGGCGCCGGAGCTCTACGTCGCGATCGGCATTTCCGGGGCAATCCAGCATCTTGCCGGCATGAAGGATTCCAAGGTCATCGTCGCGATCAATAAGGATGAAGACGCGCCGATCTTCCAGGTTGCCGATTACGGCCTGGTCGCGGATTTGTATCAGGTGGTCCCCGAACTGACCGAGGCGCTCGGCAAGCTCGGAAAGTAGCCGCGATTGAAAAAGGCGCAGCTATTCCGCAAAAGTGGAGGTCGACTCTGCGATGGGAATACGCGCAATATAGCCAAGAAGCGTTTTCTGACGGAAAATGCTTCGCCGGTTGATAGGTGTTTCGTCCGGGGCTTATGCAAGGGATGAGTGGCGCTGTGCGCGTCGCTGCTGTGAGATGGCAAAATGGCGGTTATGATCAACAAGGTCGGCGTAATCGGTTCGGGCCAGATGGGCAACGGTATCGCACATGTGGCGGCGCTGGCCGGCCTCGATGTGGTTCTCAACGATGTCTCCGCCGAACGCCTGAAATCGGGGATGGCGACCATCAACGGCAACCTGTCGCGTCAGGTCGCCAAGAAAATCATCACCGAGGACGCCCGCAAGCAGGCGCTGGAGCGGATCGTTGCCGCCGAAACGATGGACGGATTGTCCGACTGCGATCTGGTGATCGAGAGCGCGGTCGAGAAGGAAGAGGTCAAGCGCAAGATTTTTCACGATGTTTGCGCGGTGCTGAAGCCCAGCGCCATCGTCGCCTCCAATACCTCGTCGATCTCGATCACGCGGCTTGCCGCGTCTACCGACCGGCCGGAGCGCTTCATCGGCATTCACTTCATGAATCCGGTGCCGCTGATGGAACTGGTCGAACTGATCCGCGGCATCGCCACCGACGACAGCACCTTCGAAGCGGCCAAGAGCTTCGTCACCCGGCTCGGCAAGCACATCGCCGTGTCGGAGGATTTCCCGGCCTTCATCGTCAACCGCATTCTGCTGCCGATGATCAACGAGGCGATCTATACGCTCTATGAGGGGGTCGGGAACGTCGAGGCGATCGATGCGGCGATGAAGCTCGGCGCGCACCATCCGATGGGACCGCTCGAACTGGCCGACTTCATCGGTCTCGATACCTGCCTGTCGATCATGCAAGTGCTGCATGAGGGGCTGGCCGACTCCAAATACCGGCCGTGTCCGCTGCTGGTAAAATATGTCGAGGCCGGCTGGCTCGGCCGCAAGACCCAGCGCGGCTTCTACGACTATCGCGGCGAAAAGCCGGTTCCGACGCGGTAGCTCGCGTCATTCTCGGGCCTGGCACTCCGTTCCCTTCGGAATCCTGCCTTTCCGGGAATTGACCGGCACGGCGGCTAGATCCGCCCCACAGTTTGCAATCTCCAGCATTCGTTAACGCCTGCCGGGTAGCGTAGCCGCTGATGACGGGGGCATCGCGTATGGATATGATGAGCATGGTCAGCAGCATTCTCGCTGCTCAGGCGGGCAATACGCAGCAGCAGGTCGCAACCACCATGCTGGCATCGAACGCCCATGCGGAGAAATCCGCGGTTCAGACCCTGTTGGGCGCTGGAACCCCCTCGCTCGCCAATGTGGCCGCGGGTATCGGCGGCAATATCAACGTCACCGCCTGAAGCCCCCGAAAGCGTCATTCCGGCGCGCGTCCGTGCGCGCAGGCTGGCTGCCGACGAGCCTTTTTGCGCAGCAGGCCGATCCGGCCGATCTCAACCGCGACGACGTCACCGAAGCGGTCCCGGGCTAGGAGCCCGCAGCTGTCGTTGCCGCCGTGATCAGCTTGACCGCGTCGTCGCTGTCCCATTCCGCCGGTCCGGCAATGGTGCCGATCTCGCAGCCCTGGCTGTCGACCAGCACCGAGGTCGGCATGCCCAGCGCCCGCCCTATTGCCTTAAGATCTTGAAAAACCTTTGCTTTTGCGTCACTAAAGTAGCCAAGCCGGGTCAGATTGGCCTCTTTGAGGAAACTCCTGGGCTTTTCGGGGTCGCGGGTGTCGATATTGATCGCGACCACCTCGAAATTCTTGCCGCCGAGCCTGGCCTGCAAGCGGTCCAGCGCCGGCATTTCCTTGCGGCAGGGCACGCACCAGGTCGCCCACAGGTTCACCAGAACCGTGCGGCCGCGCCAGTCCGAGAGCTTCCTCGGCTTGCCGTCGCTGTCCTCGAAGGCGAGGTCCGGCAGCCGCAGCGGCGCCGTTGCCATGGTCAGGGCCGCGACCTCGCCATGCGCCAGAGGCGCGAGCTTGCGCGAAAGGTCGACCGCCGCGGCGCAGGCGGAATCGCCGGCCGCGTTGCGTTTCAGCCCGCCAATCCCGTATACCCCGGCAAATCCAATCATTGTCCCGACCAGGACCGCCCCGACGACATAGGGAATCCGGCGCATGGCAGCCGGGGCGGGTGAGGGTCGTTCGGGCATATCGTTTGTCATCCAGTATCAGATACGGCTATGCAGGGCTTTGGTGGCGCCAGTGACGGCATACGGCGCGTCAGCGGGCGCAGGCGAGGCGCGGCGGGCAAGAGCAATAAGTCATGAGTAACGGGTCATGAGCAACAAGATGTGGGGCGGCCGGTTCACCGAGCGTCCCGGACGCGATCATGGACGAAATCAACGTCTCCATCGACGTCGATCGTCACCTTTACGCCCAGGACATCGCCGCGTCCAAGGCCCACGCCGCGATGCTGTCGGCGCAAGGCATTATTTCGGCGAACGATGCGAAAAATATCTGCCGGGGTCTAGACACGATCTTGTCAGAAATCGGCAAGGGATCGTTCGATTTCAAGCGCGCGCTCGAGGACATTCACATGAATGTCGAGGGCCGGCTCGGTGAGTTGATCGGGCCCGCTGCGGGACGGCTGCACACCGCGCGTTCGCGCAACGATCAGGTCGCCACCGATTTTCGGCTGTATGTCCGTGACACCATCGACGAGACCGACGCCGCGCTGGCTGCGTTCCAGCACGCGCTGGCGCAGCGGGCGCTGGAACATGCCGCGACCGTGATGCCCGGGTTCACGCATTTGCAGACCGCGCAGCCGGTGACGTTCGGGCATCATCTGCTTGCCTATGTCGAGATGGCGGCGCGCGACCGCGGCCGCTTCGCCGACGCGCGCAAGCGCCTGAACGAATCGCCGCTCGGCGCGGCAGCCCTGGCCGGTACCTCGTTCCCGATCGATCGCCACGCGACCGCCAAGGCGCTCGGCTTCGACCGGCCGATGGCCAATTCGCTCGACGCGGTGTCGGACCGGGATTTCGTGCTCGAGACCTTGTCGGCGGCGGCGATCGCGTCGGTGCATCTGTCGCGTTTCGCCGAAGAGATCGTGATCTGGACCTCGCCGCTGGTGGGGCTGGTGCGGCTTTCCGACAAGTTCACCACCGGCTCCTCGATCATGCCGCAGAAGCGCAATCCGGATGCGGCCGAACTGGTGCGCGCCAAAACCGGCAGGGTGATCGGCGCGCTGACCGGGTTGCTGATCGTGATGAAGGGACTGCCGCTCGCCTATCAAAAGGACATGCAGGAAGACAAGCAGGGCGCGATGGAGGCTTTCGCCGCGCTTTCGCTGGCCGTGCGCGCGATGACCGGAATGGTCACCGATATCGTCCCCGACGAGGCGCGAATGAAGGCCGCGGCCGGGGAAGGTTATGCCACCGCCACCGATCTCGCAGACTGGCTGGTGCGGGAGTTGAAAATGCCGTTCCGCGACGCCCATCACGTCACCGGGCGCATCGTCGCCAGGGCAGCCAAGGATGGCGTCGCGCTGCATGAGCTGCCGTTGAAGGCGATGCAGGCCATTGAGCCCAGGATTACTGCCCAGGCGCTGGCGGTGTTGTCAGTCGAGGCCTCCGTCAAGAGCCGCACGAGTCTTGGTGGAACGGCCCCGAAGAACGTGCAGGCGCAGGCCAAGAGCTGGCTCAAGCGGCTGGAAAAAGAGCGAAAATTGGGCTGAGCCGCGGTTCTCGCGGGAAAAATTCAGCACGCCGCAGGTCTCGCCAGAACAGGTCAATCTTTGTATGGTGCCGCCGCATTGGGGATTTTGACGTGAATCGCAACGACCGCCCAAAATATCGGGGATGGACCCTTGTTCTGCTCAGCGCGGCGGTGCTTGCGCTCGGAGGCTGCGGCCGCAAGGGGCCGCTCGACCTGCCGCCGACCGCGTCGGGGCAACCGGCCGCGGCTGTGCAGAGCAATGCGGAGGCCGATCAGGCGAGCAAACCCAGCGTGTTCGATCCAAGCTACGGCGTCAATGCGCCGCCGACCGCCGGTAGAGGTCCGAAGCGACCATTCGTCCTCGACCCGCTCCTGAACAGCAACTAACCGAGTTCGACATGAACCACTTCGACTATCGCAACGGCGTGCTTCACGCCGAGGCGGTGAATCTGATCGAGCTGGCGGAGGCCGTCGGCACGCCGTTCTATTGCTATTCGACGGCGACGCTGGAGCGCCATTACCGGGTGTTCAGCGAGGCCTTTGCCGGCGAGAAGTCGCTGATCTGTTACGCCATGAAGGCCAACTCCAACCAGTCGGTGCTGCGCACGCTGGCAAAGCTCGGCGCCGGCGCCGATGTGGTGTCCGGCGGCGAGTTGAAGCGCGCGCTGGCCGCCGGCATCCCGCCCGGGAAGATTTTATTCTCCGGGGTTGGCAAGACCGAAGCCGAGCTGCGCGCAGCGCTGGCGGAAGACATTCTCTGCATCAACGTCGAATCCGAGCCCGAACTCGAATTGCTGTCGCGGCTGGCGCACGAGCAGGGGCGGGTGGCGCGGATCTCGGTTCGGGTCAATCCCGACGTCGATTCCGGCTCGCATGCGAAAATCTCGACCGGCAAGTCCGAGAACAAGTTCGGCGTCCCGCTCGACCGGGCGCGCGCGGTCTACGCCCGCGCGGCAAAGCTGCCCGGCATTCGCGTCACCGGCGTCGACATGCATATCGGCAGCCAGATCACCGATCTGGTGCCGCTGGAAGCCGCGTTCAGGCTGCTGGCCGAATTCGTGCAGACGCTGCGCGCCGATGGCCACACCATCTCGCATATCGATTTCGGCGGCGGCCTTGGCATTCCCTACCATGCCGACGGCGAAACGCCGCCATTGCCTTCCGCCTATGCCGCAATGGTCAAGCGGGTGACGCACAATCTCGGCTGCACGCTGGTGTTCGAGCCCGGCCGGCTGATCGTCGGCAATGCCGGGATTCTGGTGACGCGCGTGATCTATCTGAAGCATGGCGACGCCAGGAATTTCGTCATCATCGACGCGGCGATGAACGATCTGATCCGTCCCACGCTGTACGAGGCGCATCACGACGTGCTGCCGGTCCGCGCCGCCCCGCAAGCCGCGCCGACGATCGTCGCCGACGTGGTCGGCCCGGTCTGCGAAAGCGGCGATTATCTTGCGCTGGGGCGGACCATGCCCGAGCCCAAGGCCGGCGATCTCCTCGCGGTCATGAGCGCCGGCGCCTATGGCGCGGTGCAGTCCGGCACCTACAACACCCGGGCGCTGGTACCGGAAGTCCTGGTCAAGGATGACCAGTATGCGGTGGTGCGGCCCCGAATCGAGGCCGAGGCCCTGATCGCGATGGACAAGCTTGCGCCGTGGTTGTGAGGCGCCGGCAGTAGTTGTCGTCCCTGCGAATGCAGGGACCCATAACCGCCGATGTTTGTAGAGATCGAACTGTGGCTCCAGCCTGGATAACCACAAACGCCTGTGGTTATGGGTCCCGGCTCAGGGCCGGGACGACGAAGGGGTTTCACTTCGCGGCGTGAGCGCCTTTGCCTCCGACCACCACGCCGGCCGCTTTCTCGATCGGCTTGATCGCGGAGGTGAAATCGGACTCCGCGCCCATCTCGCGGATCACCACTTCCCAGAGCCGTCCGACCGCTTCGGCCACCTCCATCGACAGCCCCAGCGATTTCGCCTCTTCGAGGCAAAGCCGCACGTCCTTGACCATCAATCCGGTGGCGAAGCCGTAATCGAACGTGCGCGGCAGGATCGCCCGGGGAAACTTGTCGCGGCTCGCGGTGTTCATGCCCGAGCCCGCATTGATGACGTCGATCATCACGGCGGGGTCGAGGCCCGACTTGACGCCCATCACGACGGCTTCCGAAGTCGCCACCACGGCGGTCGCCGACAACAGATTGTTGGCAAGCTTCATGGTCTGCGCCGAGCCCGGTTTCTCGCCGATGAAGAACACCTTGCCGATCACGTCGAGCGCGGGTTTCACCGCCTCGAAGTCGGCACGAGGGCCCGAAACCATCACCGCGAGGGTGCCTTTTTCGGCGCCGCCGACGCCGCCGCTGACCGGACTGTCGAGCTGCACGAGGTTGCGCTTCGCCAACAGGTCGTGAATCCGCACCGCCATATGCGACCCGACGGTGGAGAGATCGACGAAGCGCCTGACGCGCCGGCCGTCGATGACGCCATCCGTTCCAGTCGCGACCTCGAGCGAGGCCTGCAGCGAGGGCAGGCTCGCCAGCACGGTCTCGGTGCGGTCGGCGACGTCTTTCGGCGAGGACGCCGCCTGCGCGCCCAGCGCTACCAGCCGCTCCACGGCCTCCTTGCGCTGGTCGAACACGACGAGTTGATGCCCGGCCTCGACCAGGCGGCGGGCCATGGGCAAGCCCATATTGCCCAGGCCAATGAATCCGATTTCCATGGTGACGCGCCCTAGCCCTTGTCGAGTTCGGCGAACACTTCGCGCGCGATCCGGAAACTGTCGACGCCGGCGGGAATGCCGGCATAGATCGCGACCTGCATGAAGATTTCGCGAATCTCGTCCCGGCTTACGCCATTGGTCAACGCGCCCTTGATGTGCGCCCGCAACTCGTGCGGCCGGTTCAGGATCGAGATCATGGCGAGATTGAGCATGCTGCGGGTCTTGTGCGGCAGTTGCTCGCGGCCCCACACCGCGCCCCAGCAATATTCGGTGACCAGTTCCTGGAATGGCCTGTTGAAGTCGTCGGCGTTTTTCAGCGCGTTGGCGACATAGGCCTCGCCCAGCACCGCTTTTCGAATCTCCAGTCCCTTGTCGTGTGTCTTCTTGTCCATGAGGTTTCCTTGGCGTTTCCCTAAAGTGAACTTTGTCGGTTCCGTGACTGACGTTACGAGGTCGTGGCGGCACAGTCACGCCTCCGTGTTATGCGTATTTCCGGGTGTGGGTTACCGTCGTGGGTGGGTGCCTCACTGCTGCCGTTGTGCTACGGTGTGATCCGGGCAACCTGGAGAGATTGTTGAGCGGCGCCAATCCCGACCCGTCAGAGCCAATGCAGCCCCCTGATGCCGCCTCGCGGCTGCAGCTGGCGCAGGCCTTGCGGCGGGCCGAATATGCCATCGCATGGGAGCGCAGCTGGCCGCATCTGGCCCGGCTTTGCACCGTAGCCGGGTTGTTTCTGGCGGTGTCGTGGGCCGGCCTTTGGCTGGCGCTGCCGTTCGTCGCCCGCGCCATCGGGCTTGGGGTGTTCGTCGCGCTGGCGCTGGCCGCGCTGTTCCCGCTGCTCTGGTTTCGCTGGCCAAGCCGGCAGCAAGCTCTGAACAGGCTCGATCGCGGCACCGGCATCCGCCATCGTCCGGCAACCGCGCTCACCGACACGCTGCTCATGCAGGATCCGGTCGCACTGGCGTTATGGCAGGCGCAGCGCGAACGCACTTTGGCGTCGATCAAGCGCATCCGCGCCGGCCTGCCGTCGCCGCGGCTGGCGATCCACGATCCCTGGGCGCTGCGCGCGCTGATCGTGGTGCTGATGGTCGCGGCCTATATTGCCGCAGGCGACGAACGCCGGATGCGGGTCGCCGCCGCCTTTGACTGGAACGGCGTGCTGGCGGCGGCCAATGTCAGGGTCGATGCCTGGGTGACACCGCCGCTCTATACCGGCAAGCCGCCGATCATTCTGTCGGCGGCGAACAAGGAAGCCGCCATGCCCGCGGCGGGGCCGCTGGCGGTCCCGACTGGCAGCACGCTGATCGTGCGTTCGAGCGGCGGCGCCCTCGATGTCGTGGCCGGCGGCGGCGTGACCGAGGCAGTGCCGGCCGAACAGGCGCCGAAGGGGACCAACGAGAAGCATTTTGCCATCACGGGCGACGGCACGGTGCACGTCCGCGCGCCCTCCGGTCAGCCGCAGTGGAGGTTCAGCGCCCTCCCGGACCGCGCCCCGACCATCGCGTTGGCGAAGGACCCCGAGCGTCAGGCCCGCGGCTCGCTGCAGCTGTCCTACAAGATCGAGGATGATTACGGCGTCACCGAAGCCAGGGCGCTGTTTGCCGTCCGCCGCGCCGGCGCGGCCAAGGGGGCCGACCCGCGGCCGCTGTTCGAGCCGCCGCAGCTTTCCCTGGTGCTGCCGAATGCGCGGACCCGCAACGGCGTCGGCCAGACCGTCAAGGACCTCAGCGAGGATCCTTATGCCGGCGCCGACGTCACGCTGACGCTGACGGCCAAGGACGAGGCCGGTAACGAGGGGCGCAGTGAGCCGTTCAACATGCGGCTGCCGGAGCGGCTGTTCACCAAGCCCCTGGCGCGGGCGCTGATCGAGCAGCGCCGCATTCTGGCGCTCGATGCCAATCAGAACGGGCAGGTCTATGACGCGCTCGAAGCGATGATGATCGCGCCGGAATTGTTCATGCCCGAGACCGGCCAGTATCTGGGCCTGCACAGCGCCGCGCGGCAGCTCGAGACGGCGCGGACCGATGATGCCATGCGGGAGGTGGTCGCAAGCCTCTGGGCGCTCGCCATCACCATCGAGGACGGCAACATCACCGATGTGGACAAGGCGCTGCGCGCCGCGCAGGAAGCGCTCAAGCAGGCCCTGGAAAGGGGCGCCAGCGACGAGGAAATCAAGAAACTCACGCAGGACTTGCGCGCGGCGCTGGACAATTTCATGCGTCAGCTCGCCGAGCAGCTGCGCAACAACCCGCAGCAATTGGCCCGCCCACTCGATCCCAATACCAGGGTGATGCGCCAGCAGGATCTCAACAGCATGATCGAGCGCATGGAGCGGCTGTCGCGCTCCGGCGACAAGGCCGCCGCCAAGCAATTGCTCGAACAGCTGCAACAGATGCTGGAGAACCTGCAAATGGCGCAGCCCGGCCAGTCCGGCGACGGCGACATGGAGCAGGCGCTGAACGAGCTCGGCGACATGATCCGCAAACAACAGCAGTTGCGCGACAAGACCTTCAAGCAGGGCCAGGATTCGCGGCGCGACCGCCAGCGCGGCAAGCAGGGCGATCAAAGCATGAGCGATCTGCAGCAGGATCAACAGGGCCTGCGCGACCGCTTGAGGAAATTGCAGGGCGAGCTGGCCAAGCGCGGCATGGGGCAGGGCCAGCGCGGCGAGAAGGGACAGCAGGGCCAAAAGGGTCAGGACGGCGATCCGCAACAAGGTGACGGCGGCGAGGACGGCCTCGGCGAGGCTGACAACGCGATGGGCGACGCCGGTGGCAAGCTCGGCGAAGGCAACGCCGACGGCGCCGTCGATTCGCAAGGCAAGGCGCTGGATGCGATGCGCAAGGGCGCCCAGAGCCTCGCTGAAGCGATGCAGCAGGGCGATGGCGAAGGCCAGAGTGATGGTCCCGGCAACCGCGCCGGCCGTCAGCAGAGCGGCGGCAACCAGAGCGATCCGCTGGGACGCCCACTGCACGGGCGTGAATTCGGCGACGATCTGACGGTCAAGATTCCCGGCGAGATCGATGTGCAGCGGGTGCGACGGATTCTCGAAGAGCTGCGCCGCCGCCTCGCCGATCCGCAGCGCCCGCAGATCGAACTCGATTACATCGAGCGGTTGCTGAAGGATTACTGATCTCGCCGTCATTGCCTGCGACAAACGCAAAGCGTTTGCGCAAGGGCGCGTTAGCGACGAAGCAATCCAGCCTGCGATGGATTGCTTCGCGGAGCCTGTGATCGGGCGCGCATTCGCGCGACCCGTTGGCTCGCAACGACGAATAAGTGGGCCCTGCGTTGCTAACCCGTCTTGCGCACGGCCAGCGCATCGGCCACCGCGGTGCGGATATCGGCCACCGTGAACGGCTTGGTGATGACGTCATGGGCGATGGCGTTAAGGCCCGAGGCGCGTTCGCGCTGATCGGCAAAGCCCGTCATCAGCAGGATCGTCAGGTCGGGAAAGTCGCGGGCGGCGGCCAGCGCCAGCGCGATCCCGTCCATCACCGGCATCTGAATATCGGTCAGCAGGAGATCGAAGGCGCCCTGTTCGCTCAGGATTTCCAGCGCTTCGGCGCCGTCCTCGGCGGTGGCAATGTCGTGGCCGTCCATGGCGATGGCGCGCGCCACCAGCATGCGCATGGATTCCTCATCGTCGACGATCAGCACCCGCGGCATCGAAGCACCTGTTTGGTGAGTGGATCAGGCGGCCTTGTTCATGCATGGCCGCCGGCGATGTCCCGCTTGCTGAAGAACCGCACATCGATGTTACGCCCTTCGGGGGGCGGCGAGGCGAGCCGCGACTTGAACCAGGCTTTTTCGCCGGGCTTCAGCACCGGCTGTTCCAGTACTGTATTCCAGGCATAAATCTCGGCGCCCTGCGCGTCGCGGACGCTGAAGCGCAGCCGCGGCAATTCGACCGGTTTGCTGGATTCGCCTGTGATGACGCCCTCGATCACCAGCACCGGTTTGCCTTCCACGGTCTCGGTGGTGATCTTGACGTCCTTGAACCTCAGTCCGCGCAGATTGACGTCGAGGCCGACCAATTTGTAGAACGCGGCGGTCTGCGGCAGCAGCCGCACCACGTCGACGCGCCAGATCAATAGCGCCAGCGTCAGCGCTCCCATCGCGGCGCAGGCGGTGGAGAGGCTGAAAGACGGCTTTCCCGGCGCGCTCGGTCGCAGCAGCGCTCGGAACCATGACGGGCTTCGTCGGCCGGCGGCCTTCGGGTCGTCCACATCGTTCCGGGCGGCCGACGGCCAGTCGGCGCCGGCATCCCCGGCCGAGGCTTGCCAGTCGCCGGCTATCGAGGGACTGTCGACGAGCGGGGTTTGCTGCTCCTCGCCGCCGTCCTCGCGCGCCAGCGCCTCCCATTCGGCGGCGGCGTCCTGCTCGGCGTCCTGTCGGCTGGCTTCCGCCATCGCCGGCACCGGCGCCGGGATTTCGATCGCGTCTTCCGGACGCGCCAGCCAGGTTTCCTTGCACCGGGAACATCGCACGGTACGGCCAGCCGCGCCCAAGCTAGCCAAATCAATGGCATAGGACGTTGAACAATGAGGACAAACGATGTGCATGGAGCCAATCTCCACAATGATACCCGCGAAATGGTACAAGGCGACCGTTAACGAATCGGAAACCATAAACCAAGCACAACCACTTTGTTGGGTTCGCGGCCGTAGCGAAGCCAGCGGGCCGGGGGCTACCGGTTGCAGGTTTCCGGTCGTCCCCCACATCGAACGGAGCTGAACTTGGTTCGGTTCGAAAATGTCGGATTGCGTTACGGGCTTGGCCCGGAGATTTTGCGCGACCTCAATTTCCAGATTCCCGCCCATTCCTTTCAGTTCCTCACCGGCCCGTCCGGCGCCGGCAAGACCTCGCTCCTGAAATTGCTGTTCTTGTCGCTGCGGCCGACCCGCGGCCTGGTCAACCTGTTCGGCCACGACGTCTCGCTGCTCGGCAAGGATGAAATCGCCGATCTGCGCAAGCGGATCGGCATCGTATTGCAGGATTTCCGTCTGCTCGACCACATGACCACCTATGAGAACGTCGCGCTGCCGTTCCGGGTGACAGGCCGGGAGGAATCGAGCTACCGCAAGGAGGTCATCGATCTCTTGAAATGGGTCGGGCTCGGCGAACGCATGGACGCGCTGCCGCCGATCCTGTCGGGTGGCGAAAAGCAGCGGGCGGCGATCGCGCGCGCCGTGATCTCGCGGCCGCATCTGCTGCTGGCGGACGAGCCGACCGGCAACGTCGATCCGACCCTGGGGCGGCGGTTGCTGCGGCTGTTTATCGAGCTGAACAAGTCCGGCACCGCGGTCATCATCGCGACCCACGATATTACCCTGATGGACCAATACGAGGCGCGGCGCCTGGTGTTGCACCAGGGACGGCTGCATATCTATGAGTAGGACCGATCAGCATGGCCCGCTGGTGGACCTCGGACGCGAGCGTCCGCAGGTGCCGGCGCGGGCGCGCAATCTGTCGCCGATCGTGCCCCGTGCCTCGATCGCCGGCCGCGCGCTGGTGGCGGTCGTCGCCATCATGACGTTCCTCGCCTCGATCACGACCGGCACCGTGCTGCTGGTGAGCGCGTCGGCGGCGGAATGGCAGTCGGAAGTCGCGAGCGAAATCACCATTCAGGTGCGTCCCGCGCCCGGTCGCGACATCGACCGTGACGCGGCGGCGGTCGCCGAAGCGATCCGGGCGCAGGCCGGCATCGTCGAGGTCCGGCCATTCACCCGGGAGGAGTCCGCCAAACTGCTGGAGCCCTGGCTCGGCAGCGGACTTTCGCTTGACGATCTGCCGGTGCCGCGCGTGATCGTCGCGCGGGTGCAGCCGGGAACCACGCTCGACCTGGCGGCGCTGCGCCGCCGGGTGACGCAGGTCACGGCCTCGGCCAGCGTCGATGATCACCGCGCCTGGATCGAGCGGATGCGGTCGATGACCGGCGCGACCGTGATCGCCGGCCTCGGCATCCTGGCGCTGGTGATTGTCGCGACCATCATTTCGGTATCGTTCGCGACTCGCGGTGCGATGGCGGCGAATCGCCCGATCGTCGAAGTCCTGCATTTCGTCGGCGCGGGGGACCGCTATATCGCCAACCGGTTCCTGCGGCATTTTCTTCGGCTCGGTCTGCAGGGCGGGGTGATTGGCTGCGGCGTCGCCATGCTTGTTTTCGGATTCTCCGAATCGATCGCCGGCTGGTTCTCGGGCACCCCCGTCGGGGATCAGTTCGCCGCTCTGTTGGGGACATTTTCGCTGCGTCCATCGGGTTATCTGGCGCTGGCGGCGCAGGCGGTGCTGATCGCGGCGATCACCGCCTGGGCATCGCGGCGGACGCTGTTCGCCACGCTCGACGACATCGATTGATGCGGCAATACCGCGCCGTCCGGACTCCACTTCGTCCGAAAAGCCTCTAGACTTCAACCGGGAAGGATCGCCACATCAGCATGAACCGGCCACCCGACGATAGATCGCCCGCCGCACCGGTCGCCGCGCCGCGGCGCCGGTTGCATGCGGCGATCGTCGCCGTGCTGGCGATCGCGTTCGTGACTGCGGCGATCGGCTTCGTCGGGTTTCTTTCGCAGTTGCGCGGGGCCGAAACCAGGCCCGCCCGCACCGCCGACGGCATCGTGGTGCTCACCGGCGGGTCGTCGCGGGTGTCCGACGCGATGGAATTGCTGGCCGACGGTTATGGCAAGCGGTTATTGATCTCCGGCGTTCATCCGACCAATGCCGCAAGCGACATTTCACGTTCGCTCACGGACAATCAATCGTTGCTGAGCTGCTGCGTCGATCTCGACCGCTCCGCCGTCAACACCCGCAGCAATGCCGCGGAGACGCGGCGCTGGGCGCACGAGCGCGGCTTCAAGTCGCTGATCGTGGTAACGTCGAATTACCATATGCCGCGGGCGATCGTCGAATTGTCGCACGCGATGCCCGACATCACCCTGATTCCATTTGTCGTGGTCGCCGACAAATGGCGCGATGAGCCGTGGTGGACCAGTGGCGCGACGGTGCGGCTGCTGCTATCGGAGTATGTCAAATACGTCGCCGCCGAAGTGCGGGTGCGTCTGGCCGATGCCGGCCTCGACATGATGCGCGAGGCCGCCGAACAGCCGATCGGCTTCCCCGCGCCGCGCAGACCGACGACGGCTCAATCCAACTGATCGGGTTTCCGATGGTCTCGATTTTCCTGCGTTCGCTTGTCTACAATGTGCTGTTCTATCTGATGCTGGTATTCTGGGTGATGGTCGGAATCCCGACCTACCTGATGCCCCGCTCGGGCATCCTGGCCGTGGCCCGCTATTGGGCGCGCAGCAGCATCTGGCTGATGCGCGTGGTCTGCAATACCAAAGTGGAATATCGCGGGCTCGAGAAGATTCCTCAGGGGCCATTGATCGTGGCGTCGAAGCATCAGTCGATGTGGGAAACCTTCGCGCTGCTGCAATTCTTCGACCAGCCGCTGTTTATTTTCAAGCGCGAGCTGAAATGGATTCCGCTGTTCGGCTGGTATCTGATCAAGGCGAACATGATCGGAGTTGATCGCCGCGCCGGCGGCCGCGCGCTGCTGGCGATGGCGCGCCGTGCCGGCGAGGAAGTGCGGCGCGGCCGCCAGTTGATCATCTTCCCGGAAGGCACCCGAACCGCCGTCGATGCGCCACCGAACTACAAGACCGGCATCGCCCAGATCTATGCCGATTGCGGCGTGACCTGTCTGCCGGTCGCGCTCAATTCGGGACTGTTCTGGCCGCGCCGGACCTTCATGCGATATCCGGGCACGCTGGTGGTCGAATTTCTCGATCCGTTGCCTCCCGGCCTGTCGCGCCGCGAGTTTATCGTGCGCGTCTCCGCGGTGATCGAGGACGCCACCAGCCGCCTGGTCGAGGCGGCGCGCCGCGAGCAGGCACAGTTGTTCGGCCGCGTGCCAGACTCGGCGTCGGCGAAAGCCTGAGGTGTTCTCTCCCACAGGGGGAGAAGGAAGAAGGGGCGACCTCACCGGTGCAGGGAGGTGTCGTCGTGAAGCATCATCGCGAGCTGATGCAGCGGCGCGTCGCGAAAACCTTGCGCCTCGATCGACCTTACCGTCGACAGCACGTAGTCGCGGTTGTTGCCCGAACGGCCGTGGCCCTGCCGGACATAGCGCAGCTGGTCGGCCAGCGCGAGCCGCCCGGCATATTGGACGTGGCCGCGATCGACCACGTAAGCGAGCGCGCTGACCCGCTGCCGGGCGTCGTCTTCCAGCCAGACCGAACGCATGACTTCGCGATAGACGTTGGTGGTCTGCTCGCGGCTGCGCAAGTAGTCCACGGTAGCGTCGCGCCGCTTTGCCGGAACCCTGAATGCGATGCCGCGGCAGGCGCCGCCGCGGTCGAGGCCAAGCACCAGTCCGGGCTTCTCCGGCGTCCCGCGGTGGTCGAACGAATAGACGCACAGCGCACGGTGCTCGCCGATCAGCCGCGCGGGGAACTGCTCGATGAAATCGAAGCCCGGCCGCCACATCAGCGACCCGTAGCCGAACACCCACAGGTCGTCTTTGGAGAGTTCCGTCTTCGACGGGATTTCGGGCGGGATTTCGGCTGACATCTTGCGCACGGCTATCAGAACTGCGAAGCGAAACGAAGCGGAAATTCCGGGTCTTTTGCGCCCCGGACCGCCGCTTACATTTGACAAAATCGTCAGCCAAAGCACGCCCCATGACCGATATGACCGCAGCGCCCCGGCGCCGCCCGCTCTGGGGCCTTTTCCTGATACCCGTCCTGCTCCTGATCGCCGCCGCGGCGTGGAGCGCGTTCTGGTTCTATGCCGCCTCGGAGGCCGAGCTGAAAGCCGACGCCTGGCGCGCGCAGGAGGCGAGATCGGGCCGGGTCTATGATTGCGCGAGGCGAACGGTAGGCGGTTTTCCGTTCCGCCTCGAAGTGCGCTGCGGCGGCGCCAGCGTGTCGCTGATATCGCAGACCGCGGGTCAGGCCGCGGCGCAGACGCCGGTCAAGGCCAGACTCGGCGAAATCCTGGTGGTCGCGCAAGTCTATGATCCGAAATTGCTGATCGCGGAATTTACCGCGCCGGCGACCATCTCCGATCCTCGCGGGACGGCTTCGATGCTGGTGAACTGGAGCAAGGCCCGCTCCAGCGTGGTGGGATTGCCGGCCGTTCCGCAGCGAGCCTCGATCGTTTTCGATGAGCCATCGATCGATCGCATCAATGGATCGGTGCAGCTGCCGCTGGCGCGCGCGAAGCATGTTGAATTGCACGGCCGTCTTGCGGAAGGCTCAGCGTTCGATCATCCCGTGATCGAGACCGTCCTGAAGATCGAAGCCGGCAGTGTGCAGGAGGTGCATCCGCTGCTGGCGCAGCCGTTCGACGCCGACGTGCGGACGAGGCTGAGCGGCCTGAAGGATCTGGCGCCGAAACCCTGGCCGGAACGGTTCCGTGAACTGCGGGCGGGCGGCGGCCATGTCGAGATCGTGCAATCCCGCATCCAGCAGGGCGATCTGATCGCGGTCGCCGCCGGCACGCTCGGGCTCAGCGGAGAGGGGCGCCTCGACGGCGAATTGCAGATGACGGTTGCCGGTATCGAGAAGGTGATTCCGGCGCTCGGCATCGAGAAGATGCTTGATGAGGGCGTGCCGCAGGCGACGCTGGATCGCGTCGCGCCGGGCGTCAAGACCCAGGATGTCAACAATCTGCTTGGCGCGCTCGACCGGGCGATTCCCGGCCTCGGCAAAGCGGTGAGGCAAAACGCCAATATCGGCGTCGCCGCCGGCATCAACGCGCTTGGCACGGAAGCGGTGCTGGAAGGCAAGAAGGCACGGACATTTCCGCTGCGCTTCGTCGACGGCACGGTGTATCTCGGTCCGCTGAAGGTGGGGCAGATTCCGGCGTTGTATTAGGAGCCGTGAGCCGTGAGCATGTAGCTGGCGCGGGAGCGAAGGCACGGCGGCGCCATCAATCCGCGAAGACCCGTCGTGACAGCAGCCAATGCTCCGAATTTAGTCCCGCTTCCGGCGGATATCTGACATGACCGAACGTGCTGCTGACTCGACCCGGTCGCGAATGATCCAAAGCGGACCCCCGCTATGATCGGACCACGCCGCCAGCGCCGAGGCCACATGCGTAAAACCGCCTCAGACTGGAGTCCGACGGCGGCTACGGTCTGCGACAGACCCCTTGCGTTGCGGGTTTGGTATATTGCTTATCCGGGGCGGTAATCCCATGGGGAGCAAATGTTAGGGTCGCCCGTTGTCTCATAGGAGTTGACGACATCGCCGGCCATGGCGACGTGAATTGTGCACGGGTTGAGTGACTGACCCTTGAACCATGTATAGAGTTTTCGTCCCTCTATCGTTTGCTGCTGGTCCGGAGGACCAAGCCTGACCTGGACGGCGCTAAGCGGCTGCCCCTTAAAATCGTTTCTGGCGAGGTTGATGCCCGGGTTCGTCATTGAGCAACTGTCCGTGGCCATGACCGCCAGGATCACGAGATAGCGCATTTGTCTGTCCTCTCATTCCAGCCGCGAGTTTCCTTGACAAAACGGCCCCCGGGACTGGGACCGTTACCCGCGAACAGCTAGGGCCGCGTAAGATGGGGGCGCGAGTATTGTCAGACTAGCAGGCTGCGCGCGATTCCATCCTTAAATCTTTTTGACAATACGTGTCTGGATGTTTCGTCGGCTTATCGCCTATTGGCACGTTTGCGACATGCCGACGAATACTGCGAATGTCCGCAGTTCGGAGAAGACCGGAAGTGGCCGGCGGTCGTCTCGCTCTAGGCGCTTTCATTTGCCTCCTGATTTTGGCACCTCTAGCTTGGTTCATTTGGGGATGACATTCTCGGCGAATGTCTGTCTCTGGCACCACCCATCCTGCGATCTGTTGCCCGACGGGCAAATCAGCTGGGCAATTAATCGCCCGCCGTGTCCAGCCTCTTTTGCAAAAAGATTCTGATTTTCCGAAGGTGCAAATCAGCCTATATCCATTGCCGTCCCGTCCCACAGAGGGGCGGTTCGCGATCGTCACGGACGCGGGGCGGGATGCGGTGGACGCAAGGAGCGCCAGAGACGAGGGCGCTTTCTCGCGGACGGCGAAGTCGTGTGGTCCTGACGCCCCGACGCTGGCGTCAAGTATGCGGCAACATCCGCATGCGACGGTGGCAAGAAAGCCCGGTCGCCGGGGAGATCACGTATAAGCCGTAAAACCATTGCGCGGGGAATGCCGGGTGATTCCGGTGTGACCTGACAACGCGTGTGCTGACTACCACTACCTTTGCACACGCGGCTATCGGGCGCATCGGGCGCCCGGCATTCCCTGCGCCCTCCGATCGGAGGGCGAGGATTCGATAGCAAACCTCGGGCAAAATAGGCCGCGAGATCGCGAAGCCGTGTTGTGTGTTGTCATTGCTGTTTGAAATTCGATCGGTGCGGACCGGGGGCCTCTCGTCATTGCCTGCGACAAACGCGAAGCGTTTGCGCAAGGGAGCGATGCGACGACCGCGTCCGCCGAAGCTCAACGAGCGAAGGCGGAAGCAATCCAGCTTTTTTGCTTCGCTTGCGCTCGCAATGACGGTCCAAGGTAGCTGTTTTAGATTCGACGACTCTGCCATGTTTGCAAAATTACACATGCGGGCCGCCGAAATCGGGCGCGGCGGAATCCTGGCCGACCTCAACGATGCCGCCGTCAACCCGCCCTCGAGGTCCGAGGCTTGCTACGTGTATAATATTGCACAGACAACCGCCGTTATGACGTGATAGGTCCACTACTATCACCGCCGAACCACAAGGCGATCATACGGTGACCGAGAGTGTTGTGCTCCCGCCTTTATCAAAGGGGTACGCCATGCCTCAAGCAAAGCAGCTGGTCCCATTTATCCGGTACTCGTCCCCCTGGATTGGCGTCATCGCCGCCGGTCTCCTGCTTTGGTCGGTTTTGGCCTGGTGTATCTGGCAGATCTCCGTCGACCTTTTTTGATCCGCGGCGGGAAATGAACGAAGCAAGTCGCTGCCGGACGCCACGCGGGGCAATGTCATCGCCTGATACTTTTGGCACAGAGCGGCGCCGAGGCTACGATTCTGACGAGCCTTGCGCGAAGCTGGAAGATGATAGCCAACCAGCCCGACCGGTATGTCACGATCATGAAAAAAGACGCCGTTCAAAAAAGACAAGGCTAGCGGCCGCCCCGGCATCATCGCGCATCACCAAAGCCGGCGCTGCGGCAGCTACTCCAGCTGTCCCTCTGCTCCGTCTTGCCAACACGCCCGCAACGAACGCGATGCATGAATATGCATGAAAAAGGCGGCCTTGCGGTCGCCTCTTTTCGATTGCGTGATTTTATCAACTTCGCGGCGATGGGCTTGGCGGGTGCCTGGGTCGCCAATCGCGCCGCCGCCAACAGGCTAGAAGCCGATGGTGTGGTGGTGCAAATGGCTGCCGCGCCAGCAGGCATCATCGCGGCTGCTGTCCCAGCCGCCCCTGGCTCGCCAGGCCGACCAGGCCATGTAATCGCTCTGCGGGGTATAGGGGTTTCCCGGCTCCCTGTACTGGCAATTCCGGGCGAGATAATTGGCGTGCGAGGTCACGTGCTGCGCCAGCGCGGGCCCCGCCAGCGCCGAGCAAACAAGCACGGCAGCGCCAATGAGTTTGAATTTCAGCATGGGTTTTTCCTTTTCGTTTTGGCAATGTGAAAAGCTAAACGCGGATGGCAACGAAGGTTCCGGTTTTTCGCTTCCGGAACCGGCGCACATCGTTGTGATCGCTCCCCCTGAGTATTCGCGCAAACCGGGAAGATGTTACTCCGCCTTGTTGCCCAATTGCGCGTGCGGGCGGCCGAAATCGGGGGCGGCGGAATCCTGGCCGATCTCGACGATGCCGCGTCGGATCGCGCGGGTGCGCGTGAAATGCTCGAACAGCGCCTCGCCGTCGCCGCGTCGGATCGCGCGGGTGAGCTTGGAGAGATCCTCGTTGAAGGTACCGAGCATCTCCAGCACGGCATCCTTGTTGGTCAGGAACACGTCGCGCCACATGATCGGGTCGGATGCGGCGATGCGCGTGAAGTCGCGAAAGCCGCCGGCGGAGAACTTCAGCACTTCGGATTGCGTGACACCTTCAAGCTCATCCGCCGTGCCTACGATTGTATAGGCGATCAGATGCGGCAAATGACTGGTGATCGCCAGCACCATGTCGTGATGGTCGGGCGTCATGATCTCGACCTTGGCGCCGATCGCCGCCCAGAACGCGCGCAATTTTTCCACCGCGTTGGGGTCGGTGCCTTCCGGCGGGGTCAGGATGCACCAGCGGTTGATGAAGAGTTCGGCGAAACCGGAATCCGGCCCGGAGTGCTCGGTGCCGGCGACCGGATGCGCCGGGACGAAATGCACGCCGGCCGGCAAATGCGGCGCCATGTCCTTGACCACCGCGCCCTTGACCGAGCCGACATCGGAAACGATCGCGCCAGGCTTGAGATGGGGCGCGATCTCCTGCGCGACCGCGCCGCAGGCGCCGACCGGGATGCACAGGATGACGAGATCGGCATCCTTCGCGGCTTGCGCATTGGTCTCCATCACGCGGTCGACAATGCCGAGCTCGAGCACGCGGGCGCGGGTCTTGGCCGAGCGGGCGGTGGTGACGATTTCGCCTGCAAGTCCCTGCTCGCGCGCGGCACGCGCGATCGAGCCGCCGATCAGCCCGAAGCCGATCAGCGCGATCCGTTTGAAGGGCGGTGCGGCGTTCACTTCGACCCCATGAAATCGCGCAAGCCCTCGGCCACCAGTCGGTTGGCCTCTTCGGTGCCGATCGTCATGCGCAGGGCGTGGGGCAGGCGGTAATTGTTCAGTGCCCGCAGCACGAGGCCGCGTTTGGTCAGGAAGGCGTCGGCGTCGGCCGCGGTCTTGCCCTTGGTCGAGCGGAAAATGGATCAGCACGAAATTGGCCACGCTCGGCGTCACCTTGAGGCCGAGTTTGGTCAGTTCTTCGGTCAGCCAGTTGCGCCATTTTTCGGTGTGGGTCTTCGACATCTGCTGATGCGCGGTGTCCTCGATCGCCGCCACCGCCGCCAGCATCGCCGGCGTCGAGACGTTGAACGGTCCGCGGATACGGTTCACCGCATCGACGATATGGGCCGGCCCGAACATCCAGCCGACCCGCAGCGCCGCGAGGCCGTGAATCTTCGAGAAGGTGTGGGTCATCACGGTGTTCTCCGTGGTCGCCACCAGTTCGATGCCGATCTCGTAGTCGTTGCGCGACACATAATCCGAATAGGCGGCGTCGAGCACCAGCAGCGCATGCGGCGGCAATCCGGCGCGCAGCCGCTTGACCTCGTCGAACGGCAGATAGGTGCCGGTCGGGTTGTTCGGATTGGCGAGCCACACCAGCTTGGTGCGCGGCGTGACCAGTTTCAGGATCGCGTCGACGTCGGCGGTGAAGTCGGTCTCGGGCGCAACCACGTTGACGGCGCCGTTGGCCTTGGTCGCGATCGGATACACCAGAAAGCCGTGGGCGGTGGAGATCGCCTCGTCGCCCTGGCCGAGATAGACGTGCGCCAGCAAATTGAGGATTTCGTCGGAGCCGGCGCCGCAGATGATGCGGTCGGGGTCGAGCCCGAAGGCACGGCCGATCGCTTCCCGCAGTACGCGCGAGGTGCCTTCCGGATAATCCTCCAGATGCGCCGCCGCTCTCGTATAGGCATCGATCGCCTTCGGCGAGGGGCCGAACGGCGTCTCGTTGGCCGACAGCTTGAACACCTTGCGGCCCGGCTCCTGCACCGGGCTCTTGCCCGGCGTATAGGGCGCAATATCGAGAATGCCGGGGTTCGGCACGGGTCGGGACATCTTCAACTCCGGATTGGCGGGACGGCTATCTGGCCGTTCCGTTCGGCACCGTATAGCGCGTTGCGTGGCTGCCGACGAGGGCCGATGATCGCACCGACGCGCCGGCCTCGATCAATGCCGCCTTGATCTTTTCGAAGCTGCCCGCCCCCGCCGCCGACACCAGCAACGCCGCGCCGTCGAAGGCGGTATCCGGCACCGCGACGATGTCCGCCTGCGGCGACAGCGCGCGGGCGATTTCGGCGTTCCAGCCGGACACCCGCACGCTCCACATCTCGACTTCGGTCACCATGGCGCTGTCGGCGACGCGTGACACCACGAATACCGGCAGCGCCGCCGGATGATCGGCCCGCTCGACGAATGGCAGCCGCGCGATGATCTTCGGCGCGCCATTGGCTTCGAGCGCGATCCACCACGGGGTGCGGCTCGCCGTGGCGGAGACCAGCGCCAGGTCGCCCTTGGACCTGGCCACCGCCTCGACCGCCGCCGGCGCGCTGAAATGCGAGACATAGGGCACCGTAAATCCGAAATGAAACCGCGCTGAATCCCGCATCGCCGACTCGCCCACCGATATGTCGGCATGCACCGAGAACGGCGCCTGGACATAGGTGAAGGTCGAGATGATGACGCGCCAGATGCTCTCGACGGTGTCGAGCGGCAGGATACCGCGGTGGCGCTGCACCAGGCGCCGCATCATGTCGGCTTCGCGCGCCGGACGGAACGCCGAGCCGACCTCCTGGGTCTGCTTCACCTGGATCAGGCGATCGATGATATCGCCGCGCTGCATCAGCAGGCTGTGCATCTGCGCGTCGATCGCGTCGATCTCGGTGCGCAGCACCTCGAGCGAGGGCGGGGCGGGGGGCGATTGAGGCATCTTTCGAACCCTAAGGGCCGGATCGGTTGCATGGCGCCGGCTGACCGGGGCATTGATTAGGTAAGACGGGCGCTGAAAGCAAAGAAAACGTTGAGAGTTCCTAACGCCCGCGGGCGACCTTCGGTTTTGTGTTAACCGCCGGCCCAGCTTGACGATAGAGCCGCTTGGGACTAGCATTTTGACCGTTCCGTGGTCATTTGAGCCGGCCGGCTTGCAGCCACGTTAAACAACTCGCTAAACAGGCCGGGGACAAATGTGATCCCGGCCGAATGCTTTGTTCAGGCCGGGTTTTTTATGGCCTGATTTCCGTGGTGGTTTTGATTGAAAACCACCTTCAGGAGGTCGGTATCAAGATGGTAAACGTACAGTCCGTACCAAGCCCGGCGATCCATGCCGACGAGCGGTCGCAGGAGGCGGACCATCCGAGTTCGCTGGTGGCGTTGTTCGGCACCGACCAGCCATTATCGCTCGATTGCGGCATCGATCTCGCCCCGTTCCAGATCGCCTACCAGACCTATGGCGAACTCAATGCCGACCGCTCCAACGCGATCCTGGTCTGCCACGCGCTGACCGGCGATCAGCACGTCGCCAACGTGCATCCGGTGACCGGCAAGCCGGGCTGGTGGGAGACCATGGTCGGTCCCGGCCGTCCGCTCGATACCGACAGCTACTTCATCATCTGCGCCAACGTGATCGGCGGCTGCATGGGCTCGACCGGGCCGGCCTCGACCAATCCGGCCACCGGCAAATTGTGGGGGCTGGATTTTCCGATCATCACCATCCCGGACATGGTGCGGGCCCAGGCCATGCTGCTGGATCGGCTGGGGATCGAGACGCTGTTCTGCGTGGTCGGCGGCTCGATGGGCGGCATGCAGGCGCTGCAGTGGACCGCGGCCTTCCCCAAACGGGTGTTCTCGACGCTGGCGATCGCCTGCTCGACGCGGCATTCGGCGCAGAACATCGCGTTTCACGAACTCGGCCGGCAGGCCGTGATGGCCGATCCGGAATGGCACGGCGGGCGCTACTTCGAACAGGGCACCCATCCGCATCGCGGCCTCGGCGTCGCGCGGATGGCCGCGCATATCACCTATCTCTCGGACGCCGCGCTGCACCGCAAGTTCGGCCGGCGGATGCAGGACCGCGACCTGCCGACCTTCTCGTTCGATGCGGACTTCCAGGTCGAAAGCTATCTGCGCTATCAGGGCTCGTCATTTGTCGAACGGTTCGACGCCAACAGCTATCTCTATCTGACGCGGGCGATGGATTATTTCGACATCGCCGCCGATCATGGCGGCGTGCTGGCGCAGGCGTTTCGCGGCATCCAGACCCGGTTCTGCGTGGTATCGTTCACCAGCGACTGGCTGTTTCCGACGTCGGAGTCGCGGGCGCTGGTGCACGCGCTCAATGCCTCCAGCGCGCGGGTGTCGTTCGCGGAGATCGAGACCGATCGCGGCCACGACGCCTTCCTGCTGGACGTGCCGGAATTCTTCGATATCTCCCGCGCCTTCCTGCAATCCGGCGCCAAGGCGCATGGCCTGAGCGGCAACGGCGGTTCATGACCATGCAGCAACAGGTCCTGCCGCTGAAGGTGGTGCAGCCGGACACCGGGCATTATCGCGGCGATCATCTGCTGGTGGCGGAAATGGTCGAGCGCGGCTCCAAGGTGCTCGACGTCGGCTGCGGCGACGGCGACCTGTTGCTGTTGCTCGAAAGCCGGGGCATCGACGGCCGCGGCATCGAGCTGTCGCGCGAGGGCGTCAACCGCTGCGTCGCCAAGGGGCTTGCGGTGGTGCAGGGCGACGCCGACACCGACCTCGTCAACTATCCCGACGACGCCTTCGACTACGTGATCCTGTCGCAGACCTTGCAGGCGACGCGGCAGCCGCGCGTGGTGCTGGAGAATCTGCTGCGGATCGGGCGGCGCGCCATCGTCTCGTTCCCGAATTTCGGGTTCTGGCGGATGCGGCTGCAGCTATTGGTCGGCGGGCATATGCCGCGCACCGAAAACCTACCCGCCACCTGGTACGACACCCCGAATATCCATTTTTGCACCATCAAGGATTTCGTGCAGCTCTGCGACGAGATCAACGTCAAGATGGAACGCGCGGTCGCGCTCGATCTTTACGGCCGGCCGCTGCGGCTCAGCGCGCCCTGGTGGTTCTGGAACATGTTCGGCGAGCAGGGCGTGTTCCTGCTGAGCCGTGCGGAGAAGAATAAATAGGCCTCGTCATTGCCTGCGACAAACGCGAAGCGTTTGCGCAAGGGAGCAAAGCGACGAAGCAATCCATACCTATCAAGATCCGAAATATGGATTGCTTCGCGGAGCCTGTCATCGGGCGCGCATTCGCGCGACCCGTTGGCTCGCAATGACGGTTCACTTGTCCGCTCGCGTGTCCGCTGATTCGAATGTCAAACAACCGGGAAGGCACAACTCCGCAACCTCGCGGCGCGATGCGCCCGAGCTTTGCTGGGACCAACCGGCCCGAAGAGGGCGCGGGGAAGACCGGGTGCTGGCCGCACCCATGGCCCGCCACAAAAAACGCAGGCGGCGGTCACCACAGGTTCAGCCAAATCATCCGGCCTTCCCCGCGCAATGGTTTTAACGGTTTGCTTCGCGCTCTCCCCAGTGACCGGGCTTTCTTGCCACTGTCGCCAGCGGAATTGCTCCCGCCAACTTGACGCCAGCGTCGGGGCGTCAGGACCACACGACTTCGCCGTCCGCGAAAGCGCCGCTCGTCCGCGCAAACATTGCGCCCGGTGCCCTCGCGTCCATCGCATCCCGCGCTCACGTTTCGTGACGATCGGCCGTAACGCCCCTCTTCATCGAGGCGGGATGCGGAATCAATAAATCTGCTTCTACCGGATCGTGAAGCGATTTATTTTTGCTGCGAGGGCTGGACGGAAGCTCGCGAACAACCAGTGATTTGCCCGTCGGGCAGGGGCAGTCCCGCAGGCATGGGCGATTGAAATCGAATCCGCGCCTGGAATGATCTGGCTGAGCCAGGCTATGAGCGGCGCTCTGCAAGTTAGATCGCTTATCATATGCTCCAACGCACCGATCGCCGAATAAGCCGGGGCGCGATCGCATGTCTGTGCCATGCCGTTAGGTGGGTTGGCCGAAGGCGGGGGAATAACGTTGGACGGATCGGTCCAAACTGTAGATTTTAGCAAGCGATGCGGATTTATTTTGTTCCGCGTTCAATTGTCACGATGGGATGTGGCCCCCACTCGCGCGCCAACCTTTCCGCTTCCGAAATTTGCGGGCTCGTCATAAGCGCCATAAGCCGGTCCCGTTGTTCCAACGCCGTGAATTTCGACGTGTCGACCAGCTTGATGCCGAGCGCTGCAGGCGGCTTCGTATCGCCAAACGCTATGGCCAAAGTGAACCACATGAGCGCCCGGACATAGTCCTGAGCCGTGCCGCGACCTGACGCATACATGGCCGCGATATTGTAATACGGGCTGTGTATCCACGTGCTGCCGGGTCGCTCGTAAATCTTGTTCGCCGCGCGGCGGTACCATCGAAATGCCTCGGCATCATCCTGTGCGACGTAAAAACCGTGTTCGTACGCGACGCCAAGAACATTTTCCGCGTAGGAAGAGCTTTGATCCGCAGCGATGCGATACCACTTGAAGGCTTCGCCAAAGTCCTGCGGCACGCCGAGTCCCAGAACATAGCTATCCGCGAGATTGTTTTGGGCGACGACCAAACCACCCCGATCCGCAGCAAGGCGAAACCATTTCACCGCCTCGGCTTCGTTTCGCTCGACACCCTGGCCTTGCTGATACAAAAACCCAACCTCATTCTGCGCGTCCGGCAACCCCTTGTCCGCGGCAAGTCGCAGCCACCTCATTGCCAAAGCGTAGTCCTGCGGAACGCCCAGGCCTTTGACGTACATGATCCCGAGAAGGCGTTCAGCATGGGGGTCGTCTTGATCCGCCAGGGTCCCGAGTAAACCCAGGGCGGTTACGTAGTCGCCCATAGTGATCGCTGCCTGTGCGTCCTCGAGCCCGCCTGCGTTAACAGGAAGGACGGACGCCAAGGTCCATAAAGTGACGGCAAACGATATGAATGGACTTCTGAGCACGACGACCATTCCGGGTTCTTGTCTGACTGAGAGCTATGCTGGCCGAAAATGGCGGGTCAATAGCCGACATCCGGGCCGGGTCGGCGTAGCCGCGCCGGCAATGGCTTCACGGGCAACCTGCCGGATGCTAGCGTCGATATATTTCAAAAGTTCATTCCGTGAAATACTTGATTAGTTCGCGCGGTTGGCCTCCGAGGCCAGCCACCCAAACAATCCCGGAATGTTTACCAGCGGCGCCCCGAGATCCCCGGGCTGTCTCAGAGAGGAACCGCCATGACTGTGTCAGACGCCTCGACCAGATTAACTTTTGAACCGCCGGGGCCAGGATCATGGGAGCAGGACCCCGTGCACTTCCCGCGCCCGATGACGCGCTACTTCCAGGAGACGCATCCCCCTTCGTTCAAACAGGGCACCAACGATTTTGCTCGTTTCTACGGGCTGCTGATCGACGGTCTCCAAATGGGCTACGTGAACGGCTTCGGCTACAATCAGGTGTTGCCGGCTCCAGACGCGGAAATCCCCCAGCGCTTTCAGCGCGCCGAACAGGTCTATGCGCAGAAGCTCTGGCGAGAGCAGCTTCGCGACTGGGACGAAAACCGCAAGCCATCCGCCATCGCCAAACACCGGCAGTTGCAAGCCGTCGATCCGAACGCACTGTCGGACGCCGAACTGATTGCGTATCTGAGGCGCTGTCGCGACCACCACTCGGCCATGATCGCGCAGCACATGGGTTTCACGGCCGGCGCCGTGCTCCCAACCTCGGACTTCCTCGCGCATGTCGGTGACTGGACAGGTCTGCCGCCATCCGACCTGTTGGGACTCATGCGCGGTTCGGCGGAGGTGTCTTCAGGTGGTTCCGAGGAGATGGAGCGACTGAGGAAGTCGTTCGCGGCGGACCAGGCTGCCCGCAAGATTCTCGAGTTTGCCGGCGACCCTGCGGAAGTGCTCGCAAGCCTGCGCGCACTGGCTGGCGAAACAGGCGCGGCTGTCTCCGGCTACCTTGATCTGGTCGGCAACCGCCTGATCGATGGCTTTGACATCGCCGAGCCCACCGCGCTTGAGCTGCCCGATGCGCTCCTCAGAGCCATGCGCATCGCTGTCTCCGGAGAAACTCAAGCCGTTTCGGACGTTGATGCGCGCATTGCCGAAGTCCGCGCCATGGTACCTGACGCGCACCGCGGCGAGTTCGACGAGTTGCTCGGCGAGGCCCGCCTGACCTATCGTCTCCGCGACGAGCGTGGCGTCTACAGCGACATATGGGCCGCGGGTATCATGCGTCGCGCCGCCCTTGCGGCTGGCCGGCGGATGGCGCAACGCGGTCGTCTCGCCAATCCCCATCTCATGCTGGACGCAAGCCTCGACGAAATGTGCGCTTTGGTGGCCGGGAACGGCGGTCCGTCCGCAGACGAGCTTGCCAGCCGCGCCGCATACCGCGCGGCCTACACCGCCAAAGACGTGCCGGCATCGCTTGGCCCGCCAGCGCCGCCTCCGCCTGACCTCGCGGCGTTGCCCCCATCGGTCGGCCGTGTGATGCGCGCGATGTTCATCGGCCTTGGCCACGTCTTCGGTAGTTCCCAGGCACAGAACGAAGAAAAAATCCTGTACGGCATTGCGGCGAGCAAGGGCATTTACGAAGGACCCGCCCGCCGCGTCTCCGGTCCCTCCGAGTTCGGGCAAATCGTCAAGGGTGACGTGCTGGTGACGGAGTCAACGACCGAAGCCTTCAACATCCTTCTCCCGTTGCTCGGCGGGATTGTCACCGACAATGGCGGCCTGCTTTCGCATGCGGCGATCGTCGCCCGCGAATACGGCATCCCCGGAGTTGTTGGCACGCGCGAGGCGACCGAACGAATCGCCAATGGCGTTCTCGTTCGTGTGGATGGCGATACCGGCGAGGTCACGGTGCTCGGGTGAAGAAGGTCGTTCCTTTCAGCAAGGCACGCGAAACATCGCTCTTTGGGTCGAAGGCCGTGGGGCTTGGCGATGCTGTTCGACAGGGCCTGCCGGTCCCGCCCGGCGTGGCGCTATCGGGTGACCTGGTCGAGGCTGTTGCCTCGGGCGATGAAAAGGCGATCGAAAAAGTGATGAAGGCGGTCGCTGGCCTGTCGGCGCCGTTCGCTGTCCGCTCGTCCGCTGTCGATGAGGACGGCGCGGCGGCAAGTTTCGCCGGGCAGCATTTGACCGTGCTCAATGTCCATTCGGCGGCCGACGTGCCCGCCGCCATTCGTGAAGTCTGGTGGTCAGCGAATTCGGACTCGGCCATCACCTACCGTCAACGGGTCGACCTGTTCACCAGGCCAAGCGTTGGCGTTGTCGTGCAAACGCTGCTTAACCCCGATGCCGCCGGGGTCATGTTCACGGAGCATCCCGTCACCGGCGCGGACGAGCGGCTGATAGAAGCGAGTTGGGGATTAGGTGAGGCCGTGGTCGCCGGCCTCGTCATCCCAGATCACTTCCGCCTCGATCGTTCCGGTCGAGTGCTGGAGCGCAAGGCCGGGCGCAAACGCATTGCGATTCGTTCGCTCCCGAACGGAGGCACCTTCGAGCAGCCGGTGCCACCCGCGCAAGTGAATCAGATCTGCCTCGACGATGCCAAACTCGTGGCGTTGGGTGAACTCGCTCTGCGGTGCGAGAAAGTCTACGGCCCGCGCCGTGACATTGAATGGGCATTTCAGGATGGGGCGCTCTATCTGTTGCAGTGTCGCGCCGTCACCACCGGGAAGGCGCGTAGCGAGCTGCCCGACCCCGGCCCGCCGCGGCAAGACCCGGTCGCTTCCCTCCAACGCGTCGAACTGTTCGCGGGCATGGATCGAAGGCAGTCCGAGCAGATCGCGCGCCTGCTCAAGGAACGTCGGTTTGCGAAGGGCGAGACCGTCATCATGGAGGGCTCGGGCGGCGCCGCCTTCTTCATCATCGAATCCGGAGAGGCAAGCGTTTCGAGTAAAGGCGTCAACCTCGCTACGCTCGGCCGCGGCCAGTACTTCGGCGAAGTAGCCTTGATAGATGGCGGTCCCCGATCGGCCACGGTAACGGCTGCGACCGACCTGGTTTGTTACGCGCTCACCTTCTGGGAATTCCGTCCGCTTGTCGAAAGCAACGGGACCATCGGATGGAGGCTATTGCAGGCGTTGGCGAAACAATTGCGCGACGCTGTCAGCGCCGGTCAGAAAATCTCTTGAGCCGCCGGGATGCGCGAAGCACCTCGCTAATCGTCTTTCTGATGTCCGCTTGTGGTCAAACCCGGCCCTCGGAGCGCAACTCTTTGTTGCCGACGAATGGCGGATTACGCTCTCGCTAATCCGCCCTGCGCTCTGAATTCTCCGATGTGCAATTGCGCATCGTAGTTTTATGCCTTCGCATCGCCTCGGAATGACGATCGCGCTCAAGGCGTCATCGACCTCGGATCGCGCGCGCCCCAGCGCCCGGCCTCGACCAGCGCGATGAAGCGCTCGACCATTTCGTTGAACAGCGCCGGCTCTTCCAGATTGAGCACGTGACCCGATTTCGGAAACATCGCCAGCCCCGCTGCCGGAAGGTGTTTCTTCAGGAACAGGCTCGGCTCGATGCAGGCGTCGTCCTCGTCGCCGCAGATGATCAGCGCCGGTGTCACAACTTTCCGGATCGCGTCGGTCAGGGTGTAGATCGAGGGCCGGCCGCCTTGAAAGCTGCGCATGGTGTTGGCCGAGCCCCTGGCGTCATGGCGGGCCAGCGCATTGTAGAAGTCGGCGTGGCCGCGCGGGTCCTTCAGCAGGAAAGGAATCCGGCTCGGCGCCTCGCGCGTCGCTTTCGCCACTTCGGCCGAACCGATCGTGTCGTATTGCTCGGCATTGGCCCGGCATTGCTGGCGGAAGGCGTCGAGATTTTCGATCGAAGAGCCGGAGCCGACGGCGGCGAGCGTCATCGACAGCGCGCGCCCGGGCGCGTTGAGGCCGACCTGCAGCGAGGAATAGGAGCCCATCGAGAGGCCTACGAAATGCGCCTTGGCAATTTTCAAATGATCGAGCACGGCGAGCGCGTCGCTGTAGAAATGCTTGTAGGTGTAGGAATCCGGCGATGGCGGCACATCGGAGGGGGTATAGCCGCGCGCGGAATAGGCGATGCAGCGATGCCCGCGCGAGAAGTAGCGCATCTGCGGTTCCCAATTGGTGTGGTCGGCGGCATATTCGTGCAGGAAGATGATCGGCGTTCCGCTGCCCGCCTCCTCGAAATAGAGGCGGACATTGTCGCTGGATACGGCGTGGGGCATTTTGGAAGTCTCCTCTTGTGAGCCGAATGCACGAACTGCGCTTTGAAAGTTCCCGCTGTATTGAGGCGGAACCGGTTCCGTCGTCAAGGAATCACCTTGCAGCTATGCGCCCAGCGCCGTGGGCTGCCTTGCTGTCGCCACATCGCGACACTTAACGGGGCCTTCCGAATGCGGCGGCGCACCAAGCCGTCGCCTGACGGGGGCTCAGAATGGGGGCTCAAACAGGAGTAAGTATGGTTCGGTTGATTGCGTTCTGCCGGTCGTTTCGGATCGGTTCACCCCGTGTCGTCGCGTTGGCACTTTGCTCGGCGGCCATCGTCGCCTCGGCCACTCCGGCCTCAGCCAGATCTCACTCAGGAAGAATTCACTCGGCAAGGTCTCACCACGGCGCCGCGCGCTATGCGCATGGGCATCATGCGTGGCGGCATTTCGCCTATCGCCATCATCGCGGCATCGCGCGCGGCTCGCGCTGGGATAGTGCCGTCGCACAGATGAATTCGCGCGGGCTTGCCGACGCCAATGCCAGCCTGCCGTCGGGCACCTTCTCCGGCGACACCGGCGCGTCAGGCGGCTTTGGTTCGTCCAACGTGGTCGCCGAAGCACGCCGTTACCTCGGCGGCAACCCGACTGGCCGCGGCAGGCTATGGTGCGCTCGGTTCATGAACATGGTGCTGCAGCATTCCGGCTATCGCGGCACCGGCTCGGACATGGCGCGCTCGTTCGCCAGCTACGGTCAACGCGTTTCCGGACCGCAGGTCGGCGCCATCGCGGTGATGGGGCGGCGCGGCGGCGGACATGTCGGGATCATCACCGGCATCGACGCCTCGGGTAATCCGATCATGATCTCCGGCAACAATGGCAACCGCGTCAGGGAAGCGCCGATCTCGCGCGGCCGGATCTACGCCTACGTCATGCCGGCGGGCTGAGGGGAGAAGAACGCTCCGGAGCTGCAGAGAGAGAAGGCTGCTTCGAACCCAATCATGCGATAGCCCTGCCCGCACGCTGGATAGGGAGCGCACTTCCGATGCCATTACGCATCAATCCAATCTCGCTTCCGTGACGATCGTATCGCCGACGCCGATGGCGCCGCCGGCGATGACCTCGGCATACACGCCGCAATCGCCGTGGCCGAACCGGCGCATCAGCATGGGCAGCATCTCGAGGTCGCGCACGGCACGGTCGGGGTCGACGTTGACGGCCGCGCAGCGCGCGATCCGCTTCACGACCTTGAGGCGGACATCGCCGATCGCGAGCGTTCGGTCGAGCAGCTCGAATTCGTGCCAGGCCGGCCAGCCCGAGACGTAGAGATTGGCGCGAAACCGCAGCGGATGGACGCTCTGGCCGACGGCGCCTTCGATGGCGGCCAGGCTGGAAAGATTGATGATGGAGACGACTTTTCGGGCGACATCGGAAAAGCTGTGGCCGCCGCCTGACAGGACCTTCGGAGGCCCCTTGAGTTCGCCAGCGAAATTCGCCGTGAAGAACTGCTCGATGGCGGCCCGGCCCGCCGCCGTCCCCAGATCGCCGCGCGCGGCCACCTGATCGCCCTCCCGAATGGTCAGGAGATTGCTGGGGTCCTCGAAATGGGTCCGCAAGGCCGCCAGCCGCTCGTTGCGCATCAGCATTAGGAACCGGGATTTGGGCAGCCACCCCGGCGCCAGCGGATCAAAGCCGCTCGGGCCATTTTCGATGGCGTAGCGCCGGTCGGCCGGAAAGGTCTGGCCGACGCCAAGCGCGACCCGCGGCAGCGGTTCCGGGGACAGGCCCTTGACGGGATAACGGTAAAGGCTGGCGACTTGCGCGGGCGGGCTTGCGGACATCCGGCTTTTTAGGAGATTCCGGGATCGGGCGCCAGCGCACACGAATTTGTGAATTCGCCTCTTCCGGTTCGCCGGACCCATTCCCACATTTGCCTCAAGCCGGCGTGAGCGTCGGTGACGGTCGCGGCCGGTTGAGGAATGTCAATGCGGACCCGCGTAAACCCAATGAAGATGCCGTGGCGGTGCCTTAGGGGCCGAGCGGCAGGCTGAGGGAATGACATGAATATTGAAAAATACACCGAGCGCGCACGCGGTTTCATCCAGTCGGCGCAATCGCTTGCGGTGCGCGACGGCCACCAGCAGTTCTCAACGCTGCATATGCTGAAGGTGCTGCTCGACGACGCCGAGGGCCTCGCCGGCGGCCTGATCGACCGCGCCGGGGGTAACTCCCGCGCGATCCTCAAAGCCACCGAGGACGCGCTCAACAAGCTGCCAAAGGTTTCCGGGAGCGGCGCCGGGCAGGTTTATCTCGCGCCCGATCTCGCTCGCGCGTTCGATGCCGCGGAAAAAGCCGCCGAGAAGGCCGGCGACAGTTTTGTCACCGTCGAGCGGCTGCTGCTCGGGCTAACGCTCGAGAAGGACGGCGAGGCCGGCGGCGTGCTGCGCAAGGGCGGCGTCACGCCGCAAAATCTCAATGCCGCGATCGAAGCCCTGCGCAAGGGCCGCACGGCCGACAGCGCCACGGCGGAGAACGCCTATGACGCGCTGAAGAAATATGCGCGCGACCTGACCCAGGCGGCGCGCGAGGGCAAGCTCGACCCCGTGATCGGGCGCGACGAGGAAATCCGTCGCACCATCCAGGTGCTTTCCCGCCGCACCAAGAACAATCCCGTGCTGATCGGCGAGCCCGGCGTCGGCAAGACCGCGATCGTCGAAGGTCTGGCGTTGCGGATTCTCAACGGCGACGTGCCGGAAAGCCTCAAGGACAAGAAACTGCTGTCGCTCGATATGGGCTCGCTGATCGCGGGCGCGAAATACCGCGGCGAGTTCGAGGAGCGGCTGAAAGCCGTGCTGCAGGAGGTCACCTCGGCCGAAGGCTCGATCATCCTGTTCATCGACGAGATGCATACCCTGATCGGCGCCGGCAAGGCCGATGGCGCGATGGATGCGTCCAACCTCTTGAAGCCCGCGCTGGCGCGGGGCGAACTGCATTGCATCGGCGCGACCACGCTCGATGAGTATCGCAAGCACGTCGAAAAGGACGCGGCATTGGCGCGCCGGTTCCAGCCGATCTTCGTCTCCGAGCCGACGGTCGAGGATACCATCTCGATCCTGCGCGGCCTGAAGGACAAATACGAGCAGCACCACGGCGTGCGTATCACCGATTCGGCGCTGGTGGCCGCGACCACGCTGTCGAACCGCTACATCACCGACCGCTTTCTGCCCGACAAGGCCATCGACCTGATGGATGAGGCGGCGGCGCGGCTGAAGATGCAGGTCGATTCCAAGCCGGAAGAGCTCGATTCGATGGACCGGGAAATCATCCGGCTCAAGATCGAGCAGGAAGCCCTCAAGAAGGAGAGCGACGCTGGCTCGAAAAGCCGCCTGCAGACGCTGGAAAAGGAGCTGGCCGATCTGGAGGAGAAGTCGGCGGCCCTGACCTCGCGCTGGAGCGCGGAGAAGAACAAGCTGTCGAATGCGCAGAAACTGAAGAGCGAACTCGACGCGCTTCGCATCGAACTCGCCAACGCGCAGCGCCGCGGCGAATTCCAGCGCGCCGGCGAACTCGCCTATGGCCGGATTCCCGAACTGGAGAAGAAGCTGGTCGAGATCGAGGCCAAGGAAAACGCCGGCGAGATGATGGAGGAGGCGGTCACCGCCAACCACATCGCGCAGGTGGTTTCGCGCTGGACCGGCGTGCCGGTCGACAAGATGCTGGAAGGCGAGAAGGACAAGCTCCTGAAAATGGAAGACAGCCTCGGCAACCGGGTCGTCGGCCAAGCCGAAGCCGTGCATGCGGTCGCAACCGCGGTGCGCCGCTCGCGCGCCGGACTGCAGGATCCGAACCGCCCGATGGGCTCGTTCATGTTCCTGGGCCCCACCGGCGTCGGCAAGACCGAACTCACCAAGGCGCTGGCCGAATATCTCTTCAACGACGAGACCGCGATGGTGCGCCTCGACATGTCCGAATACATGGAGAAGCACTCGGTGTCGCGGCTGATCGGCGCGCCTCCGGGCTATGTCGGCTATGACGAGGGCGGCGCGCTCACCGAAGCGGTGCGGCGGCGGCCCTATCAGGTGGTGCTGTTCGACGAGATCGAAAAGGCCCATCCCGACGTCTTCAACGTGTTGTTGCAGGTGCTGGATGATGGCCGCCTGACCGATGGCCAGGGCCGCACCGTGGATTTCCGCAACACCTTGATCATCATGACGTCGAATCTCGGTTCGGAATTCCTGGTCAACCAGCCGGAAGGCGAGGACACCTCGGCGGTGCGCGAGCAGGTGATGGGCACGGTGCGGGCGCATTTCCGGCCCGAATTCCTCAACCGCGTCGACGAGATCATCCTGTTCCACCGGCTGCAGAAGAGCGAGATGGGGCGGATCGTGGAGATCCAGTTCGGCCGGCTGCTGAAGCTGCTGGAAGAGCGCAAGATCACGCTAACGCTCGATGCCGCCGCGCGCGACTGGCTGGCCGCCAAGGGCTGGGATCCGGCCTATGGCGCAAGGCCCCTGAAGCGGGTGATCCAGCGCAATCTGCAGGATCCGCTGGCGGAGATGATCCTTGCCGGCGAGGTCAAGGACGGCGACCGCGTCGCCATTTCAACCGAAGGCAACGTGCTGACCTTCAACGGCAAGGCGCCGCAGACGGCCGAGATCGCCCAGTTCGAGGCGCCGGCGCCGAAGCGGAAGCTGAACTGATCAGGCACACGACAACACATCCCGCACTTGGGATGCGCGGCCATAGACTGACTCATAACTGAACGGCTCTATAAAAACCTCGCTCATTCTCATATTCTCCGTTAGGTATCGAAGCTCGACTAGTATGTCGATGAGTTGGCGCACGCTTCCGGTCGCCAACGACCTGTCACTCGTTCATGAGCGGCTCGTCGTTGTCGATCCACGCCTGAGCTCTCCTTCTATTCTTCCTCTGTCTCGCCTGTTCCTTTGATCTCTTCGATGGTCACTCCCTCCTCCCTACCTATCTCCCTGTTAACGTCGTCACTCGTGAGACGCCTCATGTATCTCCTCCTGTCGCGCCCGTCGCGGCGCGTTGTAATGTCTGCACTTCTTGTTCTCAGTGGCTCGTAGTGAGTCGTGGCGGTTCTGGACAGCAGCTCAGTGTTCCATCGCCGCCAGTGCGCCTTTCTTGCCGTCCTCGTCTCTACCGTCTTGGCGTTTTGCGGTTTGCTGTAGCCCAGCATCCTGGCGATACCAGGGTCCTCTATCCGTCGATCAGGTTAGTCTCTCTTCTCAACCGTCGAACGCGGCTGTGCGGCGATCGCCACCATCGCGTGAGGATGTCGGCGTTGTCTGGGCGTTCTCCCGAGCCCTGCTGCCGCCAATTCGTAGATCCAGGGTGAGTTGAACAGAAACGCGCCGAAGATCAGGTTAGCATCGTCGCACAGTTTTTCGTTTGTCCTATCTTTCATTTTTCCCTCCTCTCTTATTTCTCTCCCCTTCTTCTCACATTCCCTTTTCCATCTTATTATTTCCATCCTCTCTCTCTTTTATTTTTCTTATCCATCTCTTATCTCTCCTTTTCTTCTCTTTTCTCTATCTTTTTACCATCTATTTACCTTCTCTTCTTATTTCCATCTTATCTCCTTTCATCTTCTTCCATCTCTTTTCTCTCCACCTCTTATCCCTTCTATCTCTTACCTACATTAATCTTATTTCCTTTATCATATTTCTTTTCTCCCTTTACATTCTTTTTTTTTCTTCTTTCTTCTTCCTTTTTATTATACGGCGCATCGGTCGGCCTTGTCGCGTTGTTCGCGCTCATGGCCTGGGCACTGTTCGACCGCAACAGCGTTGTCAGCCTCTCGCTGTCATTCGTCAGCGTATTGTTCCTCTTCTCCTTGCTGCTTCCCTTTTCTCTGTCTCTTTTTCTCTTATATATACCATTTTCCTTTTTTTCTACAATCTCCTCCCTCCTCGTTCCAGTACTATCCTGCCTTAGCTTTCTCTTTCTTTTTCTCCTTTCTTCTCTTCTCCCTTTCCTCTATCTTCTTTCTTCTTTCTCTCTTCTTCTTATCTTTTTTCCTCTCTTCTATCTTTATATTCTTCTTCTATCTTTCTTTCTTTCTCTTTATCTTTATTTCTCCTTTTATTCCTATCTTTTTGTTTTTTGCCTCTCGCCGCCTGTCGCTTCTTGATCCGCGGCGTCGCCGCCTCGATTTCGTCACAGCTTCTCGACGATCGCGCCTCTTCCGGAGTTTCGCCATCAGCTGCCCGTCGATCGAGCGGCCTCTCTTCATCTTTTTTCTCATCTTATCTTCTTATCTTTCTTTTATTTTATTTTTTCATTTTTCTTCGGCGTCCGTATTCCAACAGCTCGAGCCGTCACCGTCCTGCTTCAGTTGCTGATTTAAAAGATACATGCTTTGCTATTTATCGCTTTGGCTGCAAATTCATCTTGCACAACCGCGCTGCACCCTACCCACAATCCCGACGTTCAGTTCGGGCTCTGCGGTGCGCAGCGCTGTTATTGCAGCCGCAATAGAATAGAGTATTCTCTTTATCCTATTGGGACCGATCCTTCATCGGGTACGCAGCCATCAACTCTGGTCAGCTAGATTTTTTGATTGAACGGAAGCCTTAGTCTCGCGCGATTTTTTGAGAGGCTGCAATTTTTGGATGAGACTGCAATTTTGAACTGAAGCTGGAATTTCAAGCTCGAATGGCTGAAATCCAGAAGTGGCATTTTCGTTTAGTTGTGTTTGCGCGGGAGGGTCGTCCGTGTTGACCGTCAGTTTGCTGGGCGCCAGCCGAGTTACCCGTAGCAACGAACAGATTTGGTCTGACCTCGGCCCAGCGGGACGGCGATTGGCCGGTTTCCTTTTCACTTTTCCGGATCGCCCGCATCGTCGCGAGCGGCTGATCGACCTGTTTTGGCCGGAGCTCGAGTGCCGAGAGGGCCGTCGCGCCATGAACTCCGCGGTCTGGCGGCTGCGGAAGCTGCTTGCGTCGTCTCCCGAATACCAGGAAGGCCTCAGCTTGAGGACAGTTGGTCCCGAGACCATCCTGGAAAGGACGCCGTGGCTGGATGTCGACACCTGGGCGCTGCTCGAAGCCGCGCAGACTGACTCTCAGCGGTGCCGAGATGCGGATCTGGAGCCGTCCGAGATCGCAGGCGAGATCCTCGCCGTTCTATACCGCTACGAGGGGCCGTTCCTGGACGGCGAAGATGCCGAATGGATTTTGGAGGAGCGCGAGCGATTGCACTCTCTTTTTGTCCAGTCGGCCATGATCATCGTCCGTCACCTCGGGCTTTGTAGCCGCTATCACGATGCGATCCTGCTCGCCCGTCACGCGCTGCGCTTCGATCCCTATCGCGAGGAGCTGGTTCGGCATCTTCTGACCCTGCTCGCGCTCGATGAAAGACGGATCGACGCCATTCGGTACTACGATCACTGGATCGGCATGATCCGAAAAGAGCTCGGCATTTCGCCGCTTCCGGCGACGCGCGCGATCATCGAAGAGATCAGAGATCTGCATAATGCCGAAAACGTTCAGCATTTGCGCGCGCGGCTGCTGAGCCGTGACGACAGGCCAGCATTTCGCGCTTTAGGCGCAGCGGCAAGTCCCGGGCCGCCGCCTTCCCCTAAAGCCCCGATCGACCGTGTCGCCGGGCAGAGCCCCGGCTTGCCCGGCCGCGCCGTGATCCTGCCGTGATCCGGGTCGCATCCGCCGGGACCGTCTCGCAGACCGCTCGTGACCGGAAGTCGAGATTCCCGAAACCGATCGCACGATCGTCCCGAGTTCAGGCCATGCGAATGCTCGGCTCATGAACTCACAACGACCGCTGCTGGATCAGGTTTTCATTCTGCGCTTCTGGCGGGAGTCCGCCGATGCCAGCGAACACGCTCGTTGGCGCGTGCTGGTCCGCAACATCAATACCCGCCGCCGCGACGTGGTCGATGACATGCAGCGCGCCTTTGCGATCGTCGCCTCCAATCTGAACGCTGCAGTCGTCGAACATGACGGGCCGGAGCTCTTGATCATTGTACCTAGTAAAAGCTAGTGATAGACAGAGTATGTCTAGAGGTATGCCTTTGATTGTACTTCATTGTGTGTTCTTAGTTGCCTTCTCTTCTATCCTTAGTCGTAGTTTAGTTGTCTTTTGTTTCGTCTCTCTTTCATCTTTTTCTTTTTTCTTTCTAGAGCTATCTTTGCGTTCTTTCACATTGTTCATTGCTGTCTTCGTTGTTTCTTTATCTGTATCTCTCTGTACTTCTTCTCAGTTTTTCCCCATACTTCCCTTTACTATTTCCTTTCCTCTTCTCTTTATACTCTTTCTCTTTCATAGCCCATACCTCACTCTTCTTTCTTCTTTTCTTCCCCTTCTTCTCATTCCTCTTTTCTATATCTTATTTTTACCTCTCTTACTTATATCTCCTACATTTTATATCTCTTCTACTTATCTCTCCTTTCCATAGTAGTGCAGTAGTTTTTTTTTTTCTCTATCTTTGGCGTCCCTCGCTCTGAGCTCTGCATCTACCTTGGTAGCGAAGGTCCCGCCTTTACATAAAACCATCCTTTCAGTCGCTGCCACCTCGTTGTCTTAGCGTACTAGTCCTACTACGCATAGTCTTTGCTTAGCTACTCTGTCCAGTCGTTTCTTACCCAGTTTCTAGCCTATCTTTAAACACTGTCCTCTTTTATTTACTCTTATATGTTCATATATGCCTTTTACTACACACTTAAACTATAACTCCTTTTATCTTATACTCTCTGCCTATATCTCTGTCCTTTTCCCTACTTCTTCTATCTAGCTGGTACGATAGCCTCCGCTCTCATTGGCCTTTCCAAGACCGTCGCAAATGCCGAACAGAATGCGGACCAGGCAAAATCTCAGGCTGCCCTATCCAGTCGCGGTCTCCGATGCCCAGAGCACTGCTGCGCCGATCTCCGGCTCCGACACGTTGCTGTCCCCGCCACAGCAGTAAAGTGGTCGTCGTTGCCCCTCCTGCCAAGCAGCAGCCCGCCTACAAAGGCGGTCAGTGCAACAATGTTGCGCCCGCGCCGACGCGTGTCGTGGCGTTCGAAAACAACGCGATGAAACCGGATGATCTGAAGACCGCGCTGAAGGTCTTGTGCCGGCCGAACGACATCGATCTCTCGCCCATAGGCTCGCCGGCGCGCAAAGCCTTGTCTGCGTTTCTCTTGGCCTATCAAAAGGCGCCGTCTGTATTTCTCACCAAGGACGTCATGTTCTATTTGCGTGACCTTCTATTGGCCTCGAAAACCAGCTGCTCGTAGCAGATGCGCTTTGCTGTTTCAGCTAGTATTGGAGCGAAAATCCATTGATCTGGTGCTCTTAATCTCTGCAACCGCCGTTGCCCTGCGCGCCGTGCAGACCAAATCCTAGCGTCCTTGTTTGATGTCTATATCTGTCAAGTGAGTAGGCAGCCATGAGCATAGATCTAGGCCTGTTCTCCCAGTGTGCATCGGGAGGGCGTGTTCTTTACCGTCTAGCCGCATTATCTGCTGTGCGTGGCGCAATTCCGCTCGAAAATCTCCGATGACAGCACTGCCTACCAGATAGGGCCCTTTCTATTCAAGCAGGCGTAGTGGAACGGAAACCGCGACGACTACTAGTTCTATCTGCATTTTACGGCAGAGCAAATCTATAGCCCTACCAGTCTATGCGCGGTGTTTGGGTTGATGACGTTGCGCGCGTTTGAGGAGTTCGAAGCAGCGAACAACCGCAATCCTAGTCCGAAAGAACTCTATCTCCAGCAGTGGCCAGACGGCGGCACCGCCGGTTTGCAGAAGGCCTTCGACGATACCGCGGCCCTGATCAGCCCGTCAGCGGTTGCCGTGCTCGATGATCAGCAATCGATAGCGCCGATCGCCAGCATCGACCGACCGATGTCGTGCCCGCGCCCAAGCCTTGCCGTACGCCATCCCCGATGTGCCGCCGCCCGCCCGCGCGGCCTGGCCAATACTTACACTTGCGATGTTTTAGAAAAACTGGCCTCGCGCGAAACCCATCCTGATACAGGGTATCGCTGCCACCGCTCTCGTGCTTTGCAAGCTCTGCATCAACACCCCTCTGCGCATGGCCCACTTCATGGGACATATAAGCCAAGAATGCGGAGGTGTAAGAACATGGTGGAAAGCCTGAGCTACTCTGCCTCGCTATCGTGAAGGTCTTTCATACCCTGTTTCCTACTCTCTCTTCTACCAAGAGCTTCGTCAGGAACGAGCTGTCTTTGTGCTACAAGTCTACAATGGCCGTATGGGCTATCTGCTCTATACCGATGACTCGTTCTATTTTCTCGGCCGCGCTGCCTTCAGCTCACCGGCCTCTAGAACTACGACGTAATCTGGAAGAGTTGCCCGCTCGATCTGGTGGATAACCCGGACCTCGCAATTGACCCAGCCAATGTCCTTCAGATCGCCGCGACGGTATTCGTGAAGCTTCGTTGTCTGGCCTACTGCGACCAAGACTATGTTGTTCTAGTTTCCTCTCCGATCTATCTTGGTCACCCCGCCTATTCCCCGCAAGGCATCAACGGCCTGTATGAACGCAGAAAGCAGCTCGGAATCTTGGAAGCAGGAATTCGGCGTCCGTTGAAGTACTGTAAGTGACCGGAGACCGCCATGGTTATCTACCACGCGCTATTCGCTCAGTAATGCGTTCTACAAGGCACCATTTTCTGCGTCTATCCGCATTTACTGTTCGGTGTCGCTCTATTCCGGTTCTGAATTTCCGACGACAGCGACGAGATAAAATCGGACCGTTCCGACTGACGCAGGTGTATCTAACGCTAACTGCAATAGTGACTAGTTCGACCTGCTCTTCACCCCGACACAGATCAGCAGCGCTACACGCAATGCGCTGTTGTTCGATTTATCATGCATCGCGCGTTCGATGCGTTCCAATCTAAAATCTGCCTTTACCCCAGTGCTAAAGAACTTTCTCTTCAACAGTGGCCGTACAATGTTACAAGATATTTAATTCCGATTTTCAAAAATCGTTCGATGACACTGCCGCGCTCATGGGCCTTGCTGCTCGTCCGTGCTCTATTACCCTCTAACCTTGCCGCCGCTGATAACTTATATCGATCATACCACTATCCTGCCTGTACCACCGCTCTAAGGGCCCTTACCTCCTTTATTTTTATAATCTCTCTTCTAACTATATCTTTACTCTCTATTTTTATTAACTTTTATTTTCTCTCTATTTATCTCCCTTTCTATATTCATTTATCTCTATTCTTCATCTACCTTTTTCCCTTTTTTTCTATATTCTTCTACTCTTTTTTTTCTTCTTTTTTTCTCTCTCTTTCCTTTCTCTTATTCACTTTCTTCTCTATCTTTCCTCTAACTCCTTCGAACTTACCTCTCCGCTGCTCTCCTCAGTTTTCCTGAATAGTCCACTTTTTTTTCTCTTCTTTTTCTCTTTTCTTCTTTTCTTTTTTATCTTTTTTTTTTCTCTTCTTCTTTTTATTCTTCTTTTTTTTTTTTTCTCTTTTTTCTTTTCTTCTTTTTTTTTCTTTTCTTTTTTCTTTCTCTTCTTTCTTTCTTCTTTCTTCTTTTTTTTCTTCTTTCTCTTTCTTTTTTTTTTTCTTCTTTCTTCTTTTTCTTATCTTCTTTTTTCTCTTTTCTTTTTTTTTTTTTTTCTTATCTCTTTTTTTTTCTTTTTTCTTTTTTTTTTTTTTTTTTCTTTTTTCCAACAACTGCTGACCTTCAACCAACGCCGCAGACGCCGAGATCGCCCAGTTCGAGGCGCCGGCGCCGAAGCGGAAGCTGAACTGAGATTGCCGTCGTGGTGTGACATCGTCATGCCCGGGTCGATGCCCGGGCATGATCGCTTTGGCGCGGGGTTGTTACCGATTGCTGGTCTGCCGCACGCCGCCGGTGGCATCGGAGATCCGCGCCGCGGCGCCGCCGCGGTTGCTCATCATGGCGTCAAGACGGTCGCGCTCCTTCTCGAAGCCAGCCATCAGCGGCCCGTCGAGCGAGCGGCCGCGCGGCAGCTTGATGCGCATCGGATCGACGAAGCGGCCGTTGACCAGAATTTCATAGTGGACGTGGGCGCCGGTCGATTGCCCGGTCGAACCGACGAAGCCGATCACCTGGCCCTGGCGGACCCGCTTGCCGGGCTCCAGCCCCTTGGCGAAGGCCGACATGTGCCCGTAGGCCGTCTCGTAACCGTTATTGTGCTTCAGTTTGACGTATTTGCCGTAGCCGCCTTCCCAGCCGGCGGTTTCGACCACGCCGTTGCCGGAAGCAAAAATCGGCGTGCCGTAGGGGGTCGCCCAGTCGACGCCGGTGTGCATCTTGACGTAACCCAGGATCGGATGGCGGCGGCTGCCGAAACCGGATCGCATGATGGCGTTGTTGACGGGCTTGCGGACCAGGAATTTTTTCGCGCTCTTGCCGGTCTCATCGTAGAAGTCGACGACGGAATCGTCGGGGGTCTGGAAACGATAGTATTTCTTGGTCTCGCCGCCGACCGTCAGCGAGGCGAACAGCACTTCGGTCTTTTCGGTGATGGAGGAGCCTTCGTCCTCGCCGGCGAAGAACACATCGAAGGAGTCTCCGGGCTGGACCTTGCGCTGGAAGTCGACGTCGTAGGAGTAGATCCGGACCATGTCCTCGATGACGGCGGCGGGCACCTTGTTGCGCAGCGCGGTCTCGTAGATGCTTTGATAAAGCCGCACGCCGGTGCCGTCGTCATCGTCATCGTCGCTGTTGTCGGCCGTATCGGTCACGGTGTTCATGCTCTGGACGTCGACGGCGACGTATTTGCCGAGATCGGATAGCGCGACCACCGCTTCGACGGCGGATTCATTGGCGACGATCACCCGGTAGGGCTGCAGCCGCTGGCCCGGCCCGGCGGGCGCCATCAGGATGCGAAGTTTCTGGCCTTCCTTCAGCCCGCCGTCGCGGCCCCGGGCGCCGAGCGTGGTGGCGATCGATTTGGCTTCTTCCGGCGTGGCCCCCTGCTCGCGCAGGATCGAGCTGACGCTATCGCCCTTCTTGACGATGTGAACGCGTTCCCCGGTGGGATTGCCGCCGGTGATCTGATCTTTCGTCTTGGGCAGCAGGGTGACGTTTTCGGGGACCACCCGGGTTTCAAAGCCGGCATAGGGATCGGAGGACGTGCCTTCGGTGGCGTAAGCCAGTTTCAGCCCGGACTGCGCGCCGCTGGCGTCGGCCGTGGCATTGGCGAGGGCGGCGTAGCGGACCCCGCCATTGCCACGCCAGTTCGAGGCGTCGCGGACCCGCATCAGAACCTCGTCGAGCGCGATTACCGCGGCGATCTTGGCCTTGGGCAGGACCGGCGCGAGGTCCTTGGTGACGAAGGAAACCTCGGCATCGGGTTCGACCGCATCGGGGTTATTCGGATCCTCGGAGGCGGCCGGCGCGGCGGCACCGACGTCACTCAGCATGCGCTGGGCATTGAACGGCGGGATCTTGGCGCTGAGATCGCTGGTCGTCATCGACAAATTGCCGGAGATGCGGATGAACGGCCGCACCCGCATGACGTCGCGGTTGCCGACGCGGGTGACGGTCGAAACCCGCACCACGTTGCGTGCCGCGGTCGCCTCGCTGGGCGGCGGCAGCCGGTCGCTCTTGTGCAGGCTGGCGGTGTGGTCGTTGGCCCCGAACGCGCCGCGCAACGCGCCCTCGACCCGTTCGGGGACCTTGGCAAACGTCATTTCGCCGTCGAGCGACGCAAAAACGGCGCCGCCGATCAGGGCTGCGCCGCATAAGCCAGTCAGGATAGTGCCGCTAAACCACTGCACGGAGACGCGGCGGCGATCGATCACCGCGGCCTCGGAGCCGTCAACGGATAGCGGCGGCTCATGACCAAGATCGATGATCCCGGTCTCGCGCCCGTAGCCGCCCCCGCGTGACGTCCTGTGGTTCAAACCACCGTCCCCCCAAATTCCATCGACATTCGACCAGACCCGCGCCCATTCATGGCCCGCATTCGCCCTCTGAAGGGGAGATCCGGGAGCGCGGCGTACCGCATGGATGTTCGTGAATCAAAGGCCGAGAGAACGGCCGACATCACGAACGCTGATGGTGTGCAGATCTCTTCGATGCTTCTCGTCCGCAAGGAAAAGGCGACGGGTTGATGAATAATCGCCGATCCCCCAGTATCTGAATGCCGGCAGCCCCCACTGGCACCCGGCGATTCAATACCTACCTAACGCCAGAACGTCGCAGGATTGTGGCTCAAGTACGGCGCAAAGTCCCTAAAGATCGGGGCTTCTTCGTGGTTCGAGATTCTGTTGCATGATGCGACGATTTGTTGACAACAGCCGTTGACAACGCCGATCGGGCAGGCTTATAAACCGCCCACTGAGCGCGGCGCTGTCTTGGCCCTTGGCCAAGGCAAGTTTTCGTGCCCGTGAAGCTCCTCACTAGGATGAGTGAATCAACAGCCGATGCCAATCGGTTGTCATTTGCCGTCGAGTAGGGTCTTCGGAAGGCTTCCTTCGGGAGGGTTTCCAGAGCAAGGCTCCCGCGACGGGAGAGGGGTTTTCGGACCCCGGGCTGTTTGACAAGTGAAGATGAAGAAAGAGAAACGTGGACGGCGGAGTCCTTGCGAGTCTCGATTACTTGAAGGCTTGAGTTTTAGGACTTGGGTTTTGAAGTATTGAGGCTGGACGAAAGACTTCGGCGGTACACGTTTACATAGGTTACACCATCGTTGTTCGCGATGTGAATCGCGTTCAATAAATATGGTGGGACCTCGTCAAACGTTGTGATCAGCCGGTTTGAAGTTTCAAGTCCAACTTGAGAGTTTGATCCTGGCTCAGAGCGAACGCTGGCGGCAGGCTTAACACATGCAAGTCGAGCGGGCGTAGCAATACGTCAGCGGCAGACGGGTGAGTAACGCGTGGGAACGTACCTTTTGGTTCGGAACAACACAGGGAAACTTGTGCTAATACCGGATAAGCCCTTACGGGGAAAGATTTATCGCCGAAAGATCGGCCCGCGTCTGATTAGCTAGTTGGTGAGGTAACGGCTCACCAAGGCGACGATCAGTAGCTGGTCTGAGAGGATGATCAGCCACATTGGGACTGAGACACGGCCCAAACTCCTACGGGAGGCAGCAGTGGGGAATATTGGACAATGGGCGCAAGCCTGATCCAGCCATGCCGCGTGAGTGATGAAGGCCCTAGGGTTGTAAAGCTCTTTTGTGCGGGAAGATAATGACGGTACCGCAAGAATAAGCCCCGGCTAACTTCGTGCCAGCAGCCGCGGTAATACGAAGGGGGCTAGCGTTGCTCGGAATCACTGGGCGTAAAGGGTGCGTAGGCGGGTCTTTAAGTCAGAGGTGAAATCCTGGAGCTCAACTCCAGAACTGCCTTTGATACTGAGGATCTTGAGTTCGGGAGAGGTGAGTGGAACTGCGAGTGTAGAGGTGAAATTCGTAGATATTCGCAAGAACACCAGTGGCGAAGGCGGCTCACTGGCCCGATACTGACGCTGAGGCACGAAAGCGTGGGGAGCAAACAGGATTAGATACCCTGGTAGTCCACGCCGTAAACGATGAATGCCAGCCGTTAGTGGGTTTACTCACTAGTGGCGCAGCTAACGCTTTAAGCA